>NZ_JBVHXR010000007.1:0-99305 GCF_055569295.1 Streptomyces sp. NPDC029292
CGACGGAGGGAGTTGCCGAGGGTGTAGCCGAAGCCCGGCTCCAGCGGCTCGATCACGAACCGGGAGCGGAATTCGTCGACGACCTCTTCGGTCAGCGACGGGCGCTGAGCAATAAGCATGAAGCAGTCCTTCAGTCATGGGCACCCACTATTTGATGCCCTTGCCACGGGCGGTAGCCCGATGTGTTCCAGCTACAAGGGTACGGGCGGTACGTCACCGAAGTGCCGTACCGCCCGAAACCTGAGACAACCGTGCGTCAGACGCGGCGGCGCTTGGGCGGACGGCAGCCGTTGTGCGGCGTGGGGGTGACGTCCTGGATCGAACCGACCTCGAGGCCCGTGGCCTGGAGGGAGCGGATCGCGGTCTCACGGCCGGAGCCGGGACCCTTGACGAAGACGTCGACCTTGCGCATGCCGTGCTCCTGCGCGCGGCGGGCGGCCGACTCGGCGGCCATCTGCGCGGCGAAGGGGGTGGACTTGCGCGAGCCCTTGAAGCCGACGTGGCCGGCGGAGGCCCAGGAGATCACGTTGCCCGAGGGGTCCGTGATCGAGACGATCGTGTTGTTGAACGTGCTCTTGATGTGAGCGTGCCCGTGAGCGACGTTCTTCTTTTCCTTGCGGCGCACCTTCTTGGCAGCGCCCTGACGACCCTTGGGGGGCATCTATTACTCCTACGGGAGGTGGTCGGTCCTACAGCGAAGACCGCTTGGTCAAGCGTCCGCTGAGGACTACTTCTTGCCCGGCTTCTTCTTACCGGCGATGGCGCGACGCGGGCCCTTGCGGGTACGAGCGTTCGTGCTGGTGCGCTGACCGTGGACGGGCAGGCCACGGCGGTGGCGCAGACCCTGGTAGCAGCCGATCTCGACCTTGCGGCGGATGTCGGCCTGAATCTCGCGACGGAGGTCACCCTCGGTCCGGATGTTGGCGTCCACGTACTCGCGGATCTTGACCAGCTCCTCCTCGGAGAGGTCACGAACGCGCGTGTTGGGGTTCACGCCGGTCTCGGCCAGCGTCTGCTGGGAAAGGGTCCGGCCGATGCCGAACACGTAGGTCAGGGCGACCTCCACACGCTTTTCGCGCGGGATGTCAACACCGGAAACGCGTGCCATTCAATGGCTCCAGTTGTCGTTCGGAGGTCTTCCGCAGAACCGATTCCCGCCCGCCGTCCTCTTCTGATCCAGAGATCGAAGATTCGGTACGAACCGGGTCCCCGGCCTCCGACCGGGGGTGTCAGGCCTGATGGTCCAATGAGACACAGTCCTGGATTCTGCGTATGAACATGTACTGCTTGCGTCGCGCGAAGTTTCTGCGGGTGCAGAAGGTTCGGTCGTGCGTCAGCCCTGGCGCTGCTTGTGGCGCGGGTTTTCGCAGATGACCATGACCCGACCGTGACGGCGGATCACCCTGCACTTGTCGCAGATCTTCTTGACGCTCGGCTTGACCTTCATTAGGTGAGGTTCTCCGGGTCAGTGCCACCACCCGTGCCCCGGAACGGGAACACGGAGTAAAGGCAAGATCTACTTGTACCGGTAGACGATCCGGCCACGCGTCAGGTCGTACGGAGACAGCTCCACCACGACCCGGTCGTCAGGGAGGATGCGGATGTAGTGCATGCGCATCTTGCCGCTGATGTGTGCCAGGACCTGGTGGCCGTTCTGGAGCTCGACCTTGAACATGGCGTTCGGCAGAGACTCGACGACAGTGCCCTCGATCTCGATGGCACCTTGCTTCTTGGCCACGCTTTGCCCTTCGAATCGACTACCTTGATCGACTCCGCGCGAGCGCATGCAGACATGCGGGTGCACGAGAGCCGACGAGTCAGTCTACGTCAGGGCCCTCGGAAAGACGAATCGAGGAAGAATGCCCGACTACGAAGATCATTAAGCCAGAGGATCCGGAGCAGCCGTGATCCCGTACTCCGCCAGCTTCGCCTTGCCGCCGTCCGGAGCCGTCAGGACCAGCGGGCCCTCCTCCGTCAGCGCGACGGAGTGCTCCCAGTGGGAGGACCAGGTGCCGTCGGTCGTGACGACCGTCCACTCGTCCTCGAGGACATCGGTCTTCGGTGTGCCCAAGGACACCATCGGCTCGATGGCGAGGCAGAAGCCGGGGACCAGCTTGGGGCCCTTGCCACGGCGGCGCTCGACGTAGTTCAGGAGGTGCGGGTCCATGTGCATCTCGGTGCCGATGCCGTGGCCGCCGTAGTCCTCGATGATCCCGTAACGGCCGCCGCCGGGCTTCGGCTGGCGGCGGATGTACGTCTCGATGGCACGGGAGACGTCGACGAGCCGGTTGCCCAGCTTCATCGCCGCGATGCCCGCCCACATCGACTCCTCGGTCACCCGGGAGAGTTCGATCAGCTCCGGAGAGTGACCCGTGCCCACGAACGCGGTGTACGCGGCGTCGCCGTGCCAGCCGTCGATGATCGCGCCGGCGTCGATGGAGATGATGTCGCCGTCCTTCAGGACGGTCTTGTCGTCCGGGATGCCGTGGACGACGACCTCGTTGGCCGAGGTGCAGATGGTGGCCGGGAAGCCGCCGTACCCGAGGAAGTTCGACTTCGCGCCGTGCTCGGCGAGCACCTTGCGCGCGACCTCGTCGAGGTCCTTGGTGGTGGCGCCGGGCACGGCCGCCTCGCGCGTGGCCGCATGGATGGCCGCGACGACCAATCCCGCCTCGCGCATCTTGGCGATCTGCTCGGGGGTCTTGATCTGCACCATGGCTGCTGCGGCCTTTCTGGACCGGAGAGTACGGACAACTTCAACGATACGGGTGCCGACACCCGCCTCGCGGCGTGATCTTTCAGCCGCGGCCGGCACCATCCAGCCCCTCCGGCGTTCGAGGAGCGTGGTCTGGGGCGGAGCCCCAGGACGATGGGGGTCCTCCCGCTCGAGCGAAGCCGAGAGTGGGGGAGGGAAGGGGCGGAGGGGGCGAAACCGCCGGAGGCCCCCGCCCACACTTCGGCCGCGGCACCCTCCCAGGGTGCCGCGGCCGAAACGACGTACTGCTTACTGCCTACGCGCCCCGCGAGAAGAACGCCAGCATCACGCGGTCTGACGAGCCAGCGCCTCCATGGCGCGCCCCGTGACCTCTTCCACCTTGCCGAGCGCCGAGATCGTGACGACCAGGCCCTGAGCCTTGTAGTAGTCGATGATCGGCTCGGTCTGCGTGTGGTAGACCTCGAGACGCGTGCGGACGGTGTCCTCGGAGTCGTCGTCCCGCTGGTACAGCTCGCCGCCGCAGACGTCACAGACGCCTTCCTGCTTCGGCTGCTTGTACGTGACGTGGAAGACGTGCGAAGAGTCGTTGCGGCAGATGCGGCGGCCGGCGATGCGCTTGACCACCTCGTCCTCGGGGACCTCCAGGTCGAGCACCGCGTCCAGCTTCATGCCCTCGGCGCTCAGCATCTCGTCGAGCGCCTCGGCCTGCGAGACGTTCCGAGGGAAGCCGTCCAGGAGGAAGCCGTTCTCCGCGTCGGCCTGCTCCATGCGGTCCTTGGCCATCGCGATGGTGACCTCGTCCGGGACCAGCTCGCCCTTGTCCATGTAGGACTTCGCCAGTTTGCCGAGTTCCGTCTGCTGGCTGATGTTGGCGCGGAAGAGGTCGCCCGTGGAGATGTGCGGGATCGACAGGTTCTTGGCGAGGAACGCGGCCTGCGTTCCCTTGCCGGCACCGGGCGGCCCGACGAGGACGATTCGCATCAGCGGAGGAACCCTTCGTAATTGCGCTGCTGAAGCTGGCTCTCGATCTGCTTCACCGTCTCGAGACCGACACCCACGATGATCAGGATGCTGGTACCACCGAACGGGAAGTTCTGGCTTGCCCCGAAGCCAACCAACGCCATCGTCGGTACGAGAGCGATCAGACCCAGATACAGCGAACCCGGCCAGGTGATCCGGTTGAGTACGTAGCTGAGGTACTCAGCGGTCGGTCGGCCAGCCCGGATGCCCGGGATGAAGCCACCATACTTCTTCATGTTGTCCGCGACTTCCTCGGGGTTGAACGAGATCGCCACGTAGAAGAACGCGAAGAAAACGATCAGAAGGAAGTACATGCTGATGTAAATCGGGTGGTCACCCTTGGTCAGGTTCTGCGTGATCCAGGTTTTCCAGCCCGCGTTGCTGTTGGAGAACTGGGCAATCAGAGCCGGGATGTAGAGCAGCGACGACGCGAAGATGACAGGAATCACACCCGCCTGATTGACCTTCAGCGGGATGTATGTGGACGTACCGCCGTAGGAACGGCGGCCGATCATCCGCTTCGCGTACTGAACCGGAATGCGTCGCTGGGCCTGCTCGACGAAGACCACCAGGCCGACCATGACCAGGCCGACGAGGATGACGGTGCCGAACTCGATCCAGCCGTCGGCCAGCGTGCCCTGGGTCTTGATGGCCCACAGCGCGGACGGGAAGGTCGCGGCGATCGAGATGAACATCAGGATCGACATGCCGTTGCCGATGCCGCGGTCGGTGATGAGCTCGCCGAGCCACATGACGACACCCGTACCGGCGGTCATCGTGACGACCATCGTGATGGTGGTGAAGATCGACTGGTCCGGGACGATCTCGTTCGCGACCTGGCAGCCGCTGAACAGCGCGCCGCTGCGGGCGGTCGCGACCAGACCGGTGCCCTGGAGGATGGCCAGCGCCACCGTCAGATAACGGGTGTACTGCGTGATCTTCGCCGTGCCGGCCGAGCCCTCCTTCTTGAGGGCTTCGAGGCGCGGGATCACCACGGTCAGCAGCTGCAGAATGATGCTCGCCGTGATGTACGGCATGATGCCGAGCGCGAAGATCGTGATCTGCAGCAGAGCGCCACCGCTGAACATGTTGACCAGACCGAACAGACCCTGGTTGCCCTTCGAGGCCACGTCGATACAGGTCTGCACGTTCTTGTAGTCGACACCCGGGATCGGGATGTGCGTACCGACCCGGTAGACCACGATGATGGCGAGCGTGAAGAGCAGCTTCTTGCGCAGGTCGGGCGTCCTGAACGCCCGGGCGAACGCGGTGAGCACGGTGCCTCCTGCGACCCCCGCGCAAGTGCGTCAGAGGTGACGGTCTTGAGGATTCGACAAAGGACTTGACGACTTAGTAACGGCCGACCGACGCCCGTGGTGCCCCTGCGGAGCCCCCGGGGAAAGTTGGCAGTGCAGGCCACCTTACCGGCGAGACTGCCCCCCTTGGAACGACCAACCGGGGATACCCCATTTGTGGGGTATCCCCGGTCGGGATCGCTCAAGTCATCGAGACGCCTGATGAAGTCAGACGAGCTCGGTGACGGTACCGCCGGCGGCGGTGATCTTCTCCTTGGCGGAGCCGGAGACGGCGTCGACCGTCACCTGCAGCGCCACGGAGATCTCGCCCTGGCCGAGGACCTTGACGAGGCTGTTCTTGCGAACGGCACCCTTGGCGACGAGACCCTCGACGGTGACCTCGCCACCCTCCGGGTACAGCGCGCCCAGCTTGTCGAGGTTCACGACCTGGAACTCGGTCTTGAACGGGTTCTTGAAGCCCTTCAGCTTCGGGAGGCGCATGTGGAGGGGCATCTGCCCGCCCTCGAAGCGCTCCGGAACCTGGTAGCGGGCCTTCGTGCCCTTGGTACCACGACCGGCCGTCTTACCCTTCGACGCCTCACCGCGACCCACACGGGTCTTCGCGGTCTTGGCGCCCGGGGCGGGACGGAGGTTGTGGATCTTGAGCGGGTTGTTTTCCGCCATGATCAGTCGACCTCCTCAACCGTCACGAGGTGGCGGACGGTGTGCACCATTCCGCGGAACTCGGGGCGGTCCTCCTTGACGACCACGTCGTTCAGGCGCTTGAGCCCGAGCGAACGCAGGGTGTCGCGGTGGTTCTGCTTGCTGCCGATGTACGACTTCGTCTGCGTGATCTTGAGGCGGGCCATTACGCACCCGCTCCCGCACGCGCACGAAGCAGAGCCGCGGGGGCGACGTCCTCGAGGGGCAGACCACGGCGAGCCGCGATCTCCTCGGGACGCTGCAGGCCCTTGAGGGCCGCCACGGTCGCGTGCACGATGTTGATCGCGTTGGACGAGCCGAGCGACTTCGACAGGATGTCGTGAACGCCGGCGCACTCGAGCACCGCACGCACCGGGCCACCGGCGATAACGCCGGTACCGGGGGAAGCAGGCTTGAGCAGGACGACGCCCGCAGCCTTCTCGCCCGTGATCGGGTGCGGGATGGTGCCCTGGATACGGGGGACCTTGAAGAAGTGCTTCTTGGCCTCCTCAACACCCTTGGCGATGGCGGCCGGCACCTCCTTGGCCTTGCCGTAACCAACACCGACGGTGCCGTCACCATCGCCCACCACGACCAGCGCGGTGAAGCTGAAGCGACGACCACCCTTCACAACCTTGGCGACGCGGTTGATCGCGACAACGCGCTCAACGTACGCGGTCTTCTCGGCAGCAGCGCCGCCGTCACGGCCCTTCCGGTCCCGCCGCTCGCCGCCACCGGCACCGCTTCCGCGGCGCTGGGGTCCAGCCATTGGATTACCTCTCTCTTTTTCCGCTAGCTACGCAGCGACCTAAGTCGCTAGCGCGACGGGCGACTCAGAACTTGAGTCCGGCTTCGCGGGCGGCGTCCGCCAGGGCGGCGATGCGCCCGGCGTACTGGTTACCACCACGGTCGAATACGACAGCCTCGACACCGGCAGCCTTGGCGCGCTCGGCGACCAGGGCGCCGACCGACTTGGCCTGCGCGGACTTGTCGCCCTCGCCGCCGCGGACCGTGGTGTCCAGGGTCGACGCCGACGCCAGGGTGTGACCCTTAACGTCGTCGATGACCTGGGCCACGATGTGGCGGTTGGAGCGCGTCACGACCAGGCGCGGACGCTCAGCCGTACCCGAGATGTGCTTACGGATCCGGATGTGACGACGCTTGATGGCAGCACGCTTGTAAGCGTCGCCCTTAGCAATCTTGACACCGTATGCCATGGCTTACTTACCCGCCTTTCCGACCTTGCGGCGGATGACTTCGCCTTCGTACTTGACGCCCTTGGCCTTGTACGGGTCGGGCTTGCGCAGCTTGCGGATGTTGGCCGCAACCTCTCCGACCTTCTGCTTGTCGATGCCCTCGACCGAGAACCGCGTCGGGTTCTCGACCTTGAAGGTGATGCCTTCGGGGGCCTCGACGGTGATCGAGTGGCTGTAGCCGAGCGAGAACTCCAGGTTGGAGCCCTTCGCCAGGACGCGGTAACCGACACCGCTGATTTCGAGCTTCTTCACGTAACCCGTGGTCACGCCGGTGATCATGTTCGCCACCAGCGTGCGGGACAGGCCGTGGAGGGCCTTGTTCTGACGCTCGTCGTTCGGGCGGGTGACGTTCAGAACGCCGTCCTCACCCTTAGCGATCTCGATCGGCGCCGCGACGGTGTGGGAGAGGGTGCCCTTGGGGCCCTTCACCGAGACCGTACGGCCGTCGATGGTGACGTCCACGCCGGCGGGAACCGTGATGGGGAGCTTGCCAATACGCGACATAGCTGTTTCCTCCGTTCCCTTCCGCTACCAGACGTAGGCGAGGACTTCTCCGCCTACGCCCTTCTTGCCGGCCTGCTTGTCGGTGAGGAGACCGTGCGACGTGGAGATGATCGCCACGCCGAGGCCGCCAAGCACCTTGGGCAGGGAGGTGGACTTCGCGTAAACCCGGAGACCGGGCTTGGAGATCCGCTTGATGCCCGCGATGGAGCGCTCACGGTTCGGGCCGAACTTCAGCTCGAGGACGAGGTTCTTGCCGACCTCGGCGTCCTCGACCTTCCAGCCCGTGATGAAGCCCTCCTGCTGGAGGATCTCCGCGATGTGCGACTTGATCTTGCTGTGCGGCATTCCCACGGTGTCGTGGTACGCCGAGTTCGCGTTACGCAGACGCGTAAGCATGTCTGCGATCGGATCAGTCATGGTCATGAATTGGCCTTCGGCCTCTCTCGCCGGGGTTTCCTGTATGCGCCATCCCTCTCCCCACTCAGTGGCGGGACGGGTGCGGTGCGGGGACCTACGGCGTAGTAAGTCGGTCGGGGCGGCAGGCGCCCAACCCTCCTAGCCTAAGCCATGGAGGGGCGGGCACCTGACCGAGCCCTTTACTTACCGAGAGCCCTGGAATCCCTGAAAAGCGGGGACTACCAGGAGCTCTTGGTCACGCCCGGCAGCTCGCCACGGTGAGCCATCTCACGAAGGCAGACGCGGCACAGGCCGAACTTGCGGTACACGGAGTGCGGACGACCGCAGCGCTGGCAGCGGGTGTAGCCACGCACACCGAACTTGGGCTTACGAGCAGCCTTGGCAATCAGAGCCTTCTTCGCCATCTCGCTTACGCCTCCTTGAAGGGGAAGCCGAGGTGACGGAGAAGGGCACGGCCCTCAGCGTCGTTGGTCGCCGTGGTCACCACGGTGATGTCCATGCCCCGGGTACGGTCGATCTTGTCCTGGTCGATCTCGTGGAACATGACCTGCTCCGTGAGACCGAACGTGTAGTTGCCACGGCCGTCGAACTGCTTGGGGGACAGACCACGGAAGTCGCGGATGCGCGGCAGCGCGAGCGACAGAGTGCGGTCCAGGAACTCCCACATGCGGTCGCCACGGAGCGTGACGTGGGCACCGATCGGCTGACCCTCACGCAGCTTGAACTGCGCGATGGACTTGCGGGCCTTGGTGACGGCCGGCTTCTGACCGGTGATCGTGGTCAGGTCACGGACGGCACCGTCCATGAGCTTCGAGTCACGGGCGGCGTCGCCGACACCCATGTTGACCACGATCTTGACGAGGCCGGGAACCTGCATGACGTTCTCGTACGAGAACTCCTCACGCAGCTTGCCCGCGATCTCCTCGCGGTACTTCGTCTTGAGACGCGGAGTGGTGGTGGTAGCCATCAGATGTCCTCACCCGTCCGCTTGGCAACGCGAACCTTGTTGCCCTCATCATCGAAGCGGTAACCGACACGCGTGACGACCTTGTTGCCGTCCTTCTCCACGACGAGCTGAACGTTGCTCACGTGAATCGGGGCCTCGGTCGTGACGATGCCACCGGCCTGCGAACCCTTGGCGGTCGGGCCGGCCTTGGTGTGCTTCTTGACCCGGTTGACACCCTCGACCAGGACGCGCTCGTCGCGCGGGTAAGCGGCAATGACCTTGCCCTGCTTGCCCTTGTCCTTGCCGGTGATGACCTGAACCGTGTCACCCTTCTTGATCTTCATGCTTACAGCACCTCCGGCGCGAGCGAGATGATCTTCATGAACTTCTTCTCGCGCAGCTCACGGCCGACGGGGCCGAAGATACGGGTGCCGCGAGGGTCGCCGTCGTTCTTCAGAATGACAGCGGCGTTCTCGTCGAAGCGGATGTACGAGCCGTCCGGACGGCGGCGCTCCTTGACGGTGCGAACGATGACCGCCTTGATGACGTCACCCTTCTTCACGTTGCCGCCGGGGATCGCGTCCTTGACGGTGGCGACGATGACGTCACCGATGCCCGCGTAGCGGCGACCGGAGCCACCGAGCACACGGATGCAAAGGATTTCCTTCGCACCAGTGTTGTCGGCGACACGCAGTCGCGACTCCTGCTGGATCACGTCTATCTCCTGATGTGTCTGCCGGTTCCCGGCGAGCTCCGTAAGTCGATTTACGGAGCTCGCCGAGCCTGGCGGAACCAACCTGAGGGAAACCCCTCAGGTAATTACTTGGCCTTCTCGAGGATCTCGACGATGCGCCAGCGCTTCGTCGAGGACAGCGGACGGGTCTCCATGATGATGACCCGGTCGCCGACGCCGGCGGCGTTCTGCTCGTCGTGAGCCTTGAGCTTGTTCGTACGGCGGATGACCTTGCCGTACAGCGCGTGCTTGACGCGGTCCTCGACGGCGACGACGACGGTCTTGTCCATCTTGTCGCTGACGACCAGACCCTCACGGGTCTTGCGGAAACCGCGGCTCGTCTTGGTCTCTTCAGTCACGTTGCTCTCGCTCATCAGGCGCTCTCCACCGTTTCGATGCCCAGCTCGCGCTCACGCATCAGGGTGTAGATCCGCGCGATGTCCTTACGGACGGCCTTGAGCCGACCGTGGTTCTCGAGCTGACCGGTCGCCGCCTGGAAGCGGAGGTTGAACAGCTCTTCCTTGGCTTCGCGGAGCTTGTTGAGAAGCTCCTCGTCACCCAGTTCGCGCAGCTCGGACGCCTTGGTACCGGCCGACATCACGCTTCACCTGCCTCGCGCTTGACGATCCGGCACTTCATCGGCAGCTTGTGGGCTGCGCGAGTGAGGGCCTCACGAGCGATCTTCTCGTTGGGGTAGGACAGTTCGAACATGACCCGGCCCGGGTGCACGTTCGCGATCCACCACTCCGGCGAACCCTTACCGGAACCCATGCGGGTCTCGGCAGGCTTCTTCGTCAGCGGGCGGTCCGGGTAGATGTTGATCCAGACCTTGCCGCCACGCTTGATGTGGCGGGTCATCGCGATACGAGCGGCCTCGATCTGGCGGTTCGTCACGTACGCCGGCGTGAGGGCCTGAATGCCGTACTCGCCGAACGAAACCTGCGTACCGCCCTTGGCCTGACCACGGCGCTTCGGGTGGTGCTGCTTGCGGTGCTTGACCCTACGGGGGATCAGCATGTCGGTCAGGCCTCCGTTCCGGTGCTCTCAGCCGGAGCGGCAGCGGCGGCGGGAGCCTCGGCCTTGGGGGCCTCGGCAGCCGGCGCGGACTGCTGCTGCGGCTTGCGACCGCGACCGCCACGCTCGCCACCGCGGCCACCACGGGCCGGGCGGTCGGCGCCGCCGCCGCCACGGGCCGGGCGGTTGCCGGCGCGGGCAGCGGCGTTCTCGGCGCGGACCTCGGCGATGTTCTTGACGTCGCCCTTGTAGATCCAGACCTTCACACCGATGCGGCCGAAGGTCGTCTTGGCCTCGAAGAAGCCGTAGTCGACGTTCGCGCGGAGCGTGTGCAGGGGCACACGGCCCTCGCGGTAGAACTCCGAGCGGGACATCTCGGCGCCACCGAGACGGCCACCACACTGGATCTTGATGCCCTTGGCGCCGGCCTTCATCGTGCCCTGCATGCTCTTACGCATGGCGCGACGGAAGGAGACGCGGGAGGACAGCTGCTCGGCAACGGCCTGAGCAACCAGCTGAGCGTCGGTCTCGGGGCTCTTGACCTCGAGGATGTTCAGCTGGACCTGCTTGCCCGTGAGCTTCTCGAGGTCACCGCGGATGCGGTCGGCCTCGGCGCCACGGCGGCCGATGACGATGCCGGGACGCGCGGTGTGGATGTCCACCCGCACGCGGTCACGGGTGCGCTCGATCTCAACCTTCGAGATGCCGGCGCGCTCCATGCCGGACGTCATCATCCGACGGATGGCGACGTCTTCCTTGACGTAGTCCTTGTACAGCTTGTCGGCGTACCACCGGGACTTGAAGTCCGTGGTGATGCCGAGCCGGAACCCATGCGGGTTTACCTTCTGGCCCATTACCGGGTTCCTTCCTTGCTGCTGACGACCACGGTGATGTGGCTGGTCCGCTTACGGATCCGGTAGGCACGGCCCTGGGCACGCGGACGGAACCGCTTCAGGGTCGGGCCCTCGTCCACGTACGCCTCGCTGATGACCAGCGAAGTGGCGTCGGTGTGGTCGTAGTTGTGCGCGGCGTTGGCAATGGCGCTGTCAAGCACCTTGCCGACCGGCACGCTCGCGGCCTGCGGGGCGAAACGCAGGACCGCCTGAGCCTCCGTGGCATCCATGCCACGGATAAGGTCCACCACGCGGCGGGCCTTCATGGGCGTAACGCGGATGTACCGCGCCTGGGCCCTGGCTTCCATGGTTGTCCTTCCAGTGTCTGTCATGGTCATTCCACCCCGCTGTTAGCGGCGCTTCGACTTCCGGTCGTCCTTCACGTGACCCCGGAAGGTGCGCGTCGGCGAGAACTCGCCGAGCTTGTGGCCGACCATCGACTCGGTGACAAACACCGGAATGTGGGTCTTGCCGTTGTGCACCGCGATCGTGTGGCCGAGCATGGCCGGGATGATCATCGAGCGACGGGACCAGGTCTTGATGACGTTCTTGGAACCGGCTTCGTTCTGAGCGTCCACCTTCTTTACGAGGTGGCCGTCAACGAAGGGTCCCTTCTTGAGACTGCGCGGCATCTAAACCCGCTCCTAGCGCTTCTTGTTCGTCTTGCGGCGGCGGACGATGTACTTGTTCGAAGCCTTCTTCGGCGAACGAGTACGACCCTCCTTCTGACCCCACGGGGAGACCGGGTGGCGACCACCGGAGGTCTTGCCCTCACCACCACCGTGCGGGTGGTCAACCGGGTTCATCGCCACACCGCGGACGGTCGGGCGAACGCCCAGCCAGCGCTTGCGGCCGGCCTTACCCCAGTTGATGTTGCTCTGCTCGGCGTTGCCGACCTCGCCGACCGTGGCGCGGCAGCGCTGGTCGACCAGGCGGATCTCACCGGAGGGCATGCGGAGGTGGGCCATGGTGCCCTCCTTCGCGAGCAGCTGCACCGAGGCACCGGCGGAGCGGGCGAACTTGGCGCCGCCACCGGGACGGATCTCGATCGCGTGGATCGTGGTACCGACCGGGATGTTGCGGAGCGCCAGGTTGTTGCCCGGCTTGATGTCGGCCCCAGGACCGTTCTCGACGCGGTCACCCTGCTGCAGGTTGCGCGGGGCGAGGATGTAGCGCTTCTCGCCGTCGGCGTAGTGCAGCAGCGCGATGCGCGCGGTGCGGTTGGGGTCGTACTCGATGTGCGCGACCTTCGCCGGCACGCCGTCCTTGTCGTGACGACGGAAGTCGATCACTCGGTAGGCGCGCTTGTGTCCGCCACCCTGGTGGCGAACGGTCACACGACCGGCGTTGTTACGGCCGCCCTTGCTGTGCAGCGGGCGGACCAGCGACTTCTCCGGCGTGGACCGCGTGACCTCGACGAAGTCGGCGACGCTGGAGCCACGACGGCCCGGCGTAGTCGGCTTGTACTTGCGGATTCCCATTTCTCAGTCCTCGTCCGATATTCGGACCAGGGCGCTCCGTTAGGAGGCCTGGCCGAAGATGTCGATACGGTCGCCCTCAGCGAGGGTCACGATCGCGCGCTTGCTGTCAGCACGCTTGCCGAAGCCCGTCTTGGTGCGCTTGCGCTTGCCCTGACGGTTGATCGTGTTGACCCCGGTGACCTTGACCGAGAAGACCGCCTGGACGGCCTGCTTGATCTGGGTCTTGTTGGCGCCCGGCGCGACGACGAAGGTGTACTTGCCCTCGTCGAGCAGCGCGTAGCTCTTCTCGGAGACGACCGGCTTGAGGAGGACGTCACGGGGGTCCGTGAAGCTCTTGCTCAGCGGCGTCTCGACGGTGTTCTTGCCCTCGGTCTCGTGGCGCTTCGCCTTGGCGACGCGCGCGACCTTCTTGGCCTTGGCGGCCTTCGAGGCAATGCTCGGGTGACGCGTAGCCATCAGGCTTCGCTCCCTTCGGTGTCAGCGGCCTTGGGGCCAGACACGAAGGACTCGAAAGCGGCCTGGGTGAAGACCACGTCGTCCGAGACGAGAACGTCGTACGTGTTCAGCTGGCCCGGCTCCAGGATGTGGACCTGGGGCAGGTTGCGCGCGGAGAGCAGCGCGGCCTCGTCGGAGCGCTCGATGACCAGGAGCACGTTCTTGCGCTCCGAGATCTTGCCGAGCAGGCTCTTGGCGGCCTTGGTGGAGGGGGTCTCGCCCTCGATCACGCCGGTGACGACGTGGATGCGAGCGTTGCGGGCCCGGTCGGTGAGGGCGTGGCGCAGGGCCGCGGCCTTCATCTTCTTCGGGGTCCGCTGCGAGTAGTCACGCGGCGTGGGGCCGTGGACGACGCCACCGCCGGCGAACTGCGGCGCACGGGTCGAACCCTGGCGCGCGCGGCCGGTGCCCTTCTGGCGGTAAGGCTTCTTACCGCCACCGCGGACCTCGCCACGACGCTTGACCTTGTGCGTGCCCTGACGGGCAGCGGCCAGCTGCGCAACGACGACCTGGTGAAGCAGCGGGATGCTGATCTTCTCTACATCGAAGATCTCGGCCGGGAGCTCAACGGTCCCAGCGGTGTCGCCGGAGGGCGACAGAATGTCAATGGTGCTCATAGTCCTTAGGCCCCCTTGACCGCGGTGCGGACCAGGACGAGGCCGCCGTTCGGACCAGGAACCGCGCCCTTGATAAGGAGCAGGCCCTTCTCCGCGTCAACGGCGTGAACGGTCAGGTTCTGGGTGGTGACCCGCTCGTTGCCCATGCGACCCGCCATGCGGAGGCCCTTGAACACGCGGCCCGGGGTGGCGCAGCCACCGATGGAGCCGGGAGAGCGGTGCTTGCGCTGGGTGCCGTGACCGGCGCCGAGGCCCTTGAAGTTGTGACGCTTCATGACACCGGCGAAGCCCTTGCCCTTGCTCTTGCCGGTCACGTCCACCTTGACGCCGGCCTCGAAGGTCTCGGCGGTGATCTCCTGGCCGAGGGTGTACTCGCTGGCGTCAGCGGTACGGATCTCGACGAGGTGACGACGGGGGGTGACGTCGGCCTTGGCGAAGTGGCCCTTGAGGGGCTTGTTCACCTTGCGCGGGTCGATCTCGCCGAAGGCGATCTGGACCGACTCGTAGCCGTCGGCGTCGTTCGTACGGACCTGGGTGACGACGTTCGGGCCGGCCTTGACGACGGTGACCGGAACAACACGGTTGTTCTCGTCCCACACCTGCGTCATGCCGAGCTTCTCGCCCAGGATGCCCTTGATCTGCTTAGCCATTCTCAGATCACCGTTCCCTAGAGCTTGATCTCGATGTCGACACCGGCCGGGAGGTCGAGTCGCATCAGAGAGTCAACGGTCTTGGGCGTCGGGTCGAGAATGTCGATCAGGCGCTTGTGCGTGCGCATCTCGAAGTGCTCGCGCGAGTCCTTGTACTTGTGCGGCGACTTGATGACGCAGTACACGTTCTTCTCAGTGGGCAGCGGCACCGGGCCCGCGACCGACGCACCAGTGCGCGTCACCGTCTCGACGATCTTCTTCGCCGAGGAGTCGATGACCTCGTGGTCGTAGGCCTTGAGCCGGATGCGGATCTTCTGTCCCGCCATGGCTACTCAGTAGTCCTTTGTCTAGTGAAACGCTCTGGAACCCGGGGGTTCGCGTCCCGTCCTCCGACCCACGCGGTCGGGTGTGTCGCGCTCCTGCCGCACAGATATCCGTTACGGATTTCCCTACGAGGGACGCGGCTCGCCCGAAAGCAACCGCTGGACCGGGGGTTGGAACACCCACCGGGTGCCTGGCCCGCACCCCGCTGACACTTCCCGAAAGATTCCCGTACGTCCGCCCCAGCGCTGCCTTACGGCAGTTGAGGCGACGAGTACTGTGGGACTCGCTTCCGGTCCTCCCGACGGGAGGCGCGCAGCATCGGCACTCGACCGAGCAACTCCGACAGTCTGCCATATGGGACCGGGGGCTGGCTAATCGAGCCGAGGATCGTACCCCGAAGGTGACGAACGTCAAACACGGCGTGCGTCGGGTGACTGCCGGGTCAGCGCAGCGAGGGGTCCAGTTCCTCGCGCACGGTCCATGACTCCGGCACGCCCTCCGTGCCGGTGCCCGACATGATCGCGGCGCCGAAGAAGGTCAGGAAGCCCGCCAGCGCGGCCAGCCCCGCCGCGGCGAGCACCGACACGAGGCCGAGCAGGTACGGGACGGTGGCGAGCGGCGCGGCCAGGAGGACGAGCAGGAACCCGCGGTACGCGGCCGTGAGGGCCGCGGCGCGGGCACGGCGGCGCGGTCCGGCTCGGTGGTGTGTACGGGGGCGGGATCCGACTCGCTGGTGTGCGCGGCGGCGAGATGCGGTTCGGTGCTGTGCGCGGCGGCTGCTTCGCCGCGCAGCCAGGGCGCCCAGTCCTCCTCGTGCGTACACCCCCACACCACATGCCCGCTGTCGGTGACGAACGCGGCGGGGACGATCCTCCGCCGGTCCGTGGCCGCGATCTCCTTCCACCGGGTGAGCCAGCACAGCCAGCCCTCGTGGCCGGCCAGCCGGGCGGCGGCCTGAGCCAGGTGCTTCTCCCCCGTGGCGATCTTGAAGTTCGCGCCGTCCATCGCCCTCAGCCGCTCCGGCCGGGCATCGCCCGCGCCGTCCGCCTCCAGTTCCAGCCGGCGCGAGACGTCAACGATGGTCTTACCGACACCGGTGGGGGCGGGTCTGCGGCACATCTCCTTGACCCCGCCGGCGTTCCGCACCCGTACGGCGTGGACGCGCCCCGCGGCGGCGTCCTCCCGCAACAGCCGCTGGGCGGCGCCTCGCCCCGCTCATCCACCCCGGCGGCCAGCACGTCCAAAGAGGCCTCATCCCACCGGGAAGCCACCAGAGCGCCAGTCAGCTCCCGGCTCAACTCCGCCCAAAACCCCACCCGTTCGAACAGCAAGCCCTGCCCGACCCGCTCACCGCTGCCCTCCAGGACACCACCAAAGGCGGTGCAGGTGGCCGTCGCCATCAACCTGGCCACACCCTTCCCCCCTTATCCCCGCACGATCCCGGTCAGTCCCCCGCAGCGGCCACCCCGGGCACTAGGCGCTCCGATCGACCTAACGAACGACCATCACACAAAGACACGGCCTCACCATGTCCCGCCGATCCGCCCGCCCCCGCACCCGAGAGGCACCGCAACGCACGGGAGACCATGACCGTCGCCATCCCACGACGCAGCGAAGGAGCAACACCCCCACTCACAAAAACAGCGGAAACCGTTACCAGGCAGGCGGAAACGGATGACAGAGTCCAAGGAACCGCCCCGATGACGCGAAGCAGCATCAACCAGCCTGCTTAAGCCAAACCCCCAACAGTTGAAGACCCTCCATGGAGCTGCGGGGTGCGGTCCTTCCGCACCCCGCAGCCTCACGGTCACGCCGGAGGTGCTGTCACACCGCCAGGAAGAGAATCGCGGCGGCCAGCAGCTGGGGCAGCAGGGCCAGGATCCCGAAGAACAGGGCTCTGTTGCGGGCGACATCCGCCTCCAGGCCTCGCAGCCTCGTCCAGCTCCATGCCACGACGGTGGTCAGCAGAGGCAGAAGCGCCACCGCCACACATCCCGCCGCGTACAGCGCCGAGTGACCGGTGGCCATCGTCCACAGCGGCCAGGCGATGCCCAGGTCGAAGAGCAGCAGCACTACCAGGCCGGCCCGGACACCACGCGCCTCCCTTCCCTCGGGCCGCCCGAGGTACGCGGCACTGTAGATCGTGGAGTGCACCACGGTCACGAGGACACCAAGGCCGACCGTGGTCTGGGCCCAGTCGTTCAGGGCCGACAGGAGATTCACTGACGGCAGTTCCGTGACTGCATTGCCCACCAGCTCGAAGGTGGCGATCCCGATCACAAACAGGAGTGAGATGCGCAGCTGCTTGATCAGGCGGCGCATCACAGAGCCGCCGTCATCCTGCGAGCGAGGACCGAGGTGACTCGTCGCACGTGGAGCTTCTTGCCTACCTTGATGATGTACCGGGCAATCCTTCTGATGGCTTTACGGCCGCCCGCCTTGTTGGAAAGCCACTGCCCGATGCCGCCGACAGTGAGTCCGATGGCCGCCCCGACAACGAACTTCTGGAAGAAGTTGCTCCAGGTGAACCCGCCGTCCCAACGGGTTTCGACGTAGTAGCTCACGGCATCCGCGAGGCCTCCCACAATCGCGCTGCAGGCCCAGAGCAGGCCTGCCGCGTAGGCCAGGCAGAGCGACTCCCCCACCGCCGTGATCAATGTTGCAGCGGCCCAGATCGCCGCCGTGCAGAGTGTATTGGCGGTGATGTGTCGCCACCCGCTCGGGCAGGTGCCGTCCAGATCGGTGCAGTTGCTGCCGTCCCCGTTGCAGTAGTCGTACGTGTTCGCACTCCCGCTGTATATCGGGTCGACCTGAAGGAAGCGGCCGGTCGAGGCGCTGTACAGGCGGGCGCCCATGACGCTGACGGCGCTGGCCGTGTCCGTCGTGAGCTGGTACGAGCCGAGCCAGCCGAAGGCGAGCGCGGTCGTGCCGTCCTGGATGTTGCCGTACTCGTCGTAGCGGCTCACCGTCGCCGTGCCCGAACCGTCCAGGTTCAGGGTCACCGCGATGTCGCCGTGGAGGTTCTCCAGCTGGAGCACCGGCGAACCGGAGTCCGTGACCTTCGCCGCGAGCGCGCCCGAGAGATCGATGACGTTCCGGGTGACGCTGCCCGTGCCGGTCCCGCTCCAGGTCGCCGAGTCGCTGCCGTTGGCGTAGTGACTGGTCATCACGCTGTCCGTCGTCCACGTGGCCCCGCTGTCCGCCGTGCTCGCGGACGTGGTCACGGCCGGCCGGCCCGCCGCGTCCAGGCCGTAGCTGGTACGGCTGGTGCCGGTGGTGATGGACGCCGCCAGGTCGTTGGCGTAGTACGTGTAGGTGCTGCTGCCGTCGGTCAGGGTGCGGCCGAGGGCGTCATAGGTGTAGCCGGAGTCGACGAGGCGGTCGGCCGAGTCGTACGTGTGGCTGGTGGTCGCGGTCGTGGTCGTGCTGCAGTCGGCGACCGTGCTGCTGGTGGTGGCCAGCGCGGTGCGGTTGCCGGACGCGTCGAAGGTGTACGCGCGGGTGGTGCAGCCGGTGGCCGTGGTGTCCGCGGCCTGGGTGATGCGCCCCTGGGTGTCGTAGGTGTAGCCGGTCTGCACCGAGGAGCCGTCGGTCTGGGTGTGCCCTGCCTGCTGGTTGGTGATCAGGTAGTCGACCGAGTCGGACAGGACGGTGGTGTCGGCGCTGTCCGTGTAGACCCGGGAGGTGGTGTTGCCCGCCGGGTCGACGGTGACCGTCGACGTGTAGTCGCCGGGCAGGGTCTCACCGGTCAGGTGTCCGTCGGCGTCGTAGGTGCCGGAGAAGGTACCGGCCTCGGAATCCTTGGCGGTGAGGGTGTTGCCGTCCGCGTCGTAGTCGTACGTGGTGCTCGCGCCCGTGGAGTCCGCCCAGGAGGCCAGCAGGCCGAGGGAGTTGTACGCGTAGGTGGTGGTGTTGCCCGCGCCGTCGTCGTACGAGAGGAGACGCCCGAGACGGTCGTAGGCCGACACGTCGGTCCTGCCGTTGGCCGTCTCCGAGAGCAGGGCCCCGGAGTCCTCGTCGTAGGCGTACGACGTCTTGGTCACGGCCGTCCCGAGGTCACTGGTGACCTGGACGGACGTCAGCCGGTCCGCGTCGTCGAAAAGGCTGACGGTGGTGCGGGTCGAGCTCCCCGCGACCTCGGACGCCTTGGTGACCTGACCCCACCGGTTGTACTCGTACGTGGTGGTCGTGGCCGCGGTCGGATTGCTGCCGCCGCCCGTGATCGCCGCCGCGGGGACGGTCCGGCACAGCTGTCCCGCCCAGACCGCGCTCACGCACGTGCCGGAGCCGGAGGCCGTGTAGTACTCGTACCCGAGGGTCGCCGCGTCCGAGCCGGACGAGCCCGCGGTGCGCGAGGTGACGATGCGTCCACTGTCGTCGTAGGTGTACACGTGGTCGGTGGCCGATGATGCCGTGGACGAGCTCTTCGTCGCGCCCGTCGACCAGTCGTAGCTGGTCGTGGTGGTCACCGTCTCGGCGTCCGCGCTCACACCGGGCAGGGAGGCGCCGGTGGTGGACGAGGTCTCCAGGCCGGAGACGACCGCGTCCGACGGGCGGTTTTCGTCGTACCCGTACACCGTGTGCTCGCGCGCCGGAACGATGCCCCCGGCGGCGTACTCGCCGGCGGCCGCGGCGAGCGTGATCTCGTGCAGCGGCCCGTAGGTGTCGGTGACCTGCTGGCCGTCGTCCGAGTACTGGGTGACGTCCGCGAGCTGCGCCGCGCGATCGGCCGTCGTCAGGTCGGTCAGGCCGAGCTGCGCGAGCTGTTCCTCGGCGTCATCGCTGGTGCCGAGGGCCAGTTCGCGGTTGGCCGCGGACAGCGTGAACACCTCGTTGCCGTACAGGTCGTACGTCGAGGTCATGGTCGCGCCCGACGGGGAGACGGTGTCGACCGCGTTGCCGTTGGCGTCGATGTAGGTGACCGTCGCCGAACCGTAGGCGGCCGCGGTCAGGTCACCGCCCGCGTGGGACACGGGGTCCGCGTCCTGGGCGAGCACCGCCGTGGCGTCGGTCGGGGCGTCGCTCTGCGCCCAGGCGTCCACGGTGTCCGCGTCCATCTGGTGCGGCGCACTGGTACCGGAGAGCGGTACGTCGTACACGACGCTCGAGGTGGTGCTGGAGCCGTCGACCGTGTCCGTACCCGCGGTGAGGGTCGCACGGGACGCCGACAGCAGCATGCCCGCACCGGCGGTCAGCGCGGAGCCGGCCTTGCCGTACGTGAACGTCCACGGCAGCTGACCCGGCTTGGTGAGGGTGGCAACGCGGCCGTCGGAGTCGTAGGTGTACTCCGTCTTCAGCGCCGGACTGACCCGCGGGTCCCAGACCTGCCGGAGCTTGCCGGAGGCGCCGTACGCGTAGGAGGCGACGGTTTCGGCGGTGGCCGAGGAGCCACCGGGGCTGGTGGCCCACAGTTTGATCGCCTTGACCTGACCCGCGTAGTCGCCGAGCGCGCTGTCGGTGGCGGTCGTGGAGTCGGCGTAGACGAACTCCAGGACGCGGCAGCCCTTGGTCGTGGGCGTCGCCTGACAGGTCGCCGCCTTCACCGCGCCGGTCGGGGAGATCACGTACTTGGGGCGGGCCAGGGTCTGGCTGCCGGAGGTGACGGTCTCCGAGACCGTGGTGACCGTGGAGTCGTCGACCGCGGTCGCGGACGAGGACAGGGTCCAGGTCGTCGCCGCGTCGGCCGCCTTGGCGAACACCGTGGTGTTGGCGTCGGTGTCGGTGAGCGTGAACGTCGAACCGCTGAGCGTCCCGGTCAGCGCCAGGGACTCGGCACCGGTCTGTGATGCCCAACTGCCGTCCGAGTTCAGCGTGAACGCGATCGCGCCGCCGTCACCGGAGAGCAGTTCCACCGAGGTGTCGGAGGTCTCGCGGATCTGCGTGTAGTCGCTTGCTTCGGCGGTGATGGAGGAGGTCCAGCCGGGACCGAAGATCTCGGACTGGCCCTCGGTGTCGGTGTCGTTGGCACGCGAGGAGTACGTGCGCTCCACGCTCGCCGCGAACGCCGAGGCGTCGGTGGCCGACAGGGTGTAGTCGCCGGTGAGTTCGTTGACCGTACCGGGGCCGACCTCGGTGGCCGGGGCGGTGCCGGCGTCGCGGTCGAGGGTGACCTCGACGGTCTGCGAGTGGCCGGTGGTGGTGCCGTCGGTGAAGGCTGCGCGCAGCTCGATCGCGCCGTCCTCGGAGAGGCTGGACACCGTGTTCCACACCAGCTTGGTCGCGGTACCGGAGGTGACGGCGACCGGCCAGGCGGAGACCGCGCTGCCGGAGGCGGTGACGTCGCCGACCGGAACCGTGTGCCAGGAGTCGGTCTCGCCGCGCCGGTACTGCCAGGTGGCCCCGGTGTAGCTGGTCAGGCCCTTGGCGGACAGGGTGAGGCGGCGGGCGGTGGTGTCGCCGTCCTGCGGGGAGAGGATCGCGGCGCCGTCCGCGCCGACGCCGAAGCTGTAGGCGGTGGTGGCTGAAGAGAGGTTTCCGCCGGAGTCGACCGTGCGGGCGTACAGCGTGTGCCAGCCGTTCGCGGGGTCGATGGAGACGGTTGCCGAGTCGCCGCCGGTGCCGTTGGTGGTGTCCAGCTTCTTGTTCGGCAGGCTGCTGTTGTCCAGGCCCCAGTAGTAGCCGGCGCCGTCGGTGGAGGAGGTGTCGATGGTGCAGGACACGGCGTCGTCAGCCTTCGCCGTCCAGCCGTTCTCCTCGTACGTGTCACAGGTGACCGTCGGGGCGGCGGGCTTGCCGGTGTTCATCACGAACGTGGTGTAGCCGGTCCACGAGCCGTAGTCCGTGTCGTCGTCGGCGCGGACCCGATAGCGCAGATGGACGCCCGCCGGGAACGCCGAGGCCGACGGGATCGTCAGCTTGGCCGTCGATCCGGAGGACACCGCGGACGTGGTCTCGGTGTACGAGTACGTGGTGTCGGCGTAGTCCGGGTCGGCCGTGACCTCGAACTGGGCCTTCGTCTTCGCCCCGTCCGGATCGGTCACCTTCGCCGACAGGGTCGGGGTGAGGGAGCTGACGTACCGCTTGCCGTTGTAGGCGTTGACCTGCGACGGCGAGATGGCGAGCGAACTCGGGGTCACCGGGTAGGAGTTGTACGTCACGGTCAGGTGCGGCTCGGTGGAGCCGTCGCCGGAGACGTAGTTCGCCGAGCGGAAGCGCCGCCAGGTCGTCGAGTCCGTCTCGGACGCGCCCGCGATCCGGATGCCGTAGTTGGACGAGCCGGTCGACCAGTCCCACACGATGTCGTCGATGTCGAAGTTCATCGTTCCGGCCGGGCAGGAATCGCTGTAGCCCTTGGCCGCGGTGTTCGTCACCGCGCCGGTCGTCGTGGTGGACGGCTGGTCGGACCAGGTGATGCCCGACGACGACCACGAGGAGGTGATCCGCCGCACCTGCGTGCCCGCACCCGACGTGGAGCACGTCGAGGAGTAGTACGAGTACAGGGCGAGGTTGGTGTCGATGATGTCCTTGCCCTTGAAGGCCGACACGTCAAACTTCAGATACGAGCGCGCCTTGGTGGTCCCCGCGTCGTAGGTGCCCGACTTCAGCTCGGTCGAGGAGACCTGCGAGTCGGTGTAGTTGGTGGCCACCCAGGTGTCGGTGGTGACAGCGAGGGTCGAGGTCGGGTCGACGGTGACCGGGTAGATCAGGTCCTGGTCGAAGTAGTCGGCGTCCGGGGTCAGCACGAGGGTCTGGGAGCCGTCGTCGGCAGTCTCGACCTTCGTGGTGACCTTGGCCTGGTGCTTGGACTCGCCGGAGGCGTCGTCCTTGGACGCGTCCCACATCGTCGGCGCGGGCGCCTCCGCGACCAGCTCGCCGTCGGAATCCTTCAGCAGGAGGTGACCGGAGTCGGCGACCGACAGCTCAAGTCCTGTGAGATTCAAGGGAATGCGGTACTCCAGGCCCTTCTCGGGCGCGGAATCCAGGACGACGTTCTGGCTGAAGCCCTGCGACAGGGCCGTCACGGTCAGGGTCTGGCCGTCCCCCAGGTCGTAGGAGGCGGTGTCGTCCTTGACCGACGGGGTCGGCAGCTTGGACTCCCAACCCAGGCCGAACGACTTGTCCCCCTTGTCGACCGACACCAGCGCGGTGTCCCCGCCGTCCGAGACGGCGATGTCCGCGGCCGCCACGCCCGGCTCGAGCGAGGCGCCGGTGTCCGAGAGTGAGGTGTCGATGTCTTTCCAACTGCCGTCCACCTCCTGCCGGATCGGCCCGGCATACGTGGACGTCTGCATCGCACCGCTCGGCAGTGCGTACGTCGTCGAGGTCGCCGTGCGCTCCGACAGCACCTCGATCTTCCGGTCCTGCAGGCGGGCCATCAGCAACGCCGCCGCGACCGAATCGGCCGACGAAGCCGCCGACTTGGTGTCGTAGACCGTTGTCGCCGTCACCTCGGTGCTGCCGGAGTCTGCGGCGAACGCCGCCCCCGTCTCCAGCGACACCAGCGCGGCCTCCGCCGCGAGCACGGCGGCCACCGCCAGTGCCGTACGCCTCAGCAAAGCGCGCGAGGATCTCTCGCGCCCCCCTGAGACCGGGAAGAGCCGTCTCCCCTTTTGTCTCATCAACACTCCCTGAGATCACCGCGCAACGCCCCATGCGTCACGGGTGGACGCGATGGAATGCCAAGTACCTGTGAAGAGATCTCCTGGGCGTGATCACGAGATGATCAAAGATGAGGACAGAGGCTCTCCCCGCTCTTGACCTGCGTTCAATCCATATTCCGGAGGCTGTGAATTCTATGGACCGGCGATGAGTGACCTTTCAGTCAAGCTGAGGCATCGCGGGCCAAAGAATCTCAAGAGGGGTGCATAACCTGTGAAGTTGCTGTTGTGAACTCTGTTATCGACTTGTGTCAGTTGCCGATGCCGGACTGGCCGGCCGCTCTACGAGTTGCGGCCGGTCCTCTCGTCCATCAAGCGCCGCTCGGGAGGCACACATGCCCAGGCCCCTGGTCGACATCGACGACGACATCGCGGATGACCGGGCCCGGGCACTGCGCCGGCTCCAGGACAACGCTGACGCGTTCCTCGACTTCGACGTCCTTGAAGAGCGAGCGCGGTCGGGTCTGTGACGTCGGCCTTGGCAGGAACACCACCACGCCCCACCCTCCGTCTGGAGCACTCCCCCGCGACACCGAACCGGGGGCGCCCGATGGTGGACCCATGGCAGAAGAGACCACCACCCTGGCCGAGCAGCCCCTTCCCCCCGTTCGTGACTGGCCCGCCGGGCAGCTGGACGGGACCGAGTTCGAGCCGGTGCTCGCGGAGCTGATGAAGGAAGGGCCGCTGACCCGGATCCGGCTTCCGCACGGGGACGAGAGCTGGGCGTGGCTGGCGACGCGGTACGACGACGTGAAGATGATCACGAACGATCCGCGGTTCAGCCGGAAGGAGGCGTCCCTCCGGCAGTTCACCCGGCTGGCGCCGCACTTCGCGCCGCGGCCCGGGGCGCTGGCCTGGGCCGACCAGCCCGACCACAACCGGCTGCGCCGCGCCGCCTCGACCGCGTACACGGTGGGCGCGGTGAAGCGGCTGCGCCCCCGCGTCCAGGAGATGCTCGACGAGCTGGTCGACGCCATGGTGCAGGACGGGCCGCCCGCCGATCTGATCGAGCGGGTCCTCGAGCCCTTTCCGATCTCCGTCGTCTGCGAGGTCATGGGCGTGCCCGCCGACGAGCGGCAGAAGGTGCACACCTGGACGCGGGAGATCATCTCCACCGCGGGCGGCGCCGAGGCCTCCGAGCGCGCCAAGAAGGGCCTGTTCGGGTGGATCGCGCAGGCCATCCGCGACCGGCAGGACGGCGACGGGGACGACGTCCTGTCGTTGCTCGGCGGCGCGGTGAAGAGCGGTGAGCTCAAGGAGGAGGAGGCGATCAGCGTCGCCGGCCCGCTCCAGATCGGCGGAGAGGCGCTCACCAACAACAGCGGCCAGATGTTCTACCTCCTGCTGACCCGGCCCGACCTGATGGAACGCATGCGCAACGACCCCGCATCGCGCCCCGCGGCCATCGACGAACTCCTGCGCTACATCCCGCACCGCGCCGCCGTCGGCCTGCCCCGCGTGGCCCTGGAGGACGTCGTGATCCAGGGCATCCGGATCCGCGCGGGCGACCCGGTCTACGTCTCCTACCTGGCCGCCAACCGCGATCCGGACGTCTTCCCCGACCCCGACCGCATCGACTTCGACCGGGACGCCGGCGCGCATGTGGCGTTCGGCAACGGGCCGCACTACTGCACGGGCGCCGTCCTGTGCCGGATGCAGATCGAGATGCTGATCGACACCCTGTTGGAGCACTGCCCCGACCTCCGCCTCGCCGTACCCGCCGACGAGGTCCCCTTCCGGCAGCGCACGATGATCCGCGGCCCGCTTTCCCTGCCGATCGCCTGGTGACCGGCCTCACCGTCCGGCCGCCAGCCCCTCCCCCACCGCCGCGTACGCGGGCTTCGTCACGAAGTTCTCGTCCATCAGGGTCGCCGCCCCCTGCCCCGTGAAGACCCCCGGCACCCACGAGTACTTGTCGGTGTAGCCCCAGACGGTGAAGGACTTGCAGCTGCGGGTGGAGAGGCAGGCGTCCAGCAGCCCCCGGAAGTAGTCCGCCTGGCGGGCGAGCTTCTCGGCGTCCGCGGGGAGGACCATGCGCACGTCCACCTCCGTGAAGGCCGTCTGCATGCCCAGGCCGGCGAAACGGGCGAGGTTGTCGGCGACATCGCCCGGGAAGCCGTACTGGATGCCCAAGTGGCCCTGGATTCCGAAGCCTTGGACCGGCACGCCCTCGGCGCGCAGTCGGCCCGCCAGCTCGTAGTACGCCGTCGACTTCGCGTTGATCCCCTCGACGTTGTAGTCGTTCAGGAAGAGCTTCGCCTTCGGGTCGGCGGCGTGGGCCCAGCGGAAGGCGTCGGAGATGTACGACGGGCCGAGCTGCTGGAGCCAGATCGAGTCCCGCAGCGAACCGTCGTCGTTGAAGACCTCGTTCACCACGTCCCACTGGTAGATCTTGCCTTTGAAGTGCTTCACCTCGGTGGTGATGTGGTCGTGGAGTATGGCGCGCAACTGCGTCGCGTCGATCGATCCGTCCGCGACACCCGACGTCAGCCAGCCCGGCAGCTGGTTGTGCCAGACCAGTGTGTGACCGCGTACGGCCTGGCCGTGGGCGCGGGCGAAGCTGACCAGGTCGTCCGCCTCCGACCAGTCGTACGCCCCGCGCTGCGGTTCGACCGACTCCCACTTCATGACGTTCTCGGCCGTCACCGAGTCGAATTCACGAGCGGTCGTACGGCGGTACGCGGCGTCGTCCGTCAGCGCCGTCACGTCCACGGCCGTGCCGATCCGGACGTCAGCCCGGTCGGCGAGCACTCGCAGTGGGGCCTGGTGCGCCGACGCCGTCTGCGCGGCGGCCGTGACCAGCAGTGTCGCGGCCACAGCGGCTGCTGCGGGCATGCGGAAGTTGTTCCTCATGTGCGGTCCTTTCGTAGGTGGCAGGGCCACCACGTCGTACGGTCATGGGGTGCGGGTCAGCTGACGACGCGGTGGCTCTCCGGCGGGCCCAGATACGTCCGCGGCAGCCCGCCCGTGTCGATCACCAGCCGCTGCACCACCACCGTCGGGTCGACCATCCAGAACGTCAGGCGGTGTACGCCGGGAGTGGCGAGCGCGTGCCGTGTCGACGTCACGTTCACGTTGTCCGAGGTGTTGCGAGCCCACTGCATGTTCATCAGGCCGTCGTCCGCGCCCGTCGCCGCGTGGATGTCGACCGTCTGCGGCGCTGCGTCGTCGAAGGAGACCGCGTAGCGCAGACCGCCGGTGGCCAGTGCCGGGTTGCGGGGGGACAGGTAGGCCCAGAGCGTCACCGTGCCCGGGGTCAGCACGCTCACCTCGTACTCCAGGCGGGGTGAGGCCGCACGGCCCGGTGTCTGGCGCGCCGCCGTCACCGGGAACGGCGTCATCCCCGCTCCCGTACGGCCGATCCGGTCGATGCGCTGCCAGGCGCCCACGGCCCGCGCGTAATGCTCCGCGTCCAGCGCCACATATCCGCCCGCCTCGACGAAACCGCGCAGACCCCGCGGCGAAGGGTTCTCGGCGATCACCTTGAGGGGCACATCAGGACCCGCGCCCTCCACCGTGATCTCCGCCTCCGTCCGGCCACGAGGCGCCCGAGACCAGTCCACCGTCACCACCGCCCGCACCTGCCGCGAGACCCGCCCCTTCGGACGGTCCACAGCGATCCACGGCACGGACGCCTCCATCCGGTAGTCGAAGGTCTCCCGACCCCGGTTGAACACCTCGATGTACGGCGCCGGCCCGGTCCGGTACGGGCTCAGCACCAGCGCCTCGCCCGGGGAACCGTCGACCGCCACTCCCATCTCGGCGGCGTCCGGGAGCGAGATGCGCCGCACCGCGGGGAACAGGACATCCGGCAGAGCGACATTGTTCAGCTCCGGCTGCTGCCAGCCCGCGTTCGGGCCGTAGCGCGCGACATCCCCGTAGTCGATGTGCGGCTGCGTCTGGAAACCGCGCCATTTCCCGCCCGCCACCTGGGAGTTGAAGCGTTCGGCGAGCGCGAGGTCCCGTGCGAGACCTGCCTCCGCCACAGCCGCCAGGCCATCGGTCGCCGCCCGGCCCTGCGCCGCGTACCGCAGGTTCGTGAACTCCGCCTCCCGCAGCTCGTACAGATTCGCCGTCGCCAGCACCGCATACCCGACCAGCTCGAACCACGCGTCCTGCGCCGAGTCCGGGAGTCTGCGCGCGATCCGCTCGGCCCGCGCCGCGAGCTCCCGCCACTCCTGCGTGACCCGCTCCAGCTCACGCCCGTAGAACGGGGTGGCCTGATCGTCGTAGACGACGTCCGAACCACTCCCCGTGATACGGCGGTTGAGCAGCTCGGGCTTGCGACGGGACTGAAGTTGCCCGTACGTCGCCAGCACATCGGCGATGTCCGGGGCCTGCGCCGGGCCGAAGTTCTGCCGCGCGTAGCGCCGTTCCCACTCCCCGAGCGACGAAAGGCTCCAACGCTCGGGATTCCAGGCGTAGTCGAGGAAGAACTCGGTGGGCAGCTCATTGCCCTTCAAGTCCCCCACGTTCGTCACCCACAGCCCGTGGTTGCCGTACGCGTGGGCCTGGTGGAGCTGGTCCCACATGTTCGGGAGGGACGTCGTGTCGACCCACTTGTAGTTGCGGCCGGCCCCGACGTAGTCGAAGTGGTAGTACAGGCCGTAGCCACCGGCCCGCGCGGGCTCGGCCGGGTCCGGATGCTTGCGGATGTTGCCCCAGTTGTCGTCGGTCAGTACGACCGTGACGTCGTCCGGCGCCCGCAGCCCCCGGTCCCAGTACCGCTGGACCTCCTTGTAGAGCGTCCACACCTGGGGGACCTCGGAAGGCCGTTTGCCCGTGACGTCCGTGATGATCGCCCGCTGCGCGTCGATGATCTCCCGCATCAGTTCGACGCCGTCGCCGTCCGGCAGGCTCGTGTCCCCGTTCCCCCGCATGCCCAGCGTGACGACGCCCTCGAAGTCCTGGTCGGCCATCCGCTGGATGCCCTCGCGCCAGTACGCCTTGATCGCGTCGGCGTTGCGTCGGAACGACCACTCCCCCGTACCGCCGAACGGGTCGTGCCCGGGGGTGACGATCGCGCCGGAGGCGTCGCGCACGGCGGGCACCGCGTGCCGGTTCCACTCCTCGATGCCTCGCATCATGGGCGCCTCGTGAGACGTGCCCATGACAATCCCGTACTCCTTGGCGCGGGCATGGTTCTGCGGGTCGTCCTCGGCGAAGGCGCGGCCCCATACGGCCGGCCAGAGGTAGTTCGCCTTCAGGCGGAGGAGCACCTCGAAGACCTTGGCGTAGAAGTCCGCGTTGAAGCCGCCGTCGTGACCGGGGGCCTTGCCGGGGCCGAAGTACGCGGGCGCCCAGGTGCCGAGCGCCGGGTTCTCGTCGTTGATGAAGATCCCGCGGTACTTCACCACCGGCGTGCCCTGCGTGTGCCGCCCCGGCAGCACGTACAGCGCGTCGCGGTGGACCGGCGGCACGTCGTCCCACCAGTACCAGGGCGAGACCCCGATGCCGTACGAGACGTCGTACGCGCCGAAGATCGTGCCGCGCGGATCGCTGCCCGCGACGACGAAGGCGCGGTCGACGCCGGGCAGGGGCCGCTCCACGACGGTCTGCAGGGAGGTCTCCCAGCGACCACGGACGCCGGTGACATCCAGCTTGCCGGAGGCGATGAGACCGTCGATCAGCGGGCTGCGGCCGATCGTCCCGACCAGCACCACCTCCCGCGCCGTCGCGCTGCCGGGCCGTACACCCGTCACCCGCTCGATGTCGTCGCGGAGGTCGCCCGCCACCCGTACGACTCCGGGGTGATCGTCCGGGGAGACCACCACCGGGGCGCCCACGAGCGAGAAGGCACCCCCAGTGAACGAGATGTACGCGCCGGGGTCGGTGGACCCCGGCTGCCCGCCGTCCGCCCACGCCACCCCCGACAGCGCCGGTAACACCGCGAGACCGGCGCCGAGCACGGTTCTGCGGCTCACGTGTCCAGACATGCCTCACCCCTCGACCCGAAGGCGTACGAATTTGCTCAGCGGCATGACAAATAGTGAAGGGAGGGGCAGCCGGGGGGAACGGGTCGTCGGCGTCGAATAATTTCGGAACCCCGCGGGCAAGCGGTTCCGGATTCCTCGCGGGCAAGCGAAAGGGCCCGTACGACCGAAGTCGTACGGGCCCTTCCAAGGAGCTCTAAGGAGCTACCAGGCAATCAAGCCAACAAGACTTACTTGTTGATCTTGGTGACCTGGCCGGCGCCCACGGTCCGGCCACCCTCACGGATGGCGAACTTGAGGCCCTCTTCCATGGCGACGGGCTGGATGAGCTCAACCTTCATCTCAGTGTTGTCGCCCGGCATGACCATCTCCGTGCCCTCGGGGAGGGTCACAACACCGGTCACGTCAGTCGTACGGAAGTAGAACTGCGGACGGTAGTTGTTGAAGAACGGCGTGTGGCGGCCACCCTCGTCCTTGGACAGGATGTAGGCCTGGGCCTCGAACTCGGTGTGCGGGGTGACCGAGCCCGGCTTGATGATGACCTGGCCGCGCTCGACGTCCTCGCGCTTGATGCCACGGAGGAGCAGACCGACGTTCTCACCGGCCTGGCCCTCGTCGAGCAGCTTGCGGAACATCTCGATGCCGGTGACCGTGGTGGTGGTCTTCTCCTGCTTGATGCCGATGATGTCAACGGTCTCGTTGACCTTCAGGACACCACGCTCGATACGGCCGGTGACGACCGTACCGCGACCGGTGATCGTGAAGACGTCCTCGACGGGCATGAGGAACGGCTTGTCGACGTCACGCTCGGGGGTCGGGATCGCCTCGTCGACGGCGGCCATCAGGTCCAGGACCGACTGGCCCCACTCCTTGTCGCCCTCGAGCGCCTTGAGCGCCGAGACCTTGACGACCGGCAGGTCGTCGCCCGGGAACTCGTACTCGGAGAGGAGCTCACGGACCTCGAGCTCGACGAGCTCCAGGATCTCCTCGTCGTCCACCATGTCGGCCTTGTTCAGGGCGACAACGATGTACGGAACGCCGACCTGGCGGGCCAGGAGCACGTGCTCCTTGGTCTGCGGCATCGGGCCGTCGGTGGCGGCAACCACGAGGATGGCGCCGTCCATCTGCGCCGCACCCGTGATCATGTTCTTGATGTAGTCCGCGTGACCGGGGCAGTCGACGTGGGCGTAGTGACGCGTCTCCGTCTGGTACTCGACGTGCGCGATGGAGATCGTGATACCGCGCTGGCGCTCCTCAGGAGCCTTGTCGATCTGGTCGAAGGCCGAGGCCTCGTTCAGGTCGGGGTACGCGTCGTGCAGCACCTTGGTAATGGCGGCCGTGAGGGTCGTCTTACCGTGGTCGATGTGACCGATGGTGCCGATGTTGACGTGCGGCTTAGTCCGCTCGAACTTCGCCTTCGCCACTGGGTCCTCCTGTGGAGTGGTTCTGGTACGCCTTACTCATCGGCGCCAGGTGATCTTTGCTGGGATGCCGCCCGCCGGGGTTTTCCCCCGGGGACGATTTCTCGTCCCTTGCCGGATTCAAGCCCCGGCGGTCGGTGTCAAGCCTAAAGCGTGTAAACGGGGTGTGTTACTCGCCCTTGGCCTTCGCGATGATCTCCTCGGCGACGTTCCGGGGAACCTCGGCGTAGGAGTCGAACTGCATCGAGTAGCTTGCGCGACCCGAGGTCTTGCTGCGGAGGTCGCCGACGTAGCCGAACATCTCCGAGAGCGGCACCAGACCCTTGACGATCCGGGCACCCATCCGCTCCTCCATGGCCTGGATCTGGCCACGGCGGGAGTTGATGTCGCCGATGACCTCACCCATGTAGTCCTCGGGCGTGGTGACCTCGACGGCCATCATCGGCTCGAGCAGCACAGGGCTGGCCTTGCGCGCGGCCTCCTTGAAGGCCTGCGAACCGGCGATCTTGAACGCGAGCTCGGAGGAGTCGACCTCGTGGTAGCCACCGTCGAGAAGAATGACGCGAACGCCCGTCATCTCGTAGCCCGCCAGGATGCCGAACTGCATGGCTTCCTGCGCACCGGCGTCCACCGACGGGATGTACTCCCGCGGGATACGGCCACCGGTGACCTTGTTCACGAACTCGTACGCCGGACCGTCGGCCTCGGTGATGGGCTCGATCGCGATCTGCACCTTGGCGAACTGACCGGTACCACCGGTCTGCTTCTTGTGCGTGTAGTCGTGACGCTCGACGGCCTTGCGGATCGTCTCGCGGTACGCGACCTGCGGCTTGCCGACGTTGGCCTCGACCTTGAACTCACGGCGCATACGGTCGACCAGCACCTCGAGGTGCAGCTCGCCCATACCGCCGATGATGGTCTGGCCGGTCTCCTCGTCCGAGTGAACCTGGAAGGAGGGGTCCTCCTCCGCGAGACGCTGGATGGCTACACCCAGCTTCTCCTGGTCACCCTTGGACTTGGGCTCGATGGCGACCTGAATGACCGGCGCCGGGAAGTCCATGGACTCCAGGATGACCGGGTTCTTGTCGTCGGACAGCGTCTCACCGGTGGTGGTCTGCTTCAGGCCCATCACGGCGACGATGTCGCCGGCGCCCACCGACTCGATCTCCTCACGCTTGTTCGCGTGCATGCGGTAGATCTTGCCGATGCGCTCCTTCTTGCCCTTGACGGAGTTCAGCACGGCGGTGCCGGACTCCAGGCGGCCCGAGTAGACCCGGACGAAGGTGAGCTTGCCCAGGTGCGGGTCGCTCATGATCTTGAACGCGAGCGCGGACAGCGGCTCGTCCACGGACGGCTTGCGCTTGACCACGACCTCGGGGTCCTTCACGTCGTGGCCCTCGATGGCCTCGACGTCAAGCGGGGTCGGGAGGTAGCGCACGACCGCGTCGAGCAGGGGCTGAACGCCCTTGTTCTTGAACGCGGTGCCACAGAACACCGGGGTGACCGTGGTGTCGCTGGACTTGCCAGACGCGATGGTGATGCGACGGATCGCGGCGTACAGCTGCTCCTCGGTGGGCTCGACGCCCTCCAGGTACAGCTCCATGATCTCTTCGTCGTTCTCGGCGACGCCCTCGATCAGCTTGCCGCGGTACTCCTCGGCAGCCTCGGTGTGCGTGGCCGGGATGTCGACGACGTCGTACATCTCGCCCTTGGCGGCCTCGGCAGACCACACGAGCGCCTTCATGCGGACCAGGTCCACAACGCCCTTGAAGTCCATCTCGGCGCCGATCGGCAGCTGCATGACGAGCGGCTGGGCGCCCAGGCGGTCCGAGATCATGTCCACACAGCGGTGGAACTCGGCGCCGGTACGGTCCAGCTTGTTCACGAAGCAGATGCGCGGCACGCCGTAACGGTCGGCCTGACGCCACACCGTCTCGGACTGCGGCTCGACACCGGCGACACCGTCGAACACCGTGACGGCACCGTCGAGGACGCGCAGCGAGCGCTCCACCTCGACCGTGAAGTCGACGTGGCCCGGGGTGTCGATGATGTTGATCGTGTAGTCGTTGTCCTCAAGCGGCCAGTGACAGGTGGTGGCAGCAGAGGTGATCGTGATGCCACGCTCCTGCTCCTGCTCCATCCAGTCCATGGTGGCGGCGCCGTCGTGGACTTCACCGATCTTGTAGCTGACGCCGGTGTAGAAGAGGATCCGCTCGGTGGTGGTCGTCTTGCCCGCGTCGATGTGGGCCATGATCCCGATGTTGCGGACCTTGGCCAGGTCAAGTGAAGTGGTAGCCATAAGGCTTCGGTCTTCTCTCGGTCTCGATGGGGGTAGCGACTACCAGCGGTAGTGCGCGAAGGCCTTGTTGGACTCGGCCATCTTGTGGGTGTCCTCGCGCTTCTTCACAGCGGCACCAAGGCCGTTGGAGGCGTCGAGAAGCTCGTTGAGCAGACGCTCGGTCATGGTCTTCTCGCGACGGGCGCGGGAGTAACCGACGAGCCAGCGCAGCGCGAGCGTGTTGGCGCGACCGGGCTTGACCTCGATCGGCACCTGGTACGTCGCACCGCCGACGCGGCGGGACTTGACCTCGAGGGTCGGCTTGATGTTCTCCAGAGCGCGCTTCAGCGTGATGACCGGGTCGTTGCCGGTCTTCTCGCGCAGGCCCTCCATGGCGCCGTAGACGATGCGCTCGGCGGTGGAGCGCTTGCCGTTCAGCAGCACCTTGTTGATCAGGGAGGTGACAAGAGGGGAACCGTAGACCGGGTCGATGATGACCGGGCGCTTCGGGGCGGGGCCCTTACGAGGCATTTCTACTTCTCCTTCTTGGCGCCGTAGCGGCTGCGGGCCTGCTTGCGGTTCTTGACACCCTGGGTGTCGAGCGAACCACGGATGATCTTGTAGCGAACACCCGGCAGGTCCTTCACACGGCCGCCGCGCACGAGCACGATGGAGTGCTCCTGCAGGTTGTGTCCCTCACCCGGAATGTAAGCAGTGACCTCGATCCCGCTGGTCAGACGCACACGCGCGACCTTACGCAGGGCCGAGTTCGGCTTCTTCGGGGTGGTCGTGAACACACGCGTGCAGACGCCGCGACGCTGGGGCGAACCCTCGAGTGCGGGCGTCTTGTTCTTCTCGACCTTGTCCTGCCGGCCCTTCCGGACCAGCTGCTGGATCGTAGGCACTACTTCTCCGGTTTCTGTGTGCCGAATGGTGAAGCTAACCTGAAACATCGCCGACCCACGCGGTCGGGTGTGTCGAAGCTGCAGACTCCCGCCGCGAGGCGGAAAGAGCGCAGAATACGGTGGCCGCCTACGGCTCCCCTTGTGCGGTTGAAGGCACGCACGGGAGCCAGGGCACACCCCAGGCACAAGGTCTGAGCGTACCTACCTCATTCGCTGCGGTCAAAACAAATGGGCTTCGCCCACCCTGATGAGTGGGCCATGCCAAGCCCACCCATCCCAAGTGATCTTCGATTCCACGATCCGTGCACTTCGGCCGGGCTTTTCGTGATCTTCGAATCGCCGGGCGACCATCCGCCTGCGCAAGCCGCAGGCCGTTCTCTCCCCATAGCGCGAGCGCGGTCCCAGCCAGGGCGGCCGATTGCCGCTCGCTCTTTGCATGGTTACTTCAAAATACCTTGACCGGTTGCGGCATCTAGGGCATCGGCGCAGGTGAACACCGGGGCAGCGGTATGACCGGGGGGCTTACACGCGCATGGGACGACGACGGCTTCGACGACGGCGTGCCCTTTCTCGCCCGCCTGGAGAGCGAGGACCGTGCCGCCCTGCCGACCATGGGACGCCCCATGCACTACCGGGCCCGCAGTGTCCTCATGCACCAGGACGAGCCCTCCGCCCATGTGGTGCTCCTCGTGCACGACTGGACGAAGGTCACAGCGATCGCGGCAAACGGCTACGAGGCGCTCCTCGCGCTGCGCGGCCCCGGGGACATCGTGGGCGAGGGCGCGGCACTTAGCGGACGCCATCGCTCGTCGACCGTGACGGTGCTGGAACCGGTCGAGGCGGTCGCCATCGACGAAGCCCGCTTCACCGCGTTCCTCACCGGCCATCCCCGGCTCTGCGGCGGTACTGCTCCCCGGATCACTGCTGGTCGCTCTGCACCCCCCACGTGCTGGCAAGCCTGACCGTCGTCGTCGTGACGTCGTACGCCGTCGACATGGTGAGCGGCCTGCCCTGGTGGGTCCCGCCGGGCTGCTGGGCGCTGAGCGGGGTTCTGGTCTTCCACCGGCCCCGCGAGCGTCTCCTGGCCCGATGGCTGCGCGAGGAACACGACAGGGAGGAGTCCGAACGGGTCACCGCCGCGGCCCTGGGCGTCCCGTTCGAGAAGGAAGGGGTGATCTCACGGCTGCTCGACTCGCACCCCGACGTGCACACCCGGCTGCACCACCTCCAGGCTCACCTGGAGAACGGGCGTTGACACGCCGAAGGGCGGCCACCCCGTGGGGTGACCGCCCTTCAGTTACTGACAACCGACTCGCTTACTGGTTGTACGGACCGTAGTCGTAGTCCTCCAGCGGAACGGCCTGGCCGGAGCCCGTGCCGAACGGCGAGTAGTCGATGTCGTCGTAGCCGACGGCCGAGTACATCGCGGCCTTGGCCTCCTCGGTCGGCTCGACCCGGATGTTGCGGTAGCGGGACAGACCCGTACCGGCCGGGATGAGCTTACCGATGATGACGTTCTCCTTGAGGCCGATCAGGGAGTCGGACTTGGCGTTGATCGCCGCGTCCGTCAGAACCCTGGTCGTCTCCTGGAAGGACGCCGCCGACAGCCACGACTCGGTGGCGAGCGAGGCCTTGGTGATACCCATCAGCTGCGGACGGCCGGAGGCCGGGTGGCCGCCTTCCTGGACCACACGACGGTTCTCGGTCTCGAACTTCGAACGCTCGACCAGCTCGCCGGGCAGCAGCTCCGCGTCGCCCGACTCGATGATCGTCACACGGCGCAGCATCTGCCGGATGATGATCTCGATGTGCTTGTCGTGGATCGACACACCCTGCGAGTTGTAGACCTTCTGGACTTCGCCGACCAGGTGGACCTGGACCGCGCGCTGACCGAGGATCCGCAGCACGTCGTGCGGGTTGGTGGCACCCACGGTGAGCTTCTGGCCCACCTCGACGTGGTCGCCCTCGCCCACCAGCAGACGGGCACGCTTCGAGATCGGGAACGCCGTCTCGTCGCTGCCGTCGTCCGGGGTGACGACGAGCTTCTTCGTCTTCTCGGTCTCCTCGATACGGACTCGGCCGGAGGCCTCCGAAATCGGGGCGACACCCTTGGGCGTACGAGCCTCGAAGAGCTCGACGACACGGGGCAGACCCTGGGTGATGTCGTCACCGGCCACACCACCGGTGTGGAAAGTACGCATCGTCAGCTGCGTACCGGGCTCACCGATGGACTGGGCGGCGATGATGCCGACCGCCTCACCGATGTCGACCAGCTTGCCGGTGGCCAGCGAACGGCCGTAGCACATGGCGCAGGTACCGACGGCGGACTCGCAGGTCAGGACCGAGCGGGTCTTGACCTCCTCGATGCCGTGCTTGACGAGCTCGTCGATGAGGACGTCGCCGAGGTCGGTGTTGGCCGGGGCCAGCACCTTGCCGTCGACGGTGATGTCCTCGGCCAGCGCACGTGCGTACACGCTGGTCTCGACGTTCTCCGTCTTGCGCAGCACGCCGTCCGCGCCGCGCTCGGCGATGGCCAGACGCAGACCACGGTCGGTGCCGCAGTCCTCCTCGCGGATGATGACGTCCTGCGAGACGTCCACCAGACGACGGGTGAGGTAACCCGAGTCGGCGGTACGCAGGGCGGTGTCCGCCAGACCCTTACGAGCACCGTGCGTCGAGATGAAGTACTCCAGCACCGACAGGCCCTCACGGAAGGAGGCCTTGATCGGACGCGGGATCGTCTCGTTCTTGGCGTTCGACACCAGACCACGCATACCGGCGATCTGACGCATCTGCATCATGTTTCCTCGGGCACCCGAGTCAACCATCATGAAGATGGGGTTCGTCTTGGGGAAGTTCTCGTTCATCGCCTCGGCAACCTCGTTGGTCGCCTTGGTCCAGATCGCGATGAGCTCCTGAGTGCGCTCTTCCTTGGTGATCAGACCGCGCTCGTACTGCTTCTGGACCTTCTCGTCCTGCGCCTCGTAGCCCTTGACGATCTCCTTCTTCGCCTCGGGAACGACGATGTCGGAGATGGCCACGGTGACGCCGGAGCGGGTGCCCCAGTAGAAGCCCGCCGCCTTCAGGTTGTCGAGCGTCGCCGCCACGATGACCTTGGGGTAGCGCTCGGCCAGGTCGTTGACGATCTCGCCGAGCTGCTTCTTGCCCACCGAGTAGTCGACGAACGGGTAGTCCTCGGGCAGCAGCTCGTTGAAGAGCGCACGGCCCAGGGTCGTACGGAGGCGGAAGGTGTCCCCCTGCTGCCACTCCGGCTCGCCCTCTTCACGCGCCGGCGGGGTCCAGCCGCGCGGCGGGATGGTGCCCACCGGGAAGCGGATGTCGACGGCCGACTGGAGCGCGAGCTCACCGGCGTCGAACGCCATGATCGCCTCGGCAGTGGAGCCGAAGGACCGGCCCTCGCCCTTGACGTCACGCAGCTCGCCGTCCGTGGTCAGGAAGAACAGACCGAGGACCATGTCCTGGGTCGGCATCGTGACCGGGCGGCCGTCGGCGGGCTTGAGGATGTTGTTCGAGGACAGCATCAGGATGCGGGCCTCTGCCTGCGCCTCCGCGGAGAGCGGCAGGTGCACGGCCATCTGGTCACCGTCGAAGTCCGCGTTGAACGCGGTGCAGACGAGCGGGTGGATCTGGATGGCCTTGCCCTCGACCAGCTGCGGCTCGAAGGCCTGGATGCCGAGGCGGTGCAGCGTGGGCGCACGGTTCAGCAGAACCGGGTGCTCAGCGATGACCTCTTCCAGGACGTCGTACACGACCGTGCGGCCGCGCTCGACCATCCGCTTGGCGCTCTTGATGTTCTGCGCGTGGTTCAGGTCGACCAGGCGCTTCATCACGAACGGCTTGAAGAGCTCCAGCGCCATGGCCTTGGGCAGACCACACTGGTGCAGCTTCAGCTGCGGACCGACGACGATCACGGAACGCGCGGAGTAGTCGACACGCTTACCGAGCAGGTTCTGACGGAATCGACCCTGCTTGCCCTTGAGCATGTCGGACAGCGACTTCAGCGGACGGTTGCCGGGGCCCGTGACCGGGCGACCACGACGGCCGTTGTCGAAGAGCGCGTCGACGGCCTCCTGAAGCATGCGCTTCTCGTTGTTCACGATGATCTCGGGGGCACCGAGGTCAAGGAGTCGCTTCAGACGGTTGTTGCGGTTGATCACGCGGCGGTACAGGTCGTTCAGGTCGGAGGTCGCGAAGCGGCCACCGTCCAGCTGCACCATCGGACGCAGGTCCGGCGGGATGACCGGCACGCAGTCGAGCACCATGCCCTTGGGGCTGTTGCTGGTCTGCAGGAACGCGGAGACGACCTTGAGGCGCTTGAGCGCACGGGTCTTCTTCTGGCCCTTGCCGGTGCGGATGATCTCGCGAAGGCGCTCGGCCTCCTCGTCGAGGTCGAAGGACTCCAGGCGCTTCTGCAGCGCCGCGGCACCCATCGAACCGTCGAAGTACGTGCCGAAGCGGTCACGCAGCTCGCGGTAGAGGAGCTCGTCGCCCTCAAGGTCCTGGACCTTCAGGTTCTTGAAGCGGGTCCACACCTCGTCGAGACGGTCGATCTCGCGCTGCGAACGGTCACGCAGCTGCTTCATCTCACGCTCGGCACCCTCGCGCACCTTGCGGCGTACGTCGGCCTTGGCGCCCTCGGCCTCGAGCTCGGCCAGGTCGGTCTCGAGCTTCTTGGCGCGGGCCTCGAGGTCGGCGTCGCGACGGTTCTCGACCTGCTGACGCTCGACGGAGACGTGCGCCTCCAGCGAGGGCAGGTCGCGGGTGCGGCGCTCCTCGTCGACGTACGTGATCATGTACGCCGCGAAGTAGATGACCTTCTCGAGGTCCTTCGGGGCGAGGTCGAGCAGGTAGCCCAGACGCGACGGAACGCCCTTGAAGTACCAGATGTGGGTGACGGGAGCGGCCAGCTCGATGTGGCCCATCCGCTCACGACGCACCTTGGCGCGAGTGACCTCGACGCCGCAGCGCTCGCAGATGATGCCCTTGAAGCGGACACGCTTGTACTTACCGCAGTAGCACTCCCAGTCCCGGGTCGGACCGAAGATCTTCTCGCAGAAGAGTCCGTCCTTTTCGGGCTTGAGGGTGCGGTAGTTGATGGTCTCGGGCTTCTTGACCTCGCCGTGGCTCCACTGACGGATGTCGTCAGCGGTGGCCAGACCGATCCGGAGCTCATCGAAGAAGTTGACGTCGAGCACTATGCGTCAATCCCTCTCAGGGTTGTAAGTCTTAGGGGTCTGATACGGGGGTCCTGGGGCCGGACGGAGGCTCATTGATGTGATCTCTGAGCCTCCGTACCGGACTCCCGTCAGACCTCTTCGACGCTGCTCGGCTCGCGCCGGGACAGGTCGATGCCGAGCTCCTCCGCCGCGCGGAAGACGTCCTCGTCGGTGTCACGCATTTCGATGGACATACCGTCGCTGGACAGCACCTCCACGTTGAGGCAGAGAGACTGCATCTCCTTGATGAGCACCTTGAAGGACTCGGGGATGCCGGGCTCGGGGATGTTCTCGCCCTTGACGATGGCCTCGTAGACCTTCACGCGGCCGGTGACGTCGTCGGACTTGATGGTCAGCAGCTCCTGGAGGGCGTAAGCGGCGCCATAAGCCTCAAGCGCCCACACCTCCATCTCACCGAAGCGCTGGCCACCGAACTGGGCCTTACCACCCAGCGGCTGCTGGGTGATCATCGAGTACGGGCCGGTCGAGCGGGCGTGCAGCTTGTCGTCGACCAGGTGGTGGAGCTTGAGGATGTACATGTAGCCGACCGAGATCGGCTCCGGGAACGGCTCGCCGGAGCGGCCGTCGAACAGCGGTGCCTTACCGGTCGGGAGCACCATGCGCTCTCCGTCGCGGTTCGGGATCGTGTGCTGCAGCAGACCCGCGAGCTCGTCCTCACGCGCACCGTCGAAGACGGGGGTGGCGACGTTGGTGCCCGGGGCGACCACGTCGGCCTCGATGGCCTGCAGTCGCTGCGCCCAGTCGTCCGCGAGGCCGGAGACGTCCCAGCCGCGGCTGGCGAGCCAGCCGAGGTGGATCTCCAGGACCTGTCCCGGGTTCATTCGGGACGGGACACCCAGCGGGTTGAGGATGATGTCGACCGGGGTGCCGTCCTCCAGGAACGGCATGTCCTCGATCGGCAGGATCTTGGAGATGACACCCTTGTTGCCGTGGCGGCCGGCGAGCTTGTCACCGTCCGTGATCTTGCGCTTCTGCGCCACGTAGACACGAACCAGCTGGTTCACGCCCGGCGGCAGCTCGTCGCCCTCTTCACGGTCGAAGACGCGTACGCCGATGACCTTGCCGATCTCGCCGTGCGGCACCTTCAGGGAGGTGTCACGGACCTCACGGGCCTTCTCACCGAAGATCGCGCGGAGCAGGCGCTCCTCCGGGGTCAGCTCGGTCTCACCCTTGGGCGTGACCTTGCCGACCAGGATGTCGCCGGCGACGACCTCGGCACCGATGCGGATGATGCCGCGCTCGTCGAGGTCGGCGAGGACCTCCTCGGAGACGTTCGGGATGTCCCGGGTGATCTCCTCGGGGCCGAGCTTGGTGTCACGGGCGTCGACCTCGTGCTCCTCGATGTGGATCGAGGAGAGGACGTCGTCCTGCACGAGGCGCTGCGACAGGATGATCGCGTCCTCGTAGTTGTGACCCTCCCACGGCATGAACGCCACGAGCAGGTTCTTGCCGAGCGCCATCTCGCCGTTCTCGGTCGCCGGTCCGTCGGCCAGAACCTGGCCGGCGACGACCCGGGCGCCCTCGTCCACGACAACCTTCTGGTTGACGGAGGTGCCCTGGTTCGAGCGGGAGAACTTGTGCAGGCGGTACGTGGTGTACGTGCCGTCGTCGTTGGCGGTGGTGACGTAGTCCGCGGAGACCTCCTGGACCACACCGTCCTTCTCCGACTTGAGTACGTCGCCGGCGTCGACGGCGCAGCGGTACTCCATGCCGGTGCCGACGAGCGGCGCCTCGGACTTGATCAGCGGCACGGCCTGACGCATCATGTTCGCGCCCATGAGGGCACGGTTGGCGTCGTCGTGCTCGAGGAACGGGATCATGGCGGTCGCGACCGACACCATCTGGCGCGGCGAGACGTCCATGTAGTCGACGTCGTCACCGGGGACGTAGTCGACCTCTCCGCCACGACGACGGACCAGGACGCGGGACTCCTCGAAGCGGAGCTCGTCCGTCAGCGGCGCGTTGGCCTGCGCGATGACGAATCGGTCCTCTTCGTCGGCCGTGAGGTAGTCGACCTCGTCGGTGACGACACCACCGGTGACCTTGCGGTACGGCGTCTCGACGAAACCGAACGCGTTGACCCGGCCGTAGGAGGCGAGCGAGCCGATCAGACCGATGTTCGGGCCTTCAGGGGTCTCGATCGGGCACATGCGGCCGTAGTGCGAGGGGTGCACGTCACGGACCTCGAAGCCGGCCCGCTCACGGGAGAGACCACCCGGGCCAAGCGCCGACAGACGGCGCTTGTGGGTGAGACCCGACAGCGGGTTGTTCTGGTCCATGAACTGCGACAGCTGGCTGGTGCCGAAGAACTCCTTGATGGAGGCGACGACCGGCCGGATGTTGATCAGGGTCTGCGGCGTGATCGCCTCGACGTCCTGAGTCGTCATGCGCTCGCGGACGACGCGCTCCATACGAGCCAGACCCGTGCGGACCTGGTTCTGGATGAGCTCGCCGACGTTGCGCAGACGACGGTTGCCGAAGTGGTCGATGTCGTCGGTCTCGACGACGATCGAGGTGCCGTTGTTGCCAACGGTCTCGGTCTCACCGGCGTGCAGCTTCACCAGGTACTTGATCGACGAGAGGATGTCCTCGACGGTCAGGACCCCGGCGTCCAGCGGGGCTTCGCCGCCCAGCTTCTTGTTCACCTTGTAGCGGCCGACCTTCGCGAGGTCGTAGCGCTTCGAGTTGAAGTAGAGGTTCTCAAGAAGCGTCTGCGCGGCCTCGCGGGTCGGGGGCTCGCCCGGACGCAGCTTGCGGTAGATGTCGAGCAGCGCGTCGTCCTGGCCCTGGGTATGGTCCTTCTCCAGGGTGGCGCGCATGGACTCGTACTCGCCGAACTCCTCGAGGATCTGCTCGGTCGTCCAACCGAGAGCCTTCAGGAGAACGGTGACGGACTGCTTGCGCTTGCGGTCGATGCGGACACCGACCATGTCGCGCTTGTCGATCTCCATCTCCAGCCAGGCACCCCGGGACGGGATGACCTTCGCGGAGAAGATGTCCTTGTCGGACGTCTTGTCGATGGAGGAGTCGAAGTAGACGCCCGGCGAGCGGACCAGCTGCGACACCACGACACGCTCGGTGCCGTTGATGACGAAGGTGCCCTTGTTGGTCATGAGCGGGAAGTCGCCCATGAAGACCGTCTGGGACTTGATCTCGCCGGTCTCGTTGTTGGTGAACTCGGCCGTGACGAAGAGCGGGGCCGCGTACGTGAAGTCGCGGTCCTTGCACTCGTCGATGGAGTTCTTCGGGGGCTCGAAGCGGTGGTCCCGGAACGTCAGGGACATCGACCCAGAGAAGTCCTCGATCGGGGAGATCTCCTCGAAGATCTCCTCCAGACCGGACTTCGTGGGGACGTCCTGTCCGCTGTCCAGAGCCGCCTCGACACGAGCCTTCCACGCTTCGTTGCCGAGCAGCCAGTCGAAGCTCTCGGTTTGCAGCGCAAGAAGGTTCGGAACCTCGAGGGGCTCCTTGATCTTTGCAAAGGAGATGCGCAGCGGGGCGGTGCTGGCGCCGTTGTTCGTATTCGCGGTCGAGGCAGTGCGCGAGGCGGCCAAGAGGGGGTCCTTCCGAGGGCTCGGACTCACTACGCGCGTACCGGCCCCCCACTGTGGGCACAGAGACAGTCCGTTCCCGATTCAGCCAAAAGGCCAGGTCAGGGATGATCCAGTCATCGGTGCTCAAGCGAGGGCATGCCCCTGGTGACGGGCAGGAGGCAGCTAACAGGCAGCGCAAAGGGTCAGTGTAGCCACTAGGCCCACTGATGTCCAGTCCCGGTTTTTTGAGACCATCGTTGTTCTCAACACCTGCGGCAAGCCACGCCCTCAATGCACATCGATACTGCCCTCTTCGCCGTCGATCCATGCCTCGGATCCGGATCGTTGTGACGACGCGTCCTGAGAATTGCGCGCTGCGTGCGGTTCGTCAAGGCCCCCCATGCCCAAACCGAGTGCCGTGAACGTCACGTGCAGCCCGTCTTGCAGCCCGTCACGGGGGCGGCCGGAGGCACAACGAAGATCACCTTACTCGTCGCGACCACCAGCGCAAGGCAGCCGCTGCGAGACCCCCTGGAACGCCGAAGAGCGACCACCCAGATGGGTGATCGCTCTTCGGTGCGTCAGCGTTACAGCGCTACTTGAGCGGCTGTGTCAGCACGCGAGACAGAGTCCTCAGCGGACTCCGAGAGTCCTCAGGCGGACTCGTCGAGTCACTTGACCTCGACGGAGGCGCCGGCGCCCTTGAGGGACTCGGCAGCCTTCTCGGCGGCCTCCTTGGCGACCTTCTCGAGGACCGGCTTCGGAGCGCCGTCGACGAGGTCCTTGGCCTCCTTCAGACCCAGCGAGGTCAGCTCACGCACGACCTTGATGACCTGGATCTTCTTCTCGCCGGCACCCGTGAGGATGACGTCGAACTCGTCCTGCTCCTCAGCGGCCTCGGCCGGGGCACCGGCGGCGGCGGGGCCCGCAACGGCGACGGCCGCGGCGGCGGTGACGTCGAACTTCTCCTCGAAGGCCTTCACGAACTCGGCGAGCTCGATGAGGGTGAGGTTCTCGAACTGCGCGAGCAGCTCTTCCTGGGACAGCTTCGCCATGATGGCGTCCTTCCACTAATTCGGCAGGTGCCGGTATGTACTGGTGAGGCGGGCGTACGTTCGGCCCGCTACGACCGTCGCCTCAGGCGGCGGTCAATGCGCGAGCCGAATTACTCGGCACCGCCCTGCTCGGCCAGCTTGACGCGAAGCGCTTCCGCAGTGCGGACGAACTTCGACGGCAGCGCCTGGAAGAGCGAGGCAGCCTGAGACTGCTTGCCCTTCATGGCACCGGCCAGCTTGGCGAGCAGAACCTCGCGGGACTCGAGGTCCGCAAGCTTCTTGATCTCGTCGGCGGACAGCGCCTTGCCGTCAAGGACACCGCCCTTGATGACGAGGTTCGGGTTGTCCTTGGCGAAGTCACGAAGACCCTTCGCCGACGTCACCGGGTCACCGGTGATGAAGGCGACCGCCGTCGGACCGTTGAACAGGTCGTCGAGCGTGGAGATCCCGGCCTCGTTGGCCGCAATCTTGGTCAGCGTGTTCTTCACCACGGCGTACTGGGCGTCTTCACCGAGCGAACGACGCAGCGTCTTGAGCTGCGCCACGGTGAGACCCCGGTACTCGGTCAGCACAGCGGCGTTCGAGCTGCGGAACTGGTCCGCGAGCTCGGCTACCGCGGCAGCCTTGTCGGGCCTTGCCATAGAGCGTCGGCCTCCTTCCGGGTGATGAGGACCGCTCGGAAGGGGCTGGACAAAACGAAACGCCCCGGCGCAGGCGCACGGGGCGTAGCTCGACCAGAATTCTTTGACAGAACTCCAGGAGCACATCCACGGTCACCTACGCGGGTCGTCCGCAGTTTCAGCGGATCCTTCGGCCACCATGCCCTCTTACGAGCACACGGCAACGACCAGCGGTCTTTGGCTTCTGGGGAAGAGTACGTGAACGGCCGCGCGGCAAGCAAATCGGCCCAGGATCCCGGGGTCAGCCCTGGGCGTCCTTCATCGTCTGGGCGAGATCGACGGTGTCCTTGGCGGCCGGGGCCTTGATCGTCAGGGGCTTGCTGTAGTCGAGGAAGGTCATGGTCATGTCGAACGCGCCCTTGTCGGCGGCGGCCCGCACCCGGAACCGCTTCGTGTGGTCGTCCGGACCGATCCAGATGTCCATCGTGAGCGTGTCGGCGCCCATGTCCTCGTACTGCTTGAGGTTCTTCTCGCGCCTGACCCGCGTCGCCTTGGCCTCGGTCTTCAACTCCGCGCGGATGGCGTCAAGGGTGGCCGTGCCCCTGTAGTGGGTGGTCCGGACGCCGTCGACCTTCTCGGTGCCGACCTTCTCCACATCCTTGGAGCCGGTCAGGAAACCGGCCTCCTGGGCCGGGTTCTTGTCGGCGTCGTCCCTCCACTTGGTGGTGTCGAGGTTCAGGCCCCCGGGAGTACGGCTGTGGCCGGACACGTCGAACTTCATCCAGTGCCTGCCGTCCGTCCCCTCGACGGCTTGCTCGGACCCGCCCAGGTACAGCGCCCCGTCGACCAGCCGCATCTCCACGAACCTGCCCTTGTCGGGCCCGTCAAGGGAGGCCGTCTTCAGGCTCATGGCCAGCGGCTTCACGTTCAGCGCCCCGTCACCGACGACCCGGCCCTGCTGCGGGGCCCGGCCCGACATGTGGTACCGGAGGGAGGTGATGTCATCCGCGTTCTCAGCCGCCTTGGCGACGGCCGCCGCGGGCGTCATGTCCGGCGACTCTCCCGCGTCACCCTTCGTACAGGAGACGGCACCCGCGCCCAGCGCCAGGGCGGCGAGCGTCACGCCCGCCGCTCCGCGCCGCACACCTCCGCGCCGCACACCGCCATGCCGCACACTTCCGCGCACAGCGAACTCCACGATTCCCCCCAAGGAACAGATGGTTGATTCACAGCAAGGCCGCGAGCGTATCCCAGGGGGTTGGGGTGGTCCGGTGAATTCTCGTGGGGTTCAGGAGGCGGTGGATTCGGGTGGGCTCAGGACGTGGTGCCCTGCGACTTGAGCAGATCCTTGAAGTCGGCGGTGTCGCCGGCCGGGGGCTCCGTCGCGGAGACCTTCACCCCGTAGTCGCTGTAGTACGCCGTCGAGGACATCGTGCCGGTCGACAGCTCGCCCTTCTCGACCTTCTTGACGAGCAGGTCATCGCCGTTGACCCAGATGTCGACCTTCTCCGTGCTCACGCCGGCCTGGGTGAGCTGCTTCTTCAGGTCGGCCAGCTGGCTCGCCGTGAGGTTGGAGCTCTTGGTCGCCAGGTTCGCGACGTCCACCATGCCCGAGTAGTGCGTGGTGCTCTCGCCGCGCACCGTCTCCTCGCCGACCTTCTTGACGTCACCGGAGGCCAGCAGGAGCTTCACCGACTGGTTCGGCGTGGTGTTCTGCATCTGGTCCTTCAGATACGCGCCCGAGCCGCCGCCGAACTTCGCCAGGTCGTCGTACGCGTACTTGATCCAGTGCTTGCCGCCCGCCTGCTCGGCGAACTTGTCGCTCATCTTCGCGTAGTACGCGTCGGGCAGGTAGCGGGCCTGCATGGAGGTGCTGCCCGTCTGCCGCATCGTGTCGGCCATCGTGCCACCGGTGTACGTGATCGTCATGGTGCCGGTGAGGCCGTCGCCCCAGCCCATGACACCGTCCGCCTTCATGGACATCAGCGTGCCCATGGTCGTCGTGGACTCGACCTTGGCGGAGTCGGCGTTGTCGGTGGACTTCTCGGCGGAGCGCAGGGCGGCTATGGGGCTGACGTGCGTGGTCCCCTTGTGCACCGCCTTGTCGTCCTTGCCGGAGCCCCCGGAGTCACCCGAGGAGCTACAGGCGGCCACACCCGCCAGCGCGGTCGTCAGCGCGATCGAAAGGGTCATGCGGCGCACGGTCGTGCTCTTCATTCGTCCCACCCCTAAGCGAATTCTGTGAGCTGCACGCTAGCGCAGCCCACTGACACTCGTATCCGGATTTCGTCCCGGGGACAGCCCCCGCGAACGACTCCAGGAATGGGGACGGGCCCCGCACCTCGAAAGGTTGCGGGGCCCGTGTCACATACGCGTACGCGACGCGGTCACCGGGGTGAGCGGGAGGCTCAGACGGCGGCCGGGTCCTCCTCGACGAGGAGGTTGCGGGTGCGGTTCGGGTCGACCGGAACGCCGGGGCCGATCGTGGTGCTGATCGCGGCCTTCTTGATGTAGCGACCCTTGGCGGCCGACGGCTTCAGACGAAGGATCTCGTCGAGCGCGGCGCCGTAGTTCTCCACCAGCTTGGTCTCGTCGAACGAGGTCTTGCCGATGATGAAGTGCAGGTTCGAGTGCTTGTCGACGCGGAACTCGATCTTGCCGCCCTTGATCTCGGTCACGGCCTTGGCCACGTCCGGGGTCACGGTGCCGGTCTTCGGGTTCGGCATCAGACCACGCGGGCCGAGGACACGGCCCAGGCGGCCGACCTTGCCCATGAGGTCCGGGGTGGCGACGACGGCGTCGAAGTCCAGACGACCCTTCGCCACCTCGTCGATGAGCTCGTCGGAGCCGACGATGTCGGCGCCCGCGGCAGTCGCGGCCTCGGCACGGTCACCGGTCGCGAAGACCAGGACCCGGGCGGTCTTACCGGTGCCGTGCGGGAGGTTCACGGTGCCACGGACCATCTGGTCGGCCTTGCGCGGGTCTACACCCAGGCGGAAGGCGACCTCGACGGTGCCGTCGAACTTGCTCGTGGAGGTCTCCTTGGCGAGACGGACGGCCTCGAGCGGGGCGTAGAGCTTCTCCCGGTCGATCTTGGCGTCCGCAGCGCGGAGAGACTTGCTGCGCTTGCTCACTACTGCTCCTGATGTGTTCTGAGGAGTCGTGGTACGGACCGAGCAGGCCCTGCCACGTGCGGCTCACGCCGCATGGTTCCTACGAAGGTGGGTGTCAGCCCTCGACCGTGATGCCCATGGAACGGGCGGTGCCGGCGATGATCTTCGACGCGGCGTCCAGGTCGTTGGCGTTGAGGTCGGGCATCTTGGTGGTGGCGATCTCGCGGACCTGCGCCTCGGTGATCTTGGCGACCTTGGTCTTGTGCGGCTCGCCGGAGCCCTTCTCGACACCCGCGGCCTTGAGGATCATCTTGGCGGCCGGCGGAGTCTTGGTGACGAAGGTGAAGGTGCGGTCTTCGTAGACCGTGATCTCCACCGGGATCACCCAGCCACGCTGCGACTCGGTCGCGGCGTTGTAGGCCTTGCAGAACTCCATGATGTTGACGCCGTGCTGGCCCAGCGCGGGGCCGACCGGCGGGGCCGGGTTCGCCGCACCGGCGTTGATCTGGAGCTTGATAAGCCCCGTGACCTTCTTCTTCTTGGGAGGCATTCCGGGTCCTCTTTCGTTTTCGCCTTCCTACGTCCGAGTCGCCCCGGACGGCTGCCTTCAACCGAGCCAATGATCCGGATGGAGGCATACCGCACAACGATAACGGGTATCCGTGCGCGGCCAAAAACCGAGCAGGTCAGACCGGCTGCGAGAGCCCGTCTGACCTGTTCGGAAGACGTACGTCCAGAAGGTGCTAGTTCTTCTGGATCTGGTCGAAGGAGAGCTCGACCGGGGTCTCGCGGCCGAAGATCTCGACGAGGCCCTTGACCTTCTTCGAGTCGGCGTTGATCTCGTTGATGGTCGCCTGCAGCGTGGCGAACGGGCCGTCGGTGACGGTGACCGAGTCGCCGACCTCGAAGTCCAGCACCTGGACCTCGACCTTGCGCTGCGGAGCGGGCTTGCCTTCGGCCTCGGCGGCCTCGCGGGCGGCCTTCTCCTCGGCCTCCGGGGCGAGCATCTTGACGATCTCGTCCAGGGTCAGCGGGTACGGGTCGTAGGCGTTGCCCACGAAGCCGGTGACGCCGGGGGTGTTGCGGACGACGCCCCAGGACTCGTTCGTCAGGTCCATGCGGACCAGGACGTAGCCCGGAAGCTTGTTCTGCTTGATCGTCTTGCGCTCGCCGTTCTTGATCTGCGCGACCTCTTCCTGCGGCACCTCGGCCTGGAAGATGAAGTCCTCGACGTTCAGCGAGACGGCGCGCTGCTCGAGGTTGGTCTTCACGCGGTTCTCGTAACCGGCGTACGTGTGGATGACGTACCACTCGCCGGGGAGGGTGCGGAGCTCCTCGCGGAGGGCCTCCACGGGGTCGACGGGCGCGGCGGGCTCGGCCTCTTCCTCGTCGGCCTCCTCGGCCTCGGCCTCGGCCTCGTCGGCGTCCTCGACAGTGAGGGCTTCCTCGGGGACGTCCTCGTCCTCGACGTCCTCACCGGACTCGTCCTCGACGTGCAGCGCCGCTTCCTCGGCGGGCTCGCCGGCAGCGGCGTCGGCAGCCTCGACCTCGTCCTCGACGTCCGCGCCCTCGACGATGTCGAGTTCGTCGTCAACGGACTCGACCGACTCGATGGCGTCGTTCAGGTTCGGGTCAGACACGGTGGCTGCTTCTTCCTGGATACATGGGGGTGGAACACGCGAAAGGGGCGCCGGTGACGGCGCCCTTCGCTCTCGGCTCAGCCGAAGACGTACTTGGCGGCGTGGTTGAGCCCATAGTCAATCACGGTCACCAGGCCAATCATGATGACGACGAAGACAATCACCACTGTGGTGTACGTCGTCAGCTGATTGCGAGTCGGCCAGACGACCTTGCGGAGCTCCGCGACGATCTGGCGATAGAAGGTGGCGAGGCGCTTCAGCGGGCCCTTTTTGCCGCGCTTGCCGCCCTTGCGAGCCTTCTTCTTACTGGACTCCGGCGCCTCGGCATCAGGCATGTCGATGGAGCCCACGGCGTCCGTCACTCGTCCTCACCTGATTCCGGGTCATGGCCGTGCCGCGCCCGGTGGAGCCGCACGGCGGTGCATTGCAGTACGTACATGCGCACACATCCTGGCGAAAGGTGTGTGTAGCAGGGCCGGAGGGACTTGAACCCCCAACCGCTGGTTTTGGAGACCAGTGCTCTACCAATTGAGCTACGACCCTTTGATTTCCCCCAACGTACCGCATCCGCCCGAGTGCTCGGTGTGCACCGGATGGGTGCGGCCGGTGAAGGCCAACGAGGTGAGAGTGTACGTGGTCCGGGGCCGGTCGTCGAACAGAAAGTGTCCGTACGGGCTTTGTCCGCCGAAGATCGACTGGTGAGCCGTCCGGATCCGGACGGATGTTCTGCGGATGTTCAGTCTGTGAAACCCGCGTGCCGGGGGCGTTTCCGGTCTGAAACGATGGGTGCCATGAGCGCTGCAACCCCTCCGACCGAGCGCCGGGTCTCCGCCCGAGTCGGCGCGATCTCCGAGTCCGCCACCCTCGCCGTGGACGCCAAGGCCAAGGCCCTCAAGGCCGCCGGGCGCCCGGTGATCGGCTTCGGCGCCGGTGAGCCCGACTTCCCGACCCCGGACTACATCGTCCAGGCCGCCATCGAGGCCTGCTCGAACCCGAAGTACCACCGCTACACGCCGGCCGGCGGCCTGCCCGAGCTGAAGGCCGCGATCGCCGCGAAGACACTGCGCGACTCCGGCTACGAAGTGGAGGCCGCCCAGGTCCTGGTCACCAACGGCGGCAAGCAGGCCATCTACGAGGCCTTCGCCGCGATCCTCGACCCGGGCGACGAGGTCATCGTCCCGGCCCCGTACTGGACGACCTACCCGGAGTCGATCCGTCTCGCCGGCGGTGTCCCGGTCGACGTGGTCGCCGACGAGACCTCCGGCTACCGCGTCTCGGTCGAGCAGCTGGAGGCGGCCCGCACCGAGAACACCAAGGTGCTGCTCTTCGTCTCCCCGTCCAACCCGACGGGCGCGGTCTACACCCGCGAGCAGATCGAGGAGATCGGCCGCTGGGCCGCCGAGAAGGGCCTGTGGGTCCTGACCGACGAGATCTACGAGCACCTGGTCTACGGGGACGCCGAGTTCCACTCCCTGCCGGTGGTCGTGCCCGAGCTGCGCGACAAGTGCATCGTCGTCAACGGCGTCGCCAAGACGTACGCGATGACGGGCTGGCGTGTGGGCTGGGTCATCGGCCCGAAGGACGTCGTGAAGGCCGCGACCAACCTCCAGTCGCACGCCACGTCGAACGTCTCGAACGTGGCGCAGGTCGCCGCGCTCGCCGCCGTCTCCGGCGACCTGGAGGCCGTCGCCACGATGCGCGAGGCCTTCGACCGCCGCCGCAAGACGATCGTGCGGATGCTGAACGAGATCGACGGCGTGCTCTGCCCGGAGCCCGAGGGCGCCTTCTACGCGTACCCCTCGGTGAAGGCTCTGATCGGCAAGGAGATCCGCGGCAAGCGCCCCCAGGACACGGTCGAGCTGGCCGCGCTCATCCTGGAGGAGGCCGAGGTCGCGGTCGTACCCGGCGAGGCCTTCGGCACGCCCGGCTACCTGCGCCTGTCGTACGCCCTCGGTGACGAGGATCTCGTCGAGGGTGTCAGCCGGATCCAGAAGCTGCTGGCGGAAGCCCGCGACTGACGTTTTCGCACTCCACGCGCGCGGGGCACCTACTTTCCGAGTAGGTGCCCCGTTTCTTTGTTCGAGCAAGACCACGATCAGGGAAAGCGCTACCGGCACGACATCCCCGTACGGCAAGATCCGGGGATGGAGCGTGTACGTGATGTCTCTGAGTTGCCGAAGGCCCATCTGCACCTGCACTTCACCGGTTCGATGCGGCACACCACCTTGCTGGAACTGGCCGATAAACACGGGATCCATCTGCCCGACGCGCTGACCAGCGGAGAGCCGCCGAAGCTGCGGGCGACGGACGAGCGGGGCTGGTTCCGGTTCCAGCGGTTGTACGACGCCGCGCGGTCGTGCCTCAGAGATCCCGAGGACATTCGGCGCCTGGTGCGCGAGGCCGCCGAGGAGGACCTCAAGGACGGCTCGGGGTGGCTGGAGATCCAGGTCGACCCGACGTCGTACGCACCTCGCCTGGGCGGTCTGATCCCGGCTCTGGAGATCATCCTGGACGCGGTGGACACGACCATGCGCGAGACCGGGCTCGGGATGCGCGTCCTGGTGGCCGCGAACCGCATGAAACACCCGCTGGACGCCCGTACGCTGGCCCGCCTGGCCGTGCGGTACGCGGACCGGGGCATCGTCGGTTTCGGGCTCTCCAACGACGAACGGCGGGGCATGGCGCGGGACTTCGACCGGGCCTTCGCGATCGCGCGGGAGGGCGGGCTGCTGTCCGCACCGCACGGCGGCGAGCTGACCGGACCGGCCTCCGTCCGCGACTGCCTGGACGACCTGGGCGCCGCGCGGATCGGCCACGGGGTGCGCGCCGCCGAGGACCCACGGCTGCTGAAGCGGCTCGCGGACCGCGAGGTGACCTGTGAGGTCTGCCCGGCCTCGAACGTCGCCCTGGGGGTCTACGAGAAGCCCGAGGACGTACCCCTGAGGACTCTGTTCGAGGCCGGGGTGCCGATGGCCCTCGGCGCCGACGACCCGCTGCTCTTCGGCTCCCGGCTGGCCGCCCAGTACGAGATCGCCCGCCGCCACCACGGCTTCACGGACGCGGAACTGGCCGAACTGGCACGGCAGTCCATCCGCGGCTCGGCCGCCCCGGAGGACGTCCGGGCGAAGCTGCTGGCCGGGGTGGACGACTGGCTCAGCGGCCCGGTCGCCTGAAGTGCGCGTACGGCGGATACGGCTTGAAACAGATGAGGACCTCGGGGCTGCGCCAGATGTCGTCACCGTCCGGCATCAGGCCGGCGATCCCGGTCACCAGGGCTGAGTGCCCCTTGACGACGCCCTTCTCGCGGGGACCCCAGCCCGCCGCGCAGGCGAAGGCCGTGGCCGTGTCGGCGAAGATGTCGCGGCTGCCGACGAGGAAGAACGTCCGCGCGTGTGTCGTGTGGCGCAGAAGGTCGCGCATGTCCTTGTGGTGGCGCCGCTGCTGCCAGGACGCGGCGTCGCGCGCGGTGCGGGCCTCGTCGGTGCGGACGGTGAGCGGGGTGCCGCGCACCAGTTTGCGGCGCAGTTCCGGCCATGCGCTGGGACGCAGACCGAGCGACTGGTGGACCAGGACGAGGTCCACCAGGTCGCCGCAGCCCTCGTCGGGCGGGAGACCGTCTCGCAGCGGCACATGCACGATCGTGTGCCTCGAGTACGCGGCGAAGGAGAGCAGTCCCGCGAGCCGGTTCAGGCCGTCGTGGTCTCCCATCAGCAGGCCGTACGGGTCCGGGTCGCGCAGTGACGTGTGGCGCAACGGTGTCCAGGGCTGGACGACTCGGTGCTCGTGCGGGCCGGTGCGAGGTCTGAACTGGCGGAGCCTCAGCCGCATATGGGGTGCCTCATAGGCAAAGGGTGATCGTCAGGCCGGGCCATCGGCAAGCGAAATACCGCGCAGGAGCGTGCGCGCGAGGGCCGGGGCGAAGGTGTCCAGGGCCGGCGGCCGGCTCTCCTCCGTGGAGTTGTACGCGAAGGCCCGCTGGGCGCATGCGCCGAGGAGCAGGGACGCGGCCGCGAAGCTGTCGGCGTCCGGGTGGATGCGCCCGGCCCGCTGCTCCGCGCGCAGATACGCGGCGACACCCTTGATGGGCATGTGCGGGCCCGCACCCATCGCCCGCATGGCCTCGTCGTGGCGGCGCTTGAGCTGTGTTTCCGCGTACAAGGAGGCGGCGATCGGAAAACTCTGCTCATAGAAGAGGGCCGCCTGGCGGGCGATCTCCGTGAGGTTCTCCTCGACGGTGTGCTCCTCCGGCTCGGCCATGAGCCGGTCCAGGAGGGGGCCCAGCGTGGGCAGCCGCTCCGCCAGGACACGGATGAACAGCTCTTCCTTGCTCGCGAAGTACTTGTATAGCGCGGCTTCGGAGCAGCCCGCCGCCTTGGCGATCTCCTTGGTGGTGGCGCGGGCGAGGCCGACGGTGAGCATGAGCTCGTGCGCCGCGTCGAGGATGCGGATCCGGGCCGGTTTCTGCTGCAGGGGGCTCAAGGATTCCATGGCCGGTCCAATCAAGCTTGACGGGTGGGTGAGTACTTACTCACTCTAGGAGGAAGACGGGTGAGTGAATACTCACCCACCACTCACCCACTGGTCCACCCAAGGGGAGCAGGCGCATGAAACTCACCGTTTTCGGTGCCACAGGAGGCATCGGCCAGGAGATCGTCCGGCAGGCGCTGGAGTCGGGCCACCAGGTCACGGCCGTCGTACGGGACCCGGCGCGGCTGACCGTCACGGGCGCGGGCCTGGAGGTGTTCCGCGCGGACCTCAGGGACCCGGAGGCGCTGCGCCCCGCGGTCGCGGGCCGGGACGCGGTGTTGTCCGGGCTCGGCGCCCGCAGCCGCAAGGACGCCGGGGTCGCGGCCCGGCTGACCCGTACGGTGCTGGGCGCCATGGAGGCGGAGGAGGTGCGGCGGCTGCTGGTGGTGAGCGCGGGTCCGGTCGGCCCCGACCCCGAGGGCGCCGCGCTCGTCGACCGCGCCATGCGGGGCCTGATCTCGGGGCTCCTGAAGGACGTCTACGCCGACCTCAGGGAGATGGAGCAGGAGGTGGCCCGCAGCGCGACGGACTGGACGGTCGTGCGCCCGCCGCGCCTGCAGAACAAGCCGGTGACCGGCGCGTACCGCACGGCCGTCGGGAGCTTCCCGCTCAAGGGCCGGTTCATCGCCCGCGCCGATGTGGCGCACGCGATGCTGGCGATGATCGACGACGCGGGGACGGTGAAGCAGGGCGTGGGCGTGGCCTACTGAGTCCGGTGACGAACGGGGTCGCTAGAGCTGGACCCCGACCGTCACCGGCTCGTTGACCAGCCTGATCCCGAAGGCATCGTGGACGCCGGTGACGACCTCGCGGGCCAGCGCGAGGAGGTCCTCGGTGGTGGCCTCGCCCCGGTTGGTGAGGGCCAGTGTGTGCTTGGTGGAGATCCGGGCGGGCCCGCTTCCATACCCCTTGGTGAAGCCCGACTTGTCGATCAGCCAGGCCGCGGAGGTCTTCGTGTGGCCGTCGCCCGCCGGGTACGCGGGCGGCGCGGCATCGGCGCCGAGCCGCTCCCGCACGCGCGCGTGGAACGCGGCGAACTCCTCGTCCGTGAGGATCGGGTTGGTGAAGAACGACCCGGCCGACCAGGTGTCGTGGTCCTCGGGGTCGAGCACCATGCCTTTCCCGGAGCGCAGCTTCAGGACCGTCTCACGGGCCTTTTCCAGCGGCACGCGGTCGCCGGGCTCCACGCCCAGCGCCCGGGCCGTCTCGGCGTACTTGATCGGCGCCGAGAGCCCCTCCGCGTCCTCCAGCTCGAAGCGGACACGCAGCACGACATGGCGCTCGGGGTCGGCCTTGAAGCGGCTGTGGCGGTACGAGAAGGCGCAGTCGGCGTTCGTCAGCGTGACCGTCTCGCGCGTCTTCCGGTCGTACGCGATCACTTCGGTGATCGTCGACGACACTTCCTGACCGTACGCGCCGACGTTCTGGATCGGTGTCGCGCCCGCGGAGCCGGGGATCCCGGCGAGGCACTCGATACCGGCGAGCTGGGCCTCGACGGTGCGGGCGACCGCGTCGGTCCACACCTCGCCCGCCGCCAGCTCCAGCCTCGTACCGTCGAGTTCGAAGCCGCGCGTCGCGATGCGCAGGGCGGTTCCGGCGAAGCCCTTGTCGCCGATGACCAGGTTCGATCCGCCGCCGACGAGCAGCAGCGGCGTACCGGCGTCGTCGGCCTCGCGCACGGCGGCGATCACCTCGGCGTCGGTCGTGGCGGTGATCAGCCGGGTCGCCGGCCCCCCGAGCCGGAAGGTGGTCAGCGGGGCGAGCGGGGCGTCGTGGAGTTCCTGCACGGGCTCAAGAGTACGAGAAGGCGCGGGACCGCCCGGCCACCGGTCGCCCCGGCGGGGCACGAGGACGGCCCCACCGGTCAGGTGGGGCCGTTTCCGTCGTACGTCCGACGCCCCCACCGGTCAGGTGGGGGCGTTTCCCTCGTACGTCTCCCTCGTACGTCGTACGCCGCTCAGTCGAAGCGCCGCAGCGCCTGCGCCCAGTCGAGGGGCAGCTCGTCGGCCGTCGCCGTCCAGGTGAGGAACTTCGCGTCCCGCATCAGGGGGCGCAGGCCGCCGGCGGCCGGGGCGTGCGCGCCGGAGCGCGCGAACTGCTTGAGCGCCTCGGGGGACTCCCAGGCGGACAGCGTCCAGAAGGTCCGCCGCAGGGGCGCCGCCTTCAGGGACGCGCCGTACGCGCCGGGAGCCTTGCTCACCTGCCGCCACACACCCGGCGTCCGTGCGAAGAACCGGAGCGCTCCCCAGAGGGTGCGGGTTTCGAAGCGGGAGGCCATGACGTGCACCTCGGCGTGGAGCGGCGGCGTGTTCGGCACGGTCCAGGGGAGGGTGGGCATGACCGGGCTCCTTTCTCGGGTGACTCTTCGGACTTGCTCGGGTGACTCTTCGGACTTGCTTCGTCGGTTGGTTGTCCGGACTTACCCGGGCTTACTTCGAGGCACTCGCAAGGGCCTGGGCCTGTTCCGGGGCGGTCTCCACCTGGGTCGCGGTCACCGGCCGCTGCCGGGGCAGCAGCGCCGCGGCCACCGCTCCGGCGCCGACCACCGCCGCGCCCACCCACAGCGCGGGCGAGAGCCCGTCCACGAAGCGCTGCGCGGACTCGTAGCCGCCCTGGGCCGAGAAGACCGAGGCCAGGATCGCGATGCCGAGGGCGCCGCCGACCTCGCGGAGGGCGTTGTTGGCACCGGAGGCGATGCCCTGCTCGGACGGGCGGACGCTGGACATCACGAGGTTCGCGGCCGGGGCGAAGTACAGCGCCATGCCGATCCCGCTGATGATGAGGGCGGGGAGCTGCGCGGCGTACGACACGTCGGGAGCCACGACCAGGGCGAACCAGCCGAGCCCGACGGCCTGCAGGGCGAGGCCCACGGTGACGACCGGGCGGCCGCCGATCTTGTCCGAGAGGTACCCCGCTATGGGGGCGACGATCATCGGCATACCGGTCCAGGGGAGCATCCGCAGGCCCGCCTCGGTGGGCGAGTAGCCGACGACGCCCTGCAGGAACTGGCTGAGCAGGAAGATCGACCCGAACATCCCGACGAACATCAGCAGGCTCGCGGCGTTGATCGCGGAGAAGGCGCGGCTGCGGAAGAGGCGCATCGGCAGCATCGGGTTCTTGTTGTGGATGCCGTGGTGGACGAAGCCGGCGAGGAGCGCGCCGCCCGCGATCAGGCCGGTGAGCACGGGGCCGCTGGTCCAGCCGTCGATGTTGCCGCGGATCAGGGCGTACACGATGCCGAAGAGACCGCCGCTGGCGAGCAGGGTGCCGGGGATGTCCAGGGGCGCGCCGGTGCCGTACGACTCGGCGAGCCGCAGCCGGGCGAGCGGCAGCACGGCCAGGCCCAGCGGGACGTTCAGCCAGAAGATCCACTGCCAGGACACGTGCTCGGTGAGGCTGCCACCGATGAGCGGCCCGGAGGCGACCGCGAGTCCGTTGACGGCGCCCCAGATCCCGTACGCCATCCCGCGCTTGGCGGCCGGGACCGCGGCCGTCAGCAGGGTCAGCGTCAGCGGCATCATGATCGCCGCGCCGACGCCCTGGACCGCGCGGGCGGCGATCAGCGAGTCGATGCCGGGCGCCATGGCCGCGGCGGCGGACGCGCCGGTGAAGACGGTGAGGCCGACGAGGAAGAGCCGACGGCGGCCGAACCGGTCACCGAGGGCCGCGCCGAACATCAGCAGCACGGCGAAGGTGAGCGTGTACGCGCTCACGGTCCATTCCAGGTCGTCCAGCGCTCCCCCGAGGTCCTTGCGGATGGAGGGCAGGGCGGTGGTGACGACGAGGTTGTCGAGGGCCGCCATGAATCCGGCGACGCTGGTGATGACGAGGGCCCAGACGGCTCCCCCGCGACGTGCGGTCTGCTGTGACATCGCTCCCCCAGAGAGTGATTCGCTCTCGATGGTTAGTTATTGATGACTAACTTGCGCGCTCATGAAAAGGCGCCGGCTTCCGCCTTCCCTGTCCTACTTCTCCAGCCGACCCGTGACCCGCGCCGACGGGTAGAGCCCTTCCCAGACCCGGTGCTCGGACGGGAAGCCCATGGCCACCAGGCAGTTGAAGAGCATTCCGTACGCCATGAAGGTCGCGGTTTCGTCCACGTCCGCCCCGAGCGGCACGTGGACGGTGTCCCAGAGCCGCATCCAGCCGGCCCGCACCACCTCGCCGAACTCGCGGTCACCGGCCTCCTCTGCCGCCGCCACCGCCAGGTACGTCTGCATCTGCATGAGCAGCCGCTCCGGCTCCTCCTCGACGACCTTGACGTACGCGTTGGCCATGGCATGCAGGGCCTCTTCACCCTCCAGCCCCTCCGAGGCCTCCTCGAAGGTGCGCCGGAAGAGCTCCATGCAGCGCTCGGTCGCCGCGAGGAAGATCGCCTTCTTGCCCGGGAAGAGCCGGAAGAGGTACGGCTGCGAGACACCCACACGCTTGGCGATCGCCTCGGTGGACGTGCCGTAGTAGCCGCCCCGGGCGAACTCGCTCACCGCCGCACGAATGACGCTCTCGCGCCTCTCCTCTGCACTCATCCTCACCATGCGAGTAAGTTAGTACTCAATCACTAACTACGTCAAGGGGTGAGGGAAGTCACTGGGGCGCCTCTCGGGCGTACGGGTCGCAGTCACTGTGAGTGCCCCCTGGGCGTGGGGCGTACGAGTGGAAGTTACTGCGGGTCTCCAGGGCGCACGAGTAAGGGGCGCCCGCAATAGCGAGCGCCCCTTATCTGTCGGCCCGGGACCTGCTGGCCCGTGACCTGTTGATCTGTTGCCGCTGCCCGTCAGGCCAGTCGTACGACCGCTCGTGACATGCCCAGGACCTTCTGGCCCGCGCTCGTCGCGGTGAGGTCGACGCGGACGGTGTTGTCGTCGAGCTTGGCTGCGACCTTGGCGCTGACCTCGACGGTCGCGCCCTTGTCGTCGTTCGGGACGACGACGGGCTTGGTGAAGCGGACGCCGTACTCGACGACCGCGCCCGGGTCGCCGACCCAGTCGGTGACGACGCGGATCGCCTCGGCCATGGTGAACATGCCGTGCGCGATGACGTCGGGGAGGCCGACCTCGACCGCGAACTTCTCGTTCCAGTGGATCGGGTTGAAGTCCCCTGAGGCGCCCGCGTACTGCACGAGCGTGGCACGGGTCACGGGGAAGGTCTGGGCCGGCAGCTCGGTGCCGACCTCGACGTCCGCGTAAGAGATCTTCGCCGTCATGTCAGCCCTCCTCCGCCGCGCGCGCCACGAGCTTGGTGACGGCCGTCACGACATGCTCGCCCGCCTCGTCGTGGACCTCGCCGCGGATGTCCAGGATGTCGTTGCCCGCCAGGGACTTGATCGACTCGATGGTCGAGGTGACCGTGAGCCGGTCACCCGCGCGCACCGGGCGGCTGTACGCGAACTTCTGGTCGCCGTGCACCACGCGGCTGTAGTCCAGGCCCAGCTGCGGGTCCTGAATGACCTGCCCCGCGGCCTTGAACGTGATCGCGAACACAAAAGTCGGCGGGGCGATCACATCGGCGTGCCCGAGCGCCTTGGCGGCCTCCGGGTCCGTGTACGCGGGGTTGGTGTCCCCCACGGCCTCGGCGAACTCGCGGATCTTCTCCCGGCCGACCTCATAGGGGTCGGTGGGCGGGTAGGACCGCCCCACGAAGGACTGGTCGAGCGCCATGGGCTCGGCACCTCCTGGTTGTCTTCGCTGGACTGGTTGTCCTTGTTGGACTGACGTCTTGGTTGGGCTGACGTCTTCACTCGATAACGACGCGAGGCCGCCCCCCGCAAAGGGGACGGCCTCGTGTACGAGCCTGAATTATCGCGTTTCGCGGTGCGCGGTGTGCGCATTGCAACGCGGGCAGTGCTTCTTCATCTCCAGTCGGTCCGGGTCGTTACGCCGGTTCTTCTTGGTGATGTAGTTCCGCTCCTTGCACTCCACGCAGGCCAGCGTGATCTTCGGGCGGACGTCGGTGGCAGCCACAGGAGTGCTCCTTGACGAACGGATGGGACGATTAACGCATAGAAGAGTAGCCGATCGAAGGACCGACCCCACAATCGGCTACTGTCAGTAGCGGTGACCGGACTTGAACCGGTGACACAGCGATTATGAGCCGCTTGCTCTACCGACTGAGCTACACCGCTGTGATGCGATCGGGCCCCGCCTTACGGCGGGAACCTCTCACACCAGAGCCCCAATACGGAATCGAACCGTAGACCTTCTCCTTACCATGGAGACGCTCTGCCGACTGAGCTATTGGGGCGAGCGATGAAGACATTACACGGTCGGCCGCCGATCGCCCAAATCCGTTTCGCGGCACCCGCTCCGGCCTGTTCCCCACCGTTTCCCCGGGCGTTCCTGACGCCCCTCCCGCACCACAGATCACAGCCGTAATCCCTTCCGCGCCCCCTCCCGCATCCCCTCCGCGCCCCAACCAGCATCGCCTCCGCGCCTACGACCTCTCCTGGCCGGACCACACCGGTACGACTATTGCGCTCCTCCCCGACGCGGACGGATCGCCGCCCTAGGCTCGACTCACGCTGCGTGATCTTGTGTCCCCACTCTCCGTACTCACTCTCCGTACTCACTCTCCGCAGCCACCCCTCCCCGCAGCCGCCCCCGAACCCCAGGAGCGCGATGCCCGACAGTCAGCCGCAGCCGCACCACTCCTCGTCGGGACAGACCGACACGGCCGCCCTCCTGCTGTGCGGGGCACGGCTCACCGACGGCCGGACCGTGGACGTACGGCTGGGCGGTGGGCGCATCGAGGCGGTCGGTACCGCCGGGAGCCTGGCGACGGGTGCCCCCGGGGTCCTCGCCGCGAAGGTGGACCTCGACGGCTACCTCCTCCTGCCGGCCCCGGTCGAGCCGCACGCCCACGGCGACACGGCCCTGACGGCCGACGGCTACGGCCCCCTCTCGTACGACGCCCAGGAGGTCCAGCGCCGGGCCACCGAGGCCGCGTTGCTGCAACTGGGGCACGGGGCGACGGCGTTGCGCTCGCACGTGCGCGTCGGCGACGTACAGGGGCTCGACGCGCTGGAGGCAGTGCTCCAGGCGCGGCGGGCGCTACGCGGGCTCGCCGAGGTGACGGCGGTGGCGATGCCCCGGGTGCTGACCGGAGTCGCCGGGGCCGACGGGCTCGCGATGCTGCGGGACGCCCTGAAGATGGGCGCCTCCGTGGTGGGCGGCTGCCCGGACGCCGACCCCGATCCGACGGGGTACGCGGAGGCGGTCCTGGAGCTCGCCTCCGAACACGGCTGCCCGGTCGACCTGCACACGGACGGCGCCGACCCGGCCCGGCTCGGGCGCCTCGCGGCCATGGCGGGCGGGCTGCGGCCCGGGGTGACGCTCGGCCCGTGCGGCGCGCTCGGCCGGCTGCCCGTCGAGGCGGCCTCCCGAGCGGCGGACCAGCTCGCCGCGGCCGGGGTGACCGTGATGTGCCTGCCGCAGGGTGGCTGCGGGGGCGTGGACCGGCGCGGGGTCGCTCCGGTACGGCTGTTGCGGGCGGCCGGGGTACGGGTCGCGGCGGGCAGCGGTGCCCTGCGCGATGTGTCGAACCCGGTGGGACGCGGGGACCCGCTGGAGGCCGCGTATCTGCTGGCCTCGCGGTACGGACTGCGGCCCGAGGACGCGTACGACGCCGTGAGTTGTGCCGCGCGGGCCGCCCTCGGGCTCCCCGAGGTGCGCGTGGAGGCCGGATTCCCGGCCGAGTTGCTCGCCGTACGCGGGGACCGGCTCGCGGGCGCGCTGTCGTTGGCGTACAGCCGGATCGTGGTGCACCGGGGGCGCGTGGTGGCGCGGACCAGCGCGGTGCGGGAGTACTGCAACTCGGCTGCCGCAGCGGGGTTGGACCTGCCTCGGCAGGGGCGTCAGGAACCGTCGTAATCGGCCCCCGCAACACGCGCGCGTGGGACGTGCTCGTGCACCACGCGCGCGTGGCGGACGTATTCGTGCAGCACGCGCGCGTGGGATGCGTTTTGGAGCTCGCCTCAGAGCGCGCCGCTCAGAGCTCGCCGCCGCCCAACAGGCCATTGACGAACGGGCCGCCACCGAGCAGTTCGTCCGCGGGAATCTCCGTGGCCCCCGACGGAGCGCTGACGTCGCCCGCCTCGGAGAACTTCAGGACCAGCGGCAGCTTCGTGCCCTTCGCGTCGTCGGCGAGGACGGCGAGGTCGACCTTGACCTGGGTCAGGTCGCCGTTCTTCAGCGTGAAGTCGACCGCGACCTTCTTGTTCGGAGCGTCCTTCAGGTCCTTGTCCGTGGGGAGGCCGGCACCCGAGGGAAGGTCGCCCTCCAGCGGCCGGAGCTTGTCGAAGAGTCCCCTGATCAGGTCCCGGAAGTTGGCCTTGGCGACGATCTGTTCGGTGCCGTCGCCGCCGTCCTTGGCGCGGAAGGTGACATCGTGCGCGATGACACCGCGTACGGCCTTGATGATCTTCTGCTGGGTCTTGGCGTCGATGTCCCCGGCGCCGTCCGTCCCCTTCGCGGACTTCTGAGACTTCTGGCCCTTGGTCAGATCACTGGTGTCGAACTTCACCCAGTCACCTTCGAAGACCTTCCTGAACTCCTTGTTGCTGTCCGGGATTTGGTCGGCCGTGGGCATGGGGATGCCCATCGTCTTGCCGAGGGCCTTCATGTCGGCGCGGTAGTACGCGAAGTCGCCGACGATCCGGTACTCGACCAGGACGCCGTCGGCTCCCGCGATCTTGACACTCGTACCGACGAGGTCCTTCTCGCCCGAATCCGCGAGCGGCTTCTTGGACTTGACGGCGACGTCGACGCGCAGGCCGCTGAGGAATTTCGCGAACTCCGGCGGAATGCCCTCGCCGGAGCCAGACCCGGAGCCGGAGTCGCCCGCCAGCGCGGCCAGGGCGTCGGAGTCGGCGTCGAGGTCCAACTCGAAGGCGAGCGACTTCTTTTCGCCGAGCCGGTCGACGGCGTGGTCCACCTTCTGCCCTGCGGTGAGGTTCTGGACCGTGCCGCAGGCGGCCGCCGTGGCGAGGAGGACGGCGGCGCAGCCGGCCGCGGTGACGGTCTTGCGTATGGCGGTGATGGTGGTCTCCTTACGACGCCGCGCGACACGCACGACATCCCCTCGTTCAGAGTGATCACCCATGTGACTCGTGAGTTGCCCACAGGGTTGTGCGGCGAACGCGTTCATCCGGGCGTACGGTCGGAAACATGCGCATTGTCATCGCTGGAGGTCATGGTCAGATCGCGCTGCGGCTGGAGCGGCTGCTCGCCGCGCGCGGCGACGAGGTCGCGGGGATCATTCGCCGCGCCGAACAGGGCGACGATCTGCGGGCGGCCGGCGCCGAGCCGGTCCTGTGCGATCTGGAGTCGGCCTCGGTGGAGGAGGTCGCCGCGCATCTGCAGGGCGCGGACGCGGCCGTCTTCGCTGCGGGTGCGGGCCCGGGCAGCGGGGTGGCTCGCAAGAGCACGGTGGACCGCGGCGCCGCGGTCCTGTTCGCCGACGCGGCGGAACGCACCGGCGTACGCCGCCACATCGTCGTGTCGTCGAGGGGCGCGGACCCGGCACACCCGGGCGACGACGTCTTCGACGCCTATCTGCGCGCCAAGGGCGAGGCCGACGAGTACGTGCGTGGTCGTACGGCCCTGGACTGGACGATCCTGCGCCCCGGAAGCCTGACCGACGACGCCGGCACCGGCCTCGTACGCCTGGAGGCCTCCACCGGCCCCGGCGCGATCCCGCGCGACGACGTCGCCGCGGTCCTCGCGGAACTGCTGGACACCCCGGCGACGACCGGTCTGACACTGGAACTGATCAGCGGCTCGACGCCGATCTCGGTGTCGGTCAAGGCGGTGGCGGGGAACTAGGGGGGCGGGGAACTAGGGGGGCGGGGAACTAGGGGGGCGGGCGCGCGGGGTGCTGACAGAACCCTGCCTGGCCAGCCGGCCGACCGGTCGGTCGTTTGGTCGAAGATCGGCATGCCGGGGCCCCATTCCCCTGTCAGAACAGCGGAAGCTGCCCCGGGAACTCCGGAACGGCGTACCCGTCCAGCGCCGGCTGAGCCGCCCCGAGCTGCGCCTGCCTGCGCGACCCGGGACACGAGATCAGCTGCTCCCCGCTCCCCCGCGCACCCGGCGGATCATGCCGAGCGAACCGCCCCGCGACGACGGCGATCTCCCGACGGCACTCGGGGCAGTTCCTGCGACGCGACGACATGGGGCCAGTGTGCCCCGTGGGCGCCGGCTCGTATCCGCGTGCCCCGTGGGCGGCGCATGGCATCGGCGACGGCGATTCGGCGGGAGCCGAGCCCTTTGCCACCGCGCTCCCGCAGTGTGCGGGGCCACCACCGCCTGGAACCGAGTCTGCCCCCGAACACGAAGAAACCCCCTCCCAACTGCTCAATCACAGTTCGGAGGGGGTCTCCCTCAGCGTGGCGGCGCCAGGATTCGAACCTGGGAAGGCTGAGCCGGCAGATTTACAGTCCCCCAATACGACAGCCCATGCCACGCACCTGAGCTGCAGTGTTGGTTCATGTCGCGCGCACTGCCCCTCTTCCCGTCCACGCCTCGTCCATCGTCCGAACAACAGCTTGACCGTTGGCATACAAGCCCCACTCACACCCTCAGCGCTCGATCGAACGCAGCGACGATCTAGCCAGCGCAAGGTGACGCAACGGATACTGTCCGATACGCATGCTGGTACCGGGAGGGGCGCCGATGACGCGAATGCCATTCGAGCAACGAATGTACGCACAGGTGCTCTTCTATCGAAAATTATACGAACTAGAAGAAAACGCCTTCGAGATTTTCTTTCACGGCATGATGCAGGCAGCCTCGTCTGACTACACCCCCATTCGCGCGTACGGAAATATCGGGGACCGCGGCGCCGACGCCATGGCATTGTGTGGTGGAAAGCTGTACGCATGCTTCGGCCCAAGAGTCCCAAACGTCCAGAGACTTCGGCGGAAGTTCGCGAAGGACCTTGCAAGTGCGCTTGAGCAGCGCCCAGGAGAGTTCGACACATTCGTCTTTGTTCACAATGATCGCATCGGCCTTCATCCGGATCTCGGAACTACGCTTCGGAGTGCCCAGAAGGCGCACACGGATCTAACTTTTGAGACTATGGATCCGGTCGGACTATGGAGGGTATTCCGTAAGCTGGATCTCGATGACATAGAGGAACTTCTTGGCTGCGAGATACCCGTAAGCGATGCGGTTTACGGGATAGGTGTAGACGATCTGAAGCCGCTTCTTGACCATGTTAATGAACATCGGCGACGGGACAACGAGACAGGCCCACCCCCGATGCCGAGCCAAGAGAAGCTGGAATTTAGCAAACTAGACGAGGACAACCAAGAAGCTTTGGTCCTTGGCATGAAGCACTCGCCACTAGTTCGACAGTATTACGACATGCGCTATTTCCCGCTCGAAGAGGCGAACACGGCACAAGGTTTCAGGGACGAATACCTTGAGGTTAAAACTGAAGCGAGTGACCCGGATCTCATCATCGAGCGACTAAAGTGGTACGTTATCGGGAACAGACTCGCAAACGAGCGTCAATTGCGCGCCATGTGGGTGGTGTTGGCATACTTTTTCGAAAGGTGTCACATTTTCGAGAATCCGCCTCCGGATTGGGTTTCCAGCCATAGAGAAAGAGAGCCGGCACGGTGATTACTCCCACTCGGAGCATTGCGCCAGATCGAGCCCTGCTATCTGTTGGCGCGCAGATTCTGCTGCAACTAGAGGAGCCCCGTACCGTGAGCCAGGCTTGGGCAAGAATGAAAGCCTGGAGAACAGAGAACGGATACGGATCCCCCATCCCGTTTGGATGGTTCGTATTGGCCTTGGATGTACTTTATGCAATGGATGCAGTAGCAATCACCGATGACCTTTTGACGCGGAGGTCCACTAATGTTGCGTAAGATCTCGGCCTCAGACGGCCGGTTCAAGCGGATGGAATTTCACCCAGGGTTGAATCTTGTTATCGCTAACAAGACAACAGATTCACGGGATACGGATAGCCGTAACAGTGCAGGAAAATCTAGCCTGCTGGAATTATTTCATTTCCTGCTCGGCTCCCGACCCAGTGGCCACTTGGCGGCAAGTAAATCCCTGAAGAACATTACGTTCAGTCTAGAGCTTGACTGGAACAGGACCTACCCTCGCGTGGCTGTCTCGCGCTCAGGATCTCGCGCGGACGTGATCGGCGTTACTCCGAACATTGCCCTCCGCCAAGATGAGTTCCTCTTCGATAGCCCTAGCGACTCTGCAACCATTACCCTGCCCCAATGGAATTCCCTGATCGAGGAACAACTATTTAGTCTGCGCGGGGACCACCCGGGCGTTTCCGGAAGGAGTCTCCTTTCTTTCTATATTCGGCGAGTAGGGTCAAACGCCTTCAACGAAGCCATCCGGGCCTCACATAGTCGACAATCTCAAATCGACGCCACAACTAACGTTTCCTATCTCCTCGGCCTCGACTCCGAGCTAGTTAATAAATACAAGGAAGTAGCGCAGCGGGAGAACGCCAGAACCCAACTGCAGAAAGCAGCCAAAGACCCGACTCTCGGACGGTTGGTCGGCAGCACAGCAGATCTGCGTGGCCAAATGAACTTGGCACGCCAGAGAATCGAGCAACTGCGCACTCAGGTTGCCAACTTTCGCGTCGTCCCAGAGTACGAACGGCTAGCATCTGAAGCCGACACCATTACACAGCGACTACGAGACCTGGCTAACCTTGATTCAATCGACAGAGCCAACGCCGAAGACCTACGTCGCTCCGTAGAAGAAACATCTGATACAAGCAGCGAATACCTTCAGCCGGCCTTCGACGAACTGAGTATTACGCTGCCAGACCTCGTCCTCAGGCGATATGACGAGGTTCGCACTTTCCACGAGACCGTGGTCCGAAACCGCCGAAAATATTTGACGGAAGAGATCCAAGAAATCGAAGGGAGGCTACACGCTCGTGGGGCTGAGCGGGAATCGCTTGGCACGCGACAGTCCGAGATCCTTCGTGAGCTAAATGAAGGTGGCGCTCTGGAATCCTTGACTGTTTTGCAGCAGGCCCTCGCCACAGAGCAATCTCGTCTGGATACTCTAAAGCATCGGTTCGAAGCAGCGGAAACCCTTGAGTCCAGCAAACTACAGATCGAAGCGCAGCGGGCTCAACTACGTCGCGACGTGTCTCAGGATCTATCCGAAAGGAATGCTCGGATAGATCGAGCGATCCGCCTGTTCTCGACGTACGCCCAGCAAATCTACGGCGACATGCGTGACGCATGGCTTTCTATCAGCGCTGGACAGAAGAGCCTTCAGATTGAACCTCACATTGCTAGCGACGGGAGTCGAGGCATTGGGCAAATGAAGATCTTCTGTTTCGATCTCACCCTTGCTGTCATTGCTCACCGTGAGAATAGAGGACCTGATTTCCTTGTTCACGACAGCCACCTATTCGACGGAGTAGACGAAAGGCAGGTGGCCCGCGCACTCGACCTGGCACGCACCGTTACCGCATCTGAAGGCATGCAGTACATCGCGACACTTAACTCTGACGTGCTGGATAATGCTCGCAGCTACGGCCTGGAACCCGACGAAGACATCATTCGACCGCATCTGACTGACGCATTCGATGACGGCGGTCTATTCGGCTTCAGATTCGATTTCTCTAACCGAACGTCCGGATCGCCTAAGAGCGGCTCCTAGCTCGATGCCCTACTAGTACGCTGGTACGCACCACCTCAGAACGGAGAGTGCTCCACGGATGGGACCGAAGACAGCCAAGGTCTACGAGACGATTCGTGCGCGGCTCGTTTCAGGCGAGTACGCCGCGGGCGGCAAGATGCCTTCAGAGCGAACGCTCGTGGAGGAGCTGGGCATCGGTCGGACCGCGCTCCGGCAAGTGTTGGCGCGTCTGGTGTCGGAAGGCTCCTTGGAAGTCCGCGGCCGAAGCTCCTACCGAGTTCCCGGCACCGTGAGCGTCAAGACGCCTGAGGGTCTGGAGCCATGGCGCATCCATGGTGAGCGGGACGTCTACGACAGCCAATGGGTCAAGCTCCAGCTCTGGGACGTGGAGCCGCCTGGCGTGGAGCGATTCGAGCACCACGTGGTGAAGCTGCACCACGTCGCCGTCACCGCGGTTCTGGACGACCAGGACCGCGTACTGATGATGTGGCGCTACCGCTTCGTTCCACGGCAGTGGGGTTGGGAACTTCCCGGCGGGATCGTCGACGAAGGGGAAGAGCCGCCGGACACAGCGCTGCGGGAGGTCGTGGAAGAGACGGGGTGGCGCCCGAAGTCCGTGGAACACGTCGTCACCTATCAGCCCATGGTCGGAATGGTCGACTCCCCCCACGAGATCTTCGTGGGACACGGAGCTGAGCAAGTCGGCTCACCCACGGACCTTGAAGAGGCGGGGCACATCGAGTGGGTCCCGCTGGCCGACATCCCTGGCCTGATGGCACGCGGTGAGCTGATGGGTTCCGGGACCCTCGTGGCCCTACTCCACATCCTCGCGAGCCGGGGCAAGCAGGGGGTCACAGCCTCGCACTGAGAAGGTCGACACGACGTCGTTGCCGCACCGAACCGGTGCGGCTCGCCAACAGTCGTGCCTGCCTCAAGTGTGTGTGCGCATCGTCGTACTCGGCTCGCGCCAAGTGCGCCTGTACGAGGTCGGCGTGCAGTCCGGCTTGCGCTCGGACAAAGGTCGGGTCCGCCACTTCCAGCGCGTCATAAAGGCTGGTCACCGCGTCGCCGTCACCGAGCAGGGCCAGGACGTTGCCACGCCATCGGGTCAGATGGGCGCTGTTCAGGAAGATGCTCAGCATGTCCGGGTCTCGGTCCTCGGAGCCGGGCGGAATGGTCGCCATGGCCGCATCGAGTGCCCGTCGGCAGTCGTCGGACATTCCCGCGTGGGCGCACAACTCCGCTTCAGCGGCGTACAGCCACGCCTGAAGGCGGGGCGATCCAGCCTGACCAAGGGTGAGTTGGGCATCGCGGACCAGGTCGACACCGAGCGCCGGCCGCCCTGCCTCGCACAGCACGTACGCCTGCTCAGCCATCGCGTGCGCAAGGTACATCGGAGCCTCAGCGTCGCGTGCGGCTCGCTTCGCTAGTTCGTAGTGCCGCCACGCCCTTTCGACCGCTCCTGAGTCGATCGCCTGCCACGCCGCGAGCGTGGACGCCCCCGCAAGCGCGAGCGCCACGGGTCGCCGGGCATTCGGGAGTACCGCGAAGTTCAGCGCGTCTTCGAGGGCACCAAGGTGCCCCGCCATCTGGTCCACGAGACTGGACGCGCCCCTCTGTCGGTCCATGGTCCGCAGTATCTCGGTCTGGTCGTTGAACGCCTTCACCATGGACTGGCTGACACTGCTGGCTGAATCGATCCTGCTCAGCAGTTCGTCGTACCCGTCGGCAACCGACGGAGGAAGCGTGAGCGGTCCGCCCCTCAACTCTGTGTCCGTGACGCCGAGGAGCTGTCGCAGGATCACCGCGTAGCGATCCGAGATGTTGCGCTTGCCGTTCTCCCACTCGGACACGTACACCCGCAAACTCGCGGTCGACGCAACGTCCGTGACATGCCGTCGGGCGTACTGCTCGATCTCGCGAACCAGTCGCTCCTGAGACCAGCCTCGCGCCGTTCGCGCGCTCCGCAGTCCTGTGCTCACGACCACCGTCCGGCGATAGGTCCATTCACTGACCTTCCCAGCATGCCTCACATCGCCGCAGGTCAACAGGTGTTAACAGGGCGGGAGTTAAGGCCTGTTGGCTACCGACTCCCCCACCTGGGCGGGTCTTCTAGAGATGCACCGAGGCGGGCAACCGCCGCTCGATACGGCGAGAGTCCTTGACTCTGGTGCGCACCAGATGCTTTCCTTCTGGTGCGCACCAGATGACGGAGTCGCATCCGATTCGCGGTGTGCAAAGCAGAGGGCGGGGACGCTGCAATCCCGCTAAAGGCCAGGGGACAGGGCTTCGGCCCGACTGGCGAGGTGGCCCGGTGACCGCGAGCAACGGCCGGAGGGTGGGGACTTGGTCCCCCTTGCAGTGCTGTTCCGTGCCCCGGGGACTGGGTCCCCTCAACAGAGGAGTTTCGAGCTTCGACGAGATCGTTTGGCGCCGCCGTGTGGGACCGACACGGACGGCGCCGCCCACTGAGTCACTACGGCCCTCTCGTGCGCGGGTGCCCCGGCTTGTCCGGTGTCACCCGTCGCGCCGGGAGTGGCGCCGCAGCGTCGCCGACGCTGCGGCCGGTTGCCTCCCTCGCCCGTCCGGCCGGCGCTTTCGTGCGGTGGTCGTACGGGCGGGGTGCGGGGAGCTGGCGCTTCCGGCTTCAACGGCGCGCGGCCCCGGTGCTCGAACACCGGGGCCGCTGTTCGGGCCGTTCACCCTGTGAGAGGAACACGACCCAATGAACCCCATCGTCACTGTTCAGGATGCTGTTACCGCGTTCGCCGACTTCATGGAGCCGACGGACGCGGAGCTGGACGCGATCGAGCAGGAGATGCCCGCGATCACGGCGGACATCGACCTGTTGGACGCGCAGATCATCACCTTGGACCGCACGCCGACGGAGATGGACGCGCGGCGTATCCGCCGGGCCCACCGTCGGGTGCTGGTCGCCCGCCGCGAGCTCGCCAACCGGTCCGCCGGCGCGAGCACGACGGGCGGTGCGGCATGAACCTTCACCGCAAAGGCAGGACCGCCCTGGTGCTGGCCCTGGTCGCGGTGGTCGCCATGGCGTTCCGGGTCTCGTGGAACGCGTTGCGGGACATCGCCAACGCGGTCGGCGCGGACAGCACGGCCGCGACGCTGTACCCGTTCGTGGTCGATGGCCTGATGGCCCTGGCCCTGGTCGCCACCCTCGTCCTCGCGGGGCGGGACCGGACGTTCGCGCTACGGGTGCTGGGCACCTACACGCTCGCCTCGCTGGTCCTCAACTACGTGCACGGCCTGGTCCCCAAGCTGCACGACGCTCAACTCGACTGGACACGCCTCGCCGACTGGGACCCCGCGAACTGGGCCCTGGTCCTGCTGGCGACGTCGCTTCCGGTCGGGTCGATTTACTTCGGTTCCGATCTGGTCGCCAAGGTCCTCCACCACCGCCCCGCCCCGATCCCGGCGCCGGACGCGAATGCGGAGGAATCCACCGAGATCACAAGGATTCGGTCTACGGCTGACCTCCCGGTATCGACCCCTGCGCCCGCCGTTTCCGTGCCGCTGCGGATGCCCGACCCGGTGACGGTCGACTTCCTGAAGTCGACTCAACTCCTCAAGCCGCTCCCGACTCCCGCGCTCGCTCCGGTCGCTGCGATCAAGCGCCGCCCGGTCGCTGCGGAGTCGACCCGACCGCGCCGCGCCACGGGACGCGTTCCCGAGGCGGCCCGATCGGCACAGCCGCGCCGGACGGCGGCTCAACTGCTCGATGAGGCCCGCACCGCGACGGCCGGTTGGCCGGACGCGCAGATCACGGCAGAGGGCATCCGCCGCACGGTCCGCACGTCACCGGCGAACGCCCGGATGCTGCGCGACACCTTGCTCACTGAGCGCGCCGCCCCGGCAGCGTGATGGGCGGCTCGTTCGGCAAGTGCTTCGACCCGAACGGCGCCCGCTACGGCCTCCCCACCTACCCGTGGCGCTACGCCCCCGACGGGTTTGCGACCCGCCGCCAACTCCGCGCCCGCGGGTTGCGGCCCGGAGGTCAGCCGATCGCGGCGCAGATCCTGCGCCCGCGTTACCGGCGCGGCCCGCTGGTCGCCTACCTCTACCGCCTCGACAAGGCCAAGCCCGTCCGGCCGATGACCCCGGGCAAGCGGGCCGCGCTCGCCAAGGCGATGCTCGCGCGCCGCACCTGCCCGCAGTGCCGCACGGACGCCGGATACGTCATCCCCGCCTCGCTCGGGACCTGCGTGACCTGCGCCTACCCCGACAACCAGCGCGCCGCCTGAACCCTCCCACCCTGCCTAGGAGTTCCGCTGTGACCAGCACCAACGCTGCTCCCCGCACCCTCACCTACGCGTGGCACGCCTGGGTAACCGTGCCCGGTCAGGGCCGCGCGTTCGCCCACGGCACCATCACCGTCCCGCTCGACTACTGCTGGAACCGCGTCACCCGCGAAGTCGGGTCCTGGCTCGGTGCGCAGGGCGTCACCGGCCGGCTCGCCGACATCTCCCTCCAGCTCACCCCGCAGGTCTGAAGGAGGGATTGACCATGGGCAAGCCCGACACCCGCCGCCTGGACCGCGCGATCCGTGAGACGAACCGCAAGCTCGAAGCGGTCCGCCAGGGCGAGCTGTGGCCGCTCACCGGCTCCGAACGCCGCGCGATGCTCGCCGCCCTCGCCGGCGGCACGTACCGGATCGCGCGCGGCAAGAGCACCACCCGCGCCGACAACCGCATCGAATCCGTGTCCAGCTCCGCCGAGACACGGCTGATCGCGGAAATCACCGCGTTGCAGATCGAGCGCCAGCGACTCATCACCGAAGCCGCCCAGGCCAAGGCCGCCAAGAAGTCCTCGGGTTGGTGGTGACCGTGGCGCCGGCGGCCCCTCGTTGTCCCGCTGCTCACCCCGAAGACCCCACGCCCTGCGTCGGACCGGTCGCGGTGACCGTGCTGGACGCCTTCAACGCCGGGGCCGACGGGTGCGAGCACCACGCCGCCCGTCTGTTGGCCTCTCTCGATGGTGGTCGCGTCTACGCACTGCCCGACGCCGCGGCCGGCGCCGCCGTCCGCACCTTCACCGCTGCCGACGGCATCCGCCCGTTCTGCTGGTTGGACGGCCCGCGCATCGACCCGTCCCAGCTCAGTTGCGCCGAAAACCGCGCCCGGCACAGCCACTGATCAGCGCGACCCCTCGCCCGCACCGCTGCCGGGCGGGGGTTGGCCCCCCTTCGCCTTCACCCCGGACACGGGGCAGTCAGGAGTGTCTCCCACCATGAGCGAGAACATCGTTCACCTGCACAAGAACACCGAACCGGCTCCCGAGCCGACCACCGCGACCACCCTTACCGTGGTCCCCGACCCGGCCCCGGCCGCGCCCGTTCCGTTGTGGGTGCGCTCGGGACGGGCGGTAAGGACCGTGGTCACGCACGAGACCACAAAGACGACCGCCCGCGCTGTCGCCCGCCACACCCTGTACGTGGCCGGCGGCGCGAAGATCGCAGCGAAGCGGACGTGGGACGGGCGGACCGCCTCCCGGTACGAGCGGATGTTCCGCGCGGCGGAAGCCGCGGGGAACCATGAGATGGCCTCGGAGTGGGAGGAGCGCGGGCAGCACTTCCGCGAGGCACGCCACCGTCGGCGCATGGACCTGCTGCACTCCCCGGTCGACGCGGCCAAGGGCGTTGCGGTCAGCACCGGCATGGGCATCGGTGCCCTGGTCGCCCTCGGGGTCGTGATGGCCATCGCGACGAAGGACGTCACCGACGTCGTCACCCCGCTGATGGCCACGGTCGACTTCATCAACCTGCTCATCACCATCGTTCAGGTGGTGTGGGGCCCCGCTCTCATGATCGGTCCGTTCCTCGCCCTGCTCGCCCTGTGGGCCATCGGCAGCAAGCAGCAAGCAGCACCGGCATGGGCCCTGCCCGCCAACGTCCGCAACAGCGAGGGCGAGCCGATCACCCCCTCGATCGTGGTCAAGGCCCTGCGCGACCTCGGAGTGCCCGCACTCCGCAACGCGATCAAGGAGATGGGGGACGCCGGCGCGTCGATGCTGGGACCGATCCGGATCGCCGGATGCGGCGTGGAAGTCGACGTCACCCTCCCGTCCGGGGTGGCGACGAACGAGGTGCAGGGCAAGCGCCGCAAGCTCGCCGAGAACCTGACCCGTCACGAGCACGAGGTGTTCATCACCATCCCGCAAGCGGCCCGCACGGTCCGGCTGTGGGTGGCCGACTCCGGGGCGCTGGACGAGCCGATCGGCCCGTCTCCGCTGGTCACAGACGAGACGATGACCGCCGACTACGCCAAGGGCCGCGCCCCCTGGGGACAGGACCTGCGCGGCGACGCTGCCGCATTGAGCGTCTACCAGCGCCACCTTCTGATCACGGGTCTGTCCAACCAGGGCAAGACCGCCGCCCTGCGCGCCCTCGCCCTGTGGCTCGCCCTGGACCGCACGGTCGAATTCCGGATCGCCGACCTCAAGGGCGCCGGCGACTGGGCCATGTTCGACGGGCTCGCCACCCTGCTGATCCAGGGGCCCACGGATGAGCACGTCATCGAAGCGACCGAGATGGTGGAAGGCCTGGTAGCCGAGATGGAACGCCGTCTCCAGGCGCCTCCCGGAACCGTGTTCCCGCCGCTGGTCGGCATCGTGGACGAAGCCCAGGTTGCTTTCATGTGCCCGGTCAAGGACGCCGACAAGAACCCCTACGGCGGATCCAAGGCAACCTCCCGGTACTTCATGGCCGTCCGCAAGGTCCACAACCAGGGCCGCGCGGTCAACGTGACGCTGTGGGAGGGCACCCAGGACCCGACCGACCAGAACCTCCCCAAGCTGGTCCGCGAGGGCGCCCACACCCGCGCCTCCCTGGTCCTCGGCACCGAGTCCCAGGCCAAGATGGCGCTCGGTGACAAGGCCGTGGAAGGCGGCGCCGCCCCGCACCTGCTGCGCCAAGGCCTGGACAAGGGAACCCTGGTCGTCGCGAGCGACGGGATCGCCATTCCCGCCGGGCAAGCGTCCATCACGGTCCGCACGCACTACATCGACGACGACGAAGCGGTCGCCATCGCCGATCGTGCCAAGGCCCTGCGGGACGGAGTCACCACCCTGCACGTCATCGAGTGCGGCGCAGAGCGTGACCCGCTCGCCGACATCGCCGCCGTCCTCGGCGACAAGCCGCGACTCAAGACACAGGACGTCCTCAAGCGGCTCGCCACGCTGAACGAGGACGCCTACGGCGGCTGGTCGTTCCTGGACCTCAAGCGCGTGCTGGAGGACGCCGGCGCGGAGCCGTACAAGTCCGACGGACGCATGGTCGTCGGCCGCGACCGCGTCGCCCGCGCCCTCGCCAACCGCGATGGAGACGGTTCCGCTTCCGCCGACGGATGACAGGGAGCCGACCCCCGACGGGTCAGGGAGGCAGGGAGAACTCCCTGACCCCCTCCCTGACCCGCCTCCCTGGCCCTGACCTGTACTGATGATCCATCAGGGAGTCAGGGAGGCGCCCCAGGTCAGACCCCCGAAACCCCCTCCACAGCCCACCCCTAAGGCGGTGGTTCCGCCTCCCTGACCGTGCTCCGGAAGGGATTCCGTATGTACCCCGACCACCCCACCCACAGCCACCCCGTGACCGCCGTGGAAGTCCACCAGCCCACGCCGATCGTCCCCGCCGTCGTGACGCCGGCGCCCCTCGTGCCCATGCAGCCCGGCAGTGTCCCGGCCGTGGCGAGCATCGTTCTTCCGGACGGGCGGGTCGTCACCGGCTACGCGATCAACCCCGTCCAGCCCGAACCGGTCGCGGTCAAGCCGCCCGTCTCCCGCGCGGCCGTGAACATCGCGCTGGGAGGTATCGGGTTCGGTGCGGTGTGCGGCGGTCTGCTGCTGCTGACGACGTTCATCGCCGCACTCACCGCGCTCATCACCCAACTGATCACCCTGGCCGCCGTCATCTTCGGCGGATGGATCGCCGTACAGATCTTCTCCGCGAGCGGCCCCAAGAGCGGGACCACGGTCAACATCCGCAAGGCCGTGATCAAGCGCAACCACTTCCACAGCTAGCTACGCCAAGGGCGGTCCCCGTCTCGCCAAAGTCCGGGACCGCCCTTGCCAACCAGTCCGCAACAGACCTGTTGGAGGTCACCCAGCATGACGCAACCCACCGACATTCGGCGAGAGGCCTTACTCGCCGCAGCCCTCACCGCCGCGGAACGCGGCTGGCACGTCTTCCCGCTCCGCCCCGGCATCAAGCTGCCCGCCCTGCACGGGGAGCGGACATGCACCGGCACGGGCCCGTGCGCGGGAGGGCACCGGAAGTGGGAGCAGCGCGCCACGACCGACCCCGACCGCATCCACGCCACCTGGTCGCACGGACCGTTCAACGTCGGCATCGCCACCGGCCCCTCCGGGCTGCTGGTCGTCGATCTGGACACGCCGGAGCACAAGGGCAGTTCGGACGCGCCTGACGGCGCGGCGACCTTCGCGGCGCTCTGCGAGCGCGCCGGGCACGCCGTCCCCGACACCTACCGTGTGCGGACCGCGAGCGGTGGAACACACCTGTACTTCAACACGCCGCCCGGCGTCCGGATGACCAACACCCAAGGCACGGTTGCCGATTCGGTCGACACCCGCGCCTGGGGCGGATACGTGGTCGCCGCCGGAAGCACCACCCCGGCAGGAGCGTACGAGCCGCTGTGCGGCCCTGAGACGGCCTGTCTGCCCTCGTGGCTCCAAAGCATCCTGCAACCGGCCCCCAAGCGCCCTCAGGCTCCTTCTGTGGACGTAGCGGGGCAATCCAGCCGATACGCGGACGTAGCGCTCGCTGCTGAGACGCGGAACGTCGCTGCGGCTCAAGTCGGCGAGCGGGAAGCGAAGTTGTTCCGTGCCGCACGCGCCCTGGGACGGTTCGTCGCGTGGGGCGACCTCCCCCGGCACGTGGTGGAGCAGGCTCTTCAGGAAGGGGGCGAGGCGGCTGGACTGTCCGCGTCCGAGTGCCGCTCCACTCTGCGCAGCGCGCTCGACTGGTCCATCGCCCACAACCAGCGCCGCCGGGATGCGGCATGAGCACCCACCGCCATCTCCCCCTGAAGAGCATCAGCACCCCTGACGGTCCGCGCGCCGCCGCACAGCCTGTGGACACAACGACCGTGGGCGACCCGAAGGGCGTCGCCGAAGGCGTCCCCATCGCTGTTCCCCCTGACCCGCACCCGGGCGACGGCCGCTACCTCGTCGCGTGGCTCACCATCTGCGCCCCGCGCGGCACCATCCCGACCGCGACCTCCAAGTGCCTGTGCGGCAGGGACCGCAGCGCGGTCGGCAAGCCTCGCGTACTGGCCCTGATCACCGACCACGAAGCACACCGCGACACCTGCCCGCTCCGCACCACCCAGGAAGGGAGGACCGCCGCATGACCGACGTCATCGACGGGGCCGCGCTGCTCAACGAGGTGGAAGCCTTCCACCGCCGCTTCAACGTCTTCCCCACCGAAGCCGCGTACGTCGCCGTGGCGCTCTGGGACGCACACGCCCACCTGCTCGACTGCTTCGACTCCACCCCGCGGCTCGCCTTCCTGTCCCCGGAGCCGGGGTCGGGGAAGTCACGGGCGCTGGAGATCGTGGAAACCCTCGTTCCCCAGCCCATGACGGCCGTCAACGCATCCGCCGCCGCCCTGTTCCGGTCCGTGTCCAGCGCGAACGGACGGCCCACGATCCTGTTCGACGAAATCGACACGATCTTTGGCCCCAAGGCAGGCGACAACGAGGAGCTACGCGGCTTCCTGAACGCTGGTCACCGCCGTACTGGGGTCACCTACCGGTGCATTGGCGACGGCGGCAACCAGACCGTTCAGGCATTCCCCTCGTATTGCGGGGTCGCCGTCGCCGGACTCGGTGCACTACCGGACACGATCATGACCCGCTCCATCATCATCCGCATGCGCCGACGGGCACGCAACGAACGCATCGAAGCCTTCCGCGCCCGCATCCACGAAGCCGAGGGGCACAGGCTGCGTGACCAGCTCGCCCAATGGGCCGAACACGCCCGTGGATTCGTCATGGGCGCGTGGCCCGACATGCCCGACGGCGTCACCGACCGCCCGGCGGACGTATGGGAACCCCTGCTCGCCATCGCCGACGCGGCCGGCGGAGAGTGGCCCTGGCGGGCGCGTGAGGCATGCGTGACGCTGGTGACCGCGTCCAAGGCCAACGACAAAGGCAGCCTCGGGGTCCGGCTGCTGACCGACCTGCGCGACCACGTCTTGGTCGGCATCGACCGTCTGCCCACCGTCGCCATCCTCGACCGGCTCAACGCCCTCGATGACGCCCCCTGGGCCGACCTGCACGGCAAGCCGCTCGACAACCGGCGGCTGTCGAAGATGCTCGCGGAGTACATGACGGCCGACAACGAGCCCATCGCATCCCGGAACATCAAGACCGCAGGGAGCGTCCTCAAGGGCTACTACGCCGCTGATCTGTGGGACGCGTGGGCCCGCTACTGCCCCCCACCCCCGGAAAGTCCGCTACCTCCGCTACCGGGCACGGAAAACGTGGCCTGACCAGCAACAACGAGGTAGCGGGAACCGGCCTGGGTTGCCGCTACCTCGCCGCTACCGCTACCCCTTCCCGCTACCTCGAACAGGCCTCTGACCTGCGTCGTAGCGGCGGTAGCGGAGGTAGCGGACTTCAGAGAAGGGGCCCAAGAGCCCCCGTCCCCTCCTTCTGCTCCAAGGAGTCCCCGGATGACCACGGCTGCCCGCCGGCGCCGCTCCCCCGTAGACGAGTGGCTGCCGCTGACCGACGTACTCGAAGAACTCAACATCACCCGCGCCACCTGGTACCGCTGGCGCAATCGCGGACTCGGTCCCGAGGCGAAGCTCACGCCGACCGGTCGCGTGCGTGTGCGCCGCAGTGCCCTGGACGCCTTCCTCGAAGAACTGGACGCCGCGTGACTGAGTGGAGCTACACCGTAAAGATCTGGGCTATCCGCAAGCGCGACTACCGGAAGCCCTACCAACTCCGCTGGAAAGTGGGCACGCGCCCGCACTCGGAGTCGTTCCTCACGTCGGGCCTGGCGGAGAGTCGTCGGGCCCAGCTCATCACCGCGGCCCGCGAGGGCGAGCCGTTCGACGTGGACAGCGGACTACCGAAGTCCCTGGTCGCCAAGGAGCGGGACATCTCGTGGTACGAGCACGCCCGGAACTACATCGAGATGAAATGGGATGACTCCCCCGCCTCGACACGGCGGACGCTGGCCGAAGCCATGGCGACCGTGACGCCCACGCTGGTGAAGGACACCAAGGGCATGCCGGACGCCAGGGTCGTACGTACCGCCCTCTATAGCTGGGCATTCAACAAGAACCGTTGGGTGGAAGACACCCCGGACGACGTCGCAAAGGCGCTGGACTGGTTCAAGCGAAAGTCTCTGCCCACCTCCGCTCTCTCCGACCGCGTGCTCGTACGGAGTACCCTCACCGCCCTTTCCAAGAAGCTGGACGGCAAGACCGCGGCGGCAGGAACGATTCGGAGGAAGCGAGCAATCTTCCACAACTCCCTGGAGTACGCGGTGGAGGCTGATCTCCTCACCGAGAACCCGCTCACCCGCCTCAAGTGGAAAGCGCCAGAGCAAGTAGAAGAGGAGTTGGACCCGGCCTGTGTGCCGGACCCCGAGCAAGCCGCCAAGCTCTTGGCCGCCGTGCGGGACCAGAGCCCCCGTGGGCGCCGTCTGATCGCGTTCTTCGGCTGCATGTACTACGCCGCGGCGCGGCCGGCGGAAGTCATCGGGCTACGGCTCCAGGACTGCGACCTACCGCGCCGTGGGTGGGGCATGCTGCGGCTCAGGGAGACACGGCCCCGGTCGGGCTCAGCTTGGACGGACAACGGTGAGGCACACGACAGGCGAGGGTTGAAGCATCGCTCGCGGAAGGCGGTCCGACCAGTCCCGATCCCGCCTGAGCTGGTCGCCCTGCTGCGGTGGCACGTCACCGCGTACGGCACGGCGCCCGACGGCCGACTGTTCCAGACCCAGCGCGGTGGGCTGATCCAGGACACCGGTTACGGCGAAGTCTGGGCCGAAGCCCGATCGCGCGCCCTGACACCCGCGCAGCAGGAATCCCCGCTGGCCAAGCGACCGTATGACCTTCGTCATACGGCGGTCTCCACGTGGCTCAGCTCTGGCGTGGAACCTCAGCTCGTGGCCAAGCGCGCCGGCCACAGCGTCGCCGTCCTCTTCCGGGTCTACGCCAAGTTCCTCAGCGACGGAGATGAGGCCGCCAACGCCAAGATCTCCGCCCGCCTAGGGAAGCCCACCTGAGGCGCCAGAAATCCCGTCCACGGCCCGTCCACGCACTCCGAGACAGGGCGTTCGAATGCGAGACAACGCGAGACAGTACGTCCCTCAGCGGAACGCATGACAAAGGCCCCGTGACCTGCGTAGAGGGCAGGTCACGGGGCCTTTGTTCCCGTGTGGCGGCGCCAGGATTCGAACCTGGGAAGGCTGAGCCGGCAGATTTACAGTCTGCTCCCTTTGGCCGCTCGGGCACACCGCCGGGGTTGCTGCCGTGAGGACCGCTTTTCTGCGGCGCTCCGTGGCAACGACGTAAACGATACCCGATGCTCGGGGGTGCTTCGCCACCCGATTGATCTGCGCTCGGAGGCGAGGGGGTGGCTAGGCTTATGCGGATGCGGCCGGGGACCTACGCCGGGCTCGACGGCCGCCCCTACGCACCCCGATACAAGGAGCCACAGGACATGGCCGACTCCAGTTTCGACATCGTCTCGAAGGTCGAGCGGCAGGAGGTCGACAACGCCCTCAACCAGGCCGCCAAGGAGATCTCCCAGCGCTACGACTTCAAGAACGTCGGGGCCTCCATCTCCTGGTCCGGCGAGAAGATCCTCATGGAGGCGAACTCCGAGGAGCGGGTCAAGGCCATCCTCGATGTGTTCGAGACCAAGCTGATCAAGCGCGGCATCTCGCTGAAGGCGCTGGACGCCGGTGAGCCCCAGCTCTCCGGCAAGGAGTACAAGATCTTCGCCTCGATCGAGGAGGGCATCTCCCAGGAGAACGCGAAGAAGGTGGCGAAGATCATTCGCGACGAGGGTCCGAAGGGCGTGAAGGCCCAGGTGCAGGGCGACGAGCTGCGCGTCAGCTCGAAGAGCCGTGACGACCTGCAGGCCGTTCAGGCGCTGCTCAAGGGCAAGGACTTCGACTTCGCGCTGCAGTTCGTGAACTACCGGTAGCCGTCGCTGCGTCCGTCGGCGGTACACCTGGCGGCAGTCGGCAGTGGTCGGTTCGTTGCGCGTACGAAGAAGGGTGGGCACCCGGGGTGCCCACCCTTCTCGCCTGCTGGCTGCGGTCTCGGGGGGACGCGCTCAGCGGCGCGAGTCGCCGAACAGGATGCGGTAGATGACCAACAGGACGAGCGAACCGCCGATCGCGGCGGCCCAGGTGGCGCCGTCGTAGAACTGCTTGGTGATGGGGTGGTCCAGCCAACGGGCCGATATCCAGCCGCCGATGAACGCGCCAGTGATGCCGATGACGGTCGTACCGATGAAGCTGCCCGGGTCGCGGCCCGGCAGCAGGAATTTGGCGATGGCTCCGGCCAGCAGCCCCAGAATGATCCAGCTGATGATGCCCATGCCCTGAACCTGCCCTTTCGTGCTGTGCCTGCACTGTCCCGGCCCCGTGATTTCCCTCGGGCCGGGCTGTGCTTGTGTTCGTCTCGCCCACTGCGGGTCGCGCGCGTGTCAGTGGCGTGTTGATGAACAGGACGTCACCGCGGCGCCCGCCGGTTGCACCGATCAGTAGGGTGCGGCACATGACACAGGCCGGTTCCGAATTGCGGCGCACCCTGGGCGTCGGGGACGCCGTGATCATCGGCCTCGGCTCGATGGTCGGCGCCGGGATCTTCGCGGCCCTGGGCCCCGCGGCACGGGCGGCCGGGTCCGGGCTGCTGCTCGGACTCGCGGTCGCGGCCGTGGTCGCCTACTGCAACGCGATGGCCTCGGCACGGCTGGCGGCCCTGTATCCGGCCTCCGGCGGCACGTATGTGTACGGGCGCGAGCGGCTCGGGGCCTTCTGGGGGTACCTGGCGGGCTGGTCGTTCGTCGTCGGCAAGACGGCCTCCTGTGCGGCGATGGCGCTCACCGTGGGCGCGTACGTCTGGCCGGGACAGGCGCACGCGGTGGCGGTCGCGGCCGTCGTGGCCCTGACCGCGGTGAACTACGGCGGCGTACAGAAGTCGGCCTGGCTGACGCGGGTGATCGTGGCGGTGGTCCTCGCGGTTCTCGCTTCCGTGGTGGTCGTGTGCCTCGGCTCGGACGCCTCCGATGCCGGGCGGCTGGATGTAGGGGTCTCCGAGGGCGTGGGCGGGGTGCTTCAGGCCGCCGGACTGCTGTTCTTCGCGTTCGCCGGGTACGCGCGCATCGCGACGCTCGGTGAGGAGGTACGGGATCCGGCGCGCACCATCCCCCGCGCGATCCCGTTGGCTCTGGGCATCGCGCTCGTGGTGTACGCGGCGGTCTCGGTGGCTGTCCTTTCCGTGCTGGGGTCGGGTGGGCTCGGGCATGCCGCGGCACCGCTGGCCGACGCGGTGCGGGCGGCCGGTGCACCGGGGCTTGTGCCGGTGGTGCGGGTGGGTGCCGCGGTGGCCGCGCTCGGCTCGCTCCTCGCCCTGATCCTGGGCGTGTCACGGACGACGCTGGCCATGGCCCGCGACCGTCATCTCCCGGGCGCCCTGGCCGCCGTACATCCGCGCTTCCAGGTGCCGCATCGGGCCGAGCTGGCCGTGGGCGCGGTGGTGGCCGCGCTGGCCGCGACGGTGGATGTGCGGGGCGCGATCGGATTCTCCTCCTTCGGTGTGCTGGCGTACTACGCAGTGGCCAACGCGTCTGCCTGGACGCTCAGTTCGGCTCCGGCATCGCGGGTCCTGCCGGTGGTGGGGCTGGTCGGGTGCGTGGTCCTGGCGTTCGCGCTGCCGGGGGTCTCGGTGGTCGTGGGAGCGGCTGTGCTGGGCGTGGGCGCGGCGGCGTACGGCGTACGACGGTGGGCGGCTTCGCGGTAGCCGCGGACGCGGGGTGGGGGCGCGCCCATGGATAGCAGGACGCCGCCGTGTAGCAGGACGGTTGGCTACGAGGCCTGCGCCGCCGCCGTGCGTATGCGGAAGTCGGCCCAAGGGGCCAAGTCCGTGCCGTCGTTGGACTCCTCGTACCAGCCGGAGCCCTCCAGCCAGGTGTGCAGCCAGGCCTCGAGGTCGGGCGCGTCCACGTACCACGCGTGGTCGGCCTCGTCGGCGTTCGGCTCGAAGAGCAGGACCGTGCCCTTGAGGCTGCGGCAGTCCACGCACGCGTACATCCCGCAGCCCCAGTGGGATATCGGCAGGACGCCCTCGGGCCAGGGCCAGTCCGGGTCCTTGCGGCCGCTCTCGCGGTGGGCGAGATACTGGGTGACGGCGGCAGGTTCGCCGGACAGGGGACTGTCGAGCAGGGGTAACAAGCCGTATTCCGGACCGAATCCGCCGTCCCCTATCCGCAGGTAGAGCGCTACGAGCAGTGGCGGCAGGGCGAAGCCCAGGGTGGCCTCGGCGCGGGTGACCGCGGCCGCGTCCACGGGCGCGGGGAGCGAAGGCCAGCCCCACGGGCGGGTGTTGCGGGCCTCCGTACCGACCCTTGCCAGCAACTGCTCGATTTCGGTCATGGATTCATGATGCAGCGCGCCACTGACAATCGGGCGAGCCTGTGGATAACCGCCAGGCGGTGGGAAAACGGTCAGGCCAGGCGGACGTCGATGCGCTCTTCGGCGAGGAAGGCGAGGAGTTCCTCGAAGGTCGGGGGCCTGCCGTTGCGGTGCGGTGTCACGCCGAGGCAGGTGCGCGCGACCTCGGCGTCGTGCCACACCAGGGTGAAGGGCGGTTCGGCGCCGAACCCACCGGTCAGGTAGTCGTCGACCGTGTCGCGGTCGTGGCCGTAGTAACCACCCGGGCCGTTCACCGCCTCGCCGAGCGCACAGTAGAAGGCGGCCCCGTCGGTGATGTGCCGGCCATCGAGGTGATAGGTGGCTCCGGGCGCCGTATGGGGGTCCCAGGCGCTCCGCAGGTCCTCCTCCCTAGCCCTGTTCAACCAGAGTTCGCGGCCCTGCGGGCTGCAGCGCGCCCAGGCATTGGGGTCGGTCGGGCGTCCGCACCACCACAGGTCCCAGACTTCGCGGGCAGCGCGCGGCAGACGCTGCGACCAGGGGTCGAGCGTGAGGTCGACGAGGCCACGGCCGTGCGCCGAGGGGATCCACGCCGTGATCTCCGCCTCCAGAACGGTGGCGATCGTCCAGCCCATCCGATCGAGGCGCGACACCCTGGCGTGGCCGAGTTCCTCTTCGCCCGCCTCCAGCGCGTCGCGCAGAGCTCCCCGTGGGGAACAGCCGAGTAGTCGGACGGGCGGCTCGGCAGGTACGAAGACATCCTGCGGGACGGCCGCCCAGTCCTCGCATCGGCCCCGGGCTTCACCGTCCGAGCCGACCAGGAGGAACCCCCGGGCCGGGCCTGGGGGTTCGGGCGGGCCGGCGGGGAGCTCCGCCGCCTCTACGGTGACGTCCAGCAGCCCCGGGGCATCAGGCAAGCGGGGGCGGGCGCCCACGATTCGTACGTGCTCCAGGCGCCAGGCGTTCTCGGGCCGGTCTTGGGGTCCTCCGAGCGGGCGCAGGGTGAGGTCACCGAGTGGTGCTGAACCTTCGGCCCGCGCCCGCTCGACAGCGGTGGCCGCTTCACCCTCCGGCGTGCAGCCCAGCAGTTCGTAGCGCGTGCGCGCGGGAGGACGCCGATCGGCGAACATGTCGTCGGAGGCGTCCCTGCACAGAGCCCAGATCGGCTCCCCCGCGCTCGTGGAGCTGTACGCCTCCACCGCGTACTTCGGATGCTGCACCCCCGCCCCGCGGCGCTAGCGCGACGCGAACGGCTGGTCCGTGCGGACGATTTCGCGCCCCAGGGGGAGCAGCGAGACCGGGATGAGCTTGAAGTTGGCGATGCCGAACGGGATGCCGATGATCGTGATGCACAGGGCGATGCCCGTGACGATGTGGGCGAGGGCGAGCCACCAGCCCGCGAGGACCAGCCACAGCACGTTACCGATACAGGACGGCGCGCCCGCGTCGCGGCGCTCCACCGTCGTATAGCCGAAGGGCCACAGGGCGTAGACGCCGATGCGGAAGGCGGCGATGCCGAAGGGGATACCGATGATGGTGATGCACAGCAGCGCGCCCGCGACCAGGTAGCCGAGGAACAGCCAGAAGCCGCTCAGGACGAGCCAAATGACGTTCAGGATTGTCTTCACTGGTGGCGACCTGCCATCTTCTCGAGCCGGGCGATGCGCTCCGCCATGGGCGGATGCGTAGAGAACATCTTCGACATTCCCTGTCCGGGGCGGAAGGGATTCGCGATCATCATGTGGCTGGCGGTCTCAATGCGCGGCTCGGGCGGCAGCGGCAGCTGCTTGGTGCCCGCGTCGAGCTTGCGCAGCGCGCTCGCGAGGGCAAGGGGGTCGCCGGTGAGCTGGGCGCCGGACGCATCCGCCTCGTACTCCCTGGAGCGGCTGATGGCGAGCTGGATGAGGGACGCGGCGAGCGGTCCCAGGATCATGATCAGCAGCATGCCCAGGATGCCGGGCCCGTCGTCGTCGTTCGAACGGCCCACCGGGATCAGCCAGGCGAAGTTGACCAGGAACATGATCACGGAGGCGAGGGCGCCTGCGACGGACGAGATCAGGATGTCGCGGTTGTAGACATGACTGAGCTCGTGCCCGATGACGCCGCGCAGCTCGCGCTCGTCCAGGATGCGCAGGATTCCTTCGGTGCAGCACACGGCCGCGTTGCGCGGGTTGCGGCCCGTCGCGAACGCGTTCGGCGCTTCCGTCGGTGAGATGTACAGGCGCGGCATGGGCTGGCGGGCCTGGGTGGAGAGCTCGCGGACCATGCGGTACAGGGCCGGGGCCTCGAATTCGCTCACCGGGCGGGCGCGCATCGCGCGTAGAGCCAGTTTGTCGCTGTTCCAGTACGCGTACGCGTTCGTCCCGATCGCGATGAACAGCGCGATGATGAGGCCGGTACGCCCGAAGAAACTGCCGATGACGATGATGAGTGCGGACAGTCCCCCGAGGAGTACGGCGGTCCTGAGCCCGTTGTGCCGGCGGTGCACGGTACGCCCTCCAAGTGGTGCGGCAGGGGAACCCTTTGCTTGCTGATGCTCTGCTTCCACTCTTCAGTGGACCCTCCCGTACTGGTCAACGCCAGACGGGGAGCACTAGTTCCCTTGTGCGCGCACCGGCGGGCGTGGGCCGTCCGGGTGATGGCGGACGGCATTCCACGCGCGCGTGCCCCACGAATGTCAGAACAGGCCGGTGGCCGAGAAGCGCAGGACCAGCTGGGGCGCCCCGGAGAGAGCGACGCCCAGGACCGCCGTCAGGGCGATCGCCGCCGTGAGCGGGGCCGGGACGCGGTGCTTCCCGGACTCGCCCTCGGGGGCCCGGAACAGCAGCGTCGTCCACTGGAGGTAGTAGAAGAGCGCGATCACGACATTGACGGCCATGATCACGGCCAGCCAGCCGAGTCCCGCGTCGACGGCCGCCGAGAAGACGGTGACCTTGGCGAAGAGGCCGATGATGCCCGGCGGCAGTCCGGCGAGGCAGAGCAGGAAGAAGCCGAGGATCAGCGCGGACAGGGGGCTGGCCGCGTACAGGCCGCGGTAGTCGCTGATGCGGTTCAGGGGGCTCCTGCGGGCGACGAGGGCGGCCACCGCGAAGGCGCCGAGGTTCACCACGGCGTACATCAGGGCGTACGCCACCGTGGAGCCGATGGCCTTCTCGGCGTCCTTGGAGTACGCGGCGGCCGCGATCGGCACCAGGAGGTAGCCGGCCTGGCCGACGGAGGACCAGGCGAGCAGCCGTACCGCGCTGTACGCGCGCGTGGCCTGCTGCCGCAGGGCGCCGACGTTGCCGACCGTCATGGTGAGGGCGGCCAGCCCGGCGAGCGCCGGGCCCCAGACGTCCGCGTACGACGGGAAGGCGACGACGGTGACGAGGATCAGCCCGGAGAAGCCGACCGCCTTGCCGACGACCGACAAGTAGGCGGCGATCGGCAAAGGCGCCCCGACGTAGGTGTCGGGCACCCAGAAGTGGAAGGGCACGGCGGCCGTCTTGAAGGCGAAGCCGACGAGCGTGAGGACGACGCCCGTTTGGGCGAGCGTGTGGAACTGTCCGTCGACGTGCTGGATCTTGTCCGCGATCTGGGTGAGGTAGAGGGTGCCGGTCGTGGCGTAGACGAAGCTGACGCCCATCAGGCTCACGGCGGTCGCGGTGACGGAGGACAGGAAGAACTTCAGCGCCGCTTCGGAGGACTTCTTGTCACCGCGCTTGATGCCGACGAGCGCGAAGGCGGGCAGCGAGGCGACTTCCAGGGCGACGATGAGGGTCGCGAGGTCGCGGGAGGCGGGCAGCAGAGCGGCGCCCGCGGCCGAGGAGAGCAGCAGGAACCAGAACTCCCCTTCGGGGAGTTCCCTGTTGGCGTCCTTGAGGGCCGTGACCGACAGCAGGGCCGCCAGGAGCGCGCCGCCGAGGACCAGGAACTGGATGACGAGGGTGAACCGGTCCGCCGTATAGCTGCACACGTCCGCGTTGCCGGTCAGGCAGAAGGTGGCACGGTCGCCATCCAGGAGGGGCAGCAACATCAGCGCGGACGCGGCGAGTCCCACGACCGACACCCAGCCGAGCACCGCCTTCTTCGCGTCGCCGATGAAGAGGTCGGCGACGAGCACGACGAGTCCGACGACCGCGGCGAGAGTGGGCGGCGCGATCGCGAGCCAGTCGACGGACTGGACCAGGGAGCTCATCGGGTGCCTCCTGCGAGGAGCTGCTGAACGGCCGGGTCGGTCAGGCCGAGGAGGGCCTTGGGCCACAGGCCCGCGACGATGGTGAGGGCGACGAGCGGCGTCCAGGCCGCGAACTCGTAGCTCTGGACATCGGCGAGCTTCGGGGCGTCCTGCTGCGGGGCGGCGCCCATGCAGACGCGGCGGACGACGACGAGCATGTACGCGGCGGTGAGCAGCGTGCCGAAGGCGGCGATCGACATGAATGTCAGATACGCGGGGCGGCTGAGGTCGGCGGCCGGTTTGAACGCGCCGAACAGCGCCAGCATTTCGCCCCAGAACCCGGCGAGGCCCGGCAGCCCGAGCGAAGCGACGGCGCCGAAGGCGAGAAGGCCGCCGAGGCGCGGGGCCTTGCCGTAGAGCGCGGCGCCGCTCTCCTCGGCGAGCGTGTCGAGGTCGGTCGTGCCCGTGCGGTCCTTCAACGCCCCGACGAGGAAGAACAGCAGACCGGTGATCAGGCCGTGGGCGATATTCGCGAACAGCGCGCCGTTCACGCCGGTCGGGGTCATGGTCGCGATGCCGAGCAGCACGAAGCCCATGTGGCCGACGGACGAGTACGCGATGAGCCGTTTGAGATCGCCCTTCGCGCCCTGCTTGGCGAGGGCCAGGCAGGCCAGGGATCCGTAGATGATCCCGACGACGGCGAAGGCGGCGAGGTAGGGCGCGAAGGTGCGCATACCGTCGGGTGCGATCGGCAGCAGAATTCGAACGAATCCGTACGTACCCATCTTCAGCAGCACACCGGCCAGCAGCACCGAGCCGACGGTGGGCGCGGCGGTGTGGGCGTCCGGCAGCCAGCTGTGCAGCGGCCACATCGGCGTCTTGACCGCGAGCCCGATTCCGATCGCCAAAACAGCGATGACCTGCACAGATGTGGTCAGCGACCGGCCGTTGTCAGTGGCGAGTGCCACCATGTCGAATGTGCCCGCCTTGATTCCGATCAGGAGCAGGCCCAGCAGCATCACGACCGAACCGAGCAGCGTGAAGAGGATGAACTTCCAGGCAGCCGCCTGGCGTTCCGCACCGCCCCACCGGGCGATGAGGAAGTACATCGGGATGAGCACCATCTCGAACGCGAGGAAGAACAGCAGCAGATCGAGGACGGCGAAGGTCGCGAGAGTGCCCGACTCGAGGACGAGGACGAGTGCGACGAATGCCTTCGGGGTCGGTCCCGCGGGCATCTTGAAGTAGCTGTACAGCGCGCAGAGGAAGGTCAGCAGCGCGGTCAGGACCAGAAGGGGGAGGGAAATGCCGTCGATGCCGAGGTGGATCCGCACGTCGAGTGCGGGGATCCAGCTGATGTCCGTCGTGGCCTGCATCTGCGACGGGTGGTCGTGGTCGAAGCCGAGCGCGAGGACGATCGCGGCGATGAGCACCGCGCCGGTGACGGTCACGCCGTGCCGCAGCACGGCCTGCTCGGGCGACTTCCCCTTCAGCCCGGGTGGGGCCGGCAGGAGAGCGGCGGCGGCCCCGATGAGCGGGCCGACGACGATGAATGCCAGAAGGATCTGCATCACGGATTCACTGATATCGATCACGCCTGCTCACGCTCCCGTGGCGACGAGGAGGGCGGCGACCACCAGGACGACGGTGCCGGCGAGCAGCGCGCTCACATAGGTCTGCACATTGCCGGTCTGCGCGCGCCGTACGGCGGCGCCGAGCCAGCGGGGTAGGGCGCCCGCGCCGCGTACGTAGGTGTCGACGACCTCGCGGTCGAGGAACCGTACGAGTGCGGCTCCGGCCTGGACCGGGCGGACGAAGAGCACCGAGTACACGGCGTCGAGGTGGAAGCCGACGGCCGCGTGGCGGTGCAGCGGGCCGAGCAGCAGTCGGCCCGGGTCCGCCGGGTCGGACGCGGAAGCCACATCTCCGAAGGTCGGCGCGTGCATCGCGATCGCCTCGGCCTCGACGGTTCCGGCGTCGGCATCGGGGTGGGCCACGACCGCACCCAGGGGTACGCGCGTGGCCATCACGGTGGTGTGCCGCCAGGCGCCGTAGGTGACGAGTCCGCCGACGAGGGCGAGCCCCGTACCGAGGACGGAGGTGGTGAGGACCGGTGTCAGGTCACGGCCGTCGAACCAGTGGGGCAGCGGACCGTACGCCAGCCCGAAGGCCAGCGACGGTACGGCGAGCACCCACAGCACCACGGTCATGGTGAGCGGCTGCCTGCCGTGGTCGGGGGCCTCGACGCCGCGGCCGCGGAAGGCCAGCAGCCACAGGCGGGTGGCGTACGCGGCGGTGAGTACGGCCGTGATCAGGCCGGCGACGAAGACGATCCAGCCCGCGGCGACGGGGGCGTGCTCGGTGTGACCGGTGGCGACGTGCTCGGCGGCGCCGAGCACGGCCTCCTTGGAGAAGAAGCCGCTGAACGGCGGGATCGCGGCGAGCGCGAGCAGCGCCACGGTCATCGTCCAGTAGGCGTCGGGGACGCGGGCGCGCAGGTCCTTCATACGGGACATGACGGCCAGCGAGTTGGTGCCGGAGGCGTGGATGATCACGCCCGCGGCGAGGAACAGCAGCGCCTTGAAGGCGCCGTGGGACAGGAGGTGGAAGACGGCGGCACCGCGGTCGCCGACGGCGAGGGCGCCGGCCATGTAGCCGAGCTGGCCGATGGTCGAGTACGCGAGGACACGCTTGATGTCGTCCTGGGCGAGTGCGGCGAGCGCCGAGCCCGCCATCGTGACGGCGGCCATGACGGCGAGGACGAGCATCGCGGCCGAAGAGGCCTGGAAGACGGGGAGGAGCCGGGCGATGAAGTAGATACCGGCGGCGACCATCGTCGCGGCGTGGATCAGCGCGGAGACGGGTGTGGGGCCCGCCATCGCGTCGGGGAGCCAGGTGTGCAGCGGGAACAGTGCCGACTTGCCCGCCACGCCGGCGAGGAGCAGCAGGGCGATCAGCGTCGGGTGGTGCAGTCCGCCGCTCGCGACGGTGCCGAGGACCGTGGTGATGCGGAAGGACCCGGCGTCGGTGGCGAGCGCGAACAGGCCGATGAGGAAGGGGACGTCGCCGAGCTTGGTGACCAGGAAGGCCTTGATCGAGGCGGCGCGGGCCTCGGGGGTCTCCCAGTAGTGGCCGACCAGGAAGTACGAGCAGATGCCCATGATCTCCCAGCCGACCAGGAGCACGATCAGGTCGCCGGAGTAGACGACGAGCAGCATCGCGGAGGTGAAGAGGGAGACGAGAGCGGCGTACGAGGGGTAGCGCGGGTCGTCGCGCAGGTAGCCGGTCGAGTAGATCTGCACGCAGGAGGCGACGACGCCGACCAGGACGGCGACGAGGGCGGCGAAGCCGTCGATGTGCAGGGCGAGTTCGATCGGGACCGAGCCGGTGGGGGTGAGCTCTGTGTGGGCGTCGATGGCCTGGTCGCCGCCCTGGCGTACGGCGACCAGTACGGCGAGGACGAGCGACGCGAGGGGCGGCAGGACGGCGAGGGGGCGGACGAAGCCGGGGGCCGTGCGGCCGAGGAGGAGTCCGGCCGCGGCGCCCAGGAACGGAAGGAGGGGGACGAGGACGGCGAGGGTGGTCGTGGTCACGCGGTGGCCTCAGCCTTCTCGTCTGCCGTGACGGTGGCTTCGGGGCCGTGCGGCTCGGCGCTGTCGCGGAGCTTGTCGATGTCCGAGGTGCCGCGGCCCCGGTAGACGGCGAGGACGATCGCCAGGCCGATGCCGATCTCGGCGGCGGCGATGGCGATGGTGAACAGGGTCAGCGCCTGGCCGGAGTGGAGCGTGTCGCGGGCGGTCTTGGAGAGCCAGATGTCGAAGGCGACGAGGTTCAGGTTGACGGCGTTGAGCATCAGCTCGACGGACATCAGGACCAGGATCGCGTTGCGGCGCGCGAGGACTCCGTACAGGCCCGTGCAGAAGAGGAGGGCGGAGAGCACGGCGGGATAGGCGAGGTGCATCAGCGGGTCCCTCCCTTGTCGCTCCGGCCGCTCCGGCCGCTCGGGACGGTCCGGCCGCTCCTGGTGCTCGGGACGGTTCCGCCGGCGGGGACGCTCGTGGTGGCCGCCGCGTCCGCCTTCGCCTTGCGGGAGAGGACGATCGCGCCGACCAGCGCGGCGAGGAGGAGAACGGAGAGCGCTTCGAAGGGGAGCACCCAGTTCTGGAAGAGGCTCGCTCCGGTGACCTCGGTGGAGCCGGCGGCGGCGCCGTCCAGATCCATCCAGGTCGTGCGGAAGGCGTCGACGACGACCCAGACCAGGGCGGCGGCCGCGGCGACGGCCACGGTCAGGGCGGCCCAGCGGTTGCCGGAGTCGGCGTCCGGGGAGCGGCCGATGGGGGCCTTGGTGAGCATCAGACCGAAGAGGAGGAGTACGACGACGGAGCCGACATAGATGAGGACCTGCACCCAGGCGATGAACTCGGCCGTGAGCAGGAGGTATTCGACGGCGAGGCCACCGAGCGTCGCCACCAGCCACAGTGCGGCGTGCACCAGCTGCTTGGTGGTGACGGTGACGATCGCGGCGCCGAAGGTGACCAGGCCGACGAGGAGGAAGGCGACCTCGACGCCGGTCGGGGAGAGGAAGCCGTGGCTTTCGGCGGCGGTGGTCGTGGCACGCGTCGCGACGGCCGTGGCTGCTGCGAGGCTCACGACTCGCCCTCCTTCGGATCGGAGGGCTCCGACGTGCCCGGGGCCGGGGGTTCACCCTGCTCGGGGGCCTGGGCGGAAGTCCGGGGTTCGGCCTGGGCTGCCTGCGCCGCGGCGAGCTTCTCGGCGGTCTTGCGGGCGGCGGTGAGCTCCTTGGGTTCCTCGGCGGCGGGGTCGAGGGCGGGCGGGGCCGGGACCGTCCACATCCACTCGCGGAGCTTGTCGCGTTCGTGGGTGAGTTCGTGGATGTCGGTCTCGGCGTACTCGAACTCCGGGGACCAGAACAGGGCGTCGAAAGGACAGACCTCGATGCAGATACCGCAGTACATGCACAGGGCGAAGTCGATGGCGAAGCGGTCGAGGACGTTGCGGCTGCGCTCGCGGCCGCCGGGGGCGGCGGGCGGGACGGTCTCCTTGTGGGAGTCGATGTAGATGCACCAGTCCGGGCACTCGCGGGCGCACAGCATGCAGACCGTGCAGTTCTCCTCGAAGAGGCCGATGACGCCGCGGGTGCGGGGCGGGAGTTCGGGCTGGGCGTCCGGGTACTGCGCGGTGACGGTCTTCTTCGTCATCGTGCGGAGGGTGACGGCCAGGCCCTTGGCAAGGCCGGAGCCAGGAATGGGGGCCATGGTTACGAGATCACCACCTTGACGATGCCGGTGAGGGCGATCTGGGCGAGGGAGAGGGGGACGAGGAGGGTCCAGGAGAGTTTCTGGAGCTGGTCCTCGCGCAGGCGGGGGTAGGTGACGCGCAGCCAGATCACGACGAAGGCGAGGATCGCGCTCTTCAGGAGGGTCCAGACCCAGCCGAGGCCGTCCGCGCCCCAAGGGCCGTGCCAGCCGCCCAGGAAGAGGACGGTGGTCAGGCCGCACAGGACGACGATTCCGGCGTACTCGGCGAGGAGGAACAGGGCGAAACGCAGGCCCGTGTACTCGGTGTACGCGCCGAAGATGATCTCGGAGTCGGCGACGGGCATGTCGAAGGGCGGGCGCTGGAGTTCGGCGAGGCCCGCCACGAAGAAGACGATCGCGCCGACGATCTGCCAGGGCAGCCACCACCACTCGAAGGCATCGACGATGCCGGGGAGGGAGACGGTGCCCGCCGCCATCGCGACCGAGGCGGCGGTGAGGAGCATCGGGAGTTCGTACGCGAGGAGCTGGGCGGCGGTGCGCAGTCCGCCCAGGAGGGAGAACTTGTTGGCCGATGCCCAGCCCGCCATGAGCGAGCCGAGGACGCCTACGCCCATGACGGCGAGGACGAAGAAGATGCCCGCGTCGACGACCTGGCCGACCGCGCCTTCGCTCGGGCCGATGGGGATGGCGAGGAGGACCAGGAGGTACGGGAGGAGGGCGACGGCGGGGGCGAGTTGGAAGATGCGGCGGTCCGCGCCCGTGGGGACGACGTCTTCCTTCTGCGCGAACTTCACGCCGTCCGCGACGAGTTGGGCCCAGCCGTGGAAGCCGCCCGCGTACATAGGGCCGAGGCGGCCCTGCATGTGGGCCATCACCTTGTGCTCGGTTTGACCCACGATCAGGGGGAATGTCAGGAATACGACAAAGACGACGAGGAGTCGCAGGGCGACGTCGAGAGCGCCGTTCACTGCGTGCCTCCGGGGTCGTCAGGGGTGGGTGCGGATGGGGGGTTCGGGGTGGCTTCGGGTTTGGGTTCCGGGGTGGCCTCGGGTTGTGGCGTGGCCTCGGGTTCCCGGGCAAGCTCGGGTTCCGGGGCGGTCTCGGGTTGAGGAGTGGCCTCGGGTTCCCGGGCAACCTCGGGTTCCGGGGCGGTCTCGGGTTCCGGGGTGGCCCCGGGTTCCGGAGCAGCCTCGGGTTGAGGAGTGGCCTCGGCGCCTTGCTCTGGCTTCGGCTCCGTTTCCGGCTTCGGCTCCGTTTCCGGCTTCGGCTCCGTTTCCGGCTTCGGTTCCGGCTCTGGCTTCGGCTCCAGCTCCGGCTTCTGCTCGTCGAAAGCCGGGCGGGCGCGGTGCCACGGGGCGTCCGAGGTGCGCGGCGCGGCGGGCCTCGGCGGGGTGGCGGGGCCTGTTGCTCCGGCGGGCGTCGTCGGCTCGGCGGGGGCCGTCGGCTCGGTGGGGGCCGGAGCTGCCTTCTGGTCGGGAGCCGGAGCAGCGGCCTGCTGGCTGGCAGAGCCCTGGCTCGCGCTGCGCGCCCGGCGCGGCGACGCCGGGGCGGCAGGCTCGGCACCAGCACTGGCACCCGCGGTACCCGCACCCGCACCGCCAGGTGTCTGGCTTGCAGAGCCCTCCCCCGCTGTTCGTGCCCTGCGTACGGGGCGGTCGCCGGGCGTGCGGGCCGCTCCGCGGGCGGGGCGGGCCGGGGCCGGAGGCAGCTGGCCCTTGAGGGGGCCCCACTCGTTGGGGTCGGGGACGCCGGGCGGGAGCATCTGGCGGCGCTTGGGGCCGCCGTGCTCGGACTCGCCGGGTTCCTTGGCGCCGGGCCAGGCCTTGACGACGCGGGCGGCCAGGACGAAGTCCTTGCGGAGGGGGTGACCTTCGAAGCTGTCGGGGAGGAGGAGCGGGTCGAGGCCGGGGTGGCCCTCGAAGTCCACGCCGAACATTTCGTGGGTCTCGCGCTCGTGCCAGCCGGCGCCCGCGTACACGGTGACGGCCGACGCGAGGACGGGGGCCGAGTGCGGGACGGTCGTACGGACGAGGAGGCGCCGTACCGGGGACAGCGCCACGACGTGGGCGCAGACCCGGAAGCCCGTGCCGGGTTCGTCGACGGCGCTCAGCCAGTCGAAGTAGGTGCAGCCCAGCACGCCACGGGCCGTCTCCAGGGCGGCGATCCACGACGCCGGAGGGACGTCGACCGTCAGGACCTCGTACGACTCCTCGGCCGTGGCCTCCGGGCCGAAAAGTTCCTCGACGGGGGCGGGGAGCCAGCCGGTCATCGGGCGCCTCCCGGGACCGGGGGCTGGACCAGCCCGCTCTGCAGGGCGGCCGCCGACGGCCGCGGCGACCCGTACCGCTCGCCCAGCGACTCCCGGGCGATCTTCTCCTGGAGCTTCAGGATGCCCTGGAGCAGGGCTTCGGGGCGGGGCGGGCAGCCGGGGACGTACACGTCGACGGGGATGATCTGGTCGACGCCCTTCGTGACGGAGTACGAGTCCCAGTACGGACCGCCGCAGTTGGAGCAGGCGCCGAAGGAGATGACGTACTTGGGCTCGGGCATCTGTTCGTACAGGCGCTTCACGGCCGGGGCCATCTTGTCCGTGACCGTGCCGGAGACGACCATCAGGTCGGCCTGGCGGGGGCCCGGCGCGAACGGGATCACGCCGAGCCGGATGAAGTCGTGCCGGGCCATCGACGCGGCGATGAACTCGATCGCGCAGCAGGCGAGGCCGAAGTTGAAGACCCAGAGCGAGTAGCGGCGGCCCCAGTTCAGGACCACCTTCATCGGCTCGGGGGCCAGTCGGGAGAGCGCGCCCAGCCGCTTCGGCTCCGGGAGAAGAACCGGCTGCCCAGGGGTCTCGGGGGTCACGTCCATGTCAGGACGCCCTTCTTGTATGCGTACAGCAGGCCGACGGCGAGGAAGCCGAGGAAAATGAACATCTCCACGAGCGTCGCGGCGCCGTAGCCGGGGGCGGCGAAGACCGTCGCCCAGGGGAAGAGGAAGATCGAGTCGACGGCGAAGATCACGTACAGGAACGCGTAGACGTAGTAGCGGACCTGGGTGTGGGCCCAGCCCTCGCCGACGGGGTCGACGCCGCACTCGTACGTCAGGAGTTTCTCGGGGGTGGGGACCACGGGCCGCAGCAGGCGTCCCGCCCCGAAGGCCACGGCGACGAACAGCACGCCGACGACGGCCAGCAGTCCGACGACCGAGTAGGACTGGAAGTAGTCCGCCGCGACGACAGCCCCGGTCGCCGTGACAACGGTCGGTTCCGGCACGTCAGCCCTCGCTCCCTGACACTCAACCCTATGATGCGCCCGTCGCGCACTCTGCGATGCGCCGTGTTCGACGATCTGTACGGACGGGAGTCTAGGGCCTGCTAAAGAAACGGTAAGCAGCCCGTCACGGCTGGGCACGCGCGGAGGTGCCCAGGTCCGCCCCAGGTGTCGGCCCCAGGGGTGGGGTTTTCCCCAGTGCATCCTGGCGGTCCACCTCATGGCGCGGCGCCGCGCCGCCGGGCACGCTAGCGGATATGACCGAACGCATCACGCTCAACGTCCCGTCGGACATCCCGCCGGACGTCCCGTCGGACAGGACGTCCGACAGTGACCGGCTGCCTCCCGCACGCCTCGCCCTCGACCGGCAGACGTGGAAGGAGATCGCGCATCTGCTGGCCAATCTGCCGGTCTCGATCTTCGGGTTCGTGTACGTCGTCACACTGATGTTCACGGGCGCGGGGCTCGCGGTGACGGTCATCGGGCTGCCGCTGCTCGCGGGCGGTCTGCTGGGCGCGCGTCAGCTGGGCAAGGCCGAGCGGGCGCGGGCGCGGGTGCTGCTCGGGGTGCGGATCGACGAGCCGAGCCCACTGCGGGTGCGCCGGACGGGCTTCTTCCCCTGGCTGTGGACGAGCCTGAAGGATCCGGTGGGCTGGCGGACGGTGCTGTACGACTTCGTACGGCTGCCCTGGGGCATCGTGACCTTCACCGTCACGCTCATATCGCTGTTTCTGCTGTGGCCGGTGCTGCCGTTCATCGCGCGGGGGCTGACGAACGTGGACCGGGCCATGGTGCGCGGGCTGCTGTCGCCCTCCGACGAGCTGGAGCAGCGTATCGCCGAGCTGGAGTCCGACCGGGGGGTCGTCGTCGACACCGCCGCCGCCGACCTGCGGCGCATCGAGCGCGATCTGCACGACGGGGCACAGGCCCGGCTGGTCAACCTCGCGATGGGGCTCGGCCTGGCCAAGGAGAAGCTCCTGGAGGACCCCGACACGGCGGCGGCCATGGTCGACGAGGCACACGGCGAGGTGAAGCTCGCCCTCCAGGAACTGCGCGACCTGGCCCGCGGCATCCACCCGGCGGTCCTCACCGACCGGGGTCTGGACGCCGCGCTGTCGGCGATCGCCTCGCGCTGCACGGTGCCGGTGAAGGTGACGGCCGACCTCGCGACCAGACCGGCGGCGGCCATCGAGGGCATCGCCTACTTCACCGTCTCCGAGCTGCTGCAGAACGTCAGCAAGCACAGCGGGGCGAGGTCCGCGTCCGTCGACGTGTGGCGGGCCGAGGACCGGCTGCTCATCCAGGTCCGGGACGACGGGCGCGGCGGGGCCGGCCTCGACGGCGGCACGGGGATGGCGGGGCTCGCGGACCGGCTCGGCGCGGTCGACGGCCTGTTCATCATCGAGTCGCCGGCCGGCGGTCCGACCGTCATCACGGCGGAGCTGCCGTGGCGGGACCGGCAGGACGAGCCGATACGACCCACGCGGTAGCGATCCGGACGGCTCCGGCGCGCCCTCTGTCGGGACGACTCCGGCTCGCCCCCTGTCCGGACGGCTCCGGCCCGCCCTCGTCCGGACGGCTCCGGTCCTCTCGAGGTCTCCAGCCGTCTCGAGGTCTCCGGTCCTCTCAAGTTCTCCAGCCATCTCGAGGTCTCCGGCCCTCTCAAGTTCTCCAGCCATCTCGAGGTCTCCGGCCCTCGCGAGGTAGGGAAAACCCCCGCTCCAAGACGCCGACCCGCTCCATGGCCGGAGCGCGCCGTGGCCAGCAGGGTTGAGGTACGAGCCGACGAGCAGGACGAGTAGAACGGACGAGACCGATGGCCACGGAGTACGGACAGGGGTACGGGCACCGGAGTGGGCCCGGATTCCACGGGGCGGGCGCCGGTGAGCGGCGGCACCGTCTCCCGGCCCCGCTGCGGGCGCCGATCGAGGCCCGCAGCTGGCGTGAGTTCGGCTATGTGATGCTCAGCCTCCCGCTCGGCATCATCATGTTCACCTTCGCCGTCACGATGTTCTCGCTGGGCGCGGGCCTGCTGGTCACCTTCCTCGGGATCCCGGTGCTGGCCGCGGCCCTGGCGGGCTGCCGGGGGTTCGGCGCGCTGGAGCGGGCGCGGGCGCGCGGGCTGCTCGGGGTCGAGGTGGCCGAGCCGGAGCCCCTGCGGCTGAAGAAGCACGGGGCGATGGCGTGGATGGGGGCGATGCTCAAGAGCGGTACGTCGTGGCGGCATCTGCTGTACGCGGTGCTCCAGTTCCCCTGGGCGGTGTTCTCCTTCGTGGTGGCGCTGAACTTCTGGGTGTACGGGTGGGCGCTGCTGACGTATCCGCTGTGGTTCTGGGTCTTCCCTATGTACGCGGGGCAGGACGGGCTCCAGATCTACGGGGACGAGACGCACGGCATCTACCTGAACAACCCCTTCGAGATCACGGTGACCGCGCTGGTGGGGCTGCTCTTCACGATGGCCACGCCGTGGATCGTGCGGGCGCTGACGACCGTGGACCGGCTGATGGTGCTCGGGCTGCTCGGGCCGTCGCGGCTGGCGACGCGGGTGGTCGAGCTGGAGTCCGACCGGGGGGTCGTCGTCGACACCGCCGCCGCCGATCTGCGCCGCATCGAGCGTGACCTGCACGACGGGGCGCAGGCCCGGCTGGTCGCCCTGGCGATGGACCTGGGGCTGGCCAAGGAGAAGCTGACGGAGGACCCGCGGGCCGCGGCGCGGATGGTGGACGAGGCGCACGGCGAGGTGAAGACGGCGTTGCAGGAGTTGCGGGATCTGGCGCGTGGGATCCATCCCGCCGTGCTGACCGACCGCGGGCTCGACGCGGCGCTGTCCGCGGTGGCCTCGCGGTGCACGGTGCCGGTGCGGGTCGAGGTGGATCTGCCGTCGCGGCCCGCGCCCGCGATCGAGGGGATCGCGTACTTCACCGTCTCCGAGTTGCTCCAGAACGTCAGCAAGCATGCGCGGGCCAGGCAGGCCACGGTGGATGTCTGGCGGGTCGAGAACCGGCTGATGCTTCAGGTCGTCGACGACGGGGTGGGTGGGGCCGATGTCTCCGCCGGGTCCGGCCTGGCGGGGCTCGCCGAGCGGCTCGACGCGGTTGACGGCATCCTCGTGGTCGATTCGCCCGTGGCCGGGCCGACGCGGATTACGGCGGAGCTGCCCTGGCGGAGGTGAGCGGGGGCCCTGGGCCGGGCGGGGGTGAGCGAGGTCCGTGGGCAGGGGGGGGGGGGGGGGGGGGGGTTGGGCCCCCCCCCCCCCCCCCCCCCCCCCCCGGGGGGTGGCCCCTCCCCCCCCCCCCCCCCCCCGCCACCCCCCGTCCCCCCACCCCAAAAAAATCAAAACCCTCCCCCCCCCCCCTCTCTGGTGGGTAGG
>NZ_JBVHXR010000007.1:99315-292301 GCF_055569295.1 Streptomyces sp. NPDC029292
GTGGGGCGGGGGGGGGTGGGGTGAGATGGCGGGGAGGGCGGCTCCCCCCCCCCCCCCCCCCCCCCCCCCCCCCCCCCCCCCCCCTCCCCGTCCCTGGGGGGCTGCCCGTCCCCAGACCCCGCTATAGGCCTGAACGGCCTCGTCCTCAAACGCCGGACGGGCCAAAAGATTGCCGCCGGTCCGGGTGAACGCGATCGCCTGCGTCCGTTGTCTCCCCCGCGGGCGCCGCCCGGCGCCCGTGCCCGTTGTCGGTCGTACGGCGGCCGAAACCGGGAGTCGTGGGCCCTATTCCCGTTGCTCTGGCGCAGGCAGGTACGAATGCTGGAATGCTGGGGGCTGTCGTACGAGCGGGGACGAACCCGGCGCGGGCCGGGAGCGGAGCCGGGTCGGGCCGGGGCATACCTGGAGCGGGCCGGGGACAGGCTCTGGGGGGCCGAGAATCGTGGAGGACAGGGTGCGGGTGGTCATCGCCGAGGATTCAGTGCTGCTCAGGGAGGGCCTGACCCGGTTGCTGACCGACCGCGGGCACGACGTGGTCGCGGGGGTCGGGGACGGCGATGCGCTGATCAAGACCATTACCGAGTTCGCGGCCCAGGACGCGCTGCCGGACGTCGTCGTCGCCGACGTGCGGATGCCGCCGACGCACACCGACGAGGGGGTCAGAGCCGCGGTGCAGCTGCGCAAGGCGCACCCCGGCCTCGGCGTGCTCGTGCTGTCACAGTACGTGGAGGAGCAGTACGCCACCGAACTGCTGGCCGGTTCGAGTCACGGCGTCGGCTATCTGCTCAAGGACCGGGTGGCCGAGGTGCGGGAGTTCGTGGACGCGGTGGTGCGGGTGGCCCAGGGGGGTACCGCGCTCGACCCGGAGGTCGTGGCACAGCTGCTCGGCCGCAGCCGTAAGCAGGACGTGCTCGCGGGGCTCACCCCGCGGGAGCGGGAGGTCCTCGGGCTCATGGCCGAGGGGCGGACCAATTCGGCGGTCGCCCGGCAGCTCGTCGTGAGCGACGGCGCCGTCGAGAAGCACGTCAGCAACATCTTCCTGAAGCTGGGCCTGTCCCAGAGTGACGGGGATCACCGGCGTGTTCTGGCGGTACTCACCTACCTGAACTCGTGATCAGCTGACACTGTGTCAGTTGTCCAGGATGTATCGAGTACGAGAACCGAAGGAAGTACGGGGAGCGTCTTCAAGAAAACGCCGGGGGGCGAGTAAATCATGACAAGTCAGGGCGTCAGACCGTCTCAAAATGGTGTCCATCATGCGAACGGCCGAGGGAAGGCGACCCTTACCGACGTAGGGTTGATCTGGGAGAGGTCTGCGGGAAGGCCGACCCCGGACAGCCACCTCGAGGGAGGTCCAGTTCAGTGACCAGCCAGGTCAGTAGCCCAGCGGAGCAGGCCGACGAAGCCGTCGTAGGAGAACAGCGCAAACCGGCGGGGGCGAAGGACGTCCGTCGTCTTGATCGGGTGATCATCCGGTTCGCGGGTGACTCGGGTGACGGCATGCAACTCACCGGCGACCGTTTCACCTCCGAGACCGCGTCCTTCGGCAACGACCTCTCCACCCTGCCGAACTTCCCCGCCGAGATCCGAGCGCCCGCAGGCACCCTGCCGGGCGTTTCCTCATTCCAGCTGCACTTCGCCGACCACGACATCCTCACGCCCGGCGACGCACCCAACGTCCTGGTCGCCATGAACCCCGCCGCCCTCAAGGCCAACATCGGCGACGTACCACGCGGCGCGGAGATCATCGTCAACACGGACGAGTTCACCAAACGGGCCATGGCCAAGGTCGGCTACGCCGACAGCCCGCTGGAAGACGGCTCCCTGGACGGCTACAGCGTCCACCCCGTCCCCCTCACCACCATGACAGTCGAGGCACTCAAGGAATTCGCGCTCTCCCGCAAGGAAGCCGAACGCAGCAAGAACATGTTCGCCCTCGGCCTGCTGTCCTGGATGTACCACCGGCCCACCGAAGGCACCGAGAAGTTCCTCAGCACCAAGTTCGCCAAGAAACCCGACATCGCCGCCGCCAACATCGCCGCATTCCGCGCCGGCTGGAACTTCGGCGAGACCACCGAGGACTTCGCGGTCTCCTACGAGGTCGCCCCGGCCTCCCAGGCCTTCCCCACCGGCACCTACCGCAACATCTCCGGCAACCTCGCCCTCTCCTACGGCCTGATCGCCGCCTCCCAGCAGGCCGACCTGCCCCTCTACCTCGGCTCCTACCCCATCACCCCCGCCTCCGACATCCTGCATGAGCTCAGCAAGCACAAGAACTTCGGTGTGCGGACCTTCCAGGCCGAGGACGAGATCGCGGGCATCGGCGCCGCCCTGGGCGCCGCGTTCGGCGGCTCACTGGCCGTGACCACCACCTCCGGCCCGGGTGTCGCCCTGAAGTCCGAGACGATCGGCCTCGCGGTCTCCCTCGAACTGCCGCTGCTGGTCATCGACATCCAGCGCGGCGGCCCCTCCACCGGCCTGCCCACCAAAACCGAACAGGCCGACCTGCTGCAGGCCATGTACGGGCGCAACGGCGAGGCCCCGGTCCCGGTCGTCGCCCCCCGCACCCCCGCCGACTGCTTCGACGCCGCCCTCGAAGCCGCCCGCATCGCGCTGACCTACCGCACCCCGGTGCTGCTGCTCTCCGACGGCTACCTGGCCAACGGCTCGGAGCCCTGGCGCATCCCGGAGACCGACAAACTCCCCGACCTGCGCGTCCAGTTCGCCCAAGGCCCCAACCACACCCTCGACGACGGCACCGAGGTCTTCTGGCCCTACAAACGCGACCCGCAGACCCTCGCCCGCCCCTGGGCCATCCCCGGCACGCCCGGCCTGGAACACCGCATCGGCGGCATCGAGAAGCAGGACGGCACCGGCAACATCTCCTACGACCCCGCCAACCACGAGTTCATGGTCCGCACCCGCCAGGCGAAGATCGACGGCATCGACGTCCCCGACGTCGAGGTCGACGATCCGCACCAGGCCCAGACCCTTGTGCTCGGCTGGGGCTCGACCTACGGACCCATCACCGCGGCGGTGCGGCGGCTGCGCGCGGCCGGGGAGTCCATCGCGCAGGCCCATCTGCGCCACCTCAGCCCCTTCCCGCAGAATCTCGGCACGGTGTTGAAGCGTTACGACAAGGTGGTGATCCCCGAGATGAACCTCGGCCAGCTCGCCACGCTCATCCGGGCCAAGTATCTGGTGGACGCGCACTCGTACAACCAGGTCAACGGCATGCCGTTCAAGGCTGAGCAGCTCGCCACGGCTCTCAAGGAGGCCATCGATGGCTGAGACGACCACGGAAGGCACGGGCACGATCGAGGCGCTTTCTCTCGTTCCCAAGGCCGAGGCCAGGCAGTCCATGAAGGACTTCAAGTCCGATCAGGAAGTGCGCTGGTGCCCCGGCTGCGGTGACTACGCGATCCTCGCCGCCGTACAGGGCTTCATGCCCGAACTCGGCCTGGCCAAGGAGAACATCGTCTTCGTCTCGGGCATCGGCTGCTCGTCCCGCTTCCCGTACTACATGAACACCTACGGCATGCATTCGATCCACGGCCGCGCTCCCGCCATCGCGACCGGACTTGCCTCCTCCCGGCGGGACCTGAGCGTGTGGGTCGTCACCGGTGACGGCGACGCCCTGTCCATCGGCGGCAACCACCTCATCCACGCCCTGCGCCGCAACGTCAACCTGAAGATCCTCCTCTTCAACAACCGGATCTACGGGCTCACCAAGGGCCAGTACAGCCCGACCTCCGAGGTCGGCAAGATCACCAAGTCGACGCCGATGGGCTCGCTGGACGCGCCCTTCAACCCGGTGTCCCTGGCGATCGGCGCCGAGGCATCCTTCGTCGCCCGCACCGTGGACTCCGACCGCCAGCACCTCACCGGCGTACTGCGCCAGGCCGCCGCCCACCCCGGCACCGCCCTCGTCGAGATCTACCAGAACTGCAACATCTTCAACGACGGCGCCTTCGAAGCCCTCAAAGACAAGCAGCAGGCCGAGGAAGCCGTGATCCGCCTGGAGCACGGGCAGCCCATCCGCTTCGGAGCCGACGGCGCCCGCGGGGTCGTACGAGATCAGCTGACCGGCGACCTGAAGGTCGTCACCGTCACCCCGGAGAACGAGGCACAGATCCTGGTCCACGACGCGCACTCGACGTCACCGACCACCGCCTTCGCCCTCTCCCGCCTCGCCGACCCCGACACCCTCCACCACACCCCCATCGGCGTCTTCCGCTCGACCGAACGGCCCGTCTACGACACCCAGATGGCCGACCAGCTGGACACGGCCATCGAGCAGAACGGCAAGGGCGACCTCGCCGCCCTGCTCGCGGGCGGAGACACCTGGACGGTCGTCGGCTAGCGACTCCCGCTCCACGAGGCCCGGATCTGAATCCTCAGGTCCGGGCCTCGTCGTACGCCTGCCGGGCCTTCACCACGTCGTCCATCCGGTCCGAGGTCCAGACCGCCAGCGCGCGCACCTGCTCGGCGGCCTCGCGGCCGAGGTCAGTGAGCGAGTAGTCGACGCGCGGCGGGATGACGGGCTTCGCGTCCCGGTGCACGAGGCCGTCGCGCTCCAGGGTCTGGAGGGTCTGGGTGAGCATCTTCTCGCTGACGCGGCCGATGGCGCGGCGCAGCTCGCTGAAACGGTAGGAGCGGTCGAGGAGCTTGATCAGGACGAGCACGCCCCAGCGGCTGGTGACATGTTCCAGAACGAGGCGGTACGGGCACATCGCCTCGCCCTCGACGACGTACGTGGTCTTGTCGGCTGCCTTCTCACTTACGGCCATGCCAGTACCTTACTTCAAAGTGGGTACTTTCACTTAGTAAGTGCACATCCTAGGGTTAGTGGCAGACCCACCCCACAAGGAGTTCACTCATGAGCATCGTCGTCACCGGAGCCACCGGACATCTCGGCCGTCACGTCGTCGAGCAGCTGCTGGAGAAGGTTCCGGCCGACCGGATCACCGCCGTCGTCCGCGACAAGGAGAAGGCCGCCGGCTTCGCGGCCCGCGGCGTGAAGATCGCGGTCGCCGACTACAACGCTCCCGAGACCTTCGAAGGCGTCATCTCCGCCGGCGACAAGGTGCTGCTCATCTCCGGGAACGAGTTCCACAACGACCGCGTCGCCCAGCACAAGGTCGTCCTCGCCGCCGCCAAGGCCGCCGGAGCCGCGCTCCTCGCGTACACCAGCGCCCCCGGCAGCCTGACCGCCGCTCTGGGCGACGACCACCGGGCCACCGAGCAGGCGATCCTGGAGTCCGGTCTGCCCTACGTCCTGCTGCGCAACGGCTGGTACAACGAGAACTACACCGAGAACCTCGCCCCCGTACTCGAGCACGGCGCCGTCGTCCAGGCCGCCGGCGAGGGCCGGGTCGCCTCCGCCGCGCGTGCCGACTACGCGGCCGCCGCCGTGGCGGTGCTGACCGGCGAGGGGCACGAGAACAAGACGTACGAGCTGAGCGGCGACACCGCGTGGGGCTTCGCCGAGTACGCCGCCGAGGTCGCCAAGCACTCCGGCAAGGAGATCGTCTACAACGCCGTACCCGTCGAGGCCTACACCGGGATCCTGACCGGCGCCGGGCTGCCCGAGGGCCTCGCCGCGATTCTGGCGGGCGTGGACGCGTCGATCGAGAGCGGCGAGCTGGCCGTCACCACCGGTGACCTGTCGCGGCTGGCCGGTCGTCCGACCACGCCGGTCTCCGAGTCGATCGCCGCCGCGCTCAAGGGCTGAACCTTCCGTCTCGCCTTCCGAGACATGGGACCCCGGCCCCCCGACGAGCACCCCTGCCTGTCATGACCGTATAGCGATACGGGCATGACAGGCAGGGGTGCTCGGCGCTACCTTCTTCCGGGCTGCACGGAAGCGGCAGCCGCACGAGCAAGGAGGAGCCGGTGGCCGGGCAGTCGAAGGGCGAGCAGCGCATAGGTCTGCTGAACGGCTTCGCGGCGTACGGCATGTGGGGGCTCGTCCCCCTCTTCTGGCCCCTGCTGAAGCCCGCCGGGGCGGCCGAGATCCTCGCCCACCGGATGGTGTGGTCCCTCGCGCTGGTCGGGGTCGCGCTGGTGGTGATGCGGCGCTGGGCCTGGGCGGGCGAGCTGCTGCGGCAGCCGCGCAAGCTGGGCCTCGTGACAGTCGCGGCGGCGGTCATCACCGTCAACTGGGGCGTCTACATCTGGGCCGTGAACAGCGGGCACGTGGTGGAGGCGTCGCTCGGCTACTTCATCAACCCCCTCGTCACGATCGCGATGGGCGTACTGCTCCTGAAGGAGCGGCTGCGGCCGGTGCAGTGGGCAGCGGTCGGTGTCGGCCTCGCGGCCGTCCTCGTGCTCACGATCGGCTACGGCCAGCCCCCGTGGATCTCCCTCACGCTCGCCTTCTCCTTCGCCACGTACGGACTCGTGAAGAAGAAGCTCAACCTCGGCGGCATCGAGTCGCTCGCCGCCGAGACCGCGATTCAGTTCCTGCCGGCGCTGGCCTATCTGCTGTGGCTGGGGTCGAGTGGTGGCGCGACCTTCGGTACGGAGAGGGCGGGGCATGGGGCGCTGCTCGCGGCGACCGGGATCGTGACCGCGCTGCCTCTCGTCTGCTTCGGCGCCGCCGCGATTCGCGTGCCGCTGTCCACGCTGGGGCTCCTCCAGTACCTTGCGCCCGTCTTCCAGTTCCTGCTCGGCATCCTCTACTTCCATGAGGCCATGCCGGCCGAGCGGTGGGCCGGGTTCGGGCTGGTGTGGCTTGCGTTGGCGTTGCTCACGTTCGACGCGTTGCGCACGGCGCGGCGTGCGGCGCGGGCGCTCAGGGCGGGGGTCGGTGTGCGCGTCCCCAGGTCCGCCGCCGCAGACACCGTGGACGCCAAGCCGTAGAGGCGTTTTTCGCCCCCGCCGCCCCTACCCTTCCCGTCCCTGGGGCTCCGCCCCAGACCCCGCTCCTCAAACGCCGGAGGGGCTGAACTTTCGCCGGCCGGGGCGAAAACCGTCTTGCACGCTCGCTCAGGCAACCACTATGAGTGGTCGGCATGACGCAAACGCCCCTGCACTGGAAGCTCGTCATCGACGCCACCGACCCGCACGCCCAGGCCGATTTCTGGGCCGCCGCTCTCGGCTACCAGGCCGAGGACAACAGCGCGTTCGTCGAACGGCTGCTGGAGCTCGGCGCGCTGCCGGCCGAGGCCACCGTCGAGTTCCACGGCCGCCCGGCGTTCCGGGACCTGATGGCCGTACGGCATCCGGACGACCCGTACGACAAGGAGCGCGGCACCGGGCTCGGGCGGCGGCTGCTCTTCCAGCGCGTGCCGGAGGCGAAGACCGTCAAGAACCGGCTCCATCTCGACCTGCACCCGGGCGAGGGGCGGCGTGCGGACGAGGTCGAGCGGCTGGAGGGGCTGGGCGCGAGCGTGCTGCGGCAGGTGAAGGAACCGGCGGGCGAGTGGGTGGTGATGGCGGATCCAGAGGGGAACGAGTTCTGTGTGCAGTAGCCAGTCGGCAGTCGCCAGCCGCTGGTCGTCTGTCAGCGGTGGGGGCCCCTGGCAGTGGTCGGCGGTGTCCACGCCGGGGCCGTCGGCGATGGAGGTCGTCGGGTCACCTCCCTTGCGGTCGAGGAGCGTTCGACGGTGAGGGCGTGTGCGGCGGCCGGTGTCGAACCGGAGCGGATACGGGCCGCCACGGCCGTCGGGACCCGCGCGCCGGCGACGACGTCGGCCGCGACACTGGAGCGCAGGGCGCCGACGCGGGCCAGGTGATGCTGCAACTGCTCCGGGGTCAGCGTCTCGACCGGAACGCTCACCGCGGCCCGTACGGCGGCGGGGTGCGTCGGGATCGGCGCGGCGCCCTGCGACACGGTGCGGGCGCGAGGGCTCCGGTCGCCCCCTCCGCCCGGCTGGACCGTACGCCAGCTCATCGTGCCGGTCAGCTCGTTGACGTACACCTCGATGTGCGGGCGTGAGGAGCGTGATCGTGGTGAGTGCGGACGAGGTGAGCGGAGGCGGGCGGCATCGGGGCGCGACATCCCGAACGCTCGGCCGCGGCTCGGCTCGGCCCTTCCCTCCCCGCGGTCGTCACTGGCCATGGGCGTGCGGGGTCTGGGTGTAGGGGTTGTCGGCCAGCACGCGGGCGCGTTCGGCGAGGCGGCCCATGCGGGTGCGGGCCGATTCGAGCTGCTCGATGTCGTCGGCCGCCGGGCCGCCGTCGGCGGTGAGCTCAGTCCATACGCCGATCAGGTCGCGCCCGAGGTTCAGGCCCTGCAGGGGGTCGCGGACGGCACGCCAGGCCGCGGCCGCGCTCTGTACGTTGCCGTACGCCGCGCGCTGGTCGCGATGGCGCCGGCGGACCCTTGCCAGGTCGAGCGACAGATGGAACGACCTGAGCGCGTCTCCGGCCAAGTAGGCGATGTACGCGGTCAGTTCGCGCAGCCGTAGCACCTCCGGGTGCTCTTGGCCCAGCGACTGCGCCGCCTCCGCCACGGCCCGCTCCGCCATCCCCGCGGCCGCCTCGATCCGGCCCATCTTCACGGCCTCGTTGATCCGCGCCACGGGCTCCACGAGAAACGCCGCCGCGCCCTCTGCCTCCGGTGCCTGTTCCGCCGGACTCGGCGCCAGCACCGACTCGGCGACCGCGTCGAACCCTCGTACGGGAGCGGGCTTCGGCTCCGGCTCCGGCTCCATCACGGCCATGACCATGGCCTCCATCGCGGGGGTCGCCTTCCGCACGGGAGCGGCCTCCGGTGTCGGAGTCGTCTCCGGCGCCACCGTCGCGTCCGGAGCCGGGCCGAACTCACCCGTCGGCGCCGCCACGACCCCGGGCGCCGACTCCGGCACTGCCCGCAGAACGCGCGTCGACGCGGCCCCGGGCAGTGGCTTGGGCTCCGGCACCGCCCGCAGAACGAAGGTCGACGGGGTGGCACCGCTCGGCAGGGGCTCGTTTGTGGACGCCGCGGGGCGCGCCGGGTCGCCGGGTGCGGCGGGTGCGGCGGGTGCGGCGGGGACCGCAGGCACGGGAGCCGGAGCGGGAGGTACGACGGGACTCGCCGGAACGGGAGTCGGGGCGGGAGTCGGTCCGGGAGCCGGGGCGGGGGGCACGACGGCACTCGCCGGAGCAGAAGCAGAGGCCACGGCGGGATGCGCCCGCTCCGGCGCAGGCACGGACGTAGGTGCAGGTGCAGGTGCAGGCTCCGGAGTCGGCATCGGGGCCGGAGCCGGGGCCGGAGCCGGCTCAGGAGTCGACTCAGGCACCGCCCGCAACACATACGTCGCCTTGTCCCGACGCGGAACCGGCGGCGGCTCCAGCGGCGACTCGGGCGGCCCCGGCGGCTGCGGTACCTGCCGGACCTCGGCCTCGCGAGGCTCCGGCTGCCTCCGCGGCTCCGCCGCTGCCCCGCTCCCCGGCGCGGCCCCCGCGCCCACCCGCACCGGCTCCCCCGCATACCGGCTCGACCCGTCCACCGACACCAGGACCGGTACGACGAAGCCGATGCGCTCGTCGTGGATCGTGGCGAGGACGGGGTGCCCGGTGGCGAGGGCCAGGCGGTGGAGGTAGGCGAGGACGGCGGCCTGGACGGTCTCGCCGGGGGCGGCGACGACCGGCATGCCGCCGACGGTGGCACCGCCCATGGCACCGTCCACGGACGCCGGTACGCGCACCTCGATCGGTGTCACCCCGGCGGCCGGAGAACCCCCGGGGACGGCCCCCGCCGAGCGCTGCCGCTTGAGTTCCCGCTTCTGTTCGCGGCTGAGTCGAGACATCGGTTCCCTCACGAAGGGGTGGACGGGGAAGAGGAAGGTGAGGACGAAGCAGGCGAGGACGGCGGGGTCGCGGCCTCCACCGCGGTGACCGCGTCCACGTGCCACGGCTGCCCGCTGCCCGCACGCCTAAGCGTAAGGAAGACGTTCGCGCGCGGGCCCGTGCCCGTCCAGCCGTCGCGGCCGTGGGCGGTGCCCTCGACAAAGAGGGCGCGGTAGGCCAGGACGGCCGTGTCGACGGGTCCGTCACCATCGTCGTCCGAGGTCACGTCCACCGTGGTCCACGCCTGGTGGCCGGCCCAGGTGTTCCAGTCGTTGCCCGCACCGCTCGCCGGCCGGTACGACCGCTCGGCGGCGGCCTTCTTGGCCGTGAACCAGCGTGCGGAGCGCAGCACGGCGTCGTGCGTGCTGGAGTCGTACTTCGTGTCATAGCCGTACGCCATCTCCGCCCACGCCTCCGAAACCTCTGTCGCGTCCGTCCCGTCGACGCCCGACGGGCTGGGCACCATCGCGTCCGCGCCCAGCGGCTTCCCGGACGGCAGCGGTGCCTTGGGCGCCACCGACGGGACCGCTGAGGGCGACGAGCCGGGCGCGCCCACCGACTCACGGTGGTCCCGCAAGCCACAGCCCGTCAACGCCCACAACCCCGTGACGGACACGACCACGGCGGCGATCATCCTCGTACGCATCCTCGCCTCCCTCCTCACTTCAGCCCCAGCCAGGGTGCCGGATCGACGTACTTGCCGTTCTGCATGACCTCGAAGTGCGCGTGCGGGCCGGTCGAGTAACCGGTGGAGCCCACCGCGCCGACCTGCTGCCCGACTTTCACCTTCTGACCGACACTGACGTTGAGGGCGGACATGTGGTTGTAGGTCGTCGAAATCTGGTCGCCATTGATGGTTCCGTGGGAGATCACCACACGGTTTCCGTAGCCGTTGGCCCAGCCCGCGGAGGTGACCGTGCCGTCCCGGGCCGCCTTGAACGGCGTACCGGCCGCGGCGCCGAAGTCGATGCCGGTGTGCAGCTTGTAGACGTGCAGGATCGGGTGCATGCGCATGCCGTACGGGGAGGTGACGGGCGGGTTGCCGGCGATCGGCATCGCCATCTGCTGCCCCTCCGGGATCTTGCCCGGAGCGTCGTCGACCGACTCGTACTTGGGTATCAGCGACTTGATGCGGGCGACGTAGTTCTGGGTCTCGGTGTACGGGGGCATGCCGCCGTACTGATGCACCGCGCCCGGGCCCGCGTTGTACGCGGCGAGCGCCAGGTCGAGGGTCTCGCCCGTCGCCTCGCCGCGGCTCTTGTACCCCTCGACCTGCTTGGCGAGGGCGCAGTCGTAACGGCCCTGCGCCATGATCGCGTCCCCGGGGTCGTACGGGGACGCCTCGCCGTTGCCGTCGTCGTCGCGGCCCCAGGTCTGCCAGGTGCCGGGCATGAACTGCGACAACCCCTCGGCGCCGACCGGGGATTGGGCATCGGGGTTCCAGCCCGACTCGGCCTCGATCTGCGCGGCGATGACCGCGGGCTTGATGACGTCGCACAGGGCGCCCGCCTTGAGCACCCACGGCACGTACTCCGGCGGAACGGTGCCGCCCTTCAGCCCGCCGCCCGCACCCGACCCCGTATCCGCCTCGCTCGGTGACCCGCTCACCGCGACCATCATGACCACCGGCATGATCACCGCGGCGATGGAGCCGCCGATCACCCAGCTCATGGTGCTTCCGCCCCCGTTGGACATCGGCTCCCCTCAGCCTCAAGATCCCGTCGTGTACATGCAGTTGAGTCTCTCGGCTCACAACCGCTCCATGCGTCACCGCGGCGTCACAGGCTCGTCCCAGGAACTCACGCCCCGTTACCGAACCTGTCCGGACGCCGTGAAGATCGATGGGTCGAAGGGCCGAGACGGAGGAGAGTGACGATGCAGGGGGTGGCAATGCGGGGAACCGAGCGGCGCGGGCCGGACGGCCCGGAGATCTGGATCCGCGGTCCGGTCGGCGGACCGGAGTCGCGGCAACCGGAGGAGGAGATCGACCAAGTCGCCGTGAGCGCACGGCGGTTCGCCTGGGTCGCCACCCATGGCGGGGCCGGGGCCTCCACGCTCGCCGCCGTCTTCGGCGGCCATGACACGGGCCGCAACTGGCCCCGCCCGGATCAGGGCGAGCCGGGGTCGGTCCTTCTCGTCGGGCGTACGCACGCGGCCGGACTGGACGCCGTGTCACACACCCTGGACATCTTCCGGCGCGGCGACGCGCCTCCGGGGCTCGACCTCGACGCCATCGTCCTGGTCGCCGACGCGCCCGGTCGGCTGCCACGCCAACTCGCCCAGCGCATCAAGGTGATCGGTTCCGTCATCGACGTGTACCGGGTGCCGTGGATGCCCGCGTGGCGCACCGGAGACATCGGCGGGCCGCTGCCGCGCGAGATGGCGGCGCTGGCGCGGCTGACGGGAGCCGCGCCCTCGCCCCCGCCGCCGTCCCCGTCCCGATGAACTCCATGAACGTCATGAACTCCATGAACTCCATGAACTCCATGAACTCGGTGAATTCCCCTAGGAGAACGCTGTGAATGTCGTCCACGCGGCGAGCGATGTTCTGCTCGCCGGCGCGTATTCGCCCGGAACCAACGTCACCGGACCGCTCGACAAAGTCCTCGGCTACATGGCCTGGTTCGTGACCGTCGCGGCGGTGGCCGGGCTCCTCATGATCGGTTCGCGCATGGCGATCTCCCTGCGCAGCGGCGAGGGCCAGGAGCATCTGACGCAGTTCGCCGTGGTCATGGGCGCGTGCATCATCGGCGCCACGGCCGGGCCGATCGTGGCCTTCGTGTACCCCTGAGCCGCGCCCCTCCCCGCTGTCCCGCCATCCCGATACCTACCGAACCCTCGCCCACAGGGCGGGGGTTCGGTCACGTGATGACCCATCATGTGATGTCCCGTCAGCGCCCCGGACGTGACGATCTCTTCCCGTCTGTCACGGACACGTCACCGACAGGTGCTGGATCACTACATCGCTTGGCCTGACGTCACAGCAGTCGCCAAGCTCACTGTGCAACCGGGAACTCGGGCGTCACATCGCCCTCAACCACCGCTCACATCAAGCACTTTCATCGGGGAGAAGCATGTTCAAGGCGATAGCAGCCAAGGCCCACGTCTATCTGGCGGACGGCAAGGTCCCCAGCCCCACGAGGGACGCGCCGGGCGAGCTGACCGGCAAGGTCGACACCGTGCTCGGCATCCTCGCCTGGGCCGGTACCGCGGCGGGCGTCGCCGGTGTGCTGATCACCGGCGCGATGATGGCGATCTCCATGCGCCGCGGCGAGGGCTCGGAGCACATGGGCCGCCTCGGCGCGGTCCTCGGCGGCTGTGTCCTGGTCGCCACCGCGGGCCCCGTCGTCACCTTCGTCTTCGCCTGATCCGCATCCGGTCAGAGCTGATCAGAACCTGATTCGAAGGGAGCGCAACCATGCTGAACTCCGGCCGGTCCCGTGGGGGCAGCGGAGAGTGGGAACAGCCGTTCTGGCAGCAGCGAGGCTGGATCCTGTCGGCCGGGTTCCTGCTGGTGCTGCTCGTCCTCGCCGTCTTCACGATGGCGACCAGCGGTGACGAGGACCCGGCGGGCGCGTCGGCCGACCCGAGCCCGACACCGAGCGCCACCCACGGCAGCGGCGGCGGCAGCGGGTCGGACGCCCGGCCCGCCGGCTGCCGCACCGACGACAGCGACCAGGCCAAGCCGACCGCCGCGCCCGCCGACTTCAGCTGGAAGGCGGACGGCACCGGCCTGGTGCCCGTCTCCAAGACCGCGGGCCCCATCAAGTACGACGGTCCGGTCTGGTCCTGCTTCGCGCACACGCCGATGGGCGCGGTCCTCGCCGCCCACTCCATCACCGACCACCTGAGCTACCCGGGCTGGCGCAAGGTCGTCGAGCGGCAGGTCGTCCCCGGCGCGGGCCGGGACGCGCTGATCGCGAGCCGTTCCCAGGAGGACGACAAGCCCACCTCGGGCAAGGCCGACCCCGGCGGCTACGCCGGGTTCTCGGTCCTCTCGTACAACAAGCAGGAGGCGACCCTGATGTTCCTGCTTCGCGGCCCCAACTCGGGTACGTACGGCTCTGCTTCGGTGACCGTCCACTGGAAGGACGGCGACTGGAAGCTCGCGCCCGATCCGGACGGCACGGTCTATTCGGGGATGGCGCAGGTCAGCGACACCCAGGGCTTCGTCACGTGGGAGGCGTGAGATGGCTTGCACCTTCAAGGTCTACGACTGCATAGGCAGCGGCCTGCAGTGGGGGCTCGGCAAGACCGGCGAGGCGATGGCCAACGGCGCCGTCGAGACCTTCGCCAAGGCCATCGGCGAGGGCGCCGCCGAGGTCCTGAAGGCGCTCAACGGCGTCTGGATCGGCATCAAGATGAACGACGCCGGGGGCCCGGCGACGACCATCATGAACGAGACCAGCTGGATCGTCGCCTATGTCGCCGTCGCCTCCATCCTGTTCGCCGCCATGCGGATGGCGGTGGACCGCAAAGGCGCGCCCATGAAGCAGGCGTTCATGGGTATGTGGAAGGTCATCCTGGTCAGCGGGATCGCCGTGTCCGTCGTGCAGTCGCTGAGTGTGGCGTCGGACGCGTACGCCGCGGACGTCTACGCCAAGTCCCATCTCGGCGACAAGGCGGCCGAGATGCTCGGGGTGATGACGCTCACCCAGCCCGGCCTGGTCCTCATCTTCGGCCTGCTGGTGATGCTGTCGAGCTTCGTGCAGATCTGTCTGATGTACATCCGCATCGGCGTGCTGATCATGCTGATCGGCACCCTGCCGCTCGCCGCCGCCTCCTCGATGACCGGGTGGGGCGAGGGCTGGTGGAAGAAGCACATCGGCTGGCTCGCCGCCTGGCTGCTCTACAAGCCGGCCGCCGCGCTCATCATCTATTCGGCCACGACGATGACCAACACGAAGAACGCGAACGGCGACGCCGACCTCAACGCGAACATCGCGGGCATGGGCATGCTGATCCTCTCGGTCTTCGCACTGCCCGCGCTGCTCAAGCTGATCGTTCCGGCGACGGCCGCGCTGGGCGGCACCTCCGGCGGCACGGTCGCACTGGGCGCGGTCAACAACATCGCCTCCGGTGCCGTCAGCATCGCCGGGGGCAGTGCCGGAGGAGGCGGAGGCGGGGGCGCCGGCGGCAGTGGCGGTGCGACCGGTCCGCAGGGCTCCCCGTCCTCGGGCGCCGGCAGTTCCGCCGGGGGCGCCCCGGCCGGTGGCGCGGCCGCCGGTGGCGCGGGTGCCGCCGCCGCGGGCGCGGCCACGGGTGGCGTGGCCCTCGCGGTGCAGGCCGCCGCGGTCGTCGCACAGACCGGTGTCCAGGCGGCGTCGCAAGTCGCGGGCTCCCTCGACGACAACGACGGCATGAAGGGCCACAACCAGTAGGCCGCGAGGCCGACGGAGTTCGGGGCGGTCCGCCTCTTCAGGGCATCCGCCGTGTCACGGCGTCCGCCCCGGACTCCCACCACCGTACGTACCCACAGTCCTTGAGCCGGAAGAAGGAACCCCATGTCCACCGACGCCATGACGCGTCCCACGTACGGGAACTGGCGCAGGCCCCGCCGTCCCGGACTCGGCCCGCTGGGTCTGCTCGGAACGGTCGTCGCGTTCGGCGGACTGCTGGTGGCGCTGCTGGCGTCGTTGGTGTCGCTGTTCGCCGCGATCACCGTCCTGGTGCCGGTCGGGCTCTTCCTCGCCCCGCTGGCGCTGCGCACGGTCGACGGCCGCAATGTCTACCAGGTCCTCGCGATCCGCATCGGCTGGATGAAGCGCAAGGCCAACGGCTCGCACACGTACCTCTCCGGGCCGCTGTCCAAGCGCCCCGGCGGCCGCTACCAGCCGCCCGGCCTGCTCGCGCGCACCAAGATGTACGAGGGCCGCGACGCCTACAACCGTTCCTTCGGGGTGCTGCACCACCCGGGCCGTGGCCTGTACACGGTGGTGCTGGCCTGCGAGCCGGACGGCGGTTCGCTGGTCGACCCGGGGCAGGTCGACATCTGGGTGGCGTCCTGGGGCGACTGGCTGGCGCGGCTCTCGCACGAGCCGGGTCTGCGCGGCGCGCAGGTGGTCGTCGAGACCGCGCCCGACACGGGTACGCGCCTTGCGGCCGAGGTACTCCCCCGCATCTCGCCGGACGCCCCGGCCGCGGCCCGCGCCGTGATGGAGGAGGTCGTCGACCGCTATCCCTCGGCGTCCTCGGAGATGCACACGTACATCGCGTTGACGTACGGCCCGACCGGCGGCCCCAAGCGCGACATCGACGACATCATCACCGACCTGTCGATGCGGCTGCCCGGCCTGCTGTCCGGGCTGGTCGCGGCCGGCGGCGGCTCCGCCTACCCGCTGGCCGCCGAGCGGCTCGCCGAGATCGTCCGGGTGGCGTACGACCCGGCCATCGCCCCCGACGTGCTCAGCGCCCGCGCCCAGAACGCCACCACGGGCCTGGAGTGGAACGACGCGGGACCGGCGGCCGCCGTCGAGGGCGTCACCTCGTACAAGCACGACTCGGGTGTCTCGCGCACCTGGATGCTGACGCTCGCGCCGCGCGGCACGGTCCGGTCGAGCGTGCTGCGTGGCCTGTTGGAGCCCGCGCCCGGCACCCGCCGTAAGCGCGTGTCGCTCATCTACCGGCCGATCGACCCGGCGACCTCCGCCCGCATCGTGGAGTCCGACCGCCGTTCCGCGCACTTCATGGCGGGCTCGCGGCGCGGACTGGTGCAGGCGCGGGCCAGTTCGGAGATGCAGGCCGCCGAGCAGACGGCGGCCGAGGAGGCGGCGGGCGCGGGGCTCGTGGAGTTTTCCCTGATGGTGACGGTCACCGTCGACGACGAGGAGCAATTGCCGGACGCGGGCATCACCGTGCGCAACCTCCAGGCCTCGTCCCGCATTCTGATGCGCCCCGCGGACCGCATGCAGGCCTCGGCCTTCACCTGCACGCTGCCGGTCGGCCTGCTGCCGTGGGAGCACACCCTCGTTCCGTTCCAGATCAGGGAGGCACTGTGAGCAAGCAGTCGACCACCAGGCCTTCGACCGCGCCGCCGCGCGGCTGGTACGGGCCCGGCGGGGGCCAGGTCGCACATCTGGATCCGCCGTCCATGTGGCGTGCGACCACGGTTCAGGCGTGCGGGCTGTGGCCCTTCTCGGCGGGCTCGGGCGCGCCGATGACGGGGGTTCCGCTCGGTCAGCACCTGCACACCGGAGCGACCGTGTGCGGCGACCCCATCTCCTGGTTCACCCGCGCCCGTTACATCTCCAACCCGTCCCTGTTCATGCTCGGCATGCCGGGTCTGGGCAAGTCGACGCTGGTCAACCGGATGCTGATCGGCATGTGCGCGACGGGCATCACTCCGCTGGTACTCGGCGACCTGAAGCCCGACTACGCCGACACCGTCAGGGCGTTGGGCGGCCAGGTGATTTCGATCGGCCGTGGCGTCGGAGGCATCAACGTCCTCGACCCGGGCGCGATGGGCGAGGCGGCGGTACGGATCGGGGGCGACCGGGGCCGCGTGCTGGCCGCCGAGGCACACGGCCGTGTCCTGAACATGGTCGCCGCGCTCATCACCATCGTCCGCGGCCGCCCGATGGACGACCACGAGCAGTCGGTGCTGTCCGCGTGCCTGCACCATCTCGCGGAGCGTACGAAGCCGGGGCGGGCGCCATTGCTGCCGGATCTGCTGAAGGTGCTGGACGAGGGGCCGGACCGGGTCAGGGCGGTGACGCTCGACCGCGGGAACGAGGCCCGCTACCAGGAGGCGGTTGATCCGCTGCACCGCTCGCTGCTGGGTGTGCTGGACGGGCCGCTCGGCGACACGTTCGCGTCCGAGACGTCGACCCGGATCGACCCCGCCTCTCCGGCGGTCTGCGTGGACATCTCCCGTATCGGCGAGGCGGACACCCAGCTGACGGCGGCGGCGATGCTCGCGGCGTGGTCGGACGGGCTCGGTACGGTGGCTGCCGCGCACGCTCTCGCGGATGCCGGGCTCGCTCCGCAGCGCTGGTTCTTCACCGTGCTCGACGAGCTGTGGCGTCCGCTGCGGGCGGCCTCCGGCATCGTCGAGCGGATCGACGCGCTGACGCGGCTGAACCGTTCGCTCGGCCTGGGCGACGCGAAGATCACTCACACCCTGAAGGACGCCGAGGCGTTGGGGAGTGAGGCGGACCGGGCGAAGGCGCGTGGGTTTGTGGAGCGGGCCGGGATGGTCGTCTGTGCCGGGCTTCCGCGTACGGAGATGAAGGAACTCGGCGAGATCGTGGGGATGTCGGAGCGGGAGATCGAGCTGGTGTCGTCCTGGTCGTCGCCGCCGGGGTGGGCGAGCACGGGTGGGAACGAGGAGCCGCCGGGGCGCGGGCGCTTTCTGATCAAGGTGGGTGGGCGGCCCGGGATTCCGATCAAGGTGTCGATCACGGATACCGAGCGGGAGTTGCACAACACGAATACGCGGTGGTCGGAGGCGGGGAAGCCGTCGCTCTCCAAGCAGGAGGGCGGGGTGCGGTGAGGGTGCTTGCGGGAGTTTCCTCGCCCCCCTGGGCTGAAAATCCTTAGCCCGTCCGGCGTTCGAGGACAAGCGCGTCAGCGCGACACGGGGGTCTGGGGGCGGAGCCCCCAGGTACGGGACGGGTAGGGGCGGCGGGGGCGAAAAACCATCAACCGGGGGATCACACATGAGCACACGTAAGAGTCAGCACAGCGGAGAGGACCTCCTCCCCTGGATCGTCCCGGGGGCCGCCTTCCTCATAGGCACCCTGTTCTTCGGGGCCTGGCTGGGCGGGACGCTCGGTGCGGCGGTGAGCGGTGCCGGATGGGATCCGCCGCCGTTCGGGCTGTCCACGCTGTCGGCGCTGGTCAAGGAGGGCCCGGACACGGCGTGGCCGAAGGCGTCGACCACCGCGGTCGCCGCGGGCATGGCGACCGTCTTCGGCACGGTCGTCGGCCTCGTCGTCGTCCTGGTCACGCTCGTACGAGGAAGGCTCGCCAAACCCGGCGGGCTCGCAGGCCGCAAGGAACTGGCCGGTCTGCTCCCCAAGGGCGCCGCCGAGCGGGCGCGCCAACTCCGGCCGTCGCTGGCCAAGTTGGGCAAGCTCACCGCGGACGACACGGGGAACCTGCTCGGCAACCTGGAGCCCAAGGGCCCCGAGCTGCGCTCCAGCTACGAGGACGTGGAGCTGGACCTGATGGCGCCCCGCGCCGGAAAGTCCACGGGCATCGCCGTACCGCGGGTCCTGCGCGCCCGGGGCAGCGTGCTGCTGACGTCGAACAAGGCGGACGTGTACAGCGTGACGCGCGCGGAGCGCGAGCGCGTCGGGCGGGTGTGGACCTTCGACCCCCAGGGCATCGCCCACACGCCCCGCACCCTGTGGTGGGACATGCTCGCCGACGCCGCCACGATCGAGGGCGCCCGCCGCCTGGCGGGCCACTTCGTCGGCGCGGTGAACGACGACGCGTCGAAGCGCGACTTCTGGATCTCGGCCGCGCAGAACACCCTCACGGCGCTCTTCCACGCGGCCCACCGCGGCGAGCGGCAGATCGGCGAGGTGCTGGCCTGGCTGGCCGACCCGGCCGACCGCACCCCCGTCGACCTGCTGCGGGACGCCGGAATGGCGGCCCTCGCGGACCAGCTCCAGGGCACCATGCAGGGCGCCGTGGAGACCCGCGACGGGATCTACGAGACGGCCCGCCAGTGCGTGGCCTGTCTGCTCGACCCCTCCATCGCGGCCTGGGTGACCCCGGACCCGGACCTGCCGCAGTTCTTCCCGGAGCGGCACGTCCTGTCCACCGACACGCTCTACCTCCTCTCCAAGGACGGCGGCGGCTCGGCGGCCGGTGTCATCGCGGCGGCCGCGGACTCCGTACTGCGTGCGGGAGTCGTGGCGGCGGAGCGGATGGGAGGGCGGCTCGATCCCCCCATGACAGCCGTGCTCGACGAGGCGGCCAACGTCTGCCGGATCTCCGACCTCCCGGACCTGTACTCGCACTTCGGCTCCCGCGGCATCAACATCGTGACGCTGCTGCAGAGTTACCGGCAGGGATCGCGGGTGTGGGGCGAGGCCGGCATGGACGCGCTGTGGGGCGCCGCCACCATCAAGCTGCTCGGCGCGGGCCTGGACGACGCGGACTTCGTGGAGAAGATCTCCCGGCTGGTCGGCGAGCACGACGTGTCGACGGTCAGCTGGTCCAAGAGCAAGGACGGGCGGTCCCGTTCGACCTCGTACCGTCTCGAGCGCATCCTGCCCGCCGACCGCATCCGCGCCCTGCCCAAGGGCACCGCTCTGCTCTTGGCCACCGGCATCAAGCCCGCGCTGGTCCGGCTGCGCCCCTGGTACGCCGAACCCGGCGCCGACCGTATCCAGATCGCGGCGCAGGCCGAGGTCAAGGCCATCACCGCCCGTGCCGTCGAAGGGATCACCCGATGACCTCCGAGCCCGAGCAGCTCCAGCAGGAAGCTCCCGCCGCCCCGCCGTTCATCCTCTACCTCGACGGCCAGGAGTACGCCGAGGAGATGAGCGGCCTGGCCGTCTGGGTGTCCGACCTGCTCCTGCCCGTCTACGGCCGTGAGGTCACCTCCCAGCAGCCGTGGTGCCCGCGCTGGTGGGAACACCTGGAGGCGGTCGCCCGGCTGCACGGCCTGTGGCTGGCCTGGCAGGAGCTCACGGACCCGGCGGCGGGCGCGTCCGGCCCCGCCGTCTGGCACCGCGACCACGTCGGGCCCGTGTTCGCGGAACTCCGGTCGCCCAGCGGGCCGTTCGCGGGGTGCAAGGCGGGCAGCCACCGGGCGAAGGCGGCTCCGACGGCCGAACCGTACGACACCGGGGGCGCCGTACAGGCCTACGGCGACTCCGATTCCTGCGAGGCCGCATTCCGGTGACCGCCGGCTGTCCCGCGCCTCTCCCCCTCCACCCAACCAGGAGGAACCACCTCTCATGACCGACATCCCCCGCGTCTCTCCCACCGACGACGCGACCACCCCCTCCCTCCGCGCCTACTTAGGGCTCTACGCCGCCGGACTGGTCGAGCGCGAGCAGATGATCGCCACCGTGGCTTCCTGGCCCTTCGAGGCCGAGGAGGAGGTGGACGAGTTGCATACAGAGCCGACCCACCAGGACAACACGATGCTGGTGGTGGCCGCGGCCCGCCTGCTCGGACAGCTGACGCGCGAGGACGTGGAGGAGATCCAGCGACGCATCGAACGGGCGGACCTGACCGACGGGAAGGGGCGGCGGTCATGACACCCGACGGGCCGGAGACGGGACTCACACCCGAATACCGCACCCTGTACAAGGAGTTGCAGAGCCGCATTTCCCTCGGCGGCGAACTGGGACCCAGTGACCGGGACACCTTCGCGCAGCACCGGGAGGGAGTGCTCTGGACCCCCGAGCGCGAACGCATGCACGCCGCGATCCTCGACGAGTTCAAGTCCCGCTGCGAAGGGCTGCCCCGCGACGGCCACGCGGCCCTGTTCACCGCGGGCGCGCCCGGCTCGGGCAAGGGCGGCGCACTGCGCGGGCTGGCCGAATGGCAGGGACAGGGTGGCGAGTTGGGGCGCGCGCTGGCCGAGGTGCACGGTGTCGACGTACGCGATTACGTGGTCCTCGATCCCGATGAGCTCAAGGTGGCCATCTTCGAGCACGGGGGTGCTCCTCAGCTGGCCCCGCATGCCCGCGAGTTGCCGGACGGCCGACAGGTCTCACCGGCCGAGATGGCCTCGCTCACGCACCGGGAATCGGCGTACCTCCTGAGCGTCGTCGAACAGTGGGCCAGGTCCGAGGGCCACAACCTCCTCTACGACACCCTCCTGCGTGACGGTGACCGGACCGGGAAGCTCCTCGAAGACCTGCGCCAGGACGGCTACGACAAGCGCGTCATGCTGTCGGTCGAGGTGCCTGTCGAGCAGTCCCTGGCCCAGAACGCGAACCGCTGGCAGCAAGGACGCGCCGAGTTCGACGCGGGCCGCGACTGGTACGGCGGGCGCATGGCGCCCGAAGGCATGATCAAGGACATCTACGCGCAGAGCAGTTCGGGGCGCGGCTTCTCCATCGGGCGGGAGAACGCGGAACGACTGGTGGAGAGCAGGCTCGCGACGGGGCTGATCACGTCCGAGCGGGGGGACTTCGGCGTACGGACAGCGACGGGTGCGCCCGCCACCGGTCCGGGGCAGGCCGTCCGCACGGGCGGCCCCGTCGAGATGTCACCGGCCTTCCGGCAGAACGACGCCACCATCCGTACGGCCGCCGCCGGCAGGATCCGCTCCGGCTCGGGCACGGCCGCCGTCCCGGGCGCCGCCGCCGGCAACGCCGCGCCCTCGACGCCACCGCGCGTTCCCCGGCCGGCACAAGCGCCGGGCGGGGGCGGCGGACCCGCGAGGTGAGCGGGTCGCGATCTGATCGACGTCATCGTGGCCGAGCACGGCGCCCGTACAGGGAAATCGAAAAGTGAGCGGAGGCAGGACCGACATGCGGTGGACCGTCCACGGCGAGCACACACTCCACGACACGCCATGGGTGCGGCTGCGCTCACTGGACGTCGAACGGCCCGACGGCGTCCGCTGCGACTACCACGTCGTACGCCTGCGGGACCTCGCCGTGACGGCGGCCGTCGACGACCGTCGACGGGTCCTGATGATGTGGCGCCACCGCTTCGTCACGGACACCTGGGCCTGGGAACTGCCCATGGGGCTGGTCGAGGACGGCGAGCAGCCCGTCGAGGCCGCCGCACGGGAACTGGAGGAGGAGACGGGATGGCGCCCGGAATCGATGCGGGAGCTGATGTACGCGCAGCCGGCGGGCGGGATCACCGACTCCCAGCACTTCGTGTTCCGCGCGGACGGGGCGGCACGGATCGGCGAGCCCACCGAGCGCAACGAGTCCGACCGGCTGGAGTGGATCCCGCTGGCCGAGATTCCCGGGATGATCGCCCGCCGGGAGATCGTGAGCAGCGCGACGCTGGTCGGGGTCATGGCATTGCTGCTGGACCTGGGCGCGTGAGCGACGCTGCTGGGCGCCTGGCCGGTGGCCCCGCGAGCACCGCTCAGCCCTGCGGCGGGCTGAACCGGTCGATGTCCGCGAGGATCTTCCGCTTCAGTTCCAGCGCCGCGTCGATCTCCTTGCGCGTGAACCGCGTCGGGTCCTTGGCGTACACCTCGCGCCCGCGCTCGGAGGTGAACCGCTCCTCGGGGATGCGGTCGGCGCCTTCCGGAAGGAACTTGGCGACCTCTTCGAACGCGGCGATCGCGTACGCGGTGGCCGGACGGATCTCGCGGTGCTCGGCGAGCGGTGTGTTCAGCAGCCGCAGCCCCGACTCGGTCGACACCCGGTCGCCGATCCACAGGAACTCTCCCGGGTCGATGATCCGCGAGGGTTCCCGGCCGCCGAACACCGGTGGCGCGGGCGGCTGTTCGCCGGAGAGCGCGAACTCGAACGAGCGCGTACGACCGCACTGCGGGCACACGCCCTCGTACACGGTGACCAGGACCCCGTCCCGGTCCTCCAGGCGGTGCTGCCGATCGAACTCCTCCGCGCCGCACGCACAGGCGTGGAGGTCCATGTAGAGGTGCGCTTCCTGCATCGAACGAGCGATCAACATGTCATGATCCTACGGGAATCAAGACACTGGACGGGGGAACGTCAGTGAACGTGAGCACCGACGAAAGACGGCTGCTCGCCCAGGCCGAGGCGGCGCTGCCCGTCGTGCTGCGGGACCTGTACGCCGACCGGCTGCGCGGCGGAAACCTCGTCGAAGAGGACGGGCGGCGCTTCTTCGCGCTGAGCGACACCGCGGGCAAGCCGCTGGAACTGCGCCTGGACACGGCCCCGCTGCCCGAGGGAAGCCTGTCGCGGACCTTCACCAACACCACGTACGACCGCTATGTGATGCAGCTCTCCGACCGACTGCCGCCCGAGCGGCTCGGCCAGGTGCTGAGCCGCGAGGTCGGCGAGCTGCTCGCCGTGCGCGACCGGGCCGCCGTGAACGGCACGGCGCCGCGGGAGAACCTGCTGGCGGCCGGCGCCACGCTGCCCGCGCACCCGCGGCTGTCCGAGGAGGACCTGGGCCGGGTCGGCGAGTTCAACTACCTGGCGACGCGCATGAACGACGCGTCGGTCGGCGCCCCCGAGCGCCGGGAGGCCCACGACCGATTCTCCGTGCTGATCGACGACTCGGGTCTGCGGCCCGTTTCCCCGGCCCACGACACCGCCGCGCACTCCGTCGAGCAGTACGCGGCGAACGTACGACTGGACATCGCACGCCCCCATCTGCGGGAGCCGGCGCGTGACGCGATGGCCGAACTCGCCGTGCCCATCGAGCGGTTGGGCCCCGAGGACGCCCGGGCGCTGGGCGAGGCCCGTGCACGGGCGCAGGACACGCAGGTGTCCGCGCTGGGGGCGAGCCCGTCGTTCCCCATGCCGGGTCTGCGTGCCGACGGGACGCCGATCCCCCGCGAGGAGCTGGGGCAGGCTGCCGCCGCGGTGGCCGAGCAGCGCACCGCGCTCAGCGGCCGGACGCTGGACGAGCTGCGCGCGGAGCAGGCCACCCTGCCCGAGGGCCGGTATCCGCAGCGCCAGGTCATGATCGGCGGCGGTGCCTCGCTCGCCGGGCGCGACCCCGACGTGCTGCTGGTGGACGCGCGGGGGCGGTGGCACGTGGACCCCATCGAGGCGATCGTGCAGTCCGCCGACCAGGTGCGGCATCTGCGGCAGAGCGGCATGGGCGACCCGTACCAGTTCGCCGGCCCCCAGCAGCGGGTGCCGTTGCCGGCGTTGCAACTCTGGGAGGACACCGCGGCGGCCCGCGGCCCTCTCGTGGACGGGCGCGCCGGTCTCGGTATCGGCGCGGAGGGCCGGCTGATCGCCGAGATCACCCCGGCCGACGGCTCGTCCCCGGTCAAGGTCGAGGTGCAGGGGTCCCCGCTCGTCGCCACCGGTATCCCGCCCGAGATCATCCCCGGGGCCAACCGCCAGGTGCCGACCGTGCCGGAGGCCACCGGGGTCCTCGCGGAGCACCTCACCGCGGCGGGTACGCCCGAGGCGCTGCGGGCGCGCGACCAGTTGCTCTCGCTGCCCGCGGGCGAGGGCCGCGCCGCGGCATCGCTCGACGCGCTCGCCGACCCGCGGGTCGCCGACGCCCTCCGCGCCGCCGGCGACCCGCGCGTGGCCGGGGCCGCCGAGACCCTCCAGGCGACCGCGGCCTGGGAACGGGCCCGCGCCGCCGCGCCGGGCCGCGTGCTCATGGGCGACGAGGTCGGCGACGGCGACTACAACCCGCGGGCGGCGAACGACTGGGTGATCGCCGGGGTCGGTGGCGCCGCCATCGCCAACGCGGAGATCATCCTGCAGGCCAACCCGGACGCGAAGGTGTCCATGGTCGGCAAGGACGCGCCGTTCGTGCTCAAGAACGACGCCCAGTACATGGCGCTGCGACGCGCGCACGACGCCGAGTACGGCGGTGACGGGCGCCTGGTGACCTACTCCGACCGGCGCCTCGGCGAGGTCGCGACGGTGACGGCGCCCGACGGCAAGGTACGTGTCGCGGCCCTCGACGACCAGGGCCGCTCGCTCGGCATCGAAGGGGACGCGTACGTCGCCTGCCTCGGCCGCGTCTCCCGGCTCCCGCACGCCCTCGACTCCGTCGAGTCCTGGGCGCGCGACTCGGGCGGCCAGGTCCGCGGGGAGCTTCTCTTCGACAAGGACCGCCAATACCTGGGCTACCGCCTGGAGTTCGAGGCGGCCGGCCAGAAGCAGACGGTCGACGTGACCGGCGCGGCCTCCCGCATGCTGCCCGGCAACGTGTTCTCCCGGGACGACATGGCCCGTCTGACCGCCCTCGACCCCAAGACGGCCCCACCGGAGAGCGGCAACGTCTCGGCCGGCTTCATGGCGACAGCCCTGCAGGGCTCCCACCTGGCCAGGCACCGCGCGACGGAGGGCGGACCGGGGGGCCCGAGCGCCACACCGACCTCACCGAACCCGACGCCGACGGGGCCCGCACCGACGGGTCCGACTGCGGCCGGTCCGACTTCGGCCGGTCCGACTTCGGCCGGTCCGACTGCGAAGGCCTCCACGCCGACAGGTCACACGCCGACGCCGGGCGCCTCGAAGCCGACGGGTGGTCCCAAGGCAGCCGGTCCCGCGACGGCCGCTCCCCCGACGGCCGCTCCGTCGACGCCCGCCCCCAGCAACCCCATCGCAGGCGCCGCCCGCCGCCAGTCCGTCCGGGGTTCGGCCACCCCCAGCGGCCCCGTCCCCGGCTCGGCGCCCAAACCCGCCACGCCCGGGCAGCCCCCGCGCGCGCAGCGGCCTCCGCAGCCGGGCGGCGGGGGTGGCGCGCCCGGGCGGTAACCGGTGCGCGACGCTCGGTCAGGGTGATCAACTGCCTTTACGTGACCGACCGCCCACCCGAGCGCCCGCCTCGGCCGGAGGCTCCGAGCGTCGCGGGGGCGATGGACGCGCCGGAGGCCGCGGAGCCGTCGGCACCCCGTGAGGCTGCCGAGCACGGATCCTCGACCGCGTCGACGGCCTCCACACCGAAGACCTCCGCGTCATCGTGCGCAACGCCCAGTAGACAGATACTTGCGTGCGCATCTAATGTGTGTGCAAGTAGTTGTCGGCCGCGCCCAAGGGGGACCCATGACCCGCCGCTTCCTGTTCGTGCTCGGCAGCAGCCGCACCGACGGCAACACCGAGCTGCTGGCCCGCAAGGCCGCCGAGCAGCTGTCCGGAGACGTCGAGCAGCGCTGGCTGAGCCTCTCCGAGCATCCGTTGCCCGACTTCGTGGACCTGCGGCGCGACAGCGACCACGTGCACTCTCCCGCCGGGAGCAGCCCGACGCTGCTGCTCGACGCCACGCTCGCGGCCACCGACATCGTGATCGCCTCGCCGCTGTACTGGTACTCGGTCTCCAGCCTCACCAAGCGCTACCTGGACTACTGGTCGGGCTGGCTGCGCACACCCGGCGTCGACTTCAAGGCGACCCTGGCCGGTCGCACGCTCTGGGGCGTCACCGCTCTCGCGGACGACGAGCCGGTGGTCGCCGAGCCGCTGATCGGCACGCTCAACAACTCCGCCGCGTACATGAAGATGCGCTTCGGCGGGGTGCTGCTCGGCAACGGCAGCCGGCGTGGCGACGTACTGAACGACACCGAGGCGCTGGCGCGCGCCAAGACGTTCTTCGCACAGGACCCGCAGCTCGCCCGCTTCCCGCACGAGGCCACCCAGGACGCGCTTACGCCGTGATGTCCTTCACGGTGAACCGCGCCCACGCCGCCGACCCGAACACGGCGGCGTACAGCCCCTGAAGGCCGAGATTGCGGACCAGATCGTCCCAGTAGACCGGGTCGCGCATGAGGTCGGCGAAGGACAGCCAGTAGTGGGAGAAGAAGTACGGCTGGAGCGCGTGGAGCTGGGGGATCTGGTCGAGGATCTGGATGGTGATGAGGAGCCCGACCGTCGTCGCCATCGCCGCGATGCCGCTGCTCGTCAGCGTGGAGATGAACAGGCCGAGCGCCGCGACGCCGATCAGTGACGCGGCGACGACCAGGGCGATGAGCAGGGCCCGCCCGAGTCCCTCGGCGAAGCTGATCCGGGTCCCGGAGATCGTCGTCAGCTCGCCCAGCGGGAACAGCAGCGCGCCCACCGCGAACGCCGAGGCCGCCACGATGAGGGTCGCGACCAGGCAGAACGTCATCGTGGTCGCGTACTTGGTGAGGAGGAGGCGAGTACGGCCCGCGGGCGCGACAAGGAGATAGCGCAGCGTCCCGGCGTTCGCCTCGCCCGCGATCGCGTCGCCCGCGATGACGCCGATCGCCATCGGCAGGAAGAAGGGGAGCGTCGCGGCCAGCGCGGTGAACACCAGGAACAGACCGTTGTTGGTGATCTGCGAGATGAACGCCGGTCCTTCGCCGCCGCCACCGCCCGCCGCCGAGCCGTCGCTCGTCTCTATCTTGATGGCGACGCCGATGAGGATCGGTACGGCGGCGAGTACGCCGAGCAGCGCGATCGTCCGCCAGCGCCGGAAGGTGGTGACGAGTTCGCTGCGGAAGAGTCCGAACGTCCACAACAGGCTCGGCGCACGCCTGGCTTCAGCCTCCGACATGACCTCGGCCTGCGACAGAACTTCAGCCCGCGACATCGAACCCCTCCCCCGTCAACGCCACGAACGCGTCCTCCAGCGAGGCCCGTTCGACCCCGAAGCCGCGGACCCGGACGCCCGCCGTGACCAACGCGGCGTTCAGCTCGGCGAGTTCGCGGTCCGGAGGCTCGGCGCTCACGCCCGTCTCCGTCACGACGAGATCCGCGACGCCCTGTTCCTTCAGTACGCGCGCCGCGTCCCCGGGGTCCGGAGTGGTGACGACGAGCCGGCCCCGCGCACCCGCCGCGAGATCCGCCACCGCACCCTGGGTGATGAGCCGCCCCTGCGCCATCACGGCCGCGTGCGTGCAGACCTGCTCGATCTCGTCGAGCAGGTGTGAGGAGAGAAAGACGGTCGTGCCGTCGGAGGCCAACTCCCGTACCAGGGAGCGGATTTCCCGCATGCCCTGGGGGTCGAGGCCGTTGGTGGGCTCGTCCAGGACGAGCAGGCGGCGCGGCTGGAGAAGCGCGGCCGCGAGCCCGAGCCGCTGCTTCATACCGAGTGAGTACGCCTTCGCCTTCTTCCCGGCGGCCGCGGTGAGCCCGACCCGGTCGAGGGCGGTCGCGACGCGCGTACGCCGGGTGCGCGGGTCGGCGGTCGGATCGGCGGCGTCGTACCGGATGAGGTTGTCACGGCCGGAGAGGAAGCCGTACAGCGCGGGGCCCTCGATGAGGGCGCCGACGTGCGGGAGCACGGCCCGCGCGCTGCGGGGCATGGGCTGCCCCAGCACGCGTGCCGTGCCCGAGGTCGGCTCGATCAGGCCCATCAGCATGCGGATGGTCGTGGTCTTGCCGGAGCCGTTCGGCCCCAGGAAGCCGAAGACGCTGCTCGCCGGGACGGTCAGGTCCAGGCCGTCGACGGCGAGCTGTCCGCCGCGGTAACGCTTGGTGAGCGCGCGGGTGGCGATCACCGCCTCCGGGTCCGCGGCGGCCGGCTCCTCCATGGGCTCCCTCAATTCGTCCTGCTCATACGGTACTTACTTGGCCGCCGCGTTGGCCGCCTTCACCAGCGCGTCCTTGGTGACCGCACCGGCGTACACCTTGCCGTCGTCCGTGATCAGCGCGTTGACCAGGCGGGTCGAGAAGACGGTGCCCTTGCCGAACTTGCCGGTGACGTGGTCGCCGAGGGAGTTCAGGAACCCGTCGACATTGCTGTTGCCGGACGAGCCCGACGGCACGCCCTGGCCGCCCGTGTCGAACTCGGCGATGGAGTTCCAGCCCTTGCCGAGGGTCTTGAGACCGTCGAGTCCCGCACCCAGGCCCTGGTCGGACTTCTGCGCGGACTCGGATGCCTTCGTGTGGTCGCCCTCGGTGACCTTGGCGCCCTTGGGCGGGGTGAAGTCGAACGTCGACGCGGCCGGCTTGGAGAAGTCGACCTGGGTGAAGCCCGCGTCCACGACGGCCGCGCCGCCGCTCGTCGGGGTCAGCGTGAACTTCAGCGGCAGCCCCGTCTTCGCGTCCACCGCGATGCTGATCGCGCCGACCGTGGAGCCGGACTGCTTCGGCTTGATGAGCAGCCTGTACGCGTCACGGCCCGCGACCTGCGCGGTGCCGTCGACGGTCACGGAGGTGGTGTCGTCGACCGCCTTGAGGGCCTCGTCGGCGAGTTCCTTGGGCGTCGCCGGGACGTCGTCCTTCGTCGCCTTCTTGTCCTTCTGGCTCTCGGACTGGGGCGCGGTCGCGTGGTAGACCTCGTTCGACTTGCTGTCGTACGCCCATACGTCGTCGCCGTTGTGGATGACGCTGTACTCGGCGGCGCTGTCCAGGAGAGAGATCTTGCCCTTGTCCGGGCCGTCGGAGGCGACGCGGAGTGTGTGGGTGCCGGAGGCCAGTTCGAGGAGCTTGGACGACGGATCGGCCGACGAACCGCCGCCACCCTGGGCGGCGCCCGACGCGAAGCTGCTCTCCAGGCCGCCGAGGCTGGGAAGCCCCAGATCGGTGCTGATCTTGACCGTGCCGGACAGCTGCTGGACGTCCGACTTGGCGATCTTCTCGATGAGTTGCTGAGCGGTGATCTTCGGCAGGCTGGGGTCGCCGGAGTCGGCGAGCGCCGGGACGAGCCCGATGGTCGCCGCCGCCACCCCCACCACCGCGACCGGAACGACGTAGCGCGCGGCCTTGCGTCGGCCGGCGCGCACGTCATCGGCCTCGTCGACGAGCGTGTCGTCGGATTCGTACGGTGCCATGTGTGCCTTACCTCCGTCGTCGGCGGCGGCCTACCGTCCCTGCGCGTTCCACCCCTGAGCCGCCATTCTCACCCGAATCGGTGAGGAGTGGTGCTTTCCATCTGACCAAATCGGCCGACAAGAAGCGTCAGACCCCGGGCGCAACTCCACGTACTGCTGCGGTATGACATGAGGAGGCGGTGCCTCCCCCAACCCGTAAGGGTCGCGGGAGACACCGCCGGCGGGCGTCAGTCGGTCAACGCTGCACGAACACGTAGTCCGCCTGGTAGGGAACGCCCACGATGGTGCCCGGCGAGCAGGACCCGGCCGGGGCGACGCCGCCCACGGTGTTGAGGCGCAGGATCTCCTGCGTCCCGGCCAGCAGGCCGTGGTGCTTGCCGGACTGGGTGGCCTTGAGGTCGAGCTCGGGGATGTTCGTGTCGCCGTTCGGGGTCTTGGAGATCAGCGCGCCGGTGACCGCGCTGCGGTCGGGTGCGACCCACTGCGGCGTACCGGAGTTGGGCTTGACGAACGAGTGTGCGATGTTGCCCCCGAGCAGGGCCGCGACGTCGCGCTGGGCGAAGGCGTAGCCGCCGCCCTCGGCCGGCTTGCACTCGTAGATCTGCTTGCCCTTGACGACCGACGCCTGGAAGTTGTTCAGGGCGTGCCGGAAGTCGAAGGACGTGGTGACCTTGTGGAGCTGGCCACGGACGGCGCCGCCCGGGAACTCGGCGGTGTGCAGATTGGCGTAGAACGCACCGGGGTCGGTCTTCAGCGCGTCGAGCAGCGCCGCGTCCTCGATCTTGACGGTGCCGACCACATGGTGGCCCTTGATCTTGTCGAGCAGCTTGGTGAAGTCGACCTTGACGCCACCGTTGGTGCCCTTGGCGCCCTGGTGGATGTGGAGCAGGGTGGGCTTGCCGGTGCCGCGCCAGGTCACGGCGACGGACACCTTGTTGCCCTTGACCTTGATGAACTCCAGCGCCGCGCCGTCCTTGTCGCCGACGGCGGGGCCGCCCTGGACGGGCACCTCGTTGGCGCCGTTGAGGCTGGTGGCGAGGATGGTGCCGCCGCTGCCGCCCATGACTCCGCTCTGCGCGACGATGGTCTGGTCGCCGTGCATCGAGTGGCTCGCACGGTGGCTGTGGCTGCCGCTGTCGGCGACCGCCGGGATGACGGCGGCGGCGACACCGGCCGCGGCGGCAACCGCGACACCGGTCAGGATCAGGCTCTTGCGACGCGTGGTGAACGTGGCGTTCGATCCCATGATTCTGTTTTCTCCCCGTATCTCAGCTGACACCCCCTGCGTCAGCTTCCGGGCTTGAGTACGGACTGAATCCGAGCCTGGACTCAATCCAACTATGTGACCTGGATCACACTTCCGTCTGGGCAAGCGAAAACCAGCCCGAATCCGTACATCTGAGTGGCAGCAATCGGCATCGACCAAGGGGGTCGCCATGCTCGCCACCACGCACCACACGGACATCAGACACATCACCGGTTACGCCGCCACGGGCACCGCGATCCTGGCACTGACGCTCGCCGGATGCGGGAGCGGGGGCGGGGGCAGCGGCGGCGGCAGCAGCAAGAGCGGCAGCTCAACGGCGCCGTCGGCGACCGCCACGCTGACCACCGCGGACGTCAAGAACGTCGGCACCGTGGTGACCGACAGCAAGGGTTATGTCCTCTACCGCTTCGACGCGGACTCCGCCCACCCCACCAAGGTCACCTGCTACGGCACCTGCGCCTTGGTCTGGCCTGCCGCCACCCCCCAGGGCGGCGTCACCACCAAGGGCATCGACAAGAACCTGGTGTCCACGGTGAAACGCACCGACGGCACCACCCAGCTCACCCTCGCGGGCTGGCCCCTCTACCGCTACGCCAAGGACGACGAGCCCAAGGAGGCCTACGGCCAGGGCGTGGACGGCACGTGGTTCGCTGTGACACCGACAGGCGCGAAGGCCATGACGGCGACGAGCTCGGGAGGAGGCTACTGACCAGCTGTCGCAGCGGTGGGCACGCGCGCCACCGGACAGCGGGGCCCAGACCTCACCCGGCCCGGTGCACCACCGCATCCACAAGCTCCATCAGCGCGGCCTTCGAATCGCACTCCGGCAGCGGAACCAGCGCGGCCCGCGCGTCCTCCGCGTACCGCACGGTGTCCCGCCGGGCCTGCTCAAGCGCGGGATGGGCGCGCAGCCGGGCGAGCGCCTCGGCGTGCCGGGCGTCATCCGTCAGGTCGGAGTCGAGCAGCTCGCACAGCGCGATGTCCTCGGCGAGACCGAGACGCTCGGCGCGCTCGCGCAGCCGCAGCACCGGCAGCGTGGCGATGCCCTCGCGCAGATCCGTCCCCGGCGTCTTCCCGGACTCGTGCGAGTCGGACGCGATGTCCAGCACGTCGTCCGCGAGCTGGAAGGCGACACCGAGCCGCTCCCCGTACTGCGTCAGCACGTCGACGACCGTCTCGTCGGCCCCCGACATCATCGCGCCGAACCGGCAGGCGACGGCGACCAGCGAGCCGGTCTTGCCGCTGAGCACGTCCAGGTAGTGGTCGACCGGGTCGCGCCCGTCGCGCGGCCCCGCGGTCTCCAGGATCTGCCCGGTGACGAGCCGCTCGAAGGCCTCGGCCTGGATGCGGACGGCCTCGGGCCCGAGGTCGGCCAACGTGTGCGACGCGCGCGCGAAGAGAAAATCACCGGTAAGGACGGCCACCGAGTTGCCCCAGCGGTGGTTCGCGCTGGGCACCCCGCGCCGCGCGTCCGCCTCGTCCATCACGTCGTCGTGGTACAGCGTGGCGAGATGGGTCAGCTCGACGACCACGGCCGAGGGCACGACACCCGGCGCGTAGGGATCACCGAACTGCGCGGCGAGCATCACGAGCAGCGGCCTGAACCGCTTCCCACCGGCACGCAGGAGGTGCTGGGCGGCTTCCGTGATGAAGGGGACCTCGCTCTTGGTGACTTCGAGCAAGCCCTCCTCGACAGCCGCCAATCCGGCCTGGACATCGGCTTCGAGAGCCTGGTCCCGCACGCTCAGCCCGAACGGCCCGACGACGGTCACGAGAGGTTCTCCTGTCTGCTGACGATCACATGGCGAACTCGGTCGATCATTCGGTCGATGACACGGTTTGTCGATGTGTCGCTGCCATCACTCAAGTCAGCGTATCCGGTCACGTTTCGATCACCACGAGCGCCCACCGTCCCCTGCTCGACTTCGCTCCAGCAGGAGGTACCCCCCACGCTCGGGCGGTATCGGATCACCGGCGGTATGTTCATGATCAGCCAATACGAAATGACATGCGGCGACATCAACTGATGTACCCGAAAAGTGGCATGTACTGACGTACCCGGAAGGGGGGTGGCCGTGTCCCGCAGCACCGTCGAGACCGAGCCCGGCAGCCGGCCCCCTCCGGGTGACGACCATGCCTTCTTCGGCCGGCCCAGGGGCCTGCTGACCCTGTCCGGCCTGGAGGTCTGGGAGCGCTTCTCGTTCCTCGGCACGCAGGCCATCCTGGCCCTGATCGCCTGCGGCCACTACTCCATGGCGGTGCCGACCCCCACCATGACCTGGGCGGGCCCGGCGATCAAGACCGGCGCGTTCGCGGGTCCCCTGATCACCGGCCGGCTCGGCGACCACAAGGGCCGGCACCGGGGTTTCTCGGCGGCCGCGATCGGCATGGCGTTCGGCCTGGTCCAGTACGTCATGGGCCGCCGTCACCTGGCCGGGCGCACACACACGGCGGAATTCGCGCTCGCCCGAGGCGCGATGCGCCGCGCGGTCCGCCTGATCATCCTCGGTCTGCCGGCGGTGGCCGTACTCGCCGTACTCCTCACCGCCGTCGGCCGGCTGACGATGGGCCGTTTCGTCGATCTCCTCACCCCCATCTCGCTCCTCACCCTCATCTCAGTGATCGCGCCGGTCGTCCACTTCGCGGTGATGTTCGGCAGTTCCCGCGTGACGCCCGAGGAGCGCGGCCGCCTCCGCCCGTACCTCGTCCTCTTCCTCGCCTCGACCGTCTTCGACTGAAGCCACTGGGGTCCCTCTCATGCACATCCGTACGTCCTTCCCCCACGAGACGACTCACGAGGACGTCCTCATCCCCCTTCCGGACGGCACACGTCTGTACGCGCGCGTATGGCGCCCGCTGACCGACGAACCCGTACCGGCGCTCCTCGAATACCTCCCCTACCGCCTCACGGACTGGACCGCGCCCCGCGACTGGCAGCGCCATCCCTGGTACGCGGGCCACGGCTACGCCTCCGTGCGGGTGGACGTCCGCGGGCACGGCAACTCGGAGGGCATGCCGGCGGACGAGTACGCGGACGTGGAGCTGGCCGACGGGGTGGAGGTCGTCAACTGGCTCGCGTCCCAACCCTGGTGCACCGGCAAGGTCGGCATGTTCGGCATCTCCTGGGGCGGCTTCAACTCCCTCCAGATCGCGGCCCTCGCGCCCGAGCCGCTCAAGGCGATCGTCACGGTCTGCTCCGCGGACGACCGCTATGACAACGACGTGCACTACATGGGAGGTTCCGTCCTCGCCGTCGACATGCACGCCTGGGCGGCCACGATGCTCGCGTTCGTCTCGCGGCCGCCGGACCCCGTCCACGTGGGCGAGGTGATGTGGCGGGACATGTGGGTGAAACGCCTGGAGACGGTGGACCCGTTCCTCCACACCTGGCTCGCGCACCAGACCCGGGACGCGTACTGGCGCCACGGCAGCGTCTGCGAGGACTACGGCGCGATCCGGGCGGCCGTCCTGGCGGTCGGCGGCTGGCACGACCCGTACCGGGACACGGTGTTGCGCCTGGTCGAGAACCTGCCGCCGGACCGCGTACGAGGCGTGATCGGCCCCTGGTCGCACCAGTACCCGGACCGGGGCCTGCCGCCGGGCCCGGCGATCGGCTTCCTCCAGGAGACGCTGAGATGGTGGGACCACTGGCTGCGCGGCACGGAGACGGGCGTGATGTCACAGCCGCTGCTGCGCTCGTACGTCATGGACGCGCACCCTCCGGCGACGACGTACCCGACCCTCCCCGGCCGCTGGGTGGGTGATCCGGCCTGGCCCTCCCCCTCCGTGACGCCGGTCTCGTACGCGCTGCAGGGCGCCCCGGTCCAGGTCCGCTCGCCCCAGCACACGGGGGTGGACGCGGGCCGCTTCTCCCCCTTCGGAAACGACGCGGATCTGCCCCCGGACCAGCGGGAGGAGGACGCGAGATCGGCGTGCTTCGAGTTCGCGGTGGCGGAGGAGATCTGGATCCTGGGCCGCCCGAGGGTCCGCCTGCGCCTGACGTCCCCGGTGCCCCGGGGCCAGGTGATCGCCCGCCTCTGCGACGTGGCCCCCGACGGCTCCTCGACACTCGTCACCCGAGGTGCACTGAACCTGTCAGCGCGCCACGGCCGTGACCAGGCGGTCCCCTGGAAACCGGGCTCTACGGAGGACGTGGTTTTCGACCTGAACGGCATCGGCTACGCGTTCCCGCCGGGCCATCGCATCCGGCTCTCCGTCTCCTCCGCGTACTGGCCCTGGATCTGGCCCCAGCCGGGCTCGCAGGCGGGCCTCACCCTGGACCCGACGGGCAGCACCCTCGAACTCCCCGTACGGGCAAAGGAGTCGGCGCCCTCGATCACCTTCGAGGATCCGGAGCAGTCCGAGTCCCTCGGCGTGGTCTTCCCCGCCACCCTGGACGAACCCCGCCCGGAACGCCTGGTCGTACGCGATGTCGCGAAGGGCGAGTGGCGCCTGGAGGTCGACCCCCGCTACGGAGGCACCCGCGTCTACCCCGACGGCCTCGAATTCACGGAGGACGCCCTGGAGACGTACACCATCAACGACTCCGACCCGCTCTCGGCCCGCACCCGCTCGACCTGGTCGATCCGCCTCCACCGCCCGGACCTGCCCTGGGACGCCCGCGTCTCGACCACCTCCGAAATCACCTGCGACGCCGACGACTTCATCACCTCCAACGAGGTCATCTGCAAGGACGGCGACGAGGTGGTCTTCCACCGCACCTGGGAGAAGAGGATCCCGCGAACGGCGGGCTAGGGTTCGGCGACGGCCCCGCGACGGCCGGGCCGAGGGCCGTCTCCGGCATGATCCGCCGGACGGGCCAGGCCCTGGAGCCCCCGGGGGGCGGTAGGCAATCCTGAGCACCATGGCGCGGACCGGTGAATTCCTGATGGACCTCGACGAGGGCATGCTCGCCTACTTCCGGGAGATGGCCCACGAGATGGTCACACGCTTCGGGATCTCGCGGGGCGAGGCCGTGGCGCGGATCAACAGGGCTTACGGGGGACGGAAGTTCGGGCCGTACCCCGACCTGATGTGCCACGAACTCCCCGAATACTGGGGCTACGGCCTCTACTTCAAGCCCAACGCGGGCCGCCTCCCCGACGACGACCCCGACACGGACCTCTCCGCGTGGGAGGTGCGCCCGGCTCCTCCCCGGCACTCCCCGGTCTGGACGGTCGGAGCGTAATGCCCGAATTGAATGCATTGCCGCTTTAATGGGCCTTGGTCGCGTGAATTGGGTCACGCCGGAGCCATCTCGACGCCGCACCCCGCCACCTCGATTCCCCCTTCGCGGAAGGCAAGTTGAGGATCACATTCCGGCACAATCGGGCAATTCATCCCGTCCTTTTCCGAGGTTAAAACGGACTGATCCATGAATTCGGGGCTTGTTCCCGACATGTGCTCTCGCATACGTTCGCCCCGATCCGAGCGGATCGCCGAATCCTGCCGCCGCCCGGAAACCCACCCACCCACGCACGCACGGCAGGAGCGGGGGACCCAGGTAAGCCGCCGGTCCGGACACCGGAACGGCTAGGGGTGAAGCCGCGCCCAGCGCGCGGCCGGGCACCTCCCGCCCGAACCCGACAGCTCACCCCGCAGGCGCCGGAGAGGAATGTCGTCATGCCCGCACGAGGCAAGCACAGCCGCCCCAAGACCAGCAGCCCGTTCACCCGCTGCATGATCGCCGCAGGCACGAGCGGAGCCGCGCTCGTCCTCCCCCTCGTGAGCGCGACCAGCGCGCACGCCGCCCAGCCGACGCAGGCGCCGCAGGTCACGAAGGCCGCCACAGTCACGATCACCGACGTCCAGCTCGTCACCTACAAGGTGGTCGCGGGCGACACCCTGTCCAAGATCGCGCAGAAGTACCCGCAGAGCGGCGGCTGGAAGAAGCTGTACGACGCCAACCGCGCGGTGATCGGTGCGAACCCGGCGGTCCTCCCCCCGGGCCTGACGCTGACGGTGGGCACGAAGACCGTGAAGCTGGGCTCGACGACCAAGGCAAGCACCAAGTCCGCGACGACGGCCACCCCCGCCTCCGCGAAGACGTACGCCAACAACCTGGACGGCTGGATCAAGCAGTCGCTGGACATCATGGGCAAGGCGCGCATCCCGGGCACCTACAACGGCATCTACCGCAACGTCATGCGCGAGTCCTCCGGCAACCCCCGGGCCATCAACAACTGGGACTCCAACGCCGCCGCCGGCATACCGTCCAAGGGCCTCCTCCAGGTCATCGACCCGACCTTCAAGGCCTACCACGTCCCCGGCACCTCGATGGACCCCTACGACCCGGTCGCGAACATCACGGCGGCGTGCAACTACGCGGCGGCGAAGTACGGGTCGATCGACAACGTCAACGGCGCCTACTGAGACACGTTCTCCCGGGCCTTCTCCTGGGCCCCGAAGAGCCGTTCCAGTACCACCGCGATGCCGTCCTCCTCGTTCGACAGGGTCACCTCGTCGGCCACCGCCTTCAGCTCCGGGTGGGCGTTGGCCATGGCGACGCCGTGGGCGGCCCAGTCGAACATGGGGATGTCGTTGGGCATGTCGCCGAAGGCGAGGGTGTCCGCCGGGCTCAGCCCCAGATGCCGGGCGGCCAGCGCCAGGCCGGTCGCCTTGGTGATGCCGAGTGGCTGGAGTTCGACGGTGCCGGGCCCCGACATGGTGACCGACGCGAGGGAACCCACCACCGCGCGCGCCGTCGACGCCAATTCGTCGTCCGCCAGGGCGGGATGACGCAGCAGCACCTTGCTGATGGGCTCGGCCCAGAGGTCGTCGCGCCGTCCAACCCGTACGGCGGGCAGGGTGGGGTGTGGCATGAGGTAGCCGGGCTCGATGAGCGTGAGGCCGTCCACGCCGTCCTGATCGACGGCCGCGTACACCTGGCCCACCTCGGCCTCGATCTTGCCGAGCGCGGTCTCGGCCAGCCCCCGGTCCAGGGTGACGGACCACAGCAGACGGTCCGCACCGGCGTCGTACAACTGCGCGCCCTGTCCGCACACCGCGAGTCCCGTGGAGCCGAGGTCGTCGAGGAGCGGCCGCACCCTCGGGGCGGGCCGGCCGGTGACGACGAGATGCCGGGCACCGGCCGCCGCCACCCGCGCGAGCGCTGTAAGGGACCGGTCGGAGAGCGTGTCGTCGCCGCGCAGCAGCGTTCCGTCCAGGTCGGTGGCGATGAGTGAATATGCGAGGGGTGCGGCCATGATCAGAGAATACGGATGGAAAGCCCCCCTGGACTCGACGCGAACCGGACGGCTGCTGCCTTCACATGCGTTGACTTCTGTTCCGGTTACGCCGACTCCCGTACGACCAACTCCGTGGGCAGGATCACGCCCGCCGTGTCCTCGCCGGCGATCTGGGCGAGGAGCATACGGACCATTTCGGCGCTGATGCGGTCGTAGGGCTGGCGCATGGTGGTGAGGGCCGGGGTGATGGAGGTGGCCGCGGCCGAGTCGTCGAAGCCGCCGACAGCGATGTCATCGGGTACCGAACGCCCGGACTGCTGCAGGGTGTTGACGACTCCCAGGGCCATGAGGTCGGAGGCGACGAACACCGCGTCGATGTCGGGGGCCTGCGCCAGCAGCCGGCGGGCAGCCTCCTCGCCGCCGCTGCGGCGATAGTCGCCCTCCACCACCAGCGCCGGGTCGTGGGGCAGGCCTGCCTCGGCGAGCACATCGCGGTAGCCGGCCAGGCGGTCGGGGCCGCCCGGGGCGTCGAGCGGCCCGGTGACCATGCCGATGCGGCGGCGGCCGCAGGCGATGAGGTGGCGGACCATCTCCTGGGCACCGTCGCGGTCGGCGGCCGCCACGTAGCTGACCCTGGAGCCGAGGCCGAGCGGCTTGCCGCAGGCCACCAACGGGATCCCGGCGTCGCGCAGTTCGGCCGCGACCGGGTCGCCGCTGTGGTTGGAGACGAGCAGCACGCCGTCGACATGGCCCGAGGTGATGTACCTGGTCAGCCGACGGCGGTCGTCCTTGGACGAGGCCAGCATCAGCAGCAGCGGGATGTCGTGCCGGGCCAGGTGCTCGGTGCAACCCCGCAGCAGCACGTTGAAGTTGGGGTCCTCGAAGAACTTCTCCTGCGGCTCGGTGAGGAGGAACGCCACCGAGTCCGACCGTCCGGTGCTCAGGCTGCGGGCGTGCCGGTTGACGACGTACCCCGTCTTCCTGATCGCCGACTCCACCGCGCTGCGCGCGGCGGGCGACACGTAGTGGCCCCCGTTCAGGAACCGGGAGACGGTGCCTCTGGAAACGCCCGCCTCCCGGGCCACGTCGTGGATGGTGGGCGGCTTGCGGCGTCCGTTCGGACTGGTGGTCATGTTCCTCGTTCTTGCCGGTCAGGTGCGGTGCGGGAAAGTTCGGCTCAGGACTTTGCTCAGTACTTGGCTGACGTCTTGACTCAAGCCTTGACCGATCCGCTCAGCAGGTCCAGTGACCAGAACCGCTGGATCACCAGGAAGAGCCCGATCAGCGGCAGAATCGCCAGCAGGCATCCCATGATGACCAGGGTGTAGAGCGCCGGTTGCGAGGCGCCCTGGGCCAGCAGGGTGTAAAGGCCCAGCGTGAGCGGGAACTTGGTGTCGTCCGCGAGCATCACGTACGGCAGCAGGAAGTTGTTCCAGATGCCGACGAACTGGAACAGGAACACCGTGATGAGGCCCGGCATCATCATCGGCACCGCGATCCGCGAGAAGATCCGCCACTCGCTCGCGCCGTCCATGCGGGCGGCTTCGAGGAGTTCGGCGGGCACCGAGGCGGCCGCGTAGATGCGGACCAGGTAGACGCCGTACGGAGAGAGGATCGACGGCAGCAGCATCGACCAGTACGAGTCGGCCAGGCCCATCTTCGACAGCAGCAGGTACTGCGGGACGGTCAGCACGATGCTGGGCACCAGCACGCCGGCCAGCATCAGCTTGAAGATGAACTCCCGCCCCTTGAAGGCGAACCGGCCCAGCGCATAGCCGCCCGCGGCCGAGACCGCGGCGGACAGCAGCGCGCCCAAGCCCGCGTAGAAGGCGGAGTTGGCCATCCACTGCCAGTAGATGCCGTCGCGGTAGGAGCTCAGCTCCTTCAGGTTGGCGAAGAAGCCGGTGCCGGGGGCGAAGGTGAACGTGGAGAACAGTTCGCCCTTGCCCTTGGTCGCCGCGATGACCACCCAGGCCACGGGGATCAGGCAGTACAGCGAGCCCAGGATCAGCACCAGGGTGGGCACCCAGGCGATGCGCTTCGGCTTCGACCGTCCCGGCAGGCTGTCGGTGGCGGTGAGGGTGAGGGGGGTCATGCCCGGTCCTCCCGGGTGTAGCGGTCGGAGATGCGCAGCAGCGTGAAGGAGAGCACGAAGGTCGCCAGGGCCAGGACCACCGCGGTGGCGGAGGCGCTGTAGATGTCGGACTGGCCGAAGGCCTGGTCGTAGATGGCCAGCAGCGGGCTCCAGGTGTTGGAGAGGCCGTTGGTCAGCGGCTTGAGCGCCTTGGGCTCGGTGAACACCTGAAGGGTGGCGATGACCGAGAAGAAGAACGTGAGCACCAGCGAGGGCAGCACGATCGGGATCTTGATCCGCAGGGCGATCTTCAGGTTGGACGCGCCGTCGAGCTTGGCGGCCTCGTAGATCTCGGCCGGGATCGCGCGCAGGGCGGTGTAGATGACGATCATGTTGAAGCCCGTGCCGCCCCACACCGCGATGTTCGCGAAGGACAAGTACAGGTTGCCCCCGTCGAACAGGTCGGGCTGGGGCAGGTTGAACTCGCGCAGGATGTAGTAGAAGGGGCTGACCGTCGGCAGGTACAGGAAGCCCCACATCAGCGCGGCGATGATGCCGGGTACGGCGTACGGCAGGAAGATCGCGAGCCGGGCGAACTTGGCGCTGCGTGCCTGCGGGGTGTCGAGCATCAACGCGAAGATCAGCGCCATGCCGAGCATCGTCGGGATGACGATCAGGCCGTAGCCGAAGGCGCGCAGGACGCTGTGCCCGAACTCGGAGTTCTCGAACACGGCGGTGTAGTTGCCGATGCCGTTCCAGACCTCGTGGCGGGCCCCCTCACCGAGCCCCATCCCCGAGACCTGGACCTTGTGGAGGCTGAGCCACACCGCGTACCCGATGGGCACGATGGTGAAGGCGGCGAACAGCAGCAGGGCCGGCACCAGGAACCAGTACGGCGCGCTGCGGCCACGACGACGGGAGCGGCGGGGGCGGACGGGCGTGGCGGAGCCGTCCGCCAAGGGCCCGACCGTCAGACGGTCGGAGCCCTTGAGCGGAGTGCTGGTCATGCCTCGGTCACCTTGAAGCCCTGCTTCTTCATGTCGGCGAAGGTCTTCGACTGCATGGTGCTCAGAGCGGAGACGAACTGCGCCTCCTTCTTCGCCTTGGTGGCCTTGCCGAAGCCGTCGGTGAAGGCGTCGTAGGCGACCTGGACGTTCGGGCCCCAGGCAGACGCGGCCGTGGTCGCGGCGACCTTGGCGGCCGTGTCGTAGAAGTCGGTCTGGTTCGGGAAGAACGCGGGCGTGGTGAGCACGGAGCCGGACTGGCCCTTGGTGGCCGCCGGGTAGATGCCGGCCTCCTTGACCAGGGCGGCCAGCGCCTCCGGGTCGGTGTTCAGCCAGTTCGCGAACTTGGCCGCGGCCTCGGCGTTCTTGGAGTCGGTGGAGACACCGGTGGAGGAGCCGCCCCAGCTGCCGGTGACGTTCTCGCCCGCGCTCCACTGCGGCAGCGGGGCCATGCGCCACTTGCCCTTGGTGTCGGGGGCCGAGCTGACCAGCACACCGGGCGCCCACACGGCGGAGACCCAGGCGAGGTGGGTGCCCTTGTTCAGGGCGTTGTTCCAGGCCGGGGTGTACATCGGCTGGTTGTCGATGGCGCCCTCCTGGACCAGGCCGCCCCAGAACTCGGCGACCTTCTTGGTGGCGTCGTCGTCGATGGCGACCGTCCACTTGCCGCTGGAGTCGACGGTCCACCACTTGGCGCCGGCCTGCTGGGCGAGGCCCGCGAACAGACCCGAGTCGTTGGAGGAGAACGTGGTCAAGTAGGCGTCCGGGACGGCCTTCTTGGCGGCACGGGCGGTCGTGGCGAACTCGTCCCAGGTGGTGGGGACGGTCAGGCCGTGCTTCTTGAACAGGTCCTCGCGGTAGTAGAACATCAGCGGCCCGGAGTCCTGCGGTATCGCGTAGACCGCGTCGGTGCCGAGCGTGACCATGGCCCACAGGCCCTCGGCGAACTCGGACTTGGCGGACTTGGCGTACTTCGAGATGTCCGCGAGGACCTCGTTCGACACCAGCGTCGGGAGGGACTGGTACTCGACCTGGATGAGGTCGGGGGCGTTGCCCGCCTTCTTCGCGGTGATCAGCTTGGCGACGATCTCGCCACCGCTCGCCTGCTTGGACACCGTGACCGTGATGTCGGGGTTCTTCTTGTTCCAGATCGCGGCGACCTTGTCCATGTTCGGCGCCCAGGACCAATAGGTCAGCTTCACCGGACCGCTGCTCTTGCCGGAGCCGTCGTCGGAACCGCAAGCGGCGAGGGTGCTGGTGAGACCGAGGGCTGCGGCCCCGGCGAGCATGGTGCGCCTGCTGATCTGGCGGCGGTGGATCGACATCTTCATCTCCCCTGACTGAGAACGAGCCGGCCTCTGATGTCCCGTGCGCGCTGCAACCGCCGTGGGGGGGAAGGGGTTGCCGACACGAGTCCGAGGGGCTGTGCGCGAGGGCCGCGCGGCTCTGTGATCGTGCACAGTAGAAAATTGTTTCAGTCTCTTGTCAATGGATGAAGCGTGGGGTTACCTACTTGTTGCTCGCCGATGTCAACCGCAAGCACCTCTGTGCACGCTCACAGAATTGCCTGGCATAACCTAGCCGATCCACTGGGAGCAACGCATGCCCTCCGCCGCCCCGCACGACCACCTGCCACTCGCCTACGGGGGCGATTACAACCCCGAGCAGTGGCCGCAGGAGGTGTGGGCGGAGGACGTACGGCTGATGCGGGAGGCCGGTGTCACGGTGGTCTCTCTCGGCGTCTTCGCCTGGTCCCGGATCGAGCCCAGGCCCGGCGCGTACGACTGGGACTGGCTCGACACGGTCATCGGATTGCTGCACTCGGCCGGGATCTCCGTCGACCTGGCCACCCCGACCGTGGTGCCGCCCGCCTGGTTCTACCGCGCCCACCCCGAGGCACTGCCGGTCACCCGTGAGGGAGTCCGGCTCGCCTTCGGCTCCCGCGGTGCCATCTGCCACTCCAACCCCGACTACCGCGCCGCGGCCGCGCAGATCACGACCCGGATCGCCGAGCGCTACGGCCGCCATCCCGCCGTCGCGCTGTGGCACGTCCACAACGAGTACGGCGCCCCCGTCCTCGCCTGCTACTGCGACACCTGCGCGGCCGCATTCCGGGCCTGGCTGCAGGACCGATACGGCACGCTCGGTGCCCTCAACCAGGCCTGGGGCACCGCCTTCTGGGGCCAGCTGTACGGCGACTGGGAGGAGATCACCCCGCCCCGCGCGACGCCCACCGTGGGCAACCCGGCCCAGCAGCTGGACTACCAGCGCTTCGCCGACGCCCAGGCCCGCGCCAACTTCCGCGCCGAACGCGACATCCTGCACCGGCTGTCCCCCGGCGTGCCCGTCACCACCAACTTCATGGTCGCGCCCAGCCAGTGTCAGAGCGTCGACTACTGGGCCTGGGGCAAAGAGGTCGACCTGGTCACCAACGACCACTACCTGATCACCGACGGCCGCCGCACCCACGTCAACCTGGCCCTCACCGCGGACCTGACCCGTTCGGTGGCCGGCGGCGCACCCTGGCTGCTGCTCGAACACTCCACCTCGGGCATCAGTTGGCAGCCGCACAACCCGGCCAAGCGTCCCGGCGAGATGGCCCGCAACTCCCTGGGCCATGTCGCCCGCGGCTCCGAGGGCGCGATGTTCTTCCAGTGGCGGCAGGCCCGGCGCGGCGCCGAGAAGTTCCACTCGTCGATGCTGCCGCACGGCGGCACCGACACCCGCGTCTGGAAGGAGGTCGTCGACCTCGGCCGCCGCCTGGAGGACCTGGCCGAGCTGCGCTCCACCCGCACCCGCGGAGACGTGGCCATGGTCTGGTCCTGGGAGTCCTGGTGGGCGCAGAGCCTGGAATGGCGGCCCAGCGAGGGCCTGGACGCCCGCGAACGCCTGGACGCCTTCTACGAGGCCCTGTACGACCGGCACCTCACCGTCGACTTCCTGCCGCCGGCCGGCCTGTCCGACCTGGACCCCGAGCGCTACCCGCTGCTCGTCGTGCCCCAGCTGTACTCGGCGCCCGCCGCCCTGGCCGCCGACCTGAAGCGGTACGTCTCGCGCGGCGGCACCCTGCTGGTCTCCTTCTTCTCCGGCATCGTCGACGAGAACGACGCCGTGCATCCCGGCCACTACCCCGGCGCGCTGCGCGACGTACTCGGCCTGACCATCGAGGAGTTCAACCCGCTGCTGCCGGGCGAGAGCGTCACCGTACGCACCCGGACCGACCGTACTGGGGCAGAACACGCCGGGACCGAACGTGCCGAGACCGACCGCACCGGGCAGGACGAGACGTACGAGGCTGATCTCTGGTCCGAGTTCGTCGTCCCGAACGGCTGCGAAACCATCGCCTCCTTCGCCGACGGCCGCATGGCCGGACACCCCGCACTCACCCGGCACGCGCTCGGCGACGGCGCCGCCTGGTACCTGGCCACCCGACTGACCGGCGCCGACCTGGCAGCCGTCGTGGACCTGGCCCTCTCCGACGCCGGCATCACCCCCGCCGGGCTGCCCCGCGACGTCGAACTCGTCGTACGCGAAGGCGAGTCGGGCGTCCCCACCTTCCACTTCGCCATCAACCACACCGATGCCGAGGTGAAGGTGCTTCTGCCGGACGGCAGCCGGGTCGCCGTCCCGGCGGGCGCGGTCGAGGTCTTCCGCGACCCGCACTGAGAAGCCGCCCTGGCCGCCTCTCGGCTCCGGCCGAGGTCAGGACCCTCTCGGCTCCGGCCGAAGGGCACGAGTCCCTCGGCTCCGGCCGAAGGCACGAACCCTTCGGCTTCGGCCGATGCGCACCACCCCCTCGGCTCAAACCGAAGGGGGACGGCCCCCGGGCTCCCGCCACGCAGCGCATCACCGCGGCGCGGGCGTCCGAGTGCCCCTTGCTCGCCTCCCACAGCAGTACGCCGCCCCCGGCGGCACCCGTGTCATCCCAGAGCCGTTTCTGTGAAGGGAACCTTGATATGCGCAGACGCAGCGTTCTCGCCGCCGCTGGCGCCGCCGCGCTGGCAGTGCCCGTCCTGGGCGCCGCGCCCGCCGTCGCGAGCACCGCGACCGGCACCGGCACCGGCACCGCGTCGGACCGTCGCCGCCTGGAGATCCGTGGCATGGACATCTCCTCGCTGCCGAAGGACGAGGCCCACGGCGCCGTCTACCGCCATACCGACGGCCGTCAGGACGACCCGGTCCGCATCCTCGCCCACGCGGGCATCACCCACGCCCGCCTGAAGGTCTGGGTGAACCCGGCCGACGGCTACAACAACAAGGCGCGGATCCTGCCGCTCGCCCGGCGCCTGAAGCAGGCCGGCATCAGCATCTGGATCGACTTCCACTACTCCGACACCTGGGCCGACCCGGCGCACCAGACCAAGCCGGCCGCATGGGCGGACCTGGACGTGGCGGGCCTGACGCGGGCGGTCTACGACCACACCGCCGACGTCCTGGGTGCGTTGAAGCGGCAGGGCACGCCCGCCGACCTCGTCCAGGTCGGCAACGAGATCAACAGTGGCATGTTGTGGCCCGAGGGCAAGAACTGGGGGGACGGGGGAGGCTGGGAGACCCTCGCCGCGTTCCTCAAGTCCGGCCTGCGTGCCGCCCGCGACACCACGCCCCGTGTCCGCACGATGCTGCACATCGCCTCGGGCGGCGACAACGGCACGTCCCGCTGGTGGTTCGACAACGCGGTCGCACTGGACATCGACTTCGACATCATCGGCCAGTCGTACTACCCGTTCTGGCACGGCAGCGTGGAGACGGCGGCCGCCAACTTCGCCGATCTCGCGGCCCGTTACGGCAAGCCGATCGTGATCGCCGAGACCGCGTACCCGTTCACGCTGGAGAGCGAGGACGCCACCAACGACATCCTCTACAGCCCCGACCAGCTCACCGAGGGCTTCCCCGCGACCCCCGAGGGCCAGGCCGCCTGGCTGCGCGCCGTCGCGGACCTGCAGGCCGGCGTCCCGGACGGCAAGGGCCTCGGCTACTGCTACTGGGAGGGCGTCTGGACGTACCGCGAGGGTGACGGCTGGGACCCGACGGACCCGACGTCGGGCAACGCGTGGGAGAACCTGGCGCTGTTCGACTTCGACGACAAGGCATTGCCCGCCCTGAAAACCCTGGGGCGCTACCGCGGCTGACCCGGTCCGGTGGGCGGACTCCGGACGACTCCGTCCGGGCAACGGGCGCCCACGGGGCCGACCCTGTGGGCGTCCGACCACGGGACGCCGACGAACCTCCCTCCATGCAGACCCCGCCAGGGACCCCCACCGGAGTCCCGCGCTCACTCCTTCGCCCGAACCCCGCACATTCGCACGTTCGTACCGAAAGGAATGCCATGCGCCGTCGCACCCTGCTCAAGGCCGCCGCCGCCACCGCTGCCGTCCCAGCCGTCCTCAGCGCCACCGCGGCCCCGGCCTCCGCCGCGACCTCCCTGTCGATCCGCGGCATCGACATCTCGTCGCTGCCCAAGTCCGAGGCGAAGGGCGGGGTCTACTACTCGTCCAGCGGCGTCCAGACCGACGCCGTGGCGCTCATGGCCACCGCCGGCATCACCCACGCCCGCCTGAAGGTGTGGGTCAACCCGGCCGACGGCTACAACAACAAGGCGAAGATCCTCCCGCTGGCCCTCCGCCTGAAGGCCAAGGGCATCAAGCTCCTCATCGACTTCCACTACTCGGACACCTGGGCCGACCCGGCGAACCAGACCAAGCCGGCCGCCTGGTCCGCCTACACCGTCGCGCAGCTCTCCACGGCCGTCTACAACCACACCTACGACGTCCTCAGCGCCCTGGTCGCCCAGGGCACCCCGGCCGACCTGGTGCAGATCGGCAACGAGACCAACGGCGGCATTCTCTGGCCGGACGGCGACTACAACCACCTGGACAACCTGGCCACGTTCCTCAAGTCGGGCATCAGCGCGGCCAAGGCCAGCACCTCCGGCATCCGCACGATCCTGCACCTGTCCAACGGCGGCACGCAGAGCCTGTACACGTGGTTCTTCGACAACATGAAGTCGCGCGGCGTGGCCTGGGACGTCATCGGCATGTCGTTCTACCCGTACTGGCACGGTGCCCTCACGGACCTCTCCGCCAACCTGGCCTACGTCACGGCCCGTTACGGCACTCCCGCCCTCGTCGCCGAGACCGCCTACCCGTGGACCCTCACCGACAAGGACGGCTTCGGCAACCTGGTCAACTCCAGCAGCCAGCTCACCTCCGGCTACCCGGCCACCGCCGCGGGCCAGGACGCGTGGGTCAGGGCGGTCGCCGACACCGTCGCCGCCACCCCGAACAGCATGGGCCTCGGCTACGTCTACTGGGAGGGCTTCTGGACGGCCGTCACCGGCAACGGCTGGGACCCGACCGACTCCACCTCCGGCAACAACTGGGAGAACCAGGCCCTGTTCGACTACAACAACAAGGCCCTGACCGCCCTGTCCTCGATCGGCTCCTACCGCGCCTGAGCCACCCCGGGGCGGCAGCGACACCGCTGCCGCCCCTCTTTCACCATCTGGCAGAGGAATGTCATGCCCTCCACCCCCTCCTCGTACGCCGAGGACGCCCGCTTCTCGCACGCCGAGGACGACCCTTCCTCCTACGTCGAGGACGCCCCCTTCTCGTACGTCGAGGACGTCTCGCCCGGCAGCGGCGCACTTCCGCCGCGCGCCTGGTACGCCGCCTCGGACGCGGCCCGGCTGTCCCTGAACGGCGACTGGTCCTTCCGGCTCTCGCCCACGGCCGACGCCGAGGACGAGTCCTTCGCCGCACCCGGATACGACGCCTCTGCCTGGCCCCGGATCGCGGTCCCCGGCCATTGGGCGCTCCAGGGCGAGAACGGCGCGCATGGCACGTACGGCACGTACGGCACGCAGGACACGTACGGCACGCCGATCTACACCAACCACCTGTACCCCTTCCCCGTGGACCCGCCGCGCGTGCCGACGGAGAACCCCACCGGGGACCACCTGCACACCTTCGACCTGCCGGACGGCTGGCGACCGGAGGACGGGGACACGCTGCTGCGCTTCGACGGCGTGGAGTCCTGCGCCCGGGTGTGGTTCAACGGCGAACTCCTCGGCGACTTCAAGGGCAGCCGCCTGCCGCACGAGTTCGCGGTGGGGCACCTGCTGAAGCCGTCCGGAAACGTGCTGGCCGTCCGCGTGCACCAGTGGTCGTCCGGCTCGTACCTGGAGGACCAGGACCAGTGGTGGTTGCCGGGCATCTTCCGGGACGTGACGCTGCTGCACCGCCCGCGGGGCACGGCCGGTGACTTCTTCGTGCACGCCTCCTACGACCACACGGTTCGGGCCGGGACACTGCGGGTGGACAGCGAGGTCGGGGGCCGGGTGACCGTACCGGAGCTCGGGATCGACGTCCCGACGGGCGAATCGGTGACCGTGCCGGTGGAGGCATGGACGGCGGAGACGCCCCGGCTGTACGACGCGGTCCTGGCCACGCCCGGCGAGCGCGTCCCCCTCCGTATCGGCTTCCGTACGGTGACGGTCGAGGACGGTCTGATCAAGGTCAATGGGCGGGCGATCCTCTTCCGGGGCGTCAACCGGCACGAGTGGCACGCGGAGCGGGGCCGCACCCTCGACCTGGCGACCATGCGCGAGGACGTGGAGCTGATGAAGCGCCACAACGTCAACGCCGTGCGCGCCTCGCACTACCCGCCGCACCCCGCCTTCCTCGACCTGTGCGACGAGTACGGCCTGTGGGTGATCGACGAGTGCGACCTCGAGACCCACGGTTTCATCGAGCAGGACTGGCGTGACAACCCCGTCGACGACGACCGCTGGACCCCCGCCCTGCTCGACCGCGCCGCCCGCATGGTCGAGCGCGACAAGAACCACCCCTCGGTGATCATCTGGTCGCTCGGCAACGAGGCCGGCACCGGCCGCGGCCTGACGGCGATGGCCGAGTGGATCCAGGGTCGGGACTCCGCACGGCTCGTGCACTACGAGGGCGACCCGAGCTGCCGCGACACGGACATGTACTCCCGGATGTACGCCACCCAGGAGGAGGTCGACCGCATCGGCCGCGGCCTGGACGGCGGCACCCTCAAGCGTCGCGGGCTGCCCTTCATCCTGTGCGAGTACGCGCACGCCATGGGTAACGGCCCCGGCGGACTCGCCGACTACCAGCTGCTGTTCGAGGCCTACCCCCGCAACCAGGGCGGCTTCGTCTGGGAGTGGATCGACCACGGCATCAAGCACCCGGAGCTGGACCACGCCTACGGCGGCGACTACGGCGAGGAGCTCCACGACGGCAACTTCGTCTGCGACGGCCTGCTCTTCCCCGACCGCACCCCGTCCCCCGGCCTGGCCGACTACAAGGCGGTGATCGCCCCGGTCCGCATAGCGGGCGGGCGCGAGGCCGGGGGCGGGACGGTGCGAATCTCCAACCTGTACGACTTCCGCGACCTGTCACACCTCACCTTCGAGTGGTCGTACCAGGTCGACGGCGAGAGGGTCGCCCACGGCCCGCTCCCGGTACCGGCCCTCGCACCCGGCGAGAGCACCGAGGTGAAGCTCCCGCCGCCGCCCGCGCACGACGGGGACGACACGGCCGAGCAGATCTGGACCGTACGGGCCCTGACGGGCGACCACGAGGTGGCCGTAGGCCAGTCGACGGCCGTCCCGCACAGACCACGTCCGCCCGCGCGCGGCGCCCAGCCGCAGCGAGGTACGCGGACGGGCACACAGACGGGCATGCAGACGGGCACGCGGCTGATCACGCTCGGCCCGGCCACCTTCGACGCCCGCACCGGCGAGCTGCGCACGATCGGCCAGGTCGAGCTGCCGTCCGGTCCGCGCCTGGACGTGTGGCGCGCCCCGACGGACAACGACAACGGCGCGGACTGGCAGCCCCACCTGCAATACGGCCTGCTCTGGCGTGAGCTGGGCCTGCACCGGATGCGGCACCGCCTGGACTCGCTGGAGGTCACGGACGAGGCGCTGACCGTACGCACCAGGGTCGCGCCGGCCGCCCGCGACATCGGCCTGGCCACGGTCTACCGGTGGACCTCGGACGGTGAGCGGCTCCGCCTCGCGGTGCGCGTCACCCCCGAGGGCGACTGGCGGCTGCCTCTGCCCCGGCTCGGGGTGCGCCTCGGCCTGCCCCGCTCGGCGAACGCGGTGCGCTGGTACGGCGGAGGACCCGGCGAGGCATACCCGGACGCCAAGTCGGCCTCGACACTGGGCCGTTGGGAATCATCGGTCGACGAGCTGCAGACCCCCTACGTCCGCCCGCAGGAGAACGGCGCCCGTGCCGACGTGCGCTGGGCGGAGCTCGGCGGACTACGGATCGAGGGCGAGCCGGAGTTCTGGTTCTCCGCCCGCCGCTGGACGACCGAGCAACTGGACGCGGCCCGGCACCGCACCGACCTGACCCCCGGCGACACCGTCTGGGTACACCTGGACCACGCCCTGACGGGCATCGGCTCCCAGTCCTGCGGCCCCGGCCCACTGCCGCAGTATGTGTCGCACGCGGCACCGGCGGAGTTCTCCTTCGCTTTCCGTACGACCTCGAGCAGCTGAAACAGGTCGGCGGGAAACCTCACGGTCGGCGAACGCGTCGACGATCAGCAGCCCGCGCCCGGACTCGTCACCGGGGCGGGCTGTCGGCTGGTGCGGCATGCGGTCACCCCGCGTGTCGGCACCACCGTGGGCCACAACCAGGTCCAGCTTGTCAGCCGCCCGATCTCCGGTCCCAAGGAGATCCAGATCCCCGAGATGCGCTATGGGATCATCCGAGCGCAGGCTCTCAGCCCACGGGAGTCACTGGCCTTCATCGAGAACATGCGGGGAGAGACATGACCCTCAAGCCCTCCGAGCGGACAGAGAGCAGTCGCAGCACCGACGACGGCCCCCAACTTCCCCTCACTCAGGCCGTCTTCCTCCCTTACGCCACCCAATGACCCCCTTCCGGCAACACCTCCGCACCGCGGCCGAGGACGTCATCCGGCGCTTCCCGGAGACCTTCAAGTCGGAGATCTACGCCCTCTCCTTCCGGATCTGGCGGATCGACGGCGACGAGCGTCACCCTTACGTCGCGATCGGGTACAACACCGAGACCCAGTACCAGCAGGAGACCTACCCGGAGGACCCGGGAGAGGCCCGCTGGAACTACGCCTACTGGCTCCTGGACGGCTTCGAGATGCTCGGGAATGTCCCTGAGGACCCCACCGGAATCCCCCTGTACGTGGACGAAGTGGAGCGGATCGGCATCTGGTTCGACGGTGAGTACGACTTCCTCACCATGGATCTGCCCGAGGAAGAAGAGGACGAGCTGGACGCCAAGTCCGACCTGCTCCGGCTGCACTTCTACGACGCCTGCATCGACCTCGCCCGCCACCTCCACACCAGCGGTCGCCTCGCGGAGATCCTCGGCCGCCCGATGCCCGTCGTCGTCTTCGACATGGACTGTCCGGGCTGGGAGATCGAGGCGACCGAAGCCGCCAACCCACCAGAGCTGATCACCGACTACCTGGCCTGGCAGAAGTCGGCGTGACGGCACGGGGGCGCAGCCAACGAGCCGCGCCCCCACGGACGTACGCCTCTTTCAGCCGTACGGCTCTTCAGCGCACGGCTACCTCAGTCGTACGCCCCCCTAGCCGTACGCCCCCGCTGCCATGCGCCACATCACCCGTGCGCAGCCACCAAATGCTTCGCCAACCGCGGCGAGGCGAACTCCGTCCCGCACACGAACCGCATCACCGGCCCGTACGAAGCCGCCGCCGGCAACCCCGTGAAGTACAGCCCGGGCACGGAGGACCGATACCCCGCGCCGAGCCTGGGCGTACCCCGGCTCACCGCCAGCTCGGTGCGCAACTCGTGGCCCAGGAAGTCCATCGCGGCGATGTCGACGCGGTATCCGGTCGCGGCTATCACGTGGTCGGCGGAGAGTTCCCCGGCCCGGCCGCCGGGGGTCTGGACGGCGAGGACGGGGCGGCCGTCGGGGGCCCCGGCGCGGACGATCCGGGAGACCTCACGGACGTCGACCTTGCCCTCGAAGCGCTCGCGGAGCCACCAGGCGCCGAGCGGGCCGAGCACACGGCGGACCAGGTAGTGCCGGGCCTGGGCGGGCAGGTAGCGGTAGGGCTGCGGGTAGTAGCTCAGCGCCCACAGGGACCAGGCACGGCCGAACGGCGACTCGGGACGCAACCTGGGCTGCTCCCACGGCGGCGCGCCGAAGGCGACGGCACCCTTGCCGCGGGACACCACCCGCACCTGCGCACCCGCCTCCGCCGCGAGCGCCGCCGTCTCCAGCGCGGACTGGCCCGCGCCGACGACGATCAGCTCCTTGCCGGAGAACCGGGTCAGGTCGTGGTGCTGGGAGCTGTGGGAGACAGGGCCCGTCGGGGTGGGTCCGTCGGCTGCCGCGCCCGCGAGTTCGGGGGGCAGGTGGGCGAGCCCGGACAGCCCGGTGGCCACGACGACCGCCCGCGCGGTGAACATCTCCCCCGAGTCCAGCTTGAGTTCAAAGCCACCGGAGCCACCGGAACCAGGAGAGCCGTCAGAGCCGTCGCGTCCGCCCTTGCGGTCGACCGAAACGACCCGCACCCGCTCCAACTCGGGCACGAGCTTCTGCTGGAACCACTCCCCGTACGCGATGAACGTCTCGACCGGGATGATGTCCTCGTCCGTGACCAGCCGCGGTATCCCCGCCGCGTTGCAGTAGTCGAGGATCGTGTGGCCGTGTTGCGGGGCGTCGATGCTGGAGGCGGCCGGGGTCGACTTGAGGAGCATCCCCTCGGGCATGTGATCGCGCCAGCTCACCATGGGCTCGCCGAAGACGCGCACCGGGACACCGCGCGCCCGCAGATGGGCGGCGGTGGACAGGCCGAATGGCCCGGCACCGATGACTGCTACCGGATGAATCACGAAGTCCCCTCCCCAGGACGTACTACGTCTACTTCGCGGTGGAACCGTTGGTGCTGCCCCGGCGGTTGGTCCGCCACAGCTGATACAGGTGCTTCGCGCCCGGCCGCACGAAGCGCGCGAGCATCGTGAAGAACGGCCGCAGGTCGTCACCCGCGAGCCACGCCAGCTCCGTACCGCTCGCGCGAGCCGGCGCGTGCGGTGTCGTATAGCCACTGCGCCGGTAGGCGAGCAGGGCCGGCAGGTCGATGTTCTCCACGATGTACCGGTGACCGGCCCGCTGTTCCCCCTCTGGAACGGTGCGCCCGGTCAGGTCCAGATGCATGGCACGGACGACGTCGATCCCCGACTCGTTCTCAAAGAGCCGGAATTGCGCGCCCATCCGTGGGTTGAAGTCAAGGAGTTTGTACTGCCCGTCGCGCCGGTCGAAGCGCAGGTCGAGGTCGATGACGCCGCTGAAGCCGATCTGTTTGATAAAACGCGCGGCGAGGTCCGCGAGTTCCGGATTGTCGACGACGTACGCATTCGCCGTCATTCCCGCGTGCGGCGGCCAGGAGCGGACTTTCACGCCCGTGAACATCGCGAGCGGCGTCGAGTCCGCGTCGAAATACGCGTGCACGATCCAGTCCTCGGCCTCCTCCCTCGGCAGGTACTCCTGGAGGATCACGCCCGGGTGCTCGCCCCAGTCCCGGGCGAGCGTGAGCAGCCCCTCGCGGGTCGCGATCTTCGTCGTCCCGTTCACCGCCGGCTGGCTGCGGCGCACGAACGCCTCGCGGTTCTTGGCGACGAGCGGGAAAGGGGCCGTCTCGGCGAACGCGGCGATCTCCTTGTACGACTGCGGAAATGCCGCCGCCGGACTGGGGATGCCGTGCTCCACGCACAGCTCGTGCAGCCCCTGCTTGCTGGCGAGGTGGCGGGGCAGCTTGGCGTCGACGCGCGGGAAGAGGAACCTGTCCGCGAGCTCGTCCTGGTGTTCGGCGATCAGTACGGCGGCCTCTTCGTCCGTCGGGACGAGGACCGTCGGCCGTCCGATGCGGCGGCCGATGCGCAGCAGCCCCTCGACGAGCCGCTCGGGATCCTCCGTCCCTGTCGTCGGCCAGACGAAGGCCCGGCGCAGATAGCGCGAAGCCGCGGCCGGCGTGTAACGGTCCTCGGTGATCGCATACATCGGTACGCCGAGGCGGCCCAGACTGCGGATGGCGCCCACCCCGCCGTGGTGCAGCGGATAGTCGCCGAACTTCACGATGAGGCCCGGAACATCCCGGTCGGCGTCGACCGGCACACTGCTGGCGCTCCTGGCCACGGGTCCCCCCACGTGTCCCCCCTACGGACCGGACCCACCCCGTCCGTGTCCCCCAAAGGACGCTAAGCCGGAATTGACCCGTCCGACAAGGCCTATTCGGACATTGCGAACTCTTTAGGCACTGCCACAGCACGGTCACTCCCCCGTAACGTGTGCCGCGACCACATGGAACGCGTTGAACACATGGATCACAAGGCATAGAACACCAAGAAATGGAACGCGTGGGCCACGGAGCGTGGGCCCGCTGAATCACATGGTGAGTACGAACACGAAAGCGAGGCACCACCCGATGCCCCCCTTCGAGGTCCCCGAGGGCGATCCCTTCGGCCCGCACAACCTTCCGTACGGTGTCTTCTCCCGGACCGCGGACCCGGCGGCGACTCCGGCCGCACGGAGTGTCGGCGTCCGGCTCGGCGATCACGTACTCGACGCGGGCGCGGCGGCTCGCGCCCTCGGCTCCCCGTACGCCGAGCTGCTCGCGCAGCCGAGCCTCAACCCGCTGCTCGCGGCGGGCCGCACGGCCTGGTCCGACGTACGGCGCGCGCTGACGGCGTGGGTGACGGTCCCGGCCCACCGGGAGACCATCGAACCCCACCTCCACCCCCTCTCCGAGGTGACCCTGCACCTCCCCTTCGAGGTCGCGGACTACGTCGACTTCTACGCCTCCGAGAACCACGCCCGGAACGTCGGCCAGATCTTCCGCCCCGACGCCGCCGACTCCCTCACCCCCAACTGGAAACACCTGCCGATCGGCTATCACGGCCGGTCCGGCACGGTGGTGGTGTCCGGCACGGAGGTCGTACGCCCGTCGGGCCAGCGCAAGGCCCCTTCCGACGCCGCCCCCGTCTTCGGCCCGTCGGTCCGGCTGGACATCGAGGCGGAGGTCGGCTTCGTGGTCGGCGCCCCCTCGGCCATGGGCACCCCCGTTCCCCTCTCCTCCTTCCGCGACCACGTCTTCGGCCTCTGCCTCCTCAACGACTGGTCCGCCCGCGACATCCAGGCCTGGGAGTACGTCCCTCTCGGCCCCTTCCTCGGCAAGTCCTTCGCCACGTCGGTGTCGGCGTGGATCACCCCGCTCGACGCCCTGGAGGACGCCCGGGTCGCGCCCCCGACGCGCACACACCCACTACTCCCGTACCTCGACGACTCCGCCGAAGACCCCGGCGGCTACGACCTCCGCATCTCCGTCGCGATCAATGGTCACGTCGTCTCCGAACCTCCCTTCTCCACCATGTACTGGACCGCCGCCCAGCAACTGGCCCACATGACGGTCAACGGCGCATCCCTGCGCACCGGCGACCTGTACGGCTCAGGAACAGTCAGCGGCCCCTCCGAAACCGAACGCGGCTCCCTCCTCGAACTCACCTGGAACGGCCGCGACACCCTCGAACTCCCCGACGGCAAGCGCACGTTCCTGGAGGACGACGACGAGGTGACGCTGACGGCCTGGGCTCCGGGTCCGGGGGGAACGCGGGTGGGGTTGGGCGAGGTAAGGGGCCGAATTGCCAAGAAATAGCCCCTCCGGCGTTTGAGGAGCGGGGGTCCAGGGGGCAGAGCCCCTTGGCGGGGTCTGGGGCGGGGTCTGGGGCGGAGCCCCAGGGACGATGGGGGTCCCCCGCTCGAGCGAAGCCGAGAGTGGGGGAGGGTAGGGGTGGCGGGGGCGAAGAACACCCCCCGCGAGCCCCCACCCACCCGCACCCGCGAGCTGGCCCCCGCCCCACCCACCGCAAACCCCACCGGTGGCAGATCTTGCCCAAGGCACAGGCGAAACCCCAGGTCAGCGCGCCCCCCACCCCACCCCAAGGTGGCGCAACACTCCAGCAACACCACGCCCCACCCCCCGTCGGTATGGTCCGTCGCATGCCATCCGAACGCATCCGAGAACACGCCGGCCAAGGCGCGACCACCGTCGCCGCCCACCGGCGCCGGCTGCGCGCGGACCGGGCCCGGCAACTCGCCGACCTGCTCCGCCACCAGGTGCTGACCGGCGGCTTCCCGGACGGCACCCTGCCGCACGAGGCCGCCATCGGCACCGACTACCGCGCCTCGCGCAACACCGTCCGCCAAGCCCTCGACCTGCTGCGCGCAGAGGGCCTGGTGGACCGCCTCCCCGGCGTCGGCACAGTCGTCGTCGCCCAGAAGTACCCCCACGGACTCGACCGGCTGATGGGCCTCGCGGAAACCCTGCGCGCACACGGCCAGGTCACCAACGAGGTCCGCACCGTCGGCCCCGTCGCCGCACCGGCCCCCGTGGCCGACCGCCTCCGCATCGCCGCCGGCGCCGACGTCCTCTACATCGAACGCCTCCGCCGCCTGGACGGCCTCCCCCTCTCCCTCGACCTCACCTACATCCCGCTCGACCTCGGCACCGCCCTGCTCGGTGCCGACCTGGAGAACACCGACGTCTTCCGCCTCCTGGAAGCCATCTCGGGGCAGCCCCTCGGGCACGCCGACATCACCCTGGAGGCCGTGAACGCGGACGCGCACTCCGCGGCCGTACTGCAGGCCCCGCGCGGCACTGCCGTACTCATGCTGGAACGGCTCACCCACCTCGCCGACGGCCGCCCCGTCGACCTGGAGTTCATCCGCTTCCGCGGCGACCGCATCACGATGAGCGGTCTCCTGCGCCGCTCCCTGTAGTCCCCCTCGCTGTAGCGATCCCTGGAGACAGCCATGCCCTTGGCGCCCCAGCGGGCCGACGTGCCCGTGACCATCGACGAGTCGAAGTGCATCGACGGCTGCACGCTCTGCGTGGACATGTGCCCGCTGGACTCCCTCGCCATCGACGAGAGCAACGGCAAGGCGTACATGCACGTCGACGAGTGCTGGTACTGCGGCCCGTGCGCGGCCCGCTGTCCCACCGGAGCCGTCACGGTCAACATGCCCTATCTGCTCCGGTGAGAGGTCCGAACTCCCATGAAACACAAGGCACTTGCCGCCCTGGCCACGGCCGCCCTCACACTTCCCCTCACCGGCTGCGGCGCCGAGACCGGATCCGATGACGGCTCCACGGTCACCGTCACGGTCGGCTACCAGTCCAAGACGATCAACACCGTCACAGCGGGAACCCTGCTTCGCTCGCTCGGCTATTTCGAGAAGGAGCTGAACGCCCTCGGAGACGGCACCACCTATAAAGTGGACTGGCAGGACTACGCGACCGGCGCCCCGATCACCGCCCAGATGACCGCCGGGAAGATCGACATCGGCTCGATGGGCGACTTCCCGCTCCTCATCAACGCGGCCCGCGGCAAACAACTCGGGCGCCCCACCCACCTCGTCTCCATCACCGGATACAACCTCCGCGGTGGCCTCAACACCATTGTCACGACACCGAATTCGAAGCTCCGTTCGCTGCATGACCTGCGCGGCAAGAAGGTGTCGACCAGCGTCGGCTCGGCGGCCGACGGCACCCTCGTACGGGCCCTTCAGCGCGCCGGAATCGACCCGGACAAGGGCATCGAGAAGCTCAACCAGCAGCCGGCGGTGGGCGCTTCGGCCCTCACGGCGGGCAGCACGGACGCGCTCTCCCAGTTCGTCGCCTGGCCCGGTCTGCTCGCCTACCAGGGCAAGGCGAAGGCCCTGTACGACGGTGCCGAACTGAACCTGCCGACCTTCCACGGCGTCACCGCCCGCGAGGACTTCGCGAAGAAACGCCCAGCCGTACTGGAGGCCTTCCTGAAGACCCAGTCGGACGCGACGACCTACCTCCACGACCATCCGGTGGCCGCGGCGGAGAAGGTCGCAAAGGCCACCGACCTGCCCGCCGAGGTCGTCTACCTCTACAACGGCGCTCATGGCATCGCCACCTTCGACCCGGCGCTGCAACCCAGCCTGATCTCCGCCCTGAAGAAGGACGTCGCGGTCCTGAAGTCGGCGAAACTCGTCGGCGACGTGGACGTGGACGCCTTCGTCGACGACCAGTACGTCGAGCGCGCGCTCGGCCCGACCGCGTACGCCGACCAGCTCGCCGCCTCGCCCCCACCGGCCGCGAGCGAGGCATGGCCCAAGGGCGCCACCTCCACGCGTACCTTCAAATCCCCCGCCTCCCTCCTCCATTACGTGGCCGCACATCACACCGCCCTGCGCGCCGCATACGTCCCCGACGCCACCACCGGCACCCTGTGGTTCGCCGACAAGGCGGTGTGGGTGACCGACGGCGACGACCTGCTGCCGTTCGTCACGACGGCGACCGCCCGTACGTACATCGCCGACCACCAGGGCGCGCACACGATCTCGTACGCCTCCGCCCTGGAGCGGGCGTCATGACCCGGTATCTCCTCAGGGCCGCCTCGCTCGCCGCGGCCCTGACCACCTGGCAGCTGCTGACCAGCCTGAACATCGACCTCTGGCTGCGCTTCTCGCAGTTCCCGACCGTCGTCGACGTGGCCCGTGCCTTCGGCGACCGGCTGGGCGGCGACGACTACTGGACGGACCTCACCGACAGCCTCACCCGCATCCTCACCGGCTTCCTGCTCGCCGCCGTCCTGGGCGTGGCCACCGGCGTGCTCGTCGCCCGCTCCCGCTTCGCCGAGGATCTGCTCGGCCCGGTCCTGGAAGTGATCCGCCCGATCCCGGCCATCGCGCTCGTCCCGGTAGCGATCCTCCTCTTCCCCAGCAATGAACAGGGCATCGTCTTCATCACCTGCACCGCCGCCTTCTTCCCGGTCCTGGTCTCCACCCGGCACGCGGTGCGCGCGCTGACTCCCGTGTGGGAGGAGGCGGTGCGCACGATGGGCGGCGGCCGATGGCGGGTGCTCGGCTCGGTGGTCCTGCCGGGCGCCCTGCCCGGGATCTTCGGCGGCCTCTCGGTCGGCATCGGCGTCTCGTGGATCTGCGTCATCTCCGCCGAGATGATCTCCGGCCAGTACGGCGTCGGCTACCGCACCTGGCAGGACTACACCGTCGTCGACTACCCCGGCGTCTTCGTCGGCATGGTCACGATCGGAGTGCTCGGCTGGGCAACCTCGACGGCCGTCGAACGCGTGGGGCGCCGGCTCACCCGGTGGCTGCCGCGCACGGAGTACGTCGCCGGGGCGCGCGCACGTGTCGCGGGCCCGCGCGGGCGGAAGAACGCCTCCCCGGTCTCCCCCACTCCGGCGGCCGCGCTTCCCGAGGGGGTGCGCGATGAGCACTTCGTCTGAGACATCCGTCGCCGCTCGCGGCACCCGGCTCTCCCTCGTGAACGCCTCGCTCGGCCGCCCCGGCGCCCCCGTCCTCGACGGTCTCGACCTCGACATCGCACCCGGCGAGATCCTCACCGTCGTCGGCCCCTCCGGCTGCGGCAAGTCGACCCTCCTGCGCACCCTGGCCGGACTGTTGCCCGCGCTCGCGGGAACGGTCGCCCAGGACAGCCGACCCCTGGTGGGCCCCGGCGCCGACCGGGCACTCGTCTTCCAGGAGGACGCCCTCCTCCCCTGGCGCACGCTGCGTGCCAACGTCGAACTCCCGCTGTCCATCATGGGGTTGCCCCGCGCCGAGCGCCGCACGCAGGCCGAGTCCTGGCTCGCCCGGGTCGGACTCACCGGCCGCGAACGGCAGTTGCCACATCGCGTCTCCGGCGGCCAGCGCCAACGCGTCCAACTCGCCCGCGCCCTCGCCGGGACACCCCGCGCCGTCCTCATGGACGAACCCTTCGGCGCCCTCGACGCCCAGACCCGCGCCGGCATGCAGGACCTCCTCGTCGAGGTACTGCGCGGCACCGGCGCGACCGTCGTCTTCGTGACCCACGACGTGGACGAGGCGCTGTTCCTCGGCGACCGGGTGGCGCTGCTCGGCTCCGAACGCGCCGTCGACGGAGGTGATCCCAGCGGCACCGGCAGGCTCCTCGCCATACGCGAAGTGCCGCGCCCGCGTGATCGCGCCGCACACGACGACCCGGCGAGGCTCGCCCTGCGCCGCGAGATCCTCACGTCCCTCAGCACCTGAAAGGCATCCCTGTGCACACCCCCGTGGACACCCCCGTGGAGATCCCCGCACTCGCGGACGCCGAGGAGCTCATCTGCGACGTCCTCGTCATCGGCGGCGGCACGGCCGGCACCATGGCGGCCCTCACCGCCGCCGAGCACGGGGCCGACGTCCTCCTCCTGGAGAAGGCGCACGTCCGCCACTCCGGTGCCCTCGCCATGGGCATGGACGGCGTCAACAATGCCGTCGTCCCCGGCCGCGCCGAGCCCGACGACTACGTCGCCGAGATCACCCGCGCCAATGACGGCATCGTCGACCAGTCCACCGTCCGCCAGACCGCGACCCGCGGCTTCGCCATGGTCCAGCGCCTGGAGTCGTACGGCGTGAAGTTCGAGAAGGACGAGCACGGCGAGTACGCGGTCCGCCAGGTGCACCGCTCCGGCTCGTACGTACTGCCGATGCCCGAGGGCAAGGACGTCAAGAAGGTCCTCTACCGGCAGCTGCGGCGGCGTGAGATGCGTGAGCGCATCCGCATCGAGAACCGCGTGATGCCGGTGCGGGTGCTGACGGCGGACGGCCGCGCAGTCGGAGCGGCGGGCTTCAACACCCGTACGGGGCAGTTCGTCTCGGTCCGCGCCGGTGCCGTCATCCTCGCGACCGGCGCCTGCGGCCGCCTCGGCCTGCCCGCCTCCGGCTACCTCTACGGGACGTACGAGAACCCCACCAACGCCGGTGACGGCTACGCCATGGCCTACCACGCCGGCGCCGAACTCACCGGCATCGAGTGCTTCCAGATCAACCCGCTGATCAAGGACTACAACGGCCCCGCCTGCGCCTACGTCGCCAACCCCTTCGGCGGCTACCAGGTCAACCGGCATGGCGAACGCTTCGTCGACTCCGACTACTGGTCGGGCCAGATGATGGCCGAGTTCGCCGCGGAGGTCGCCTCGGACCGGGGCCCGGTGTACCTGAAGCTGAGCCACCTCCCCGAGGAGTCGATCAGCGCCCTCGAATCCATCCTGCACTCCACGGAACGCCCCACCCGCGGCACCTTCCACGCCGGGCGCGGCCACGACTACCGCACCCATGACATCGAGATGCACATCTCCGAGATCGGCCTGTGCGGCGGCCATTCCGCTTCCGGCGTACGCGTCGACGACCACGCCCGTACGACCGTGCCGCGCCTGTACGCCGCCGGGGACCTGGCCTGCGTCCCCCACAACTACATGATCGGCGCGTTCGTCTTCGGCGACCTGGCGGGTGCGGACGCGGCCCAATACAAGCCCTACGAAGGTAAGTTGCCGCAGGAGCAACTCCACGAGGCGCACGAACTGATCTACCGTCCGCTGCGCAACCCGGACGGGCCCCCGCAGCCCCAGGTCGAGTACAAACTCCGCCGCTTCGTGAACGACTACGTGGCCCCTCCGAAGTCCGGCGCCCGGCTCTCGCTCGCCCTCGAAGCCTTCGAGCGGATGCGTGCGGACATCGCGGAGATGGGCGCCCGCACCCCGCACGAGCTGATGCGCTGCGCCGAGGTCACCTTCATCCGCGACTGCGCGGAGATGGCCGCGCGCGCGTCGCTCGCCCGCACGGAGTCCCGCTGGGGCCTGTACCACGACCGCACGGACCATCCCGCGCGCGATGACGCCTCCTGGTTCCACCACCTCGACCTGCACAAGTCCCCCTCTGGCTCGATGGAGTTCACGGCCCGTCCCGTGGCTCCCTACCTCGTCCCCGTCGCCGACTTCACCCCGACCGGCGGCCCCTCCCGGCACCTCGGCGAGGTCCACCCGGAGGGGGTGGCCACGGCGGGAGCGCGGGACGCCGCGCCGGTGGCCTCGGCGCCCCCTGCCGTCACGGTCCCGGTCACCGACCCCGACGGCAGCGGGCTCGACCACACCGACGGCACGTCACCCCGCCTCCTCGAACTCCTCGCCCTCACCGAGCAGGAGCCCGAACTCACCGCACTGCGGCCCTACTTGGACGACCCGTCCTCCGCGGTCCGGCGCGCGGCTGTCAGCGTCCTCACCGAGACCGTGCCGCCCGGCACCGGTCCCGCCCTCGCCGCCGCGCTTCGGGACCCGCACGGCGACGTACGCGCCACCGCCGCCGCCTCGCTGCGCGAGCTGGTCGAGACCCTGCCGTCCGAGCCGGAGCTGCGCGACGGCCTCGCCGCCGCCCTCGCCGAGGACGATCCCGTCGTGCGCGCCGCCGCCCTGGACGTCCTGCGTGCCCTGCGCCTGGGTGACGCGGCTCTGTTCGTCGGCGCTCTCACGGATCCCGACACCGCTGTCCGTATCGAGGCCGTGCGTGCCCTCGTCTCGGTCGATGCCGCGGAGCTCCTGACCCGGGCGGCGACCGACCCCTCCCGCGAGGTCCGGGTGACCGTGGCCAAGGCCCTGGCCAACGTGACCCCGGGGCAGCTCGTCGAGGGCACGCTCGATCAGCTCACCGGCGACCCCGACGTCCTGGTCCGCGCGGCGGCCTTCGAGTCGTTGGCCGCCACGGGGTGCCCTGCGCCATTGGCCGCGCGTGCCGTCGCCGCCCAGTCCGACCCCGCCTGGCAGGTCCGGTCCGGCGCCGCCACCGCGCTGTCCGACGCGGATGCCGACGTGGCCGTCCCTGTCCTGGCCAAGGCCCTCGGTGACCCGAACGCCGACGTCCGCAAGGCCGCGGTCCTGGCGCTCATACGGCACGCCGGAGTTTCCGAGGACGCCCGCGCGGCCCTCGCCACCGCCACCACGGACTCCGACGCGGACGTCAGGGCGTACGCGTCACGCGCGCTGTGACCGTGCCCGCCGGGCCGATGCCGCGCGACCCCGCCCCACAGGGCACCCGGCGCCTATATCCAGTCCTCCGGCTCCGGCTCCATATCCATCTCGGGCCAGTCCGGGTCCGGTGCCTCATCGGGTGCGGGGCCAGGGTCAGTTGCTCCCCCGGGAGCCCCGCCCGAGGAAGCGAGCACCCCCAGCACCCCCTCCCCGTACGTCGCCAGCTTCTTCTCGCCCACGCCGCTGATGCCGCCCAGGTCGGCCACCGAGGTGGGCCACACCGTGGCGATCTCCCGGAGTGTGGCGTCGTGGAAGATGACGTACGCCGGGACGCCCTGTTCCTTGGCCTGTTCGGCGCGCCAGGAGCGCAGGGCCTCGAAGGCGGGGACGAGCTGCGGGGGCAGCTCGGCCGCTGCGGACTTGGCCTTGCGCTCGCCCCGGGAGGACGAGGACGACGAGCGGGAAGCGGTCGGCTTCGGCGGCTCCTTGCGCAACGGCACCTCGCGCTCGCGGCGCAGCACCGTCCCGCTCGCCTCGGTCAGCACCAGCGTCCCGTACTCGCCCTCGACCGCGAGCAGCCCCTGGGCCAGCAACTGCCGTACGACACCCCGCCATTCGGACTCGGACAGCTCCTCGCCGATGCCGAACACGGACAGCTGGTCATGGTCGAACTGGATCACCTTGGCGGTCCGGCGCCCCAGCAGGATGTCGACGATCTGGACCGCCCCGAACTTCTGCCCCCGCTCCCGCTGCAACCGCACCACCGTGGACAGCAGCTTCTGCGCCGCGACCGTGCCCTCCCAGGTCTCGGGCGGCGTGAGGCATGTGTCGCAGTTGCCGCACGCGGGGGTGTGCGGGTCCTGGCCGAAGTAGGCCAGGAGCTGGGAGCGCCGGCACTGGACCGTCTCACACAGGGCCAGCATCGAGTCCAGGTGGGCGGCCGCCCGGCGGCGGAACGCCTCGTCGCCTTCTGAGCCCTGGATCAGCTTGCGCTGCTGGACCACGTCCTGAAGGCCGTACGCCATCCATGCCGTGGACGGCTGTCCGTCACGGCCCGCGCGCCCGGTCTCCTGGTAGTAGCCCTCGACCGACTTCGGCAGGTCGAGGTGGGCGACGAACCGTACGTCCGGCTTGTCGATGCCCATGCCGAAGGCGATGGTGGCGACCACGACCAGGCCCTCTTCACGCAGGAAGCGCGACTGGTGGGCGGCGCGGGTGCCGGCGTCCAGACCCGCGTGGTACGGCACCGCCTCGATGCCGTTGCGGGAGAGGAACTCGGCTGTTTTCTCCACCGAGTTGCGCGAGAGGCAGTACACGATGCCCGCGTCGCCCGCGTGCTCCTCGCGCAGGAAGGACAGCAGCTGCTTCTTGGGATCGGCCTTCGGGACTATCCGGTACTGGATGTTGGGACGGTCGAAGCTCGCCTCGAAGTGGCGGGCGCTCGGCATGCCCAGGCGCTGGGTGATCTCCTTGTGTGTCGCGCGCGTGGCCGTGGCCGTCAGCGCGATCCGCGGGACGTCCGGCCAGCGCTCGCCGAGCAGCGAGAGCGCCAGGTAGTCGGGGCGGAAATCGTGGCCCCACTGCGCCACACAGTGCGCCTCGTCGATCGCGAAGACCGAGATCTTCGCGCGCGACAGCAGATCCAGCGTGGTGTCCAGACGCAACCGCTCCGGTGCCAGGTAGAGCAGGTCCAGCTCCCCCGCCAGGAACTCGGCCTCGACCACCCGCCGCTCGTCGAAGTCCTGCGTGGAGTTCATGAACCCGGCGCGCACGCCCAGCGCCCGCAGCGCGTCCACCTGGTCCTGCATCAGCGCGATGAGCGGGGAAACCACCACCCCCGTACCCGGTCTGACCAGCGCGGGAATCTGGTAGCAGAGCGACTTGCCGCCACCCGTCGGCATCAGAACGACGGAGTCACCGCCCGCCACCACATGCTCGATGATCGCTTCCTGCTCGCCGCGGAAGGCGTCGTACCCGAAGACCCGGTGGAGCGTGGCCAGTGCCTCGCTCTCGCCCAGTGTCCGTGTCGTGTCCGCTCCGGTCATCACACCCGTCCCACCCATCCCGCTCATCGCCCGTCGTCCCCCGTATGTCGTGCTTCGCCCACGACAGCCACCATAGGGCTCCGCACCGACAGCCTCAGAGTTATCCACAGGCTGCGACCGGTCGACTCCCCTACGCACCGGCGCCCGGCCCGCCGCGCTCCCCTGGACGGCGCGCCCGTCGGCGTTCAGCCCGTCGGCCCCCTCCGCATGGCGCCCCCTCGCGATCGCGGGACATGCTGCTCGGGCGGGAGGAGGGGGCCCGCGTCCGACGGACCGGCGCCGGCCCGTACGCCTCACGCGCCTCTAGGAGTCATCGCATGTCCCAGAGTCCTCTCAGGACCGCCATCACCCTCGCGACAGCCGCTGTCGCGTCGCTCTCCCTGGCCCCCGTCACCGCTCACGCCGCCGCGGACGACCCCGCCGACCCGACGGTCCAGGCGCAGCTGGCCGAGGCGTACGCCGCGACGGCGAAGTACCTCTACGAACCGAACGCCGTCGCCGACGGATACGTCCCCAACCTGTGCTCCAACGACCCCATGGGCCACGGCAGCATGGGTTACCACTACTTCAAGGAGTCCCTCTACGGCTCGACCGACCCGGCGAAGCCCGCGGCTCTCCTCTACGAGGACGGGGAGGGCGGGACACGCAGGCTCGCCGGAGTGGAGTGGATTGTTCCGGACCGCGACCAGAGCCTGAAGACGCACGACGACAGGCCTTCGATGTTCGGTGGTCAGAAGTTCGACGGCCCGATGCCCGGCCACATCGCCACCATGCCTATCCACTACGACCTGCACGTCTGGCTCTACAAGGACAACCCCAGCGGCCTGTTCGAGCGTTGGAATCCCACGGTGAAGTGCACAACCAACGGAGCGCCCTCAACGCACTCCGCCCACTCGGCCCACTGACACATGGCTGGGCCCCGCTCCCGAGGAGGGAGCGGGGCCCAGCCATGTGCGCGGTTCAGCGGACGAAGACCCCCGCCTGGCTTGCCAGGTCGAGGAAGTACTGCGGCGCGATACCCAGCACCAGCGTGACCGCCACGCCCACCCCGATCGCCGTCATGGTCAGCGGCGACGGCACGGCGACCGTCGGGCCCTCCGGCCGCGGGTCACTGAAGAACATGAGCACGATCACGCGGATGTAGAAGAACGCCGCGATCGCCGACGAGATCACACCGACTACGACGAGCGCGCCCGCGCCGCCCTCCGCCGCCGCCTTGAACACGGCGAACTTACCGGCGAAACCGGAGGTCAGCGGGATACCCGCGAAGGCCAGCAGGAAGACCGCGAAGACGGCCGCCACCAGCGGAGACCTGCGTCCGAGGCCCGCCCACTTGGACAGGTGCGTCGCCTCGCCGCCCGCGTCCCGTACGAGCGTCACGACGGCGAAGGCACCGATCGTCACGAACGAGTACGCACCCAGGTAGAAGAGCACCGACGAGACACCGTCGGGCGAGGTCGCGATGACACCCGCGAGGATGAAGCCCGCGTGCGCGATCGACGAGTACGCCAGGAGCCGCTTGATGTCGGTCTGGGTGATCGCGACGATCGCACCGCCCAGCATGGTGACGATGGCGACGGCCCACATGACCGGCCGCCAGTCCCAGCGCAGGCCCGGCAGGACGACGTACAGCAGACGCAGCAGCGCGCCGAAGGCGGCCACCTTTGTCGCCGCCGCCATGAAGCCGGTGACCGGTGTCGGCGCGCCCTGGTAGACGTCGGGCGTCCACATGTGGAACGGCACGGCGCCGACCTTGAACAGCAGGCCCATGACGACCATGGCGGCGCCGATGAGCAGCAGCGCGTCGTTGCCCATGGTGCCGACGAGCGCCGGGTCGACGTTCTGGACGGTGCCGTCGACGACCTGCGCGATCGTCGCGTACGACACCGAGCCCGCGTAGCCGTACAGCAGGGCGATGCCGAAGAGCGTGAACGCGGAGGCGAAGGCGCCGAGCAGGAAGTACTTGACCGCGGCCTCCTGCGACAGGAGCCGCTTGCGGCGGGCCACGGCGCACAGGAGGTACAGCGGCAGCGAGAAGACTTCCAAGGCCACGAAGAGCGTCAGCAGGTCGTTGGCCGACGGGAAGACCAGCATCCCGCCGATCGCGAAGAGCAGGAGCGGGAACACCTCGGTGGTGGTGAACCCGGCCTTCACGGCGGCCTTCTCGCTGTCGCTGCCGGGTACGGACGCGGCCTGCGCGGCGAACGAGTCGACCCGGTTGCCGTGTGCCTCCGGGTCGAGCCGCCGCTCGGCGAAGGTGAACACGCCGAGCAGACCGGCCAGCAGGATCGTGCCCTGCAGGAACAGGGAAGGTCCGTCGACCGCGATCGCGCCCATCGCGGCGATGTGCGCCTTGGTGGTGCCGTATCCGCCCGCCGCGAGCGCGACGACCGCGGCGAAGGCGGCGGCGAGTGCGACGACGGAGACGAACACCTGCGCGTAGTAGCGCGACTTGCGCGGCACGAATGCCTCGACCAACACCCCGACGATCGCCGCGCCGATGACGATCAAGGTGGGCGACAATTGCCCGTATTCGATCTTCGGCGCGTCGATCTTCGAGATCGGGTCGGCCGCGGTTGTCCACAGGCTGTGGACGGCTGTTGCGCTCACTTGGCCGCCTCCACCTCGGGCTTGGGGTCCGTCTTGTGTACGTCTGACATGGTTTGCTGGACCGCCGGGTTGACGATGTCGGTGACCGGCTTCGGGTAGACGCCCAGGAAGATCAGCAGGGCGATCAGCGGGGCGACCACCAGGAGCTCGCGCACCCTGAGGTCGGGCATCTCGGCGACTTCGGCCTTCACCGGGCCCGTCATCGTCCGCTGGTAGAGGACGAGCGTGTAGAGCGCGGCCAGGACGATGCCGAAGGTGGCGATGATGCCGACGGCCGGGTAGCGCGTGAACGTGCCCACCAGGACCAGGAATTCACTCACGAAGGGCGCGAGCCCGGGGAGCGAGAGGGTCGCGAGTCCGCCGATCAGGAACGTGCCGGCGAGGACCGGGGCGACTTTCTGCACCCCTCCGTAGTCGGCGATCAGACGCGAGCCACGCCGCGAGATCAGGAAGCCCGCCACCAGCATCAGGGCAGCGGTCGAGATCCCGTGGTTGACCATGTAGAGCGTCGCGCCCGACTGACCCTGGCTGGTCATCGCGAAGATGCCCAGGATGATGAACCCGAAGTGCGAGATCGACGCGTACGCCACCAGCCGCTTGATGTCCCGCTGGCCGACCGCGAGCAGCGCCCCGTAGATGATGCTGATGAGGGCGAGGACGAGGATGACCGGCGTCGCCCACTTGCTCGCCTCCGGGAAGAGCTGGAGACAGAAGCGCAGCATCGCGAAGGTGCCGACCTTGTCGACGACCGCCGTGATCAGCACGGCGACCGGGGCCGTGGCCTCACCCATGGCATTGGGCAACCAGGTATGCAGCGGCCACAGGGGCGCCTTCACCGCGAACGCGAAGAAGAAGCCGAGGAAGAGCCACCGCTCCGTGCTGGTCGCCATGTGCAGCGAGCCGTTGGCGCGGGCCTGCACGATCTCCTGGAGCGAGAAGCTTCCGGCCACTACGTAGAGGCCGATGACCGCGGCCAGCATGATCAGGCCGCCGACCAGGTTGTAGAGGAGGAACTTCACCGCGGCATACGACCGTTGGGTCGCCGCCACCTCGTCGCCGTGCTCGTGGGCCTTGTCCCCGAAGCCGCCGATGAGGAAGTACATCGGGATCAGCATGGCTTCGAAGAAGATGTAGAAGAGGAAGACGTCGGTGGCCTCGAAGGAGATGATCACCATCGCCTCGACGCCGAGAATCAGGGCGAAGAAGCCCTGCGTCGGCCGCCACCGCTTGTGCCCCGTCTCGAGCGGGTCGGCGTCGTGCCACCCGGCGAGGATGATGAACGGGATCAGCAGCGCGGTCAGCGCGACGAGCGCCACCCCGATGCCGTCCACCCCCAGCTCGTACCGCACCCCGAAGTCCTTGATCCAGGAGTGGGATTCGGTGAGCTGGTATTGCTTGCCGCCGGGGTCGAAACGGACCAGGGTCACCGCGGCGAGCACCAGTGTGGCCAGCGAGACGACCAGCGCCAGCCACTTGGCGGCGACACGCTGTGCGGCCGGTACGGCAGCCGTGGCGATCGCCCCGAGGGCCGGGAGCGCCGCCGTCGCTGTCAGCAGAGGAAAGGACATCGGTATCAGACCGCCCTCATCAGCAGGGTCGCGGCGATGAGGATCGCCGCACCGCCGAACATCGAGACCGCGTACGAGCGCGCATAGCCGTTCTGCAGCTTGCGCAGCCGCCCGGAGAGGCCGCCCATCGAGGCCGCCGTCCCGTTGACGACCCCGTCGACCAGGGTGTGGTCGACGTACACCAGGGAGCGCGTGAGGTGCTCGCCGCCGCGTACCAGCACGACGTGGTTGAAGTCGTCCTGGAGCAGGTCGCGCCGGGCGGCCCGGGTGAGCAGGGAACCGCGCGGGGCGAGCACCGGGACGGGACGGCGCCCGTACTGGGCGTACGCGATTCCGGCGCCGACGACGAGGAGCACCATCGTGGCCAGCGTGACTGTGAGGGCGCTGACGGGCGAGTTGCCCTCCGAGTGCCCGGTGACCGGCTCCAGCCAGTGCAGGAAGCGGTCGCCGATGCTGAAGAACCCACCCGCGAAGACCGATCCGAAGGCCAGCACGATCATCGGGATCGTCATGGACCTGGGCGACTCGTGCGGGTGCGGCTCATGGCCCTCCGCGTCCGGCTGCCAGCGCTTCTCTCCGAAGAACGTCATCAGCATCACGCGCGTCATGTAGTACGCGGTGATCGCCGCGCCCAACAGGGCCGCGCCGCCGAGGATCCAACCCTCGGTGCCGCCCTTGGCGAAGGCCGCCTCGATGATCTTGTCCTTGGAGAAGAAGCCGGACAGGCCGGGGAAGCCGATAATCGCGAGGTAGCCGAGACCGAAGGTCACGAACGTGATCGGCATGTACTTCCTGAGGCCGCCGTACTTCCTCATGTCGACCTCGTCGTTCATGCCGTGCATGACCGAACCGGCGCCGAGGAAGAGCCCGGCCTTGAAGAAGCCGTGCGTCACCAGGTGCATGATCGCGAAGACGTAGCCGATGGGGCCGAGGCCCGCGGCCAGCACCATGTAGCCGATCTGCGACATGGTCGAGCCGGCGAGCGCCTTCTTGATGTCGTCCTTTGCGCAACCGACGATCGCACCGAAGAGGAGCGTGACGGCGCCCACCACGGTGACCACCAACTGCGCGTCGGGCGCTCCGTTGAAGATCGCGCCCGAGCGGACGATCAGGTACACACCCGCGGTCACCATGGTCGCGGCGTGGATGAGGGCCGAGACCGGAGTCGGGCCTTCCATCGCATCCCCGAGCCAGGACTGCAGGGGCACCTGGGCGGACTTGCCGCAGGCTGCGAGCAGCAGCATCAGGCCGATGGCGGTGAGCTTGCCCTCACTGGTGTCGCCCACGCTGTCGAAGACGGGCTTGAACGCGAACGTCCCGAACGTGGTGAACATCAGCATGATCGCGATTGACAGCCCCATGTCACCGACGCGGTTGACCAGGAAGGCCTTCTTCGCGGCGGTCGCGGCGCTGGGCTTGTGCTGCCAGAAGCCGATGAGCAGGTACGAGGCGAGACCCACACCCTCCCAGCCGACGTACAGCAGGAGGTAGTTGTCGGCGAGGACGAGCAGCAGCATCGCCGCGAGGAACAGGTTCAGATAGCCGAAGAAGCGGCGCTTGCGCTCGTCGTGCTCCATGTACCCGACCGAGTACAGATGGATCAGCGAGCCGACGCCGGTGATCAGCAGCACGAAGGTCATCGACAGCTGGTCGAGCTGGAAGGAGACGTCGGCCTGGAAGCTGCCGACCGAGATCCAGCTGAACAGGTACTGGCTGATGACCCGGTGCTCCGCGTCCTTCCCCAGCATGTCGGCGAAGAGCACGACGCCGATCACGAAGGAGGTGGCCGCGAGAGCCGTACCGATCCAGTGGCCGACGGCGTCCAGCCGCCTTCCGCCGCACAGCAGTACGGCCGCTCCGAGCAGAGGCGCCGCTACCAGCAGCGCAATCAGGTTCTCCACGATTCAGCGACCCCTTACAGCTTCATCAGGCTGGCGTCGTCGACCGAGGCCGAGTGGCGGGAACGGAACAGCGACACGATGATCGCGAGCCCGACCACGACCTCCGCGGCGGCGACGACCATCGTGAAGAAGGCGATGATCTGGCCGTCGAGATTGCCGTGCAGGCGGGAGAAGACGACGAACGCGAGGTTGCAGGCGTTGAGCATGAGCTCGACGCACATGAACACCACGATCGCGTTCCGTCTGATCAGCACGCCGGTGGCGCCGATCGTGAACAACAGGGCGGCGAGATAGAGGTAGTTGACCGGGTTCACTTCGACCCCTCCCCCGACTTCGTGCGCTCCAGGCGCTCCTCGGCGCGCTGCTCCAGGGCCTTCAGGTCGCTCAGTGCCTCGGTCGACACGTCACGGATCTGGCCGCGCTCCCGCAGCGTCTTGTTGACGGTCAGCTCGGACGGGGTGCCGTCGGGCAGCAGGCCCGCGATGTCCACCGCGTTGTGCCGGGCGTAGACACCGGGCGCCGGCAGCGGCGGCAGGTGCTTGCCCTCCCGTACGCGCTGCTCGGACAGCTCGCGCTGGGTCTTGGCGCGCTCGGTGCGCTCGCGGTGCGTGAGGACCATGGCGCCGACGGCGGCCGTGATGAGCAGGGCGCCGGTGATTTCGAAGGCGAACACGTACTTCGTGAAGATGAGAGCCGCGAGGCCCTCCACGTTCCCGTTCGCGTTGGCCTTCGCCAGGCCGTTGAAGTCCTTGATGGACGCGTTGCCGATGCCCGCGATCAGCAGGATGCCGAAGCCCAGCCCGCACACCAGGGCCAGCCAGCGCTGCCCCTTGATGGTCTCCTTCAGGGAGTCCGCCGCGGTGACACCGACGAGCATGACCACGAAGAGGAACAGCATCATGATCGCGCCGGTGTAGACGATGATCTGCACGACGCCCAGGAAGTACGCCCCGTTGGCGAGGTAGAACACCGCCAGGATGATCATGGTCCCGGCGAGACTGAGCGCGCTGTGCACGGTCTTCTTCATGAAGACGGTGCCCAGGGCGCCGAGGACGGCGACGGTGCCGAGGATCCAGAACTGGAAGGCCTCTCCGGTGGAGGTGGAGTAGGCGGCCAGGTTGCTCATGTCCCTACCTCCTCACCGGCTGGCTTCTCACCTTCGGAGACGGCGATTTGGCGCTCCGTGCCGGGTGCCGCCTCGGTCACCAGGCCCCGGTAGTAGTCCTGCTCGTCCGTGCCGGGGAAGATCGAGTGCGGCGTGTCGACCATGCCCTCCTCGAGCCCGGCGAGCAGCTGCTCCTTGGTGTAGATGAGGTTGGCGCGGCTGCTGTCGGCGAGCTCGAACTCGTTCGTCATCGTGAGCGCGCGCGTGGGGCACGCCTCGATGCACAGGCCGCACAGGATGCAGCGGGCGTAGTTGATCTGGTAGACGCGGCCGTACCGCTCGCCCGGCGAGTAGCGCTCCTCGTCGGTGTTGTCCGCGCCCTCCACATAGATGGCGTCCGCGGGGCAGGCCCAGGCACACAGCTCGCAGCCGACGCACTTCTCCAGGCCGTCCGGGTGGCGGTTGAGCTGGTGCCGGCCGTGGAACCGCGGGGCGGTGGTCTTCTGCTGCTCCGGGTACTGCTCGGTCAGCCGCTTCTTGAACATGGCCTTGAAGGTCACGCCGAAGCCGGCGACGGGGTTCTGGAAACCGGGCTTGGTCTCCTTCGGCTCCTCAGCCATCGGACCCCTCCTTTCCGTCACGAGTTCCGCCATTTGATCCGTCACTCGCAGTATCGGACCCGCCACTGACAATCAACTCCCGCTCGCGGCGCGGGCGGCGCCGCGGCACCGGCGGCAGCTCCTGTCCCGGCAGCGGCGGTACGGGGAATCCGCCCGCCATCGGGTCGAAGGCGGCGGGCGCCTCCTGCTCCTTGGCGCCGCGGTCGCGGAAGATGTCCGCGACGAACGAGAGCAGCAGCAGGACGAGGACACCGCCGCCGACGTACAGGGCGATGTCGGCGAAGTCGTAGTTCTCGTTCCTCAGGGTCCGTACGGTCGCGACGAGCATCAGCCAGACCACGGAGACCGGAATGAGGACCTTCCAGCCGAGCTTCATCAGCTGGTCGTAGCGCACGCGCGGGAGCGTGCCGCGCAGCCAGATGAAGAAGAACAGCAGCAGCTGCACCTTCACCACGAACCAGGCCATCGGCCACCAGCCGTGGTTGGCGCCCTCCCAGAAGGTGCTGATGGGCCACGGGGCCCGCCAGCCGCCCAGGAAGAGCGTGGTCGACACGGCCGAGACCGTCACCATGTTCACGTACTCGGCGAGCATGAACATCGCGAACTTGATGGACGAGTACTCGGTGTTGAAGCCGCCGACCAGGTCGCCCTCGGACTCCGGCATGTCGAAGGGGGCGCGGTTCGTCTCGCCGACCATCGTCACGATGTAGATCAGGAACGAGACGGGCAGCAGGATGATGTACCAGCGATCGTGCTGCTGCTCGACGATCGTCGAGGTCGACATCGACCCGGAGTAGAGGAACACCGAGGCGAACGCGGCGCCCATGGCGATCTCGTACGAGATCATCTGCGCGCAGGACCGCAGTCCGCCGAGCAGCGGGTACGTGGATCCAGAACTCCAACCCGCGAGCACGATCCCGTAGATGCCCACCGAGGCGATCGCGAGGATGTAGAGCATCGCGATCGGCAGGTCGGTGAGCTGCATCGTGGTGCGGTGGCCGAAGATCGAGATCTCGTTCCCGGCGGGCCCGAAGGGGATCACCGCGATCGCCATGAAGGCCGGGATGGCCGCGACGATCGGCGCGAGGACGTAGACCACTTTGTCCGCGCGTTTGACGATGACGTCTTCCTTGAGCATCAGTTTGATGCCGTCGGCGAGCGACTGGAGCATGCCCCAGGGGCCGTGCCGGTTGGGCCCGATGCGCAGCTGCATCCAGGCGACGACCTTGCGCTCCCACACGATGGAGAACAGCACGGTCACCATCAGGAAGGCGAAGCAGAAGACCGCCTTGATGACGACCAGCCACCACGGGTCGCGGCCGAACATGGAGAGGTCTTCAGCGGCGAGGTACGGAGTCATGCCTCCACCTCCTTGGGGGCCTCGGTGGCGAGCGTCGCCGGGCCGATGCGGACGAGTGCGCCGGGCAGCGCGCCCGTGTCGGAGGCGACGCCCCCGCCGGTGGAGTTCAGCGGGAGCCAGACCACGCGGTCGGGCATCTCGGTGATCTGCAGGGGGAGTTCGACTACTCCGGAGGGGCCGGTCACGGCGAGGAGATCGCCGTCCTTGACGCCCGCCTCGGCGGCCGTGGCGGCCGACACGCGCGCGCGTGCCGCGTGCCGGGTCCCGGCGAGCGCTTCGTCGCCCTCCTGGAGGCGGCCCTGGTCGAGCAGCAGCCGGTGCCCGGCCAGCACGGCCTCTCCGACGGCGGGGCGCGGCAACTGCGCCGCGGTCTCCAGGGGTTCGGTGGCCCGCGGCCCGTCCCACGCGCCGAGCCGGTCCAGCTCCCCGCGCGTGGTGCGCAGATCCGGCAGACCCAGGTGTACGTCCATGGCGTCGGCCAGCATCTGAAGTACGCGCGCGTCGGTGGGCGCGAGGCGGCGGGTCATCTGGTCGGGCTTGAGCGCGGCCTCGAAGAAGCGGGCCCGGCCTTCCCAGTTGAGGAAGGCGCCCGCCTTCTCGACGACCGCGGCTACGGGGAGTACGACATCGGCGTGCTCGGTGACCTCGCTGGGGCGCAGTTCCAGCGACACCAGGAAGCCCACTTCGGAAAGTGCCGCACGCGCGCGTGCCGGGTCGGGAAGGTCGGCAACCTCCACGCCCGCGACCACCAGGGCCTGCAGTTCGCCGCCGGCGGCGGCCTCGACGATCTGGCCGGTGTCACGGCCGTAGCGGTGCGGAAGTACGGAGACGCCCCAGGCGGACGCGACCTCGTCCCGCGCGCGCGGGTCGGTGGCCGGACGTCCGCCCGGCAGCAGCGAGGGCAGCGCGCCCGCCTCGATCGCGCCGCGTTCCCCGGCCCGGCGCGGAATCCACACCAGCTGGGCGCCGGTCGCGGACGCGGCCCGTACGGCGGCGGTGAGCCCGCCCGCCACGGCGACGAGCCGCTCGCCGACGACGATCACCGCCCCCTCGGTGCGCAGCGCCTCGGCGGCCTTGGCGCCGTCGCCCTCCAGACCGACCCCGCTGGCGAGCGCGTCCAGCCACTCGGTCTCGGTGCCGGGTGCGGCGGGCAGCAGCGTGCCGCCCGCCTTCTCCAGGCCGCGCGTCGCGTGCGTGGCGAGCGAGAAGGTCTTCTGCCCGTGTCCGCGCCACGCCTTGCGCAGCCGCAGGAAGACGCCGGGCGCCTCCTCCTCGGACTCGAATCCGGCGAGCAGGACGGCGGGCGCCTTCTCCAGCGAGGTGTACGTGACGCCCGTACCGTCGAGATCCCGTCCACGTCCGGCGACGCGGGCCGCCAGGAAGTCGGCCTCCTCGGCGCTGTGCACGCGCGCGCGGAAGTCGATGTCGTTCGTGTCGAGAGCCACACGCGCGAACTTGCTGTACGCGTAGGCGTCTTCGACGGTGAGACGGCCGCCGGTCAGGACGCCCGTCCGGCTGCGCGCCGCCAACAGCCCTTGAGCCGCCGCTTCCAGGGCCTCCGGCCAGGACGCAGGTTCAAGGACACCGTCGGCATTGCGTACGAGAGGCGTGTCCAGCCGGTCCCGCTGCTGCGCGTACCGGAACCCGAACCGTCCCTTGTCGCAGAGCCACTCCTCGTTGACCTCGGGGTCGGGGGACGCGAGGCGTCGCATGACCTTGCCGCGCCGGTGGTCGGTGCGGGTCGCGCAGCCGCCGGAGCAGTGCTCGCACACGGAGTGCGAGGAGATGAGGTCGAAGGGACGCGAGCGGAAGCGATACGCCGCCGACGTCAGCGCGCCCACCGGGCAGATCTGAATCGTGTTCCCGGAGAAATACGACTCGAAGGGGTCGCCTTCGCCGGTGCCGACCTGCTGGAGCGCGCCCCGCTCGATCAGCTCGATCATCGGGTCGCCCGCGATCTGGTTGGAGAAGCGGGTGCAGCGGGCGCACAGCACGCACCGCTCGCGGTCGAGCAGCACTTGCGTGGAGATCGGGACGGGCTTCTCGTACGTCCGCTTCTTGCCCTCGAAGCGGGACTCGGCGTGGCCGTGCGACATGGCCTGGTTCTGCAGGGGGCACTCGCCGCCCTTGTCGCAGACCGGGCAGTCCAGCGGGTGGTTGATGAGCAGCAGCTCCATCACACCCTTCTGGGCCTTTTCGGCGACAGGAGAGGTGAGGTGAGTCTTGACGACCATCCCGTCCGTGCAGGTGATCGTGCAGGACGCCATGGGCTTTCGCTGGCCCTCGACCTCGACGATGCACTGGCGGCAGGCGCCGGCCGGTTCGAGCAGCGGGTGGTCGCAGAAGCGGGGGATCTCGATGCCGAGCTGTTCGGCCGCGCGGATGACCAACGTGCCCTTGGGCACGCTGATCTCCACGCCGTCGACCGTCAGCGAGACGAGATCCTCCGGCGGGACCGCCGCCTCCCCGCCTCCGGAGGGAGCGCTGGTGGTCACGGTCATGCGTTCACCTCCGTGTGCTTGTCCGCCCATACCGTGGACTTGGCCGGGTCGAAGGGGCAGCCGCGGCCCGTGATGTGCTGCTCGTACTCCTCACGGAAGTACTTGAGCGAGGAGAAGATCGGCGAGGCGGCACCGTCGCCAAGAGCGCAGAACGACTTGCCGTTGATGTTGTCGGCGATGTCGTTGAGCTTGTCGAGGTCGGACATGACGCCCTTGCCTGCCTCGATGTCGCGCAGCAACTGCACGAGCCAGTACGTCCCTTCGCGGCACGGCGTGCACTTGCCGCAGGACTCATGGGCGTAGAACTCGGTCCACCGCGTGACCGCCCGTACGACACAGGTCGTCTCGTCGAAGCACTGGAGCGCTTTGGTGCCGAGCATGGAACCGGCGGCGCCCACTCCTTCGTAATCAAGAGGGACGTCGAGGTGCTCGTCGGTGAACATCGGGGTCGAGGAGCCGCCCGGCGTCCAGAACTTCAGCCGGTGTCCGGGCCTGATCCCGCCGCTCATGTCGAGGAGTTGACGGAGCGTGATGCCGAGCGGGGCCTCGTACTGGCCGGGACTGGCGACGTGGCCGCTGAGCGAGTAGAGCGTGAAGCCCGGGGACTTCTCGCTGCCCATCGACCTGAACCATTCCTTGCCTTTTTGCAGAATTGCGGGAACTGACGCGATCGACTCGACGTTATTTACAACAGTTGGACACGCATAGAGGCCCGCGACGGCAGGGAAAGGGGGACGAAGTCGCGGCTGACCACGGCGGCCTTCGAGCGAGTCGAGCAGTGCGGTCTCCTCACCGCAGATGTACGCGCCCGCGCCCGCGTGCACGGTGAGCTGGAGGTCGAGTCCGCTGCCCAGGATGTTCTCGCCCAAGTAGCCGGCCGCGTAGGCCTCACGCACGGCCTCGTGCAACCGCCGCAGCACGGGGACCACTTCACCGCGCAGATAGATGAACGCATGCGAAGACCGGATGGCATAACACGCGATCACAATGCCCTCGATGAGGCTATGCGGGTTCGCGAAGAGGAGCGGGATGTCCTTGCAGGTTCCCGGCTCGGATTCGTCGGCGTTGACAACTAGATAGTGAGGCTTGCCATCACCCTGAGGAATGAACTGCCACTTCATTCCGGTGGGGAATCCCGCGCCGCCTCGGCCGCGCAGACCGGAGTCCTTGACGTACGCGATGAGGTCGTCCGGCGACATGGCGAGCGCCTTGCGCAGCCCCTCGTACCCCTCGTGCCTCCGGTAGACGTCGAGCGTCCAGGACTCGTCCTCGTCCCAGAAGGCCGACAGCACGGGTACGAGCAGCTTCTCGGGGCTGGTTCCTCCCCCACGCTCGAACTCGCTCGCGCGGGCGGTGCCCCCATTCTCGGGTGCCAAGGTCATCACTCCCCCTCCTCTGTGGCCGGGCCGGACGGCCGCTCGTCCTGAGGACCCTCACCACGCGGATGTACTACGCGCGCAGGCTGCGTCTCGCCCTTGGCCAGGCGCAGCCCCACCAGTGATGCCGGTCCCGCGCTGCCGCCCGCCTCGACAGCCCCTTCGCGCTCGTCGGGGAAGCCCGCCAGGATCCGGGCGGTGTCCTTGAACGTGCACAAGGGGGCGCCGCGGGTGGGTTCGACCTGTGCTCCCGCGCGCAGGTCGTCTACGAGGCGCTTCGCGGAGGCCACGGTCTGGTTGTCGAAGAACTCCCAGTTGACCATCACGACCGGCGCGAAGTCGCAGGCCGCGTTGCACTCGATGTGCTCCAGGGTGACCTTGCCGTCGTCGGTGGTCTCGCCGTTGCCGACGCCCAGGTGGTCCTGGAGGGCTTCGAAGATCGCGTCGCCGCCCATGACCGCGCACAGGGTGTTGGTGCAGACACCCACCTGGTAGTCACCGGAGGGCTTCCGCCGGTACATCGAGTAGAAGGTCGCGACCGCGGTGACCTCGGCCGTGGTCAGGCCGAGCACGTCCGCGCAGAACCGCTGCCCCGTGCGCGTGACATGGCCCTCCTCCGACTGCACGAGATGCAGCAACGGAAGGAGCGCCGAGCGGGAGTCCGGGTAGCGGGCGATGATCTCGCGCGCGTCCGCTTCGAGCCGGGCTCGAACGTCGTCCGGGTAGTCGGGCGCGGGCAGTTGGGGCATGCCCAGGCTGACACCCTCGGAGGAAGTGGTCACCGGTCGACGCCTCCCATCACGGGGTCGATGGACGCGACGGCGACGATGACGTCGGCGACCTGGCCGCCCTCGCACATCGCCGCCATGGCCTGAAGGTTGGTGAAGGACGGGTCACGGAAGTGGACCCGGTAGGGGCGGGTGCCCCCGTCGGACACGACGTGCACCCCGAGCTCGCCCTTGGGCGACTCGACCGCCGCGTACGTCTGTCCCGGCGGGACGCGGAAGCCCTCGGTCACCAGCTTGAAGTGGTGGATCAGGGCCTCCATGGAGGTACCCATGATCTTCTTGATGTGGTCGAGGGAGTTGCCGAGACCGTCGGGGCCGAGCGCGAGCTGGGCGGGCCAGGCGATCTTCTTGTCGGCGACCATGACCGGGCCGGGCTGCAGCCGGTCCAGGCACTGCTCGACGATCCGCAGAGACTGGCGCATCTCCTCCAGGCGGATCAGGAAGCGCCCGTAGGAGTCGCAGGTGTCGGCGGTGGGGATCTCGAAGTCGTACGTCTCGTAGCCGCAGTACGGCTGGGTCTTGCGCAGGTCGTGCGGCAGGCCCGCCGAGCGTAGGATCGGTCCGGTGGCGCCGAGGGCCATGCAGCCGGCGAGGTCCAGGTAGCCGACGTTCTGCATACGGGCCTTGAAGATGGGGTTCCCGGTGGCGAGCTTGTCGTACTCGGGAAGGTTCTTCTTCATCTTCTTCACGAACTCGCGGATCTGGTCCACCGCGCCCGGCGGCAGGTCCTGGGCGAGTCCGCCGGGGCGGATGTACGCGTGGTTCATCCGCAGGCCGGTGATCAGCTCGTAGATGTCGAGAATGAGTTCACGATCACGGAAGCCGTAGATCATGATCGTGGTGGCGCCGAGCTCCATACCCCCGGTGGCGATGCACACCAGGTGGGAGGAGAGCCGGTTCAGCTCCATGAGGAGCACACGGATGATCGTCGCGCGGTCGGGGATCTGGTCCGTGATGCCGAGGAGCTTCTCGACCGCGAGACAGTAGGCCGTCTCGTTGAAGAACGGCGTCAGATAGTCCATGCGCGTCACGAACGTGGTGCCCTGGGTCCACGTGCGGAATTCGAGGTTCTTCTCGATGCCGGTGTGGAGGTAGCCGATGCCGCAGCGGGCCTCGGTGACCGTCTCGCCGTCGATCTCCAGGATGAGCCGGAGCACGCCGTGCGTGGAGGGGTGCTGCGGCCCCATGTTGACGATGATGCGCTCGTCGTCGGACTTCGCCGCGGACTGGGCGATCTCGTCCCAGTCGCCGCCGGTGACCGTATATACGGTGCCCTCGGTCGTCTCGCGGGCCGAAGCGGCTGACTCCGCGGAAGAAGGGGTCTGCGTGCTCATGAGTACGACCTCCGCTGGTCCGGAGCCGGGATCTGGGCGCCCTTGTACTCGACGGGGATGCCGCCGAGGGGGTAGTCCTTGCGCTGCGGGAAGCCCTGCCAGTCGTCCGGCATCATGATTCGCGTCAGTGCCGGGTGACCGTCGAAGATCAGCCCGAAGAAGTCGTACGTCTCGCGCTCGTGCCAGTCGTTCGTCGGATACACCGGGACGAGCGACGGGACGTGCGGGTCGGCGTCGGGGGCGCTGACTTCGAGGCGGATCAGCCGGTTGTGGGTGATCGAGCGCAGGTGGTAGACGGCGTGCAGCTCGCGCCCCTTGTCGCTGGGGTAGTGCACTCCGCTCACGCCCGTGCACAGTTCGAAGCGGAGGGCCGGGTCGTCGCGCAGGGTCTGGGCGACGCGGACCAGGTACTCGCGCTCGATGTGGAAGGTGAGCTCGTCGCGGTCGACGACCGTCTTTTCGATGGCGTTCCCAGGGACGAGTCCCTGTTCCTCCAGGGCGCCTTCCAACTCGTCGGCGACCTCGTCGAACCAGCCGCCGTAGGGGCGGGTGGCGGGGCCGGGAAGCCTGATCGAGCGGACCAGGCCGCCGTAGCCGGAGGTGTCGCCGCCGTTGTTGGCACCGAACATGCCACGCTGGACGCGGATCTCCTCTCCGCCCTCGCCGCGCTGGCCGGGGAGGTTCGAGGCGCCGAGGTCCTTCTCGGGGTTGACGCCGTTACCTGACGTGTTCGCCCCGTTGCCGTTCGCGTCACTCACCGCAGCAGGCCCTTCATCTCGATGGTGGGGAGCGCCTTGAGCGCCGCTTCCTCCGCCTCGCGGGCCGCCTCCTCGGCGTTCACGCCGAGCTTTGAGGTCTGGATCTTCTGGTGGAGCTTGAGAATCGCATCCATCAGCATCTCGGGCCGCGGCGGACAACCGGGCAAATAGATGTCGACCGGGACGATGTGGTCGACGCCCTGCACAATTGCGTAATTGTTGAACATTCCACCTGATGACGCGCAAACCCCCATGGAGATCACCCACTTGGGGTTGGGCATCTGGTCGTAGACCTGCCGCAGCACCGGCGCCATCTTCTGACTGACCCGGCCGGCGACGATCATCAGGTCCGCCTGGCGCGGTGATCCGCGGAAGACCTCCATGCCGAAGCGCGCGAGGTCGTAGCGGCCCGCGCCGGTGGTCATCATCTCGATGGCACAGCAGGCGAGTCCGAATGTGGCGGGGAAGACGGACGCCTTGCGCACCCAGCCCGCGGCCTGCTCGACGGTGGTCAGCAGGAATCCGCTCGGCAGCTTTTCTTCGAGTCCCATGTCTTAAGGCCCCTCAGTCCCATTCCAAGCCGCCGCGCCGCCATACGTACGCGTACGCGACAAAGACGGTGAGCACGAAGAGCAGCATCTCCACGAGCCCGAAAACACCCAGGGCGTCGAAGGTGACGGCCCAGGGGTAGAGGAAGACGATCTCGATGTCGAAGACGATGAAGAGCATCGCCGTCAGGTAGTACTTGATGGGGAAGCGCCCGCCGCCGACCGGCGTGGGGGTCGGCTCGATTCCGCACTCGTAGGCCTCGAGCTTGGCGCGGTTGTACCGCTTCGGACCGATCAGCGTGGCCATGACCACGGAGAAGATCGCAAAGCCTGCCCCGAGGGCTCCCAGTACGAGGATCGGCGCATACGCGTTCACGCTCCTCGCTCCTCTCAGTCGGCACTGACTGCTGGCGGTTGCGTCGGGCAGGCACTTCTGCCCCACGTGCCCCACGAACCCCGTGCGTCCCGGCGAAGATCGCGAACATGTGAAGCAGGTCACAAGCCCAACTGCCTCGCATCTTATGCCCGGCGGTCTGTGATCTGCGACACGGGGTATTACACAAGCTTTGTGATCTCCACCACCTGACGAACGATCATGAAGTCGGATGAGCGGTGATCTTCATACGTGAAGCGTCCAGGCAGTCACCAGAGGTGACATTTCCGCTCGTCACCGCAGGTCCAGGGCGGCGTCTCAATATCAAGAGACTTCCCCTGCATGCAAATTGGTGCTGGACGCAGCGCCTTGATAGGGGAGCGCGTTCACACTTCAGAGTGAGGTGCGTGGGCGGGTGTGGACGCGTGCACACATTCACGAGCAGACGCGGCCGGGACTTGCGCGCGAGACGCCGCCGCCGCGGTGACCGTTCCGTGACCTGCGCCACATCTCCCTATGGGTCAGATAAGCCGGGCTTGGCCATCGGCTTGAACCAGTGGTAGGTGGCGGGCAATTCGGACGTAATACGGAAAGCCCATGATCACGGGCTTGATCAGGGGTGTCCACAATGCCCGTTACGGCGTCAATAAAGAGTGCCGGGCGGCGAATTCGGCCGTGGATTGAACAACTGTGGCGCACCACACGTTTCTTGAAGGTATGGAGGAGCCCCTGGTACCGGTTGTACTCATGTCCCACACCGCTCACATACGCAGCCACCGGAAGCCCCGCCGCAACGCGTCGAGTCTCGCGATGCGCGCCGGAGTTGCCGGTGGCGTTCTCAGCACCCTGGCAGTGGCCGGGGCGTCCGGTTCGGCGAACGCTGCCGAGTCCGTGACGCAGACCCTCGAACTGCCCACCCTGACGGCCGATCTGGCCACCCAGGTCGCGCAGTCCGCGGACGCCACACAGCAGGCCGCGGCGAACTACGAGCTGCAGGCGGAGCGTGACGCGGCTGCCGCCAAGGCCGCCAAGCAGGCCAAGGCCGACCTCGCCGAGGCCAAGAAGAAGGCGGAGGCCAAGAAGAAGGCCGAGGCCGCGCGCAAGGCCGCCGCCGCCCAGGCCGCCTCGCGTTCCTCCGAGCGGACCACCCTGTCCGCCACGGCGACCTCGAATGTCTCCGCCCCGGCCAGCGGCAGTGTCGCGACGGTCATCGCCTTCCTCAAGGCGCAGGTCGGCGACGCCTACGTGATGGGCGGCACCGGCCCCAACGCGTGGGACTGCTCCGGTCTTGTGCAGGCCGCGTTCAAGCAGGTCGGCGTCGATCTGCCGCGCGTCTCGCAGGACCAGTCGACGGCCGGTACGCCGGTCTCGCTGTCCAGCATCCAGGTCGGCGACATCCTGTACTGGGGTTCGGCCGGTTCGGCGTACCACGTGGGTGTGTACATCGGTAACGGCCAGTACCTGGATGCCGCCAACCCCTCCAAGGGTGTGGTAATTCAGGACCTTTCGGGCTACCCGGCCACCGGTGCGGTGCGGGTTCTCTGAGTCGTACGACAGCAGGGCCGCCGCCTCGGGGGCGGGGGCCCTGCTGCTGCCCTATCCGAGGTCGAACGTGTTGGGCAGGCCCAGCTTGTAGCGGAGCTCGTCCACGCGCTTCAGGGGCTCCATCTCCGGGGGCCGGTAGAGCTCCCAGATTTCACAGCGCACGGCGCCCGAATTGTCCGCATCCAGGAGTGCGTTGACGGCGCGGCGCGCGGACTCGTTGGCACCCTCCATGGTCGCCAGGTCCACATCCGTGTGGACGTAGTCGCCCGCGAGGAAGAAATTCGGCACCGCGGTCCGGGCGGACGGGCGGTTGTAGAGGGTTCCCGTCGGGTGGATGAGGAGCGGTTCGCGGTTCTGCGGGTCCGGGCCGCCGAGCCCCGTGACCGCCGGGTCCATGAACCAGCCGAGCCGGTCGGCGTCGGTGAGCGTCGTCTTGCCGGAGTCGTTCAGGCCGTTCTTCAGCTGGGCCCAGGTCTCGGCGACGATCTCCTCCTTCGTGCACTCCCGGGCCGTCTTGCCGTACAGAATCCCGGGCTTGTCCCACTCCGAGACGATCGCGGAGAGGCAGTCGTGCGCGCTGCCGTCTCCGTAGTCGGCCGAAAAGTCGCGTACATCCCAGAATTGGGCCTGCCCGATGCCGGTCACCGACCACGGGGAGTCGAGGCAGTTGATGTGTCCGTGCACCACGGGGGTGGGGGTGCGCAGATAGAACTGGATGCCCACCATCCAGTCCGTCTTCAGGGCGTCGCACTTGGCGAGCTGCGGGTCGGCGGCGCGCAGGGCCGGGCCCCAGGTTCCGCGCGCGTGCTCGACGGGCAGCGCGGAGACGTAGTGGTCGGCGGTGACGGTACGTTCCTGGCTGCCGTCGCGGGCCGTGACGCGTACGCCGGTCACGCGTCCAGCGGCGTAGAGAACCTCCCGGACCTGGGTCCCGAGGACAAACTCGACGCCCAGTGAGCGCAGGTAGGTCTCCCAGGGGTCGATCCATGCCTCGCTGGTGGGGGCGTTGAGGACGCGGTCGATGTCGGCGTCGCCGTCCATGCCGCGGCCGAGCAGGCCCCACAGCAGCAGGGCCTCGATGATGACGCGGCCGACGGTGCGCGTGGAGGCGACCTCGGCGCGGGTGGCGACGAGGTTGCGGGTCTGCCCGATGCCGAGGAGCACCTGATACTCCTCGCTCATCTCCTCGGCCCTGATGAAGTCCCACCAGGAGGTCTTCTCCCAATCGTCCTCGCGGCGGGCGTCGCAGCTGGTGAGGTGGACGAGCAGGCGGTCGGCGAAGTACGCGGCCTCGTGGGCGGGCAGCCGCGTGCCCAGGTCCAGTACGGACAGGAGCTGGTCGCGGATCCAGGACGGGGTGATGTCGCCGGTCGCGGGCGGAGTCGTCACACGCCGCAGGGGGAAGTGCAGATCGGGCCGGCCTCCCGCGAGGGCGAAGAGGGCCTCGGTGCCGCCGCGGAGGTTGTCGTGGACGCCGTTCGCGTTGCCGGGGAAGGGAATCCGGCGCATCGCGTCCGGGAGATTCCGGTAGAAACCGGGAAAGAAACGGAAGCCGTGTTCGCCCGGCAGCGGCTTGCGCCCACCGCTCGCCGTCCCCGGGACGTCCATGGAGCGGGCCTTGCCGCCGAGGACGTCGTAGTACTCGTAGACGGTCACGACGTAGCCCCGCTCGGCGAGTTCGTGCGCGGCGCTGAGGCCGGAGACGCCGCCGCCGAGGACGGCGACGCGCTTGCCGGAGGCGGCGCTCGCGCTCCCGGGCCATAACGCGACGGCGCCGAGGGCGCCGCCGGCCCCGGCGAGGAAGCGTCTGCGTGAGTGTCCGAAGTGCTCCTGGGACTGTTCCGAGTGTTCTGTTGTCATGAGTACGGGAGGGTAGGGAGCGGCGCCGGAGGCCGGAAGACCGCCGCCCGGCCACCCACAGCATCCTCACACCCGAAAGCGAGACAGCGATGCCCCGTGTGTTCGTCCAAGGAAAGCCCGTCGACTCGTACCCGCAGCTCACGCCGGAGGCCCGGCTCGGATCGGTGCGGCGGATCACCGAGGTCGGGGAAGAGGTTCTGCACCGGCCGTGCCGGGACGTGACCGAGTTCGGTCCTGATCTCGCCGCGCTCATCGACGACATGTTCCTGACCATGTATGTCGCCGACGGGGCCGGGCTCGCGGCGAATCAGGTGGACGTCGATCTGAGGCTGTTCGTGTACGACTGCCCGGACGACGACGGCGTCCGGCACGTCGGCCACATCGCCAACCCGGTTGTGGACCAGCTCGATCCGGCCGACCGACGCCTCCTCGACGAGGGCGAGGGCTGCCTGTCGGTGCCGGGCGCCGTCATGGACGTACCCCGTCCCGACCGTGCCGTCGTACGCGGCTTCGACAAGAACGGGAACGCCCTGGTCCTCGAGGGGACGGGGTATTTCGCCCGCTGCCTGCAGCACGAGACCGACCACGTGAACGGTCAGGTGTACCTGGACCGGCTCGCCAAGCGGGACCGGAAGGACGCCCTGCGGCAGATGGAGAACCGGCGCGAGCGGGTCTTCGCCCGCCGCGCCGTCAAAGAGGCCGAGCTGAGCCGGTGACCAAGGGACCGGGCTGAGCCGGTGATCAGGCCTTCGGGGCGACCTTCGAGAGGCCGTTGATGATGCGGTCCATCGCGTCGCCGCCCGTGGGGTCCGTGAGGTTCGCGAGCATCTTCAGCGTGAACTTCATCAGCAGGGGGTGGCTCAGGCCGCGCTGGGTGGCGATCTTCATGACCTTCGGGTTGCCGATGAGCTTCACGAAGGCACGGCCGAGGGTGTAGTAGCCGCCGTAGGTGTCCTTGAGGACGCGCGGGTAGCGCTGGAGGGCCAGTTCGCGCTGGCTCGGGGTGGCGCGCGCGTGGGCCTGGACGATGACGTCGGCGGCGATCTGGCCGGACTCCATGGCGTAGGCGATGCCCTCGCCGTTGAAGGGGTTCACCAGGCCGCCGGCGTCGCCCACCAGCAACAGGCCCTTCGTGTAGTGGGGCTGGCGGTTGAAGGCCATGGGGAGGGCGGCGCCGCGGATGGGGCCCGTCATGTTCTCGGGGGTGTAGCCCCAGTCCTCCGGCATCGACGCGCACCAGGCCTTGAGGACCTCGCGCCAGTCCAGCTCCTTGAAGGAGTCGGAGGTGTTGAGCACGCCGAGACCGACGTTCGACGTGCCGTCGCCCATGCCGAAGATCCAGCCGTAGCCGGGGAGGAGGCGGTCCTCGCCCGGCCCCCGCTTGTCCCACAGCTCCAGCCAGGACTCCAGGTAGTCGTCCTCGTGGCGCGGGGAGGTGAAGTACGTACGGACCGCGACGCCCATCGGGCGGTCCTCGCGGCGGTGCAGGCCCATCGCCAGGGAGAGGCGAGTGGAGTTGCCGTCGGCGGCGACGACGAGCGGGGCGTGGAAAGTGACCTCGCGCTTCTCCCCAGCGTCACCGAGCTTGGCGTGGACGCCGGTGATGCGGCCGGTGCGGTCGTCGATGATCGGGGCGCCGACATTGCAGCGCTCGAACAGCCGCGCGCCCGCCTTCTGCGCCTGGCGTGCCAGCTGCTCATCGAAGTCGTCCCGCTTGCGGACGAGGCCGTAGTCGGGGAAGGAGGCCAGATCCGGCCAGTCCAGCTGGAGGCGGACGCCGCCGCCGATGATGCGGAGGCCCTTGTTCCGGAGCCAGCCCGCCTCCTCCGAGATGTCGATGCCCATCGAGACGAGCTGCTTGGTGGCGCGCGGGGTCAGCCCGTCACCGCACACCTTCTCGCGCGGGAAGGCGGTCTTCTCGAGGAGCAGGACGTCCAGTCCCGCCTTCGCCAGGTAGTACGCGGTGGTGGAACCGGCTGGCCCGGCCCCGACGACGATGACATCGGCGGTGTTTTCGGAGAGGGGCTGGGGCTCGGTCACGGCGGGTTCTCCCCAAGATTCGAAATCAACGTGCCGACGGGCACTGGACATGGGCAGTCTATGCAGCGGTACTGAATCACCTGGCTGAAGGGCTGCCCCGTGAACCGAGCTCTCCCCGTAGTACAGCTCCGTGTCCCCACCGACGAGGACGCCTTCGCCTGGCATCGGGTCTTCGCCGACCCGGAGGTCATGGAGTTCCACGGGGGCAGAGCGGCCGAGCTGTCCGTGTACGAGGAGCTCACCGCGCGGCAGCGGCGGCACGACGCGGAGCACGGGTTCTGCCTGTGGACGATGGTCGGCTCCGACGGGGCGGCGCTCGGCTTCACGGGCGCGCAGCCGTGGCCGCAGGAGTGGGGCCCGACGGGCGAGATCGAGATCGGCTGGCGGCTCGGGCGGGCGCACTGGGGCAAGGGGTACGCCACGGCGGCCGCGGTCGCCACCCTGGAGAGAGTGCGGGCGGCGGGCGTCTCCCATGTCGTCGCCATGGTCCGCCCCGGCAACGAGCGGTCCATCGCCGTGACCCGGCGCCTCGGCATGGAGTTGGCCGAGGTCTTCACGCACCCGACGTCGGGCGAGCCCGCTCACTGCTATCGGCTGGCCCTCTGACGGCACCGTCGACCGTACGCCGCACCCGTCGGCCGCACCCGTCGCCGCACCATACGACGGCACCGTCGGACGGCGTCCGGCAAGCCCCCTGACGGCTTCCGGAAGGGCAGGGCCGGGGCTTACCCTTCCGGTACCGCTGGGGGTGACGTCTGTGCGCATAACACCCAAGACACCCGAAGTGCGCGTACCGCGGCTCGTCGGCCTGATGGCCGTGGACGCGCGCGAGACGGCCGAGGCGCGCGGGGTGCTGCTCGCCGCCCCGGACCGACCCGACTTCCATCTCACGGTCGTCGACTACGTCGTACGCCAATATCCCCCGCCCGGCGCCGAGATCCCGCACGGCGCCGTGGTCACCGTGTGGTTCGACCTCGGTGACGCGGAGGGCGGCGCGGGGGTGCGCGAGCCGCGTCTGCCAGGTCCGCCGTCGGGCGGGCTGCGCCGCGAACTCGACGAGCCGGGCGACCCGTTCGAGGTCATCAGGTGAGCTGCCACAAGTCCAGGGCGACCTGGAAGGTCCCGGCCAGATCGCTCTCCCACATGTCGTCGTAACCGACCAGCATGATCGCGTACTCGGTCCCGTCGTCGGCGACATAACTCTGGTCCTTCGCGTGCACGGTCCGGCCCGACTCGTCGGCGTACGTGTACTCCCAGATCGCACCGGCCCGCCCCTGGAAGGTGTTCGACTCCAGCGTGATCCGCCGGTAGTCGGTGTCCTTCTTCTTGGCTGTCTTCTCCAGGGTCAGGAAGTTGTCGTACGAGGTGTAGCCCGCGTTCGCGATGACACCGACCTGAATGTGCTCCAGGCCGGTCGATCCCGCGTAGGTGACCTGGGTGCCGTTCTTGACGCCCTCGCGCGCCCAGACGTCGGGGACGGCGAGGGAGAAGCCCATGGGGTCGGTCAACTGGTGGTAGCCGTCGGGGAGTTCGGCAGCCTCTGTGGATGCCTTGTCCGTGGGCTCTTCGGTCGGCGTCGGAGTTGGCGTCGGCGTTTCGGACTGGGTGGGCTGAGCCGTGGGCGTCGATGTGGCCTCGGGCTTGTCATCCGAGACCGAGGTCCCCTTCGTCCGGTGGTCCTGCCAGACGAGAACACCGGCCGCCGCGCCACCACCGACGACGAACGCGATCGCGAGAGTCACCGTCCAAACGAGGGCCCGGCCGCGGGGCTTCGAAGTGAGAGGGGTGAGAGGGACGGAAGGAGAGGGAAGGGGCTGGTGGCCGAGGTGCACGGTGTGGAGGTCGTACGGGCTGGGGTCGTACGGGCTGGGGTCGTACGGGCTGGGTGTGGGCGACGGTGGAACCGGGGCCGCCGCCGGAACCGGCCCACCCGGCATCGGCGGGATCCCCTGGACCGGCGGCGCGGTCATCCCCGGCACCGCCGTCACCGCCGTCACCCCCATCCGCCCTCCTGCCCTCCGCACCACATACGGCGCCACGAACGCCGCGACGAAGATCCACAGCAGCCCGAAAAGCAGCGCGTCCGGGATGCTCAGACCGATCTGGGCGGTGCCTCCGGCGGAGCCGCCGGAGCCGAAGTCCGAGCCGTACCCGGAGTCACTGTTCGACGACCCCGTGGCCACCTCCCAGCCGAGGCCGCTCACCCCGGCCAGCAGCAGGAACAGGCCGAAGAAGACGGCCGCGGCCAGCATCTGCTCGCGACGGTCGGCCGAACGGCGCGCGGCCAGGACGCCGAGGGTCAGGGCGCAGACCAGGCCGAGCGCCAACGCACCCACGACCGCCCAGGAGTTGGTGGCATCGGCGAGTTCGGACAGGCCGAACGACTTGTGCTCGTACCCGCCGCCGTACGGCGAACTCCCCCGCGCCTCGGCATCGACGGGCGCGCCCCAGGACAGACCGAGGGCGGTCACCGCGAGGTTGGGCAGCACGAGCAGGGCGACCACCAGCGGTGAGACACCGTCCGTGTCCCACGCGTCGTCGAGGCCGTCGATCTGCGTGAGGCAGATGAACGCGACGACGGAGCACAGCACGAGGACAACGGTCAGCGCGCGCAGGGCGGTGCCCGTCGCGCGCAGCAACACCCGCACACCCGGCCGCGCGACCGGCCACCGCGCCAGGTCGTCGCGGTGCAGCACCCCGCCCGCGACCGCGAACCCGAGCAACAGGGCCCCCAGCGCGGCGAGCCACGGCGACGACGAGATCTTCACGGCCCCCGCGAGCGTCGGCTGCGCGAAGAGCCCGAGCACGAGCACGGCCGCGGTCACCAGCAGCGCGACTCGCACGGCGGCTTCGAGCCCGGCGGTCGCGCCACCCTGCGGGGCACCTCCTTGCGGGGCAGCTCCCTGCGGGACTCCCGCGACCGAACTCGTACGCGTATCCGTACGCAGTATCCGTACGCCGATGACGAGCGCCCCGACCCACAGCACGGTGACCGTGAGCGGGACGAGGGACAGCGAGCCGCCGCCGTTGAGGTCCACGTTCAGGTCACCGCCGCCGCCACCGAAGACGGACTGCGGCACCTCCTTCAGCTCGAAGCCGCCGCCGAGCGCCTGCAGCAGCACGGCGAGGGCGACCCGCATCCGGTCGGCGAACCCGACGACCACGTCGTCGCCCTGCCCGTAGGAGGGAATCGCCAGCCCCACGGCCGCGATCAGCAGCAGTCCGACGGGCCAGAGCGCGGCCTGCCCGGCTCCGGCCCAGTCGCCGCGGAAGGTACGGCCGAGGAACGCGCCGACGGGAGAGGGCCGGGCGGGGCCGGGGGCGTACATCGGAGGGGGCGGTGCGAGGGGTGGCGCCCCAGGCGGCGCGGGCGGCACGGGCGGCACGGACGCCTCAGGCGGCACAGACGGCGCGGGCGGCACCGCGTCCGACGCCGCGGCCCTCGCCGGAAACCGCTCTCGCCCGCACTTCATGCAGAAGCGCGCCTCGTCGGGAGCGGGTGCCCCGCAGTCCGGGCAGTACGACGCCATGGGAACGCTCCGTGGTCCGGGAAACTCGTGTCGTGATCAGGCGTAATCAACGGACACGATTTCCACCTTGACCGGTTCCCGTCAACAGATCCCTCGTACGAGGGAATTCCTCGTACGAGGGAAGTGACTAGCTGTCCTTGAAGCCCCGGTGCAGCGCTACGACCCCGCCCGTCAGGTTCCGCCACGCGACCTTCGACCAGCCCGCCTTGCGCAGGCGCTCGGCCAGCTCGGGCTGGTTCGGCCAGGCGCGGATGGACTCGGCGAGATAGACGTACGCCTCGGGGTTGGAGGAGACCGCGCGGGCGACCGGCGGCAGCGCGCGCATCAGGTACTCGGTGTACACCGTGCGGAACGGCGCCCAGGTGGGGTGCGAGAACTCGCAGATCACGACCCGGCCGCCGGGCTTGGTCACCCGGTACAGCTCGCTCAGCGCCGTGTCCGTCTCCTGCACGTTGCGCAGTCCGAAGGAGATCGTCACGGCGTCGAAGGTGTCGTCCTTGAAGGGCAGCTTCGTCGCGTCGCCCGCGGTCAGCGGCAGCCAGGGGTGGTTCTTCTTGCCGACCCGGAGCATCCCGAGGGAGAAGTCGCAGGGCACGACGTACGCGCCCGTGCGGGCGAAGGGAAGCGAGGAGGTGGCGGTGCCCGCCGCCAGGTCCAGGATCTTCTGCGCGGGCCGGGCGTCGACCGCCTTCGCGACCTCCTTGCGCCACACCCGGTCCTGGCCGAGCGACAGCAGGTCGTTCGTCAGGTCGTACCGTTCCGCCACGTCGTCGAACATCGAGGCGACTTCGTGCGGCTGCTTGTCCAGGGATGCGCGGGTCACGAACCCATTGTGGCAGTACGGACCGGACGACTCTCCAGCGCCCGGCCCGTACGCCGGTCTTACGCGACTCCCTCGGCGGAGCCCCTCAGCCCGCAGCCCTCAGCGCTGACCCCGCACCCGCAGCTTCAGCCCTGAGCCCGCAGCCCGCAGCCCGCAGCCCGCAGCCCTCAGCCCTCAGCCCTCAGGGCAGCAGCTTCGGCTTCTTCTTGGCCGCCACGTCCTCGACCCAGCCGAACAGCGGGATCGCGATCCAGATCAGCACCCAGCCGATGCCGAACATGAACCACTGGCTCTCCAGCGGTAGCCACTTCTCGAAGGCGGGCACCTTCCAGAACTGGTCGATCAGCGGAACCGCCAGCACCAGCGCGATCTCGTGCCAGAGATAGATCGTCACCGCGCGCCCGTTGAAGATCGTGACAATCCGGTCGAGCTTCTTGAAGCGGGCCAGCCACGCGAAGTCGACGTTGTAGTACGCCTTGAAGTACATCAGGAGCGTCACGAAACCGGCCGACCAGAAGGTCTGCGCGAGCGGGACCTCGTCGAGGTCGTACGTGCCGAACTCCCCCTGGTGCGCGAAGGCGTACCAGCCGCCGTACGCCAGCAGGGCCCCCGACGCCAGGATCACCAGGGCCGGCTTCAGCCGCTGGAGCACGCCCTCGCGGTGCGCGAAGCCGACCAGCCAGCAGAAGAGGAAGGTGGCGAAGTCCGTGAGACCGCTGCCCCAGCGGTTGTACGGCGGCTGCCACCCGTACTGGAAGACCACGATCGGGACGAGGGAGAGGAGCAGGACCGGGATGGGGGCCTTGCGGAAGACCTTCAGGAGCAGCGGGGACACCAGGACGAACCAGAGGTACGTCCGCAGGTACCAGAGGATCTCCCAGGCCTGAATGCCCCACGCGTTGCCCGGCGGGTCACCGACCGGCACGATCCAGAAGACGATCTGCCAGCCCGGCATCCAGTCGTGGATCAGCATCGCCACCACGACGAAGAATCCCCAGAACCAGAAGGGCGGCAGCAGCCGCCGCATCCGGCTCTTGACCACCTTGAACGCGGGGCGCTCCAGGGACTTGGCCATCAGGGAGCCGGCGAGCGCGAACATCACGCCCATCGACGGGAAGACCATGCCGGCCCAGGCCCAGCCGAAGGTGTGGTACGCCACGACGCGGACCAGCGCGATGGCGCGCAGCGCGTCGAAGTAGCGGTCGCGGCCGCCGGTCTTCGCCTTCGGCTTGGGTTCGGACTCCTCCGGCGCCGAGGCCGCGGGTTCTCCCGGAGGAGACGCGGGAGCCGGGGGCTCGGCAGGGACGGGATCCAGCTGAGCGGTGGTCGAGACCGCTTCCGCTTCCGGCTCCTCGGGCACGTACTGGCAGGGCTGCTCGTACTGTGCGGGCTGCGCGGGCTGCGCGGGCTGCGCGTACTGCTGCGGCTGGGGGTATCCCTGGGCATACCGCTGGTCGTACTGGGGATACCCCTGCCCGTACTGCTGCGGCTGGGGCTGGGGCTGGGGCTGGGGCTGCTGCCCATACCCGTAGCCGTACCCCTGCTGGCCCTGCTGGCCCTGAAGACCCCGCTGGCCCTGCTGCCCCTGTTGTTCCGAGCCCCAGCTCATCAGCTCACTCCTGCCGGAGTCCCGACCTCACCCGTGCGCTTGAGCTTCTGCCAGCGGAGGCGACCGCCGGTCAGAGCCGTGACGGAGGAGTGGATCAGGACGAGGTACATCATCTGGCGGTACGCGAGCTGCTGGAGAGGCATCATCGCGAGGTAGCGGTACTTCTCCCTGTCGAGCCGGAACGCGTAGGCCGCGCAGATGAGTTGGACGAGAAGGACGGCCAGCCAGGCGAGCAGCGCTGCCTGGAAGTCCACGAAGATCATCGAGTAGACGGTAAACACGTCGATGAGCGGCGCGAAGACCGGCGTGATGATCTGGAAGAGCACGACCAGGGGCATGCCCACGCGGCCGAAGCGGCCCGAAGGGCCCTTGTCCGTCACGGACTTGCGGTGCTTCCACAGCGCCTGCATGGTGCCGTAGCTCCAGCGGTAGCGCTGGCTCCACAGCTGCTTCAGCGAGGCGGGCGCCTCCGTCCAGGCCTTGGCGTGCTCCTGGTAGACGACCCGCCAGCCCGCGCGGTGCATCGCGATGGTGATGTCGGTGTCCTCGGCGAGCGTGTCCTCGCTCATGCCGCCGACCTCCAGCACAGCGTCCCGGCGGAACGCGCCGATCGCGCCCGGGATGGTGGGCATGCAGCGCAGCAGGTCGTACATGCGGCGGTCGAGGTTGAAGCCCATCACGTACTCGATGTGCTGCCAGGCCCCGATGATGGTGTTGCGGTTGCCGACCTTGGCGTTGCCCGCGACCGCGCCGATCTCCGGGTCCGCGAACGGCTGCACCAGCTGGTGCACGGCGTCCGGTTCGAAGACGGTGTCGCCGTCCATCATCACGACGATGTCGTAACTGGCGTTGCGCACACCGTTGTTGAGCGCGGCGGGCTTGCCCGCGTTCTCCTGCCGGATGACGCGGACGTTGGGCATGCCCATCGACTCGGCGATCTCGGACGTGTTGTCCGTCGAACCGTCGTCGACGACGATGATCTCGATCGGATGGGTGCTCTTCGCCAGCGACTTGAGAGTGTTGGCGATGCACTCCTTCTCGTTGTACGCGGGCACGATCACGGTCACCGGCCTGGTGACCGTCGGCCCCCAGCTGAATTTGCCGCCCTTGCCGCGCTTTCTGTTGCGCTGTCTGTAGTGACGGCGGGCGAGGATCAGCATCATCCCGAAGCGGCCCATGACGGCGATGCCGACGACCATCAGGAAGTAGGACAGCGCCGGGACGACCCATTCGGCGACCGCGACCGCCCAGACGAGGGCCTTGCCCTCGTAGAGGGTGGCGCCGGTGGCCTCCCGGTGGGCGGCCTGCTGGGTGTTGATCGTGGCGGCCGTGCCCGTGCCCGTGCCGTTGCCCGTGCCCTGGGGCGGCTGCTGGCCGTTCGGCTGCTGCGTGGGCTGAGCGGACTGCTGACCGGCCGGGACGGTCGTCCCGGTGCTGCCGCCGGCCGCCTGCGCCTGCGTGCGGTTCAGCTTGGCCTGGGCGCCGCTGACCGTGGTGAAGGTGTAGCCCTTCGCCTTCATCTTCTTGATGTAGGCACCGAGCGCCTTGACCGTCTGCGCGCGGTTGCCGCCCGCGTCGTGCATGAGGACGACGGCGCCCTTGTTCTTCTTCGGAGTGGCCCACTCGACGATCTTCGAGACGCCCGGCTTCTTCCAGTCGTCGCTGTCGGTGTCGACGAAGACGCTGGTGTAGCCCAGGTTGCCGATCTCCTTGTAGACCGGCCAGCTGTAGTTGTCGACGGCGTTGATCTCCGACGAGTACGGGGCACGGAACAGCGTCGTCGTGATGCCCGCCGCACCCGCGAGGGCCAGCTGCGTCTGCTGAAGCTCACGCTTGAGCCGCGCTGTGCTCTGGTAGGAGAGGTCGACGTGCGTGAAGGTGTGGATGCCGATCTCGTTGCCCTGGTCCACCAAGTCCTTCACCACGCTCGGGTCGCGGGTGACCATCGAGCCCACCATGAAGAACGTCGCTTCGACGTCGTTCTCCTCAAGGACCTTGAGGATCTGCGGAGTCCACGTCGGGTTGGGACCGTCGTCAAAGGTGAGCGCGATGGTCTTGTTCGGCATGGACTGGGTCTTCGCAGTGCCATTGTTGAACGTCAGGATGGGCCCGCCGTCGAGGATCTTCTGCGGGACCTTGTCGTAGGCGGCGCCGTCGCGCACGCGCGAGTCGTTGCCGATCTCGGAGCGCAGGTAGCCGTCGAGGAGCATCACGCTGGTGAGCCCGAGCAGGAGCAGCAGGGCGAGAATCACGCGCGGTTTCTGCAGCGCTGCGGCCTTGCCGGCCGCCCGCTCCATCTTGGAGGGGGCGCGCCGGCGGCCGCGCGAGGGCGTCGTCGTAGTCATGAGGGTCGGTGCGTCCCGGTCAGTTGGCGCCGGTGGAGGCGGACACGGAGGGAACGGAGGAGGGCGCGGATCCTGTGGGCAGACCCGACGGCGGGGTGCCGGTGCGGCCGATGCCGCCCTGCGGCTGCATGGTGCCCCCACCGGGTGCGGAACCTGCCTGGCCGCCACTGAAGGGGAACAGCGAGGACGGGGTCAGCGAAGTGCCCCAGCCCATGAAGGCCATGCCGAGGACGACCGCGTACCCGAGACAGGCGATGCCGACCAGGACGCCGATTCGGCGCAGCAGACGTGATCTGCGCCCGGAGTTGTCAACGAACACGGGCCCCTCTGCGGACCCGTTGCCGCGTTTGCGGCCGCGGCCGCGCACAGTGGCGCGGTTTTCGATGGCGGACTCGGATTGCATTCCCCAAACATTAGGACGCCTTTATGTGCCAGAAACTCTGCTTTCCATGTGAGGCACCCATGAGAGCTGGCTCAACCTGTCCTTTCCCTAAGAGAATCCATGAACATCAACACGTCTCAGACCCTGCACCCATGGATGATATGCCCCATTTTTAAGCCCCACTTACCCCTTTCACCCCCCTTTTCCTTTGACCTTTCTATGTAGTTCCTGTGTTCAAGATTCCCCACTGGATGTGACACCTTTCGACTTAGGAAACGCCACTTTGTTTCCATCCTGAGACAGAAATCACGAGAGCGGGTGCATGCGCAATGAGGAGTTTCCTGAAGCCGGCCGCCGGGCTCGTCTGCCTGGTCACACTGGCCTGTGCGGGGTGCTCTTCTGGCGGTGACGACACGTCGGACGCGGCACCCACGGGGCCTTCGCAGACGAGCACGGCAGCACCCTCGCCGAGCCAGACCCAGTCGTCGTCCACGTCGTACGCGCCGTACGTGAGCGCCACGACCCCCGCCGACACGGACTCCACCGGGTCGCCGACGACCTACAACCTGGCCTTCGTGATCTCGGACGGCAGCGACTGCACGGCCAAGTGGAACGGGACGTACGCCATCGGCAACTCGGCGGTCAAGTCCCGGATCTCGGCGCTCAAGGAGTCCGGCGCGAGCGTGCGTGTCTCCTTCGGCGGGGCGTCCGGCAAGGAGCTGGCCGAGACCTGCGACAGCGCGAGCGCGCTCGCCGAGGCCTACGGCGCGGCGCTCGACGCTGCCGGGTCGACCCAGGCCGACTTCGACATCGAGGGCGACGCGCTGACCGACTCCGCCTCCATCGCGCTGCGCTCCCAGGCGATCGCGCTGCTCCAGAAGGAGCGCACCGACCTGAAGGTCTCCTTCACACTGCCCGTGATGCCGGCCGGCCTCGACGACGACAGCCTGGCGCTGCTGGAGTCCGCCAACGACAACGCCGTGAAGGTCTCCACCGTCAACATCATGACCATGAACTACGGCACTTCGTACAGCGGCGACATGGGCCACTACGCCGAGACGTCCGCCAAGGCGGCCCACGACCAGCTGAAGGACGTCTTCGGGCTGTCGAGCGCGGGCGCATGGCAGGGGCTCGCGCTCACCTCGATGATCGGCGAACAGGACGTCTCGGGCGAGACGTTCACCCTCGCGGACGCGGCCCAGGTGCGGGCGTTCGCGGAGGAGAAGGGGGTGGCCTGGGTGTCGATGTGGTCGACGTTCCGGGACCAGCAGTGCGCGGACGATGACTCCGCGTCCGACGATGCGGCGACCAACTGCAGTGGGGTGACTCAGAGTTCGGGGGCGTTTGCCGAGGCTTTGGCGGGCTGAGCGGACGGCTACCGGCGCCGGTACACCAGTCGTCCGGCGAGGACCGTCGCCACGCAGGTCGCGGCTCCGCGTGCCGCGAGCGCGGCCTCGTCCGGCACGTCGAACACGGCGAAGGTCGCGTCCACGCCGCCCTCCGGCGGGAGCGGCAGCAGGGTCGCCTCCGCCAGGGTCCGCCCGGCGAGCGGATCGAGCGACGGTGTGCCCCCGGGCGGCTCGAACCGCTGCTCTTCGGTCAGCCCCGCGCGGGCCACGGCATCCGCCACCGTGGTCCGCCACAGGGCGCCCGCGACAGCGACCGTGCCGTGTGCCAGCATCCGCTGCACACCACGCCGCGCGCTCGCGCCCCATCGGGCGTCGGTCATCGCGAGCGCGGCGAGTGCGCCGCCCGTGACCGGTTCCGTGCCCAGCTCGTCCGCCTCACGCGGGTCCGGGTGGTAGGCCTGCTCCAGCAGTTCGGGCCCGTACGGGTTGCACAGCCCCGGGGCCAGCAGCCCGGGCCATCGCCTGACCCGAGCCGTCGGACAGGCGGCCGCCAACTCCTCGTACGGTCCGAGAGCCGCCAGCTCACGCCCCCGCACCAGCACCGCCCCGCCGGGGACGGACGGCCGCGAGTCCCCCGTGATCACGAGGTCGGCGGCATGAATCGTCAGCACGACAACGTCAGTTGGACGCCAGCAGCTTCAGCTCGGGGTGCGCGGTGCCGCCCTCGATCGCCGTCGACGAGATGTGGGACATGACCCGCTCGTCGACCGGGTCGTTCGCCGGGTCGTCGTGGACCACGATGTGCTCGTACGTCGTCGTCCGCTGGGCCGGGACGCGCCCGGCCTTCCTGATCAGGTCGATGATCTCGAGCCGGTTGGACCGGTGCTTGGCACCCGCCGACGAGACCACGTTCTCCTCGAGCATGATCGACCCGAGGTCGTCCGCGCCGTAGTGCAGCGACAGCTGGCCGACCTCCTTGCCGGTGGTCAGCCAGGAGCCCTGGATGTGGGCGACGTTGTCCATGAACAGCCGGGCGATCGCGATCATCCGCAGGTACTCGAAGAGCGTGGCCTGGGTGCGGCCCTTGAGGTGGTTGTTCTCCGGCTGGTACGTGTACGGGATGAAGGCGCGGAAGCCGCCCGTCCGGTCCTGTACGTCGCGGATCATCCGCAGGTGCTCGATGCGCTCGGCGTTGGTCTCGCCGGTGCCCATGAGCATGGTGGACGTCGACTCGACGCCCAGCCCGTGCGCGGTCTCCATGATCTCCAGCCAGCGCTCGCCGCTCTCCTTCAGCGGGGCGATGGCCTTGCGCGGCCGCTCGGGCAGCAGCTCGGCACCGGCGCCCGCGAAGGAGTCGAGACCGGCGGTGTGAATCCGCTGGATGGCCTCTTCGACGCTCACCTTGGAGATACGGGCCATGTGCTCGACCTCGGACGCGCCGAGGGAGTGGATGACCAGCTGAGGGAAGGCTTCCTTGATCGCGGCGAAGTGCTTCTCGTAGTACTCGACGCCGTAGTCCGGGTGGTGCCCGCCCTGGAACATGATCTGGGTCCCGCCGAGCTCGACGGTCTCGGCACACCGCCGCAGGATGTCGTCCAGGTCCCGCGTCCAGCCCTTGCCGGTGTCCTTCGGGGCCGCGTAGAAGGCACAGAACTTGCACGCCGTGACGCACACGTTCGTGTAGTTGATGTTGCGCTCGATGATGTACGTCGCGATGTGCTCCGTATCGGCATACCTCCGACGCCGTACGGCGTCGGCGGCGGCGCCCAGCGCGTGCAGCGGGGCGTCGCGGTAGAGGTCGAGCGCCTCTTCCGGGGTGATCCGCCCACCCTCGGCGGCACGGTCGAGGACGGACTGAAGGTCGGCCTTCTCGGTCACCGGGGCGTCCCTTTCGTAAGGGTTGTGGACAGACCGAACCAGCCTACGCCAGCCCCTTCGGTCGCCCGACGTCAGGCCGCGTACGCCCCGATCAGGAGCCCGGCGTACGCCCCCGCGATCAGGAACGGGCCGAAGGGGATGGATGTCTTCCGCCCGGCGCGCCGCACCACGACGAGCCCCATCCCGTACAGCCCGCCGAACAAGAACCCGGCGAACGTCCCCAGGAACACCACGCTCCACCCGTACCAGCCGAGCACCGCCCCGAGCCCGAGCGCCAGCTTCACATCCCCGAACCCCATCCCGTTCGGATTGATGAGGAAGAGCAAGAAATACGCGCCCCCGAGCGCGAGCGCCCCGTACAGCGCCGTGAGCCAGTCCCCCGCGTGCTCGGGCACGACCGCGGCCACTCCCAGCAGGGCGAGCGCGGCCGCCGCGAGCGGCAGGGTGAGCACATCGGGCAGCCGCTGCACCTTGAAGTCCACTACGGCGAGCAGCACCCCGAGGGGCGCCAGCAGCAGCCAGACCCCGAGCTCGGGCCGGGTACCGGTGGCGAGCGCGAGACCGGCACAGACGAGGGCGGTGACCAGGGCGAGGAGGGGGGTGCTGGGGCCGTACGACGCCGGGGTGCCGCCGCGCGCCACCCGTCCCTCGTCGCCGGACGCCAACGACGACGTACGCACGGAACCGGCACACTCACCGCACCGGGCAAGCCCGAGCCAGCCGCCCGCGACACCGCCGCCGATCACATGCCCCTCGGGACACCGGTCCCGCCAGACCTCGTCCGGCTCGACGGCGAACCGGTACGCGGCCCGCGGCACCAGCAGCCCCGCCGCCGCGCCCCAGAGGGCGGCGACGGCGGTCAGCCAGAGATCGAGATCCACGCTCACACCCCAACGAGTCCGTTACTACTGTGGGCAATCGTTCCGCTGGGCGATGGGGGTCCCCCGCTCTAGCGAAGCCGAGAGTGGGGGCGGGTGGGCACAGCCACCAACGCCGGGTGCCGGACAGCACGGTCCAGCCCCGGCGCCGGGACGTCAGGCCCACTCATCCAACGGCAGCCGCGCCGCTACGCCACGTCGGCAGCAACTCATCAAGCAGCGCCTCCGTACGCGGCGGCAGCCCCCGCGCCCCACTGCGGGCGACCAGTTCGGCCGCGGCCCGCTGGAGCCGCGCCACATCCCCCGTGGCATGGGTGGCACGCAGCTGCTCGTTCCACAGCCGCTCGTCCCCCGGGGCGGAGCCCAACGCGGCGTTGAGGGCCTCGATGGCCTTCTCCGCACGGTCCTTCTCCAGGTGGAACGCCGAGAGCGCGAGCCCGATGTCCGCGACGAGCAACGGAAGCTGGGCGTCGATGATCTCGTGGGTGAGCCACCCGTAGCGCCCCTGCGGACGGTCGGCGAGCAGCGGCCCGCGTACGAGCACCAGCGCGTCCGTGAGCAACCGCCCGCGTACGGCACGGCTGTTGACGCCCTTGCCCTGCGTGGCCTCGTGGTAGAGGGACCGCAGCACATCCAGGTCGGAGACGACCGACTTGGCGAGCGTGAGCCGTCCGGTCGCGTCGGTGCCGAGCCGCGGCGTGCCGTCGGTGTCGTTGCCGAGCCAGCCGCGCAGCCGCTCGATGAGCGCGTCCCGCACGTCGTCGGTGACACCGCGCGGCCACAGCGCCGAGGACAGCACCCGCGGATGCACACCCTCCCGGTGCAGCAGCAGCAGCGCCAGCGCCTCGTGCATCAGCGGGCTGCGCTCACCGTCGGGCGTCTCGAGCCCGATGATCTCGTACGGGCCCACGAGCCGCGCGTACACGGCCGGCCGGCCCTGCTCGCTGATGTCGACGAGGAACGGCGGCGTCGACGTGTTCGCGCTCTCCCGCTCGGGGTCCGCCTCGACGAACAGCTCGACGACGGCCCGCTGCAGCGCCACCGGCAGTACCTGCGCGTCGAGTTCGAGCCCGAGCAGCGGCGCGAGCAGCTTGCCCTCGCCGGTGATCTCCATCTCCCAGGCGGCGCCCGGCAGATCACCGCTCTCGGTGCCGACGAGGTAGCCGATGCCCAACCGGCTGGCGTCGGCGGCGAGTTCGGCGAGCTTCACGGCGTCCTCGGCGGACGGTTCGGCGGCGAGCAGCACGAGGTGCGGGGCCCAACGGGTGTGCTGGGCGGGCCCGGTGCGGCCGGTGAGTACGGAGTCGTGCCCGGCGGCGCCCAGCGCGCCGCGCCGCTGCCGCGTCTCCGCCTCCATGGTCTCGATGAGCGCCTCGATGTCGTCGAGGTGGCGCAGCCGGTTGGGCGCGAGCGGCGTCAGGTCCTGCCCGAAGCCGACGAGCGTGATCGTCATGCGGTCGGACCAGCCGTTGGTGGCCAACTCTGCGGCGACGGAAGCGAAGACGCCCGCACGGTCCTGCTCGCTGCCGCTCAGCGACACGATGCCGGGGACGGACTCGAGGTTGAGGAGCAGCCGCGAGTCGTCCATGGTGCCGAGGCTGACGAGGCCCGGGTACGGAGCGGCGGTGTCGACATCCCCGTACCGCTCCGCGTCCGTGCGCGCCAGCATCCAGAACGTCTGGTCCTGCCCCAACTGCCAGGGCGCGGGCGGCTTTCCGGCGGGCTGGGCGAGCTGGAGATGCAGATCGCCGTTACCGCTGAGCCAGGCCGCGTAGACCGTCGGCAGCGGGCGCGACTCGGCGGCGAGCGCCGCGGCGAGTCCGCGCAGCGACAGATCGAGCAGGCGTACGCCGTCGGGGTCGGCGCCCACGAGCAGCGCGTCCTGCGCGTCCGCGGCGGACCCGGTCGGGATGGGCGGCTCCATGCCGCGCCGCCCGCCGACGGCACCGAGCGCCGACTGCCACAAGGCCTGGCGGCGACGGCGGCCGAGAGCGCCGAGCAGCCCCGCGGCGAGCAGGGGTGCGCCGAGGAGGGCTTCGGGAAGCCCGAAGGAGAAGCCGCGCTCCTCCGAAGACGCCTGCTGGTGCTGCTGATTACCGCTGCCCTGGTCGCTGTCGGGCCGCTGCTGGGGCACGTGGATGTGAGCGGTGTCCCGGTCGCCGGAACCCCCGCCCTGCTGAGAGCCGCCATCCTGCTGTGCGCCACCGCCCTGCTGGTGGTCCCCGGTCTTGGCGTAGTCGTGAATCTGCTGCTGGACCTGCTCCGAGACCTTGGGCGCCTCGTCGGGCATCTCGACGAGCTCGCCGCCGTGGGCGTCGCCGGGCATCTCGAGGATCCAGCCCGGCCGGATCAGACTGGCTTCCGACAGCTTGGACCCGTCGGGCTGCGTACGGTCCTTGTTGAGCTCGTAGATCTCCTTGTACCGGCGTCCGTCGCCGAGATGGCGCTGGGCGACCTCCCAGAGCGAGTCGTGGTGACGTCCCTCGGGCGGCTGGATCCGGTAGTACTTGGTGTCGCCTTCCTTGGTCGCGTGGCTGCCGCCGGTCTCGGCGTGCGACGCGGCGTTGGCGGCCTGCTCGGCGATCGCGGCGGCCGCGCTGGAGGCGGCCTGCTCCTGCTGCTGCCCGAACAGCCCGCCCGGCGTCTGCTGGGCGACGGCGACGGTCCCCCGCTGGTTGCCCTCCAGGCTCTGCCCGAGCTGCGAGAGCCCCGGCGCGAAGCTGGCCGCGGTGGCGCCGACGAGCAGCAGCGCGGCGACGAGCTGGCGCGCCAGCAACTGGCTGCCCCCGGCGCCGGGCACGCGGCTCGGCATCCCCACGCCCGACAGCGCGGCCTTCATCTCGACGAGCACGCACGCGGTGAACTGGGCCCAGGCGAACCAGACGATCACGGTCAGCACATGAATGAACGTGCCGACGGTGATCTCCTGCTGCAGCCAGTCCAGCGAGGGCGACCCGTGCGGAAACGGCCACCCCACACTGACGACCAGCGCACCCGGCACCCCGACCAGGAGCACCACCAGAGCGACAAAGGCGGCGAACGCCTTCACGAAGTCCCCGAACGTCCGACGACGCCGGGGCAGGGGCTGCGGCGTCCGATTCCTCGGACCCGGCGAGCTTCCCGTCGAGCTTGAAGTGGTGCGTCGCGCCATGGCGGGTGTCCTGGGGTCGTGTGTGGAGGGAGTGAGGTTGGGGGTGTGCTGAGCCTACTGAGATCTTACGGAGGGTGTCGAAGGCCCGGGAGGGTGCGGTGACCGACCGGTCACCCGCTTACTCATGGTCCGCCCGCTAAGCCCGAGTTATCCATCGGACCCCGACCCCCATGACGTCGAGGCCCCACAGCATTCGCAACCGTCATGTCACAGTCCTCACGGTCCCCACACAATCCCCGTTTGCCGCCCCGTTGCCCTTTACGCGCCCCTGGTAGCTTCGTTTTCTGTCGCAACACATGCCGCTTACAGGGGGAGATCAACCGTGGCCCGCCGCACCCTGACCACCGCCGCCGCGTTCGCCGCGACGGCGACCCTGCTGCTCACCGCCTGCGGCGGCAGCAGCGACGGCTCGTCCTCGGACAAGATCAAGGGGGCGGATCAGGGGTCGAGCAGTCCGTCGGCTTCGGCGTCCTCGACGGCAGCCGGCGACGCTCCCGACATCAGTGTCCCGAAGGACCTGAACCTGGTCTTCGACTTCGATACACCGTCCGACGCGAAGCAGGCGGCGGCGCTGGCCGACGCGGAGAACTACATCCGGGCGTTGAACCACGGCATCGTCGAGCAGGATCCGAACGATCCGGCGTACCAGTACTACTCGGGCAGCCAAGCCGCGCAATACGCCAAGTCGCAGATCCAGACCTGGGTGAAGGGGAACTGGACCCCCACCGGAACGGACAAGTACTACGACGCGGACGTCACCACGATGAGCGGCGGCAAGCGCGTCCTCGCCGCCTTCTGCGAAAACCAGGCCAAGTTCTACAGCAAGGAAATCAAGACCGGCAAGATTCTCTACACCGAAGAGAACCTGGACAGCTTCCAGAAATTCAGCCTGCTCATGTATCCGCCGTCAGGCTCCTCCAAGGCCTGGAAGGCGCAGGTCATCGAGGTCACGGGCAAAGCAAAAGAGTGCCAGGTATGAGGAGGCCGACACTCTCTCGGCGCTTGGTCTCGACCGCTGTCGTCGCCGTTGTGCTGTGGAGCGGCGGCAACGCCTACGCCAACACCACCCCGGGCAGAACAACCAAGCCGTCCGGCCCTTCCGGCGGCGCCCAAGGCAATGAGCTGTATGCCTCCGCCTCCCACTCCCAGATCAAGGTCACCCAGGTCAGCGGCCCCACCGGCGGTAAGCGCGGCAGCCTCTCCTCGGTGGACGTGAACTGGAAGCCCCCGGCCTGCTGGTACGAGCCCGTCTTCACGCCCGCGCAGCTGAAGAAGTTCTCGGAGACGGTCGGCAGTGGCGACGTCAACATCCACGTGGGCTGGTACGGCAAGGAGCTCTGGACCGACCACTACCGAGACAAGAAGCCCGCCACGAACTGGGACGACAGCATGTCGACCGCGGAGGGCTACAAGAACTACAACCTCGGTAAGGACGGCTACTTCTGGCGCAGCGTCGCCCCGGACCTGTCCGACCTCGACTCCTGGGCCTGTGGTCGCATCATGTTCTGGCAGAACGCGGGCGAGATCCCCAAGGTCGCCAACGCCCCCACCCCCAAGACACTGGCCGAGTACGCCTACGACAAGGTCAAGGTCCCCAGCACCGAGATCGAGTTGAAGCCCACCACCAAGTCCACAGTGAACCTGCCGACTTGGGTCTGGCTCGACAAGGGGACCTTCCAGGAGGTCAAGGTCCGCGCAACCCTCCCCAACACCGGCCTGTGGGCAGAGACCACGGCGAAGCCGGTCGCCCTCCACCTGAACCCGGGCACGGACGACGCCGAGACCTCCCCCGCCTCCGGCGACTGCAAAATCAACGACGACGGCTCCATCGGCACCCCGTACAAGACGGGCGACGCCGACCAGACCCCGCCCTGCGGAATCACCTACCTCCGCGCCACGAACGGAAAGTCGTACCAGCTGAAGGCCTCCGTGACCTGGCAGATCACCTGGAACGGCAGCGACGGCACCGGCGGCGATCTTCCGAACGGCACCTTCGAGACGACCCAGGACATGAACGTCCAGGAGATCCAGTCGGTCAACCGCTGACATTGCAGGCTACGGAGTTGGGGGGCGTTCTTCACACAACCGCCCCCCAACTCTGACGACGAAGACTTGTGAGCTCAGCACCGTTCGCAATCGTCACGCCACGATTTTCGTCGTGCTCGCACGTACCGAACACATGGGGAGAACGTCCGTGGCCCGCCGCACCCTGACCACCACCGCCACCGCCGCCGCCTTCGCCGCGACGGCGACCCTGCTGCTCACCGCCTGCGGCGGCAGCAACGACGACTCGTCCTCGGATGACATCAAGGGGGCGGATTCGGGGTCGAGCAGTCCGTCTGCTTCCGCCTCGGCGTCGACGCCGTCCAAGGTCAAGCATCCGGTGATCACGCTCCCGAGCAGCTTCCAGCTCACGTTCGAGAACTGGACGAGCAGCGACGCCGGCGAACAGGCCGTGCTCAACGACGCCAAGGAGGAACTACGGGCGGGGTACGCGGCGATCATCGCCAACGAGCCCGACGGCGGTGACGCCCTTGCCTTCTACGACACCAAGAACGGCCTCTCGCAAAGCACCCAGTGGATCAAGACCTACACGGACAAGAACGTCACCGTCATTGGCAAACTGCCCGCCTTCACCCCCAAGGTCACCTTGGTCGGCAACGGCGAAGCGACGGCGTCCCTCAGCTACTGCACAGACGAAAGCCAGGCGTACACGAAGAACCGCAAGACAGGCGAGGAGGTGGGGAATCCTGCGGGCACAGACCCTGAGGTCGCTTACTCGGTCACGCTGAGAAAGAGCGCTCAGGGCGTGTGGCAGAACGACTCTGTCACCTCACAGAGGGGCGGGTGCTCGAAGTGAAGCCGTGGCGCAAGGGACTCCCTGTGATCGCCACGTCAGTTGTCACGGCGCTCCTGGGGTCCACTCCCGCCAACGCGTTCGGAGGATCACCCAAGTCAGCGGCCCCACCGGCGGAAAGCAGGGCACCCTCTCTTCGGTGGACGTGAACTGGGAGCCGCCCCCTGCTGGTACGAGCCCGTCTTCACTCCCGCACAGCTGAAGAACTTCTCGGAGACCGACGGCAACGGTGACGTCAGCCTCCGCCAGGGCTGGATGGGAACGGGCCCCTGTGGACCGACCACTTCAAGGACGAGAAGGACGGCTGAAGGCGGCCCTGGCCGAGCGGGTCATGGCGCAGGCCGAGGCAGCGCACGCGAACGGCGGCGTGGAGATGTACCTCGTCAATCAACTCATCGGCCAGGTCCCGGTCTCCGCCGGCCTGATCGTCACCGTCCTGCAGCCCCCGCCTGGCACCGCGCCCGGGGACCTCTCCGACATCGCGCTCTCTCTGGGGGCGCCTGGTGACGGTGACGTGACCATGGCCGACCTGCCCGCCGGTCCGGCCGTACGGCACCTCTACCGCCGCCGCCCCGCGCCCGACGACCCGGACGGCAACAAGCTCCTGGTCACGCACCTGGACGTCTACCTCGCGGTACCGCAGAGCGGCCAGCGCCTGCTGCTCTCCTTCTCCACGCCGATGGAACCGCTGGCGGAAGCGCTGGTCACCCTCTTCGACTCGATCGCCCGCACCCTGCAATGGATGGCCTGATCCCTCATGCCCGAGTTCTCCGCGTCCACCGTGCGCATGCAGGCGCCCGACGACGCAGTCGCTCTCCCCGTACGTGAACTGGTCGACCTCGCCTCCTGGGCCACGGACGCGGCCCGGCAGCGCGTCGGCGTCGGCGCCGGAGTCGGCGCCGACGAGAACGAGCGGCTGATCGAGGCGCTGGCCGAAGAACTGCACCAGGCCGTCGCCGACGCGCGCACCCGAGGCCCGGTCACCGCCCTCTCGTACGTCCCCGAGCCACACCTCGGCGAACTGGCCCGCATCGAGTTGTCGGCCCTGGTCACCGACGACACGTACCCGACGATGACCGTCGACCTCCTCCACCGTTACCTCGCCGCCTCCACGGACATCTCTTTCCGCCCGCCCACGGCGGAGCTCCGCACCCTTCCCGCCGGCCCGGCGGTTCGCGTCCGGCACGCGTATGTCCAGGACGCGAACCGGGACGGCACGGGCACGGGCACGGTCATGGAGACCTGCGCCTACGGAATCGTTCCTGACGAGAAGTGGGGCCTGGTGCTGCTCACTTCGTGGCGCGCCCTCGCACACACCGAAGCCCTGTGCGCGCTGACGGACAGCCTCGCCCGCACGGTCACGGTGACGGTGACGTCGTGACGTCGAACGGCTGAGGCCCTCAAGCCGGAGCCTCGACCCGCGCGGCGGTCCGTTGGTCCCGGAGTCATCCCAGCCCCGCCATCCAGTCCCGCCAACCAGCCCCGCCATCCACAATTCGTCCACACTGCCTCTCCAGGCCCTTCCGTAACATGGCCAGTCCAATGAGTTCGCGGAGGGACGCACCCATGGAAGCGCTGGCGCCGGACGACGCCCGGGAGATAGCCGGTTACCGACTTCGGGCCCGGCTCGGCGAGGGCGGCATGGGGATGGTGTACCTGTCGCACACGCGTGGCGGGCAGCCGGTGGCCCTGAAGGTCGTACGGCGGGAGTACGCGCAGGACCCGGAGTTCCGGCGACGCTTCACGCAGGAGGTCACCGCCGCCCGCCGAGTGCAGGGCCCCTACACCGCGCCGGTGTTGGACAGTTTCACCGACGGCCCCGAGCCCTGGCTCGCCGTCAGTTACGTACCGGGCCCCTCCCTTTCGTCCGCCGTGTACCAGCACGGCGTGCTGCCGGTGCGAACCGTCCTGCAGTTGACGGCGGGCATCGCCGAGGCCCTCCAGACCATCCACGCGGCGGGGGTCGTTCACCGCGACCTCAAGCCGTCCAACGTGCTGCTGGCCTCCGACGGACCGCGTGTCATCGACTTCGGTATCGCCCGTGCCGCCGACACCACCGCCCTGACCGGAACGGACGTCCGACTCGGTACGCCCGCCTACATGGCACCGGAGCAGGCCATGGGCAGCGAAGTCACCCCTGCCCTGGACGTCTTCGCGCTCGGACTGATCACGTACTTCGCGGCGACCGGCCGTCATCCGTTCGGAGACGGCTCCTCGCACGCCCTGCTGTACCGGATCGTCTCCAACGAACCCGACCTGACCGCCTGCCCCGAGGAACTGCGCGGCATCGTCAACGCCTGCCTGGCCAAGGATCCGGCCGCCAGGCCGACACCGGCGCAGATCATCGAGGCGTGCAACACCCTTGCCGGTACGGGGGGTTTGGTGCGTCACGAGGGCTGGTGGCTGCCGCCGGCAGTGGCGCAGCAGATCGCCCAGCAGGAGCAGACGATGCGGCTGCACTCGGCGCCCGCCACCCCTGCTCCGGCCGTCGTCGCACCGCAGACGCCCCCGGTGCCGGTGCCCACGCAGCCCGGTCTCTCGCCGAATGCCGCCTTCGCGGCCGCCGCCCCGACGCGGCCCGCGCACGCTCCGGCCGAGGGCTTCATGGCCGCCTCCGCACCCGCCGCGCCGTCGCCCTACGCTCCGCCGTCCTATGCTCCGCCGTCCACGCCTCCGTCGACGCCCTCGTCCACGGCGGCAGCTCCGGCCGCGAAGCGCCGTCGTACCCCGCTGATCGCCACCGTCGCCGTGGTGGGCGTACTCGCCGTCGGAGGCGGCTCGTTCGCCGCCTACCAACTGCTCTCGGACAACACCGCCACGGACAAGGACACCACGGGGTCCGACGGGTCCAAGTCCAGCTCAGTGGGCGCCAGTCCCAGTGCCGGCGCCACCGGGGAGGCGAGTGCGGGAGCGGCGTCCACGGACGCTCCCAAGACGGAGGCCGGGTGGGAGATCAGCGCTCGGGACAAGAGCGTTGTGATCCGCGCCCCGAAGTACTACGCCAATGCCAAGGACATCGGTTCCGGCACGATGTGCCAGCCCTCCGACGTCACCACCATGGACATCAACGACCTCGCCGTGGATACCAACCAGCTCTCCCTGCCGGATTCCGGCCGCTGGCTCACCTACACGGATTGCCCGGACCCCATCAAGGAGAACGGCATACGCCTCGCCGACGGCGGCGGCTCCTTCAGCACCATCACCGAACGCCGCCCCACCCCCACCGCTTGCCGCGACGCCGCCCGCGAGGCCACGCTCCCCAACCCCATCCCTGTGAGCAAGATCAGGGACGACTCGCTCCTCAAGGTCGGCACCGGCTTGTGCATCGAGTCCAGCGACGGTCCGGTCACCCAACTCTGGATCACCAAAATCAACAAAGATCCCGAGAACGACAATCTGAGCACCTACGTGGTGACGGCGACGCAGTGGAAGCCCGAGTGAACCCTTACGCCCCGGGAGCGCCCGATGCCGCCGAGTGCGGATCGGGTACGTGGACCCCTGCGCGGCGGGCGCGTTCGACGGCGTGCGGGCCGGCTCCGTGGGCGTCGGCGGGAATGGACCAGTTGTAGCTGGGGCGCTGGTGGATCACGTAGAGGCGGCGGGGGCCCGGGACGGCGATGACGGCGGCGAAGCGGGGGTCGCCGGCGAACCGGATTGTCTTGGCCTGGGCGGTCTTCGCTGTGTTGAAGCCTCGCCCCAGACGCCGTCTCCACCATGCGGACCGAATGTGCACGCGCAGGATCACGGGCACCGTCTCGTCGGGTCGCTCGAGGTCGGGAAAGCTCAACCAGACATCACCCGCCGTGGTACCAGGGATTTCCCCGATGCCGCTCTCCGGGGCCTCGAACACCTGCCAGGGGTATTCCTGCAGGAGACGGCGGGTGCGGAAGGCCCAGGTGATGTAGGCGGGCTGGAGGAAGGTCCGATAGAACGAGTAGAGCAGCGGGATGAAAAAGAGCCACAGCGTCCAGGTGATCGACATGATCACGTACCACGCCAGCAGGCCCACCCATGCCACTGGCCAGAGGATCTGGCCGACAATCGCGTAAGTGATGAGCTTCGTCCAGGCACGGCGCGTGGCCGGGTCGTCCCAGGCTGTCGGATGGTGCGTGGGGGGCATGTCATTCCTCATGGAGTGCATCAGGGAGCGGGTTGTCGAAGCTGACCATGTGGGCGATGTCCCGGAGCAGAGTTCGATAGTGCTGCGCCCGGTCGACCGCGGTCGTGGCCAATGTCAGGATCGCGATGCGCTTGCCATCGGGGCAGGGAACGTACGCGGTGACCTGGAGCAGCTGCCGCTGCGCGGCAAGCCCCGCCTCCGGTGGCCCCGTCAGACGGGTCTGTACGAGAGCGGCCGGACCGCACGGAAGGTCAAGGGGCTCGACGTGTTCAGCATCCTCCGTGCCCGCGGCTGCGCGGGCCGCGAGGACGCTTCGCGGGGCCCAGTCGGTCGTTCTCCAGGCCAGGGTGAACAGGGACAGCAATGGGCCGCCATCACCCTCGTCGTCCGCGTGCAGTCCGAGCGAGCAGTGGATGGTGCCAGTCTCCAGGAGTACCTGGGCCATCCGGCGGACCGGAGTGAGATCGGTGAGCAACCGCTGCCGGGCCGCCGCATCGGGGAACGCCTCCATCAGCGGACGCAGCGTGTCCCCCAGAGGCACGGCCTCCGGGTTGTTCCCCGCCTCCGTCAGTTCCAGGAGCGGGAGTGCGACGAAGCCCGCGGGCAGCGCGAACCAGATGTCGGTGTCCTGGCTCCGGGCGGAGTCGTCAATCAGGAACGGAGCGCTGCTCATGACGCCTCCCTTGCCCCGACCAGCAGGAAGTGGAGGGCTCCCGCTGTCGCCGGAAGGTCGACTCCCAGGGTTCTGGGCCCGTCCAGGACACTGCTGACCACACTGGTCGCGTCATTGTCCAGACTCTCCACAAAGCTGCCGGCCACACCAACAACAGCGGTTCCGGCTCCCAGCAATGTCGCCGGTTTGTCGATCTTTTCCACAATCGGAGCCAGTCGTCCGCCGAACACCCTGGGATGAGCCAAGACGCTCGTGGCGCCTTCAGCGGCGGTGGCCTCCGTCTTGATCGAGGTCCCAATTGTCTTGATCGAGGTCCCGACCCTGGTCCCGACCTGGGCGATCTTCTGCCCGAGCGTCAGCACCTCGCCGGCCTCTCCCACCGCCCCGGACATCGCGGCCAATGCTTCCGGAGCCTTCATGGCTCCCTTGAGTACCGCCCCCAACCCTGGCAGCATCCCCAGAAAGTCCCCCGTAACCCCCAACGCGTTGCTCCAGAAGTCGACGTCCAGCTCGCCATGCATGAGGCCGTCCTTCAGAGACGCCATCACCTCAGGATCGCTGACCCTCATCGCGAAAGCCGCCCCGCTCAGCAGCCCCGCCGCCAGGAAGAGCATCCAGGGCGCGATCGCCGTGAGGCCCAGCAGCGCGATCACCCCCAGCACGGCTGCGCACGCGCTGAGGATGTCGGGCAGGTTGTCTCCCAGCCAGTCCGTGAACTTGTCCCACATCCTCGGCTCATGCGGTGCCAGCTTGTGGGTGGCGTCCCCGATGAGGCGGGCTCGGTTGCGGGCGGTGTTCTCGTGCTCGGTCGCGAGTGAGCGGGCGCGGCGCAGTACGTCGTCCAGGTTCTCCTTCGCCGTCGTGACCGCGCTGTTCGCCTTGGTCAAGGTCGAGTGCGCGTCGTCATAGGCGCGCCCCTTGTCCTTGTCCAGGGCCGGGTCGTTCTTCGCCTTGTCCGCGTGGCCCTGGGCACGCTCCAGCGCATCGCGTGCGTCTTTGGCCTCGCCGTCGAGCTTCTTCGCCCGTCGCTGGAAATCCTCAAGGTCTCCGATCCACAAGTGCAGCTGTTTGGCGGCCTTGCCGACGGAGTGAGCGCCGTTCTGCAGGTTGATCGGCAGCGGGCCGCCCTGCAGTTCCTCGCGGAACGCAACCGCCGCGTCGCCCTCCCAGTAACTGCCGTCCATCAGCTTCATGACCTTGGAGTGGGCCTTCTCCATCTCCTTCACGCAACCGGTCAGCTTGTGGTGGAGGCCCCGTACCAAATCCGTGCTGCCGGGCGCGGGATTGAAGCCGAGGTGTGTGTAGGGGTTCGTGACGCCCGGGTCGGACTTCAGGCCCTGGGGACGATCAGTGTCCGCGGTGGGAACGGTCACTTCTTCTGCCCCTTGTGCATGGCCTTCTCCAGGGCCTTCTCCAGGGCCACGTCCACCTCGTGGAAGTCGTCCTTGGCCTTCTTCGTGATGTCCGTGAGCGCCTCGATCCGCTCGGCGATCTCCTTGGCCCCGTAGTGCCAGTCCTCCTGGAACTGGTCACACGCCTTGTCCAGATCGTCGGTGCCGAGTCCGTCGACGCCCGAGTCCCGCAACGCCTTCTGCAGAGAGATGAAGGCGTCTTTCGCTTTCGTCAAGTCCCGGTAGAACTTGTCCAGTTCGGTGCCATCGACCTTCAGGTGGTCCGCCATACAAGGTTCCCGTTCATGACTTACTTGCTTTCCGGCGTCCGCCGGACACCCGGACCCGGACCGGACCCGGACACGGATGAACAATAGGCCTCAGCCGACCTCGTTCTCCGCCACCGCCTGGCCATGGACGACCACGTCGCCGCCGTAGAACATGCCGGTAAAGACCGGGGAGTACGTCAGCTGCACCTCGACCTCGACCTGGTCGGCGTTGGCGGCGACGCAGTGGGTCGCCGCGATGTCGGCGCCGGACATGCCCATCTCGCGGGCGAAGGCTTTTACGCGGGCGCCGCAGTTCTCGTACCGGATGGGGGCGGGGCCGCTCTGGTTCTCGTACAGCTGCTCCGTGTCGATGTCCTGGGCGGCGTAGCGCGCGGCCTGTTCGGCGATGTCGGCGGCGCGTTCCCGCTTGGAGATGGACATGCCGCCGTCGATGACGAAGGCCGACAGGGAGAGGAAGACGATCGCGAAGATGATGACGGCACCGGCGCCCGAACCTCGGTCGTCGAGGCGGGCTCGGCGGGCCTGCACCCAGGCGCGTACGGCGGTCCCGGCGGACGCCCTCATCTCCCCCATCACGCCTTCCTCTTGAAGGGGTCGAGCGGCGAAGTGAACGACGACGTCAGATGGGTCGGGATGTCCAGGCCAAGCATGGCCAGGCCCCGTACCTCACAGCTCACCTCGACCGTGAAGAGCTCGGCATTCGCCCAGCCGGCGCTGGTCTTGGTCACGGTCACCGGACCGGAGCAGACGTCCGACAGGTCGGCGTCGGCCGCCTTGCGGGCCTCCGACATCGCGACGCCCTCTTCCTTCTGGATCGAACCGGCGCGTGCGGCGTCGCGTGCGGCGCCGTCCAACGCCCCGCGTCCGTCCACCAGTTGCCCGAAGGCCACCAGCACGAGGATGAAGAGGATCATCACCGGAGCGAGGATCACCACCTCGATCGTCGACAGCCCACGGTCACCGTCACTGTCACGGGATGCCCGGGCCCGTACGAAGGAGAGCAGACTCGTCATCAGTTCTGCTCCTCCTTCACGAACCTCTCCACCGGCCCGGACGACTGCGCGTGCACCGTGAAATCCAGCCCCGGAAAGACCGTGGGCACCTTCGCCGTGATCTCCACCCCGACCGTGGTCTGCTCCGGCTGGAGCATCGTCACGTCAGGGGACAGGACAAGCTGCGGGCCGAGCTGACGGATGTAGCTGTCCACCACGTCACGCGCCTCGCCGCGCCACGCGCCGGGTTGCTCGTCGGCCGTGGCGCGCGCCTTGCGGGCGCCCGCCTGGGCCGCCGCCTGGGCGACGTGATCCGCGAAGAAGTACAGCGCGAACTGCACCGTCGCGAAGATCATGAAGAAGAGCACCGGCGTGAGCAACACGAACTCGATCGCGGTCATGCCGGAGTCGCCCCGGGTGGAGGCGGCCTCCACCCGGCGGCGTACCCAGCGACGTACGCGCACCAGTAACCCCGTAGTTGTAGAAGGAGAAGTCAGCGGACGGGCGTCAGCAGGTCTTGTCCGCGCTCGCGCCCTGGATGCAGTTGCCGACCTTGTCCGCGCCGCCCTTCAGCGCGGCATTGATGATCGCGGCAACCACACCGACGATCGCCACGACGACCGCGGAGATGATGACCCACTCGACCGCGGACGCACCCCGGTCGAGTTCGCCGGAGCGGGCGCGCTGCACCCGGCCCTGGAGGAAGGTGATCAGGAAGTCCACCCCCGGGATCCCGGTGCTGAAGTTCCGTCCGTTCATGGTGAGTTGTCCTCTCGAAAAGAAGTAGATGTAGGGGTCGACATCAGACCTGGAACACGCGCATCGCGGCGGGGAAGATGAGGAAGACCAGGAAGCCGGCACAGAGCAGCAGCTGCGCCACCAGCATCGACTGCGACTTCTCACCCGCGCTGCCCTCGATCTCGGAGAGTTCGCGGTGCCGCATCGTCTCGGCGCGCGAGGCGAGCGACTCGCGCACCTTCGCGCCGTCGTCCGCGACCAGCGCCAGTGAGGCGGAGAGATCCTTGAGCTCCTCGACGCCCAGCTCCTCGCCGAGCGAGCCGAGGGCCTGCCACTGGCTGATGCCGGTGATCCGGGCGTCGGCGAGCGCGTTGCGGATGCGCTGCGTCGCCCAGCCGTCGGAGACCTCGGCGGCGGCCATCAGCGCCTCGGGAAGACCCCGGCCGCCCGCCAGACTCATCGACACCAGGTCCAGATAAGCGCCGATCACGCGCCGCAGGTCACGCCGCTTGTCCGCCGCGTCCCGCCGCACCTCCACATCCGGGAGGAAGAAGAAGACAGTCGCGAAGAGCAGCGCCAGCCAGACGGGAATGATCGGGCTGCTGCCGAAGCCCAGAGTCCAGACGACGGCGAAGAGGAGCGGACCGAAGAAGAGACCCGCCGCGGCCAGCAGCACCTTCGTCGCGAGAAACTTCTCCCAACTCCGGTCCATGACCGCCAGGTCGGCGCGCATCGAACGCAGTTCCCAGCCCTGCTGCATGTAGAACTCGGCAACCCGCTGGCCCACTTGGGCCCGTACGCTCCCGATCCGCCCCGTGTTCGTGTCCTTGCTGTGGTGCGCGGACTCGTACGCCGCTCCCCGCGCCCGCATCGCGTCGATGCGCGCGACCTGAGCGACCGCACTGCGCTTCGACGGCATGAGGGCGCGTACGAGAGCGTAGAACCCAAGCCCCAGGACGGCACCGATCACGATCGGCATGGTCAGGTTCATCGACGTACCCCCTCATCCGGCAGGGACTGGGCAGGCGTACCAGGCGTACCAGGCGTACGGGGACGTACGAACTGGACCGACGACTCGTCGCGCACCAGGAACCGTTCCGGCGTCTCGATGGTGGACAGCTTGCGCAGCCACAGGAAGCCGAGCGCGAACAGGCCGCAGACACCGGCGAGCACGACCTGTCCGACCGCCGTGCTGTACGGCTGGACGAAGTCGCGATTGAAGATCGACAGGCCGAGGACGAAGGCGATGGTCACCGCGATGACGATCTGGACCGAGCGGCGGGTCGAGGCGCGCTGCGCCATGACCCGCTGCCGCATGTCGACTTCCTCGCGCGCCGACTTGGCCAGCGCGCCCAGCACCTGCCGCAAACCAGGGCCGCGCAGCCGTGCGTTGAGGATGAGCGCGGCGACGATGATGTCCGCGGAGGCGTCGTTGATCTCGTCGGCCAGGTGCTGCAAGGCCTCGGGCAGTGGCGTACGGGATCGCAGCCGGTCCACCAATGCGTCGAGGTGCGGCCGCAGTACGGGAGCGGAGGCACGCGCCGAGGCGGGGATGGCCTGCTCCAGGCCGACCGCGCCCGCGATCGTGTCGCGCAGCGACTCGGTCCAGGACGCGAGGGCCTCTACGCGGCGCATGGCGGCCCGCTCCTCCGAGGCGCCGCCGAAGAGCTTGTCCCAGAAGAAGACGAGGATCCCGGCCGCGACACCGGCGACTGCCCAGCGGGTGAGCAGAAGGACGACGAGACCGGCGATGGCGGCGATCGAGCCGCGCTGCCCGGCGAACCGGATCAGCTCGCCGGCCCGTTCGTTCGCCTTCTGCTTCTCGTGCTCGGGCTTGGCGGGCAGTCCGCGTACGGCGACGGCGAACAGCGCGAGGCCACCGCCGACGGCGACACCGGACGCGAGCGCGAACAGGACGGTCGTGGAGAACAGCCCGCCCATGGAACCGAGCGAGTCGAGAGCCGCGAGAGAGGTCATGTCGTGGGTCGTGGTCATCGCATGGCTCATGGCCATCTCTTGGGTCATGGTCATCCCCAATTCCCGCTGCCGGGCAGCCGGTAGCCCTGCGCGACGAGGTCGTCGAGGCAGGCGATGGGCGCGTGCGGGACGATCCGGCCGTCCGGGGCCTCGGCGAACACCTCGCTGGACAGCACGCGTCCGTCGACGCCGTTGACCTCGCGGACGGAGGTGACCATGCGCTGGAGGCGGCCGCCCGTCTCGTAGTTGTTGCGCCGCTGGATGAAGACGACGAAGTTCACGGCGCCCGCGATGAGCATCTGGCTGGCCTCGATGGGCAGTCGCTCGGTCGCCTGGAGCGCGTACGTGGAAATACGGTTGAAGACCTCCGCGGAGCTGTTCGCGTGGATCGTGGACAGCGAGCCGTCGTTGCCCTGCGACATCGCGTTGAGCATGGTCACGATCTCGTCGCCGAGGACCTCACCGACGATGACGCGGGAGGGGTTCATACGGAGGGACCGTCGCACCAACTCGGCCATGCTGATGGTGCCTTGGCCCTCGGAGTTGGGCAGGCGCTCCTCGAACGCCACCACATTCGGGTGGAGGTCTTCGAAGGTGTCGAGCCCGAGCTCCAGGGCGCGTTCGACGGTGATGAGGCGCTCGTGCGGCGGGATCTCGTTGGCGAGGGCGCGCAGGAGGGTCGTCTTACCGGCGTTGGTGGCACCGGCGATCATGATGTTCTTGCGCGCGCGGACGGCGCAGGCGAGGAAGTGCGCGACCTCGGGCGAGATCGTCCCGTTGCCCACCAGGTCGGAGACGAAGACCTTGCCCATGCGGGCACGACGGATGGACAGGGCGGGCCTGCGTGTCACGTCCATGACCGCGGAGAGACGCGACCCGTCCGGCAGCCGCAGGTCGAGCTGCGGATTGGCGGAGTCGAAGGGCCGGGAGGAGAGACCGGAGTACGCACCGAGGATCTGGATCAGCTCGACGAGCTCTTCGTCGGTCTCGGCGACGGGATCGCCCTTCTCCTCCCGCCCGTCGGCGTATCCGATGAAGACCTGGTCGTACCCGTTGATGTCGATGTTCTCGACTTCCGGGTTGTCGAGCAGCGGCTGCAGGCGCCCCACGCCGAAGAGGGCGGCGTGCACGGCGGCCGCGTACTGCTCCTCGGTCTCGGCGTCGAGGGGGGTGCGGCCGAGGTTGATCTCGGTGCGCGCGTAGTCCTCGAGTATCTGGGCGATGACGGCGCGCGCGTAGTGCCGTTCGTCCTCGTTGGACATCGGCGTGACATTGCGGACCTGGTCCTCGCGGCGCTGCTCGGCGATACGGTCACCGGCGTCCTGCCGGAACCGCTTGACCAACTGGTGGTCGACGGCAGTCATCGGCCGGCCCCTGCCGTGGGCCCATTGACCTGGCCATGGGCGGGTACGGTCCAGGCGGCGCCGTACTGCTGGTACAGATCCGCGGTGACCTTGCGGGCCGAGCGGATGAGCAGCGACTTGTCGAGCCGCCCGCGCTTGCGACCGGCCAACTGGTCGGCGCCGACGGGGTCGTCGGCGAGCGTGCCCACGACGCGGGCGCCCGTCTGGGCGGCCACCAGCATGTCGTTGACCTGGTGGACGAGCTTGGCGGAGTCGCTCGGGTCGGCGATGAGGATGACCCCGATGAGAGGCGTGGCGAGGGTGGCCGCGCCGCGGGGACCGCCGTGCAGCTTGGCGGACAGGGCGGCCGCCCTGTCCCGTACCCGCGCGATGGCCTCCGGCTCGGTGCGCGAGATGAGCAGCACGAGGGCAGCCTGCGAGAACATCTCGACGGCCGGGGTGTCTCCGCTGATCCGCCCGCAGTCGGCGATGACATCGGCGGGCGCGTGCGGCGAATCGGCGAGCTGCGCGAAGGCACGGCCGAGGGTGGGCCAGAGGCCCGCGAGCCCGGCGGCCTGCTCGGCGACACCGAGCCCGACGAGCACCTCGAGCCCACCGCTCAACGGCTGTACGTGGTCCCAGAGTTGGTCCGGTACGAGGCCGCGGCGGGCGGTGGCCGCTATCGACAGCATGCCGGTGTTGGGGTTCAGCGGCCCACCGTGGGCCGCCGCACTCCGATAGACGAGGTCGCCGCCGGCGGGGTCCGTCTCGGCGAGCAGGACCCTGCGGGGCCAGACCGCCGACAGGGCTACCGCGGCGGTGGTGACGCCGGGGGAACCCTTGTCCGCGGCGAGGGCGATGAGCGCCATGTCTCTTTACTCACTCGCCTTTAGTTGCCGGGGACGAGAACGACGGAGACCTCGCCCGCGGCGGCGGCCGCGGTGAGGGCGGGCACGTCGTTCTGGTCGACGAGCAGGGTGATGGAGAGGTTGCCGGTGCTCACGGTGGCGTCGCTGCTGTCGCTCTTGGTGTTGACGCGCGCGTTCTCCACGATCAGCGAGTTGCTGCTACTCGACGACGAACTGGACGAACTGCTGCTACCGGAGCTGCCGCTGTCGCCGACACGGTAGGCGGACACGATGTCGCCCGCCTTGATGTCGGCGGGGTACTGGCCCTCCTTGAGGGCGAGGCCGACGGAGGCCTTACCGGCGGGGAGGGTGCTCTTGCTGGCGAACATGTCGCCGATGACGACGGTCCCCGCGTAGATGGTGGACCTTGCCTTGAGCGCCTTGAGGTCGCTGAGCTGGCTCCACTTGACGTAGTGGATGCTGGCGTCGTCCGCGACCATCACGGAGGTCACGTGGCTGCCCACGGACTCACCGGCCTGGATGTCACTCGTCACCTGCACGACCTCGACACGATCCCCGGCGCGCAGCACCAGCATGGTGGCACCCAGAGCGCCAACGAGGATCAGGAGCACCGCGAGAGCGGCGAGCGCGGGTTTGCGCTCGCGAGGCGGCGCGGGAAGGCGCTCACCCATCGCAGGCTGAGCCGGCGCAGCGGAGCGGTGGTTGCCCGCCCCCGGACGCTCTTGGATCTTCACGCAACCGCTCCCCGTACACCCAAGAAGATTTCTGCCAATTATCGTGCCATTTTGGACACTTCACCCCCGTGCGCCCTTACTGGACGTACCGCCCGACCTGGCCAAATAGCCAGCGCTGGAGCGAGTGTCAAGCCATGGCACCGTATCAGTCACACATAAGCCCCTCAAGGCGCGTTATGGAACGCGAACCTCACAGCGCCCGACGTTATCCACGCGCAACGAGGGGTGGGTGGTTCCCTGTTGAATACGAGGGTGCGTACGGGGGTGTGGCTGTGCGGGCGCGAACTGCCGCGGCGCCCCTGCGGGGCCTCCCTCACGAGGGCCCCACGATCTCTCCACCAGGTGCTCACCGGGCGGGGGGGCGGGCCGATGTGAGCTACACCCGCACGGAGGAAGAGGTTGAGTTCACTGGAGTTCAAATCCCCCTGCCGCTACCCCGATGTCAGTCCCAAAGCCGGGCCGACGATCCTCGAACTCGACAAAGCTCCCTTCGCCGCCCTCCATCCACCGGATCTCCTCCAGGAGGCGCCGCGGCTCGGTGAATCCGCGCCCGGGACTGGTAGTCCCGCCCTTGGTCCGCGTGTTGGCATAGCGCATCTTGAGGAAGGGAAGGGGATCTCGATCGAGGTTGTTCATACGCAGCATCCGATACTGGGTCACTGCCTCTACTGGGTCACTGCCTCGCCGAGCGTTTCGTCTCCGGAGAACTCACAGGCGTACGCCGGGGACATCAGGCGCACGAACGGCGTCAGCTGCGGATGTTCGACGCGGTAGAAGCGGTGCACCTCGGGCGCCACGCCGACGACCACGTCGAACCTGCGCCCCGTTGGCCCCTTGAAGCCTTCGAACGACCCGAGGAAGTGGTTGCGCGCGAAGATCTCCGCCTCGAGGTCCCGGGCGAACTCCAGGGTGGCAACGGCCAGTTCCTGGTCGTAGAAATCCCTGCCGCTCAGCTGCAGCAGACGCTCACCATCGGCCGAGAGCCTCCGGCGAAGTCGATGCCCGGTGCGCGGGACCACTGCCAGGCGTCGGGCAGTAGGGCTTGTGGCTGGTCCCTGGCACCGACCCCGTACGAAGGGGCTATCGTCCTTTGCTTCCGCCACCGCCCGTAGGCCGACGTACGGGATCGCCCTGGCCCATCCCGACCACCCGACCAGCCCGACCAGCCCGAGGAGCTCCCCCCGCATGAAGCGCACCGCCGCCCTGACCGCCGCGACCACGCTGTCCCTCGCCGCCGTGCTCACCGCCTGCGGGGGCTCGGACAACAACACGGACACCGGCAGCAAGCCGGAGACGTCGGCCTCGCCCACCAAGACGCTGAGCCCGGCTGAGCAGGTCGCGCAGCTGATGGTGACCACAGCCGAGGCTCCCGGGTACACGATCGACAAGGCCAGCACCGACTACGCGCTGGCCAAGTCCCAGGACGAGGTCACCGTCGACAAGACGGCCTGCGCGTCCTTGGCGTACGCGATGAACCAGCTCCCGCTCGGCAAGCCGCAGGCCACGCTGACGCGTACCGCGAGGACCGACAAGGCGGACGCCGTGACGACGTACGTCACCCTTTCCACCTACGCCTCCGGTGCGGCCCAGACCGCCATGGCCGACCTCTCCAAGTCCCTCAAGCCCTGCGCCGGCGGCTTCACGGCCAAGGGCAGCGGCGGCAGCAACCCGTACGACTCGGTCACCCCGGAGACCACACCCACGGCCGGCGACGAGTCCCTCGCCTTTGCCGCCACCTTCGACGCGAACGGCAACACCCAGACCGTCCGCACCCAGGTCAGCCGCTTCGGCGACACCGTCGTCACGTACTTCAGCATGGACACGTCGGCCGTGATGGGGTCGGGGGCCGGGGACGCGAAGGTGCCTGCCGGCCTGGTGAAGGTTCAGGACGCGAAGTTGGGGTGACGTACTGACGTACCCGAGGTCCGGAGCGGCCCGATCGCACCCGCGAAAGACCCGCAGCCACGCCTGGCCCCGGCACTTCTGTGAGCGTCCGGGGCCGGGCATTTCCGGGGGGACACGATCAGGGCACAGAAGGTGATCGTTTTGCTTCAGTAGCTCCAGAATTCACCCCATCCTGAAGGAAGTTCAGTCTGGCGAAACCGCGAGCCCCACGGATACCGTCATTGCCCTTGACTGACTTGACTGAACTGACGTCTCACGGGGAGTTCACTCTGATGCGCCGCTCTTTGCCCGTTGCTGCCGCGTTCGCCGCGACCGCAGCCCTGCTGCTGACGGCGTGCGGCAGCGGGGACAGCAACTCGAAGGACAACGACAAGATCGCGGGGGCCGCTACCGGCGACACGAAGACGTCGGCTTCGCCGAGCGCTAGCGCGTCGGACGATGTCGCCAGGCCGGACATCACGCTGCCGAGCGATGTCAAGGACGACTTCGAGAACTGGAAGACGGGGGACGCGACCAAGGACGCCGTCCTCGCGGACGCCGGTCGCGCTCAGACGGCCACCAACTACGCGATCATCAAGGGAAATCCCGACGAACCAGCCCTCGCCTTCTATCGGCAAGGAGACGCTCTCGTCAGCGGCGCCCAATGGGTCAAGTCGTTCGTGGACGCCGGAATCACCTACACGGGCACCGTGCGGTACTTCGACGCGAACGTGGTGCTCTACGGCAAGGCATCGGCCGGCGTGACGTTCTGCACTGACGAGACCAAGGCTTTCAACAAGAACCGGAAGACGAAGAAGGTCGACAAGACAGCTCCGGACAACGACTCCTACGTCTACTACAACACGCACTTGAAGAAGAACAAGGACGGTGTCTGGCAGACCACGGAGCTCGTATCCGACAGGGGGAACAAGAAGTGCACACCGTGAAGTCGCGCCGCGGCTGGCTCACCATAACCGCACTTGCCACCGCAGGTGCGCTGGTCTCCAGTCCCGCCTTCGCCACGCGCGGTCCGGGAGGTTCGGACGGTGACACGAAAACCTCAGGAAAGCAGTCCGGTCACAGCATCGAGTCACGCATCACCTATTCCGGTACCACCAGCGGGAGCAAGGGCACGTCGTCCGGAAACGTAACCCCCGTGGGCAATTGGACCCCGCCGGCCTGCTGGTACGAACCCGTTTCGGCGAAGGAGTTCCAGAAGCAGGTCGAGGACGGGTACGACGAGGTCGTCAACGACCCCGATCAGCCCAATTACGCGAAGACCGCGACAGGCCAGTACCGGGAGATTTACAAGGACGGCAAGTACAAGAACTACAACCTCGACAAGGCCGACGAGGGAAACTTCTGGGTCGCCGTCCAGGATGAGAGCCGTCTCGACGACCCTGATGCTTTCACGTGCAGCGAACTGCCCTTCTGGGTCGAGAACGGCGACACCCCGGCCGTGAAGAACGCCGTCACACCCGAAGTACTGGCAGAACTCGCCTACAACAGGATCACGCTGCCCGACACCGACGTCACTCTCGCCCCAGCGGACGTCACGAAGGTCAACCTGCCGACCTGGGCCTGGCTCGACAAAGCGAAGTTCAAGGAAGTGTCCGTGACCGCGGCGCTCAACGTCGCCGGTCTCAACATCCAGGCGACGACCACGGCGAAGCCCGTCTCCCTCAAGCTCGAACCGGGCACGAGCGACGCCGAGACCTACCCCGCCTCGGGCGAGTGCAAGATCAACGGCGACGGCTCGATCGGCGAGGAGTACGCGAAGGGCAAGGCCGACGAGACCCCGCCCTGCGGGATCAAGTACCTGCGCTCGTCAGGCAACGGGACGTACAAACTCAAGGCAACCATCACCTGGCAGATCGACTGGACCGGCACCGGCGGTGCCGGCGGCGACCTTCCTGATGGCACCTTCGGGAAGACCCAGGACATCACCGTCCAGGAGATCCAGTCCGTCAACCGCTGACGGCATCGTCCTGGGGCGCGCGGTCATCGTGCACCGTTCGCCCCAGGCATCCCCTTCGCGTTCCGGAATCACGAAAACATCGCAACGCCACCCATTGCATCGGGCTGCACAGTGGTGACTCCGCCGATCCCGGCGACCGCCTCCAACAATCCGCCACCGCACACTGAGGCACGACACAGATGACGATCTGGCAACCCGAGCCGAACGAGTCGCTCCTCGCGCGCTGTGCGGTGGACTTCGCCACCGGCGCGGCCACCCCCGTGTCAGGAATGCGCTGGTTCCGGGACACCGAGCGGCGGGACATCCAGGACGCGCTGCCCGGCTGACCGGAGGGCCCCGCTTCACCGTGCGCGGCAAGGGCGAACGCCGACTGCGCCAAGGGGGCAAGTTCGGAGCGGGTCTGCTGTTGGTGGCGACCCTCGGCGTCCTCGAAGCCCTCGCCGGCTCGGGCAGCACGGGCAGCGCCGCCAGACTGGGGACCCCGCAGGAACCGGAGAATGAGGTCGAGGACTTCCCCGTCATGTGGGCGGCCCCGGGCACGCTCGCCCGTACGCTCCCCTGGGAACTCGATCCGGTCCGCCGTCCCGACACCGACCGCACCCACATGGTCGTCACGGACCGGCGGGTGCTCGTCCTCGACCTGCTGGACGACGAGAACGACCCCCAGGACGAAGTCCTCTGGGAAACCGAGCGGTCCAGCATCGTCGCCGCCGAACGCAAGAAGTTCAGCAAGTACGACACGGACTTCACGATCGCCTTCGCTGACGGCTCTTGGTGCCGGCTCGCAGGGTGGAACACCGACTGCCGCGACGATGTCACCCTCGCCCTGGAAAGCCCGCTCCCTCTGATAAACGTCGACGAGCTCACGCCGGGGCAACAACAGGCCGTGCGGAAACTCCTCCAGGACAAGGAGCCCGGAGGCAGCCTGCTGATCTACCGACGCCCGAGCGGAAACACCTACGTCACGTACAGGCTCAAAGACCGCGTTGATCCCACCTACGGAATCGGCAGCGCGGGGGGGCGTCCGGGGATGTGTGACTTGCACCGGCTGTCAGTGCAGGTCACAGCGTAGGGCGGGTCACCTGCCGGTATCCAGCCGGAGGGCGAGGTCGTGGGCGGTGGCGCTGGTGAGGTCCCCGACGAAGGCCCCGACGATTTCGAGACGGCCGCCGGTGAGCGAGGAGGTCACGAAGGGGTTGCCCCAGAGCTTGCCGTCGATGACGATGGCGAATCCGTTGCGCGGGGACGGGGCCGCGGCGATGGAGCCAGTGAGGGCGGCGAAACGGGTCCGGTCGGCGGAGCTGAGGGTCACTTCGACCTGCCAGGTGCCGTCGATGCTGCTTTTGCCGGCCTTTGCGGAGGCGACACGGACGTCGGTCATGCCCCTGGCCCGGTCGGCGTGGATGCAGAACGCCGGGTGGGTCGCGCTCGCGTGCACGGTATAGCCGCCGCTGCCATGGGTGCAGGCGTGCTCCGTGGACGAGGTGACCGGCAGGATGGAGATCAGGGCCACCTTCTCGGTGTTCCCAGTGCCCCCTGCGGCGGGCTGAACTACGTGGGCGTGCTGGGTCGCGCCGTCCGCGACGGCCACCCAGGCGGTGGCGACCGCGGCGGCGGCGACGATGCCGACCCCGGCGCGGGCCAGCCGCTGCCGCCGCCGGGCGACCTGCAATGCGCCGTCGGCCAGGCCGACCAGATAGGGACCGGCGGCATTACCGCCGCTCTCCCGGACGTGGGCGTGCAAGGCATCGTGCAACAACGTTTCGTGCAGCGGGTGTTCGGTCGAGTCGTTCATGCGATGACGCCCCTTCCGGAGGCAGTGGCGGAGGAGGCGGTGGCCGACGGCCCTGCCTCGGCCAAGGTGGTGCGGAGGGAGGCGAGGGCCTTGTGGGTCTGGCTGCGGACCGTCCCCTGGGCGACGCCCAGAATCGCGGCGATCTCGGTGTCCGGCCGGTCCTCGAAGTAGCGCAGCACGATCACCGCGCGCTGGCGCTTGGGCAGCCGCCGCAGCGCGGTCATGATGTCCTGCCGCTGGACCACGGTGTCGGCCCAGTCGGCGACCTGCGCTGACGGCTGGTCCGGCAGGGTGTCGGTGACCGTCTCCCGTCCCCAGCTGAGCAGTCGGAAGCGGTCCACCTGGGCGTGGTAGATCGCCCGGCGCACATAGGTCTCCGGCTGCTGCCGGTCGCGCAGCTTCGACCAACGCCGAGCGGTGGAGGCAAGCGCGGTCTGGAGCAGGTCGCGGCCCTGCTCCCAGTCCCCGGTCAGCAGGTAGGCCGTGTGCAGCAGCGATCTCGACCGCGCCGCCACGAACTCGCGGAACTCGCGTTCCTCGTCGGCGTTCATTGTGCCCTCCCTCATTCCCCCGTAAAGACGGGTACGGAACGGAGTTCGACTGCCCTGCCGGTCAGACTTTCTCGACCACGACGCTGCCAGGCTCCTCGCGCGGAGCGTCGTGGCGGTTCATGCGGCCTGGTCCTGTCGCTCGACCAGGACACCGTTCTCGAACCTGGCGCCTGTCCGGACCAGCGGCACCAGACGGGCTCCGGTGATCGCCCTCCAGCGGGCCTGGGCGGACTCGACGAGCTTGAAGACCATGGCGATGGCTGCAGCCGGGCTGCCGGCGCCGCGGGTGACCTTGGTCCGCAGCTTGACCGTGGAGAAGGTCGACTCGATCGGGTTCGTGGTCCGCAGACACCTCACGATGCCAACGCGTCAAGCTGCGGCGGCAAGTTCGGTGGGGAACGCCGTGTTCTCGTCGAACAGCTTGCGGTGCTGGAGACAGTGATAGAGCTGTCCGATCATGCGGTTGAAAAGGTTCCTCTGGGCGGCCGCGTGCCAGTCTCCGTGCTCGCGGCGTCGTCGGTAGTGGGCGTTGGCCCCGGCGGATGCCCGCAGTGAGGCGTCGCCCGCCCGGCAGCCACTAGATGTCACGATCCGGCACTCGAACATCCCCAGGAACAACCGCTCTCTCGGGACGTCCTTGGCAAGGGATTAGGTGGATCCAGTGCTCGGCCGGGAAATCGTCGAACGCGAGCAGTTCCTCCCGGTCGTCGGTGATCTTCGCGACTGCCTTGGGCCACTTCGCGCCGCACCTCAGTCGTTCCCCCCTTACACCCGGCCGCCTTTACTCACTCTTGACCTGGGTCATGCCAACCCAATAACCCTCCTCACTACGGTCGTTGGGTTGGCATGTGCACAGAGTGAACTACGGGGGCGGGATCGCATGTCGGACCTGAAGAAGGAAGCGGCGTCGCTGCACAAGGCGGCGGCCGGGTTGCGCAAGGTGGGGCATCACACGGCGAAGCCGTTGCAGGAGTTCAAGGCGGAGTCGAATGACCTGGGCGCGCTCGGCAAGCTCGGCTCGCTGCTGGGCGCGACGGAGGACATACGCGACGGCATGCACACCCTGGCCAAGCTGACCAAGCAGCTGGACGAGGAATGGGAGGCCGAGGCGAAGCTGATGGGCGAGGTGTCCGACGCCTTCGACCTGCTGGACGTCCTGCTGGCCGCGGCCACGCAGGCGAAGAAGGGCTGAGTGGCTCGTGGTCGACCTCAACCCGCTGCATTACGTCAACAAGTTCAACCACATGTTCGGCGACTCCATCGCCAGTGGCTTGGAGTTCTTGGGCATCTCCGATCCCGCGGTGGACCCGGACGGGGTCCGGGAGATCGCCAAGAAGTGGCGGCATCTGGCCACCGGCCTGGACGACGCGTCCGGCGCTGCGGGACGGGCGCTGTCGGATGTGGAGTGGGAGGGCAAGGCGGCCAAGGCCCTCCACAAGCGGGCCAAGGCGACCCGCACGAACGCCACGAAGATGGCGGACTCGCTGCGCGACGGTGCCAAGGCGCTGGACGATTTCGCGGACAAAGCACACGAGTTGCTGTCCGAGATCGGCGTCATGCTCGCGGAGATCGCCGAGTTCGAGATCGCGGGCCTGGCGCTGTCGATCCTGACAGCGGGCGCATCCGAGGTGGCCTCCAACCTGATGGCCGGCGAACGCGCGCTGAAGGTCGTCGCGTTGATCGCCCGGATCGAGGAGGAGGGCACCGCGCTGGGCACGGCCGTACGCGCGGTGATGGAGGTCATCCGGGGCGTGGAGCGGGCGCTGAAGGCGCTGAAGGAGATCCGCGGGGTGGCGGCGGTGGCCAAGATGGCCAAGGAGGGCGTGAAGTTCTCCGCCTTCGAGACCCTGCTGCAGGACCCGGGCGCGTTCAAGGACCCGGGCAAGCTGGCCGGCATCCTGACCGAGGGCGCCCTGATGGGCATCGGCTTCGGGGTGCTGGGCAAGGCCCTGGGCAAGGGATTGAAGGCGCTCAAGCCGGCCGAACTGTCCAAGCTCAGCAAGTTGTTCAAGCTGAACTGCGCGTCATTCGAGCGCCTCAAGCTGAACCCGGGCTTCAACAAGCTGCCCGCCTCGGTCCGCAACATGGTCAAGAAGTTCGTGCGGGACCCGATCGACGTGGCCACCGGCGACATGGCCCTGCCGCGCGTGGACGTCCAGCTGCCGGGAGTGCTACCCCTGATCCTGGAGCGCACCCACCTCTCGTCGTACCGCTTCGGCGGCTGGTTCGGCCCGTCCTGGGCCTCCACCCTCGACCAGCGCGTCCAGGCCGACGAGGACGGCTTCGTGTACGCGGCCGCGGACGGCGCCCGGCTGTGCTTCCCCCGGCCGGACGTGGAGACCAATGAGCCGGTCGGCCCGGAGACGGCGGGCTCGCGCCTGACCCTGTCCTGGGACGACGAGATCGACGGCGCCGTGCGCATCACCGACCCGGACAGCGGCCTGATCCACGTCTTCCACTCACCGGTGGCGACGGCCGACGACACGGCGGTCGATCTGCCCCTGCAGCACATCCAGGACCGCAACGGCAACCGCATCACCGTCGTCTACGACCAGGGCGATATCCCCGGAGCCGTGGTCCACTCGGGCGGCTACCGCATCGCGCTCGACCGCCACCCGGTCCTGTCCCGCATCACCGGCCTGCGTCTCCTCGACCCCACCGCCCCAACCGCCCCCGGCACCACCCTGCTCACCTTCACCTACGACGAGCAGGGCCACCTGACCGAGGAAACCAACTCCTCGGGCTTGCCGCTGCGGTACGCCTACGACGCCGACGGGCGCATCACTTCGTGGACTGACCGCAACGGCACCACGTACTGGTACACCTACGACGCCCATGGCCGCGTCGTGGCGACCGGCGGCACAGGCAACGCCCTGGCCTCCACCCTCGCCTACGACGACACAACGCGCACCACCCGGGTGACGGACTCCCTCGGCCACATCCGCGTCTACGAACACAACGAGGCCCTGCGCCTCATCCGCGAGACCGACCCGCTCGGCAACGTCACGACGCAGGAGTGGGACGAGGACCTGCAACTCGTCGCGGCGACCGACGCGTTGGGGCGGACGACGCGCTCCACGTACGACGAGCACGGGCGTGCGACCTGCGTGGTGCGGCCGGACGGCACTGAACTCACCGCGGAATACAGCGCTTTGGGCCTGCCGACTCTGGTGACGGATCCGGACGGTTCGCAATGGGTCCAGGAGTACGACAGGTCCGGCAATCCCGTGGCCGTCACAGATCCGGCCGGCCGCACCACGCGTTTCACCTACGACAGGAACGGCAGCCTCACGTCGGTCACCGACGCCCTCGGTCACAGCACCATCGTCCGCAACGACAGGGCTGGTCTGCCCCTTGAGGTGACCGACGCGCTGGGCGCGGTGAGCGCTTACGGGCGCGACGCGTTCGGGCGGCCCGTCGTCCTGACGGACCCATTGGGTGCGCAGACCTGTATGGAATGGACGGTCGAGGGCAAACCCGCCCGCCGCACGGCGTCCGACGGTTCCGAGGAGACCTGGCTCTACGACGGCGAGGGCAACTGCGTATGTCACGTGGATCCGAACGGGGGCGTCTCCCACTTCGAGTTCACCTACTTCGACGTGATGTCGGCTCGCACGGGCCAGGACGGGGTGCGCTACGAGTTCACGTATGACACCGAGCTCCGCCTCGTTCAGGTCCTCAATCCGCTCGGACTGACGTGGAACTACGAGTTCGACGCGGCAGGCCACCTGATGATGGAGTCCGACTTCGACGGGCGGGTGCAGCGATACCACCATGACGCTGCAGGACTACTTACCGAGCACGTCACGCCGCTCGGCTTGGTGATCCGTTTCGAACGGGACGCCCTGGGGCAGGTGCTGCGCAAAGACGCGGCAGGGCGGATCACCGACTTCACCTATGACCTGGCAGGTCGGCTGACACACGCTGCCGGGCCGGACGCGGTACTGGACATCCTGCGCGATGCGACCGGCCAGGTGCTTTCCGAAACCGTCAACGGCCGCGAACTCGCCTACACCTACGACGCGCTGGGCAACCGCGTGGCCCGTACGACCCCGTCAGGTGCCGTGAGCGCATGGACGTACGACGCGGTGGGGAATCGCATCGAACTCACCACGTCAGGGCGAACCCTGACGTTCACGCGTGACGCGGCAGGGCGTGAGGTCGGTCGTCAGGTGGGGGAACAGGTCCGCCTCACGCACACCTTCGACGAGCTCGGGCGGCTGTGCACACAGTCAGTGATCGGCGCCGACGGACACGGTGTGCAGAAGCGCGCCTACTCCTACCGTCCGGACGGCCACGTCACAGGCGTCGAGGACCAGCTGAACGGCCGTCGCCGCTTCGCTCTGGACCAGATCGGCCGGGTGACCGGTGTACAGGCGGAAGGGTGGCAGGAGTCCTACGCCTACGACGCGGCTGGCAACCAAACCCAGGCATCGTGGCCCGATCGGCACCCGGGCCAGGAGACCCGAGGTGCGCGCGAGTACGCGGGGACCCGGATTACGCGGGCCGGAGCCATGCGTTACGAGCATGATGCTGCGGGCCGCATGACTCTGAGCCAGCAGACTCGCCTCTCCCGGAAGCCCGACACCTGGCGATACGAGTGGGACGCCGAGAATAGTCTGACCTCGGTCCTTACGCCCGATGGAACCGAATGGAGATATAGGTACGATCCTCTGGGGCGACGTATCGCGAAACTGCGCATGGCTGCTCCCGGCAGTGAAACGGTGGTCGAGCAATTCGACTTCACGTGGGATGGAACCACGCTGTGCGAAGAGACCTCACGGACAGCGGACCTTCCTCACCTCGTCACCCTGACCTGGGACCACGACGACCTGCACCCCGTATCCCAGACCGAGCGAATCACCACCGCCGAAGCGCCGCAGCAGGAAATCGACGGACGCTTCTTCGCCATCGTCACGGACCTTGTCGGCGCACCTGCTGAACTGGTGGACGAGCAGGGGCGCATCGCTTGGCGGGCACGAGCCACTCTGTGGGGCACCACGGCGTGGTCGGCAGACAGTCGCGCGTACACGCCTCTTCGCTTTCCGGGGCAGTACTACGACAAGGAAACCGGCCACCACTACAACTACTTCCGGCACTACGTCCCTGATACGGCTCGTTACACCACACCTGACCCACTCGGCCTTGAACCTGCGGATAACTCCTACTCATACGTAGAGAATCCGCTTTTCTGGATCGACCCGCTCGGCCTCTCTCCCTGCCCCAGGACCGCCCGCGCCGCACAGCTGCAGGACTTCTACGAACAGGCGCAGAAGTACGGGAAGGGCGGCTACAAGGAGCTGGCCAACGGGCGGTTCAGATTCTACGGCGAGGTCACCCCGGCCCGAAATCCAGGCGAGATGATAGGCCGTCGCTTGGTTCGCGAATGGGACCCCGCGACAGGGGTCAAACGAATATGGCACGAGACTCTGGATACAAGTGGAAAGGTGAGGATCGTGCGCCCGGATGTCAAGGTGACTGGCGGGCGAAAGGTACACTATCAATTCGACAAGAATGGCAAATTCACAGGGACATTCTGATGAATAATCAAGATCTAGAAGCGTCAACGCGCTCCCACCTGCGCTCCCTGGCCACCGGCGCCATCACTCCTGAGGAAGTCGCCGAGTGGGCCTTGCGCATGATGGAAGGCGATGCGCCAGAATTGCGTGACGAGCGGATCTGGACCGCACTGGACCGCCTTTCCGGCGCAGACCTCATGGTGGGCCCTGGGGAGTATCTGCATGGTAAGGAAGACTTCGAGAGCTGGGCTGCCCAATTCGGTGACGTCAGGTAGCCCTCCGGGAGGAGATCGACAGTCTCTTCGACACCATCGCACCGAACTCGTTGGCACCTCGACGGAACTCGTCGGGAAGGATGGCGACTGAGGCACTATCAGCCATCGGTCGAAAATCCGAATCGCCCGGTGCCGACAGGCGGAAGCCGACGGTGGAGGCCGCATATGTCCGCGCCCCCTCGACATCCGGGCTGTCCACCAGAGTCACGAACACCGTGGCGCTGCACGGGATGTCACCCACCGCGATGACGCAGATCCCGGCGTAATCAACCCCCGCGGCCACATAGTCGTCGTGGCCAAGCGCGCACATGACCCCGAACGCCGTCTTGTCGTCGTATTCCGCGCCCGGAAGAGCCTTGTCCACGAGCTCTTCCAGCAGCCGTACGACCTGGTCGTCATCCCGTTCGTAGATGGGAAGGTCATGGTAGATCTCCGGCATCACCCAGCGGATGTGGATGCGCGGGAGTGGAGCATGGCTGGTGCGGCCTGGGACGGCACCGATGCGGAGAGTTCGGGTTGGGTCGTCACGCGGGCCGTCCCTGTTCGGGGATGGGCAATTCCGGGGCGTCGGGGAAGAACTTCCGGGCCGAGGCGTGCATCCCGTAATACGGGTACGTGGCGGGGATATCGGCGCCGTCCCGGCGAGCGATGCGCACAATCTCGTGGTACCTGCGTGCCCGGATGCGTACGTTGCGCCGGGACGGGTCGCGCAGGCTGGGGCGTCGCCACAGATACAGCCCGACGAGTATCCCGATGACAATCAGCGCGTCCACAGCGATGAAGGCGATCTGGAAGGGGCGTGACTTCTGGGACGCCACCAGGTCCCAGAACGGCCAGGCTCCGAATCCGAAGACGGACAGCGGAATGCTCGACAGGCACCCACGCAGGCGCCACTTCCTGTTGTCCTCCCACCGATGGAACAGCAACCGGTGGACAGCCTCGTCGTCAAGGAAATCGAAGCGTACTTCGCGCCCGTACTTCTCGGCCGCCGCCTTCGCGGCGGGGGCAGCGGCGATGACCGACGAGGAGACCATGCTGTGCACTCCTCCGTCGTCCCCCATGAACTGCCCGAACTTCAGTCCTTGTTGGTCACTCATGGATGCCTCCTCCTTGTCCGGCAGATGCCAGTGCATCGTGGAACATGGTCGACGAAGGGCTTGGTTGCGGTGTCGGCGCGGGGGACTTCAACCCGCCTGGGCGCAGAGTCACACGATCCAGCACAGCGATTCCGCGATCGAGGTGCAGAGCCGGAGCATGGGGCCCGTGACCCCCGTTATGGGTACCGCGAACGCGAGGACCAGGTAGCCGACCCCTCCGGGCATCTGGACGTACAGGTCCATGGTGGTCGGCGTGAGGATGCGTACCGTTTCGCCGGCCGGGAGGCCCACCGTCGATACCTCGGAGTCGCGTCCCTGCTGCCGCTCCTTCGCCTCGAACGACGCCACGAGGTCCTGGGGTGTCAGGGATCCGGTCCGGGGAATCAGGGAGACGATGAGCGAGGCCGGCATGATGCTGCCGTCGTCCAGCTCCGGCCTCAGGAAGAACTCCAACGCGCCGCCCCTGAGGCCGGCTTCAGCGGTGTTGCGCAGGGTGGCCCAGGCCTCCTGCTTCGCCTCCGCCGGTACGTTCTTTCCCTCCGCCTGCCGGTCCACGAAGGTCTTCAGCTGCCCGCGCCACCGGTCCTGCGTCAGGTCGATCCGGAACCAGTCGCGGGGGACCAGCAGTCGGTAGTCCTTGGGCGGTGACGACGTGCCCTGTTCGGCTGTCATCCCGGCATCACGATCGGCTTACCCGAGTCGTTGAACAGGCGGACACTCTTCACGACGCCGGCGAACATGGACGAGAACACGTCCCACGCCTCGACGGTCGGCGTCCCCATCTCCATGACCACAACGGTTCCGTTACTCAGCGGTATCTGGACCTGAATGAAGGACGTCCAGACCGTCTCGGCCGACCCCGAGGCCGTAAGGCTTCCGTCCAGGCTGCCTTTCCGGCTGCCTATGCAGGAAACGGCCGGCCCACAGGGGAGTTCGATCTCGCTGACCTGCCCGATGCCGAGGTGCCGCATCGACGAGCCGATGAACCCGGCGGGGTTGGAACCCGCCCTCTCATCGAGGTCGATCATGCTCACGCTCACCGTGGCCGTGCAGCGTGTGCCGTCCACCTCGGTCATGCAGAAGCCCGTGTAGTGAACTCCGGCTTCCACGAAGGTGTCGTAATGGGCGGCGACCATGACAGCCCACTGAAGCTGAACCTCGAAATCGGCTTCCGGCATTGTCTTTCGGGCCAGCTCGACCAGCTGCTCGGCGGTCTCGTCGAGATCCTCCACGTCCATCGGGATCTCGAAGAATCCCTCCGGCATGATCCAGCGGATGTCGATCCCGTCGCCTCCGATCGAGCCCCGGAGGTCGTCTTCAGCTGTTGTCGCAGTCACGATCTGCCTTCACCATCTGTAAATTCTGCTTCCTCGGCATCGGGGTGGAAGTTGGCCGCGAACGGGTAGGGGCCGTAGTGCGGATAGTGGGATGGGATCTCCGCACCGCCTCTGCGAGCCACGTGGGCCAGCTCGCGGTACTTCCGGGCACGGGCACGGAGGTTTTGCCGAGCCGGATCTCCCCAGTGCGCCACGGCGGCGCGGACATAAAGGGCAAGCAACGCCAGGACTACGAACGCAGCCACCCCGAGATACACCGTCCGGGCCGTACCGGATTCCCAGTACTGGGCCACACCGCCCCAGTACACCGCCGCGCCGAAGCCGACGATCGCGAGGGGAACACCGAACTTGAACCCCGCGTTGAACATCGCCTCCTCATCGCGGTGCCGAAGCCGGAGCATCCTCAGCACGGCCATGTCGTCCAGGAAGTCGAAGCGAAGCTCCCGACTCGCCTCCTCCGCAAGACTCTTCACGGCGGGCACCGCGGCGATCACCTCGGCAGGGACGAGCCGCGCGGGCTCACCGCCCCTGCGACCGATGAATTCCCACTCTCCGAGTTGGCTCGAATCAGTCACGCGAACCGCCCTCCTTTCGTGCGCTTACACCAGAAACGGCAGCATTGTGCCTAGGCGGCCAATGCGGTATGGAACGGCGTCGGCGAAACGCCTGGAGAGGGGCTCGGGGTGGGACTGGGCGCCGGCGGCTTGGCCGGCTCCTGGTACCCGGTCTTCTCGCCGTTCTCGCCGCTGAACATCCGGTGCAGAGCGCTTGCGAGGCCCGTTCCCTTGATGACAGCCGTGATCTGCTTGCCGCCTATGGGGACGAACTTCTCCGGAAGGCCGGAAATCCCGAGCTTCTGGCCGAGCTTGAGACCCCCGGCCAACGTCTTGTTCGTCAGGGTCACGCTGAGACCGTTGAGGAAATTGTGCCCGATCCCGTCCACCGCGGCGATGCCCCTGAAGGAACCGAAGGTACCGAGCTTCCCGAACGCCCTGAGCTTGGCGACACCCTTGAGTCCGACCAGCGCACGGAAGCCCTTGAGCGATCCCAAACCAGGAAGGATGCCCAGAGCGTCGGTCCCCAGCTTCAGCCAGTTGACCTTCCCGCCGCGCACCGACATGTCGTATGCATGACCGGCCAGCGCCGCCGCACTGGAGAGCACCGCGAGCGTGGCGAAGATGGGCACCAGGAACTGCAGCGGTGGAACAAACGCACAGATCACCGCGAGGACCGAAAGGATCGCGGAGAGATTGGAGAACGTGTCGGCCCAGTCGGCGAGCCAGTTCATGAACCCGCCCGGGTCGCGGACGGCGTCATGGTGCACCACGTTCTTGATGCGTCTGGCGGCGCGATCCCCGGCATCGTCAAAGATGTCCCTGGCGTCCTTCACTTCCTTGCGCGCCTGTCCGATGCCGTGCAGCGCTTCGTTCTGCTTCTTCTTCCACCGCTCGTACTCGGGTCTTTCCGCCTCGGGAATATCGGTTACGAGGTACTTGTCCGTGAACTTCTTCACTTCCCGTTCGGCGAGGTCGTGATCGGACTTGGCATCCTGGTAGTCCGCCAGCGCCTTGTCGGCCTTCTTCTGCGCCCGGTGCAACTCGCCGGCGAATTCCTTCGACTCGCCGTCGGCGACCTTGGTGCCCAGCGCGTTGGCCGCCTCGTCGTACCGCTCGAACGCCTTCTTCAGCCGGTCACCGGCGCCGTCTGCTATCTCGTTGAAGGCGCGCCCGGCGTCACTGTCCCAGCCGTCCACCGAGGACAACGCCTTGATGGTCTTTGCCTGTTCATCGATCATCTCGGCCATTTTGCGCAATTTGCGCCCGAGTGCGGCGACTTCATCGGGATCACCGGGAGTGGGGTCCTCGTCCCACAGCGGCGGCCAGTCGCTGGATCGCCTGCTCACTTCTTACCCTTCCCCTTGGCCCCGGAGATGGCCTTCGCCAGCTCGTGGTCAATCTCTTCGTACTTCTCGGCCGCGGCCGCGGTGTACTCGGCCAGCTTCTTGATTTCCTTCGTGAGCTTCTTGCGCGTCTTCTTCCACGTGCTGCCGAAGTCGTCGAAGGCGTCCTTCAGGCCGCCGTGCCCCAGGTCGTCGTCGTAACCGTCCGCGGGATTTCCGTGCTGCTCGAACTCTCGGTGGATCTTGCCGAGGCTTCGCGAACATTCCTTGATCAGGTCGAGGTCGTACGCGGTTCTGTCAGCCATTGAAGAATTCCCCCATCATGAACATGAGACACTGCTGCGAGACTTCGTCCCGCAGTCAGCGAGGAAGGTGAGACGGGTTGTCCAGGAGCACCGACCGCACCATACGTAATCGCCTCGGCGTCACCCCGGACGCCGGAGCCTGGTGCACGATCGGCAAGATTCCCGAGCCTCCCGCGGACGTTCATCGAGCCGCCGGAGCAGGGCCGTTGCGACCGGCGATCCTGAGGCCCCTCGGCATGCTCGGCGCCGTGCTGGTCGCGCCGCTGATGCCCATCGCCATGCTGTTCAGCCTCCTCGCGTCGGGTGAGGAAGCCCTCAAGCGCCTCCTGTCGACGAAGGAGGAACGCGAGCGCGCCCGCGCCGAGGACCTCGACACCAAGCGGCGCGACGAGGCCATCGTCGAGCACGGCCTCGACAAGACCTTCGACGGCAACTGGAACGGGGCAGCCGCCCAGTTCCTGCTTCGCTGGTACAGCCATTCCTCCCACCACCAACGGTTGGTACTGCTGGCCCAGGGCCGCATCCTGCTCGCCGCGCCGCCCAAGCGGGTGTCCGTCCGCAGGGAGGACCGCATGCGCATCGTCGCCGAGATCCCCGCCGGTGAGGCGGTCCTCGAGGACCCCTTGCTCGGCGCGTACGAGAGCAACAAGCTGCGTATCCACTTCATTGACGGCTCCTGGCTGACCCTGACCACGGAGGAGTGGCGCAGTGATCTCCACAAGTACCTGATGCGCCACCCACAGGCCAGTGAGGTCAGCGGTACCGACGCCTGAAGCGGCGGGTGCGACGGGACACAACACAGGCCCCGTCGCACCCGAGTCAGGCCGAGATCGCCAGCTCAGCCCTTGGTGCTCTGGGCCAGCTGGTGGTCCAGGTCCTCGTAAGCCTGCTTGGCCTTCTTGAGGAACTCGGACAGGCCGTGGAGGCCGTGGATGGTCTTCACGGCGCCCTTGGCGAAGTCCCGCATGGAGTCCTCGTAGGCCCCGGAGGCCTTCTGGGTGGTGAAGCCCTGCTCCACCAGCGCCTTGACCCGCTTTTCGACCGAGTTGATCTGGTCTTCCAGGGTGTGCATGTCCTTCAGAAGGTCGCCAGCGACCTTCTCCATCTCGGCATAAGTAAGGTCTGCGTCTTTGCCTTTGCCCATGACGGCTGTCCCTCCCGTTTGGTCGCCGCAGGGCCTGCCCCCGTGGCTCTGTCGTGCGGATCACTCGGTAGTCCACCGGCAGTCCGCACGAGCAAAGATCCTACGGGGGTGACTGTTGGGATCACATCCCCGTTGTGTGACGGAACCGTAAGCGAGTGCACATCCCATTACGGCAGGGAAAGGTGGGGCGGCTAAGGTCACTTCCACTGTGTTCAGCGTTCCGGGGGCGGCCTCTGCCCAGCGAGGAGGACGAACGTGCGCCTGAGTCTGACCGTCGTCGACCCGATCGGCGGTGCCAGCGCCGACGTGATGCTCGACGCCGATCCGGAGTCGTCGGTCGGCGACATTGCCCGGGAGTTGGCGCGGCAGGTCGGTCTGGGCGACGGTGCGCAGATCATCCCCATCGGGGGTCAGCGAAGCCCCGGCGGGGCGCCGCAGGCATTCGTCGACGGCTACCCCCTCGACCCGAGCGCGACCGTCGTCGGATCGCCGCTTCGGGAGGGAGCCGTTGTCAGCCTGCACGATCCGGCGGGCTGCCTCCCCGGGGAGCCGACCGGTGTCGTGGAGTTCCGCGTGGTCGGCGGTCCCTCGGCCGGTGCCGTGCACCGGCTCGGTGTGGGGCGGTACGACATCGGCAGCGGCCCGTCCGCGCAGCTCCGCATCGACGATCCCGAACTGGCCGAGCGCGCCGCCACCTTGTCGATCGCCATCGACGGCACCTGCCAAGTCATCTTCCACGGCGCGGACTTGAACGACGGCAAGGGAAAGAAGGACGGCAAGGCCGAAGGAAGCGGCGAGCCCGACGCCCGCGCCCCCCGCCTCGACGGTGAGGCGTTCGACGGCGGCACCTGGTCCCTCGGCACGCAACTCGCCCTCGGCAACAGCCTCCTGGAGATCATCGGGTACGCCCCGCCCAACGCGGCCCTGAAGTGGTCGGACGACGGCGTCGGGCTCGACTACAACAGGCCGCCCCGGCTGCGTCCGGCGGAGCGCAAGACTCAGTTCTCGCTGCCCAATCCGCCCGGTGAGTACGAGGCACGGCCGCTGCCCTGGCTCATGGCCCTGTTCCCGCTCGTCGGTGCCGTCGTCTCGGTGATGATGTTCGGCCGCTGGTACTACCTGATCATGGCTGTGATGAGCCCGATCATGCTCTTCGGCAACTACTTCATGGACAAGAAGCACGGCCGCAAGTCGCACTCCAAGCAGTCCAAGGAGCACAAGGAGCACAAGGAGCGGATCGAGAAGGAAGCCCAGGACGCCCTGGCCACCGAGCGCTCCGATCGGCGGCAGGCCATCCCCGACCCCGCCGCCGCCCTCACTTTCGGTACCGGGCCCCGTACCCGGCTGTGGGAGCGCCGACGCACCGACGCCGACCATCTGCTTCTGCGTGTCGGTACCGGCCGGGTCCCGTCCGAGGTCGTCCTCGACGACCCGGAGCAGGACGAGCACCGGCGCAAGGTCACCTGGTACATCGAGGACGCGCCCGTCGCGCTGCCGCTCAAGGACCTCGGTGTCATCGGCATCGCAGGGCCCGGCGACTCCGCCCAGGCGCTGGGACGGTGGGCGGTCGCCCAGACCGCGGTCCTGCACAGCCCCATGGACGTGCAGTTCTGCGTGCTGACCGAGAACGATGCCAACACGCGCTGGGACTGGGTGCGTTGGCTGCCGCACGCCCGGCCGTCGGGCGGTCAGGACGTCAACATCCTGATAGGTACGGACTCCGAGACCGTGGGCGCACGCGTCGGTGAGCTCACCCAGCTGCTCGATGCCCGTCAGAAGGCAGCCAAAGAGAACAACAACAAGACGGCGTCCTTCAGCGACCCGGACATCGTCGTCGTATGGGACGGCTCCCGTCGGTTGCGCTCGATGCCGGGTGTCGTACGGCTGCTGCGGGAAGGTCCGGCCGTCGCCATGTACGCGATCTGTCTGGACGAGGAGGAGCGGTTCCTGCCCGGCGAGTGCCAGGCCGTCGTCATCGCCGAGCCGCGGCGCGTCGACGACAACCCCGCCGCCGTGTCGACGACAGCACCGCAACCCGCCGCGGGCGGTTTCCCTTCCTTCCACGCCTGGCACCAGACCGCCCAGCAGGCGCACGAAGCCACCGAACAGGCTCCCGAGCTGCGGCTGCGGGTCGAGCAGAGCGGTGCCCGGCGCAGGACCGGCGTACGGCCCGACTTCGTCTCGCCCGCCTGGTGCGCACGGCTGTCCCGTTCGCTGTCCCCCCTGCGCGACATCAGCGGTGAGACCGAGGACTCCGCGCTGCCCGGCTCGAGCCGGCTGCTGGACGTGCTGCAACTGGAGCCGCCGACGCGCGACGCCATCGCCGCCCGCTGGCGCATGGGCGGACAGTCGACGATGGCCGTCATCGGTGAGTCGTACGACGGCCCCTTCGGTATCGACCTCCGCAAGGACGGCCCGCACGGCCTGATCGCCGGTACGACCGGTTCGGGTAAGTCGGAGCTGCTGCAGACCATCGTGGCCGCGCTCGCCGTCGCCAACACGCCGGAGAACATGACGTTCGTGCTCGTCGACTACAAGGGTGGGTCGGCCTTCAAGGACTGCGTCAAACTCCCCCACACCGTCGGCATGGTCACCGACCTCGACGCGCACCTCGTCGAGCGCGCGCTCGAGTCGCTCGGCGCCGAGCTCAAACGGCGCGAGCACATCCTCGCCGCTGCCGACGCCAAGGACATCGAGGACTACCAGGACCTGGTGCGCCGGGATCCGTCGCATCCCCCCGTACCCCGACTGCTCATCGTCATCGACGAGTTCGCGTCGATGGTCCGCGACCTGCCGGACTTCGTCGCCGGTCTGGTCAACATCGCCCAGCGTGGCCGGTCCCTCGGCATCCATCTGCTGCTCGCCACCCAGCGGCCCAGCGGTGTCGTCTCCCCCGAGATCCGCGCCAACACAAACCTCCGCATCGCGCTGCGCGTGACCGATGCCGGTGAGTCGACCGACGTCATTGACGCGCCCGAGGCCGGCCACATCTCCAAGAGCACCCCCGGTCGTGCCTACGTCCGCCTGGGCCACGCCTCCCTGATCCCCTTCCAGTCCGGCCGCGTCGGCGGCCGCCGGCCGGGAGCGGCCGACCCGCAGGCGCTCGCGCCGTGGGCCGGGCCGCTGTCCTGGCAGGACCTGGGGCGTGCCGCGCTGAGCAAGCCCAAGTCCGAGGCGCGCGAGGACGACGAGATCACCGACCTCAAGGTGCTGGTGGACGCCGTACGGGAGGCCAATCAGGCACTGGGCATCCCGGCCCAGCACTCCCCGTGGCTGCCCGCCCTGGACGAGACCCTGCTGCTGGACGACGTCCCGGCGGTCCGCAGCCAGGGGGCGCTGCCCGCGGCCCCGTACGGCATCGAGGACCTGCCGGCCGACCAGGCCCGCCGCCCGGTAGCCGTGGACTTCGCCACCTTCGGGCACCTGATCGTCGGCGGCGCCCCGCGCTCCGGCCGCTCGCAGCTGCTGCGCACCATCGCCGGTTCTCTGGCCCGTACGCACTCGGTGGCCGACGTCCACCTCTACGGCATCGACTGCGGCAACGGCGCTCTCAACGCGCTGACCCGTCTGCCGCACTGCGGCGCGGTCGTCGGACGCAATCAACTGGAGCGGATCGAACGGCTCTTCGCCCGCCTCTCCGGTGAACTCACCCGTCGCCAGGAACTGTTGGCCGACAAGGGCTACGCCGACATCGGCGAGCAGCGAGCAGCCGCGGCCTCTCAGGACGAGCGGCTGCCGCACATCGTGCTGCTGCTCGACCGCTGGGAGGGCTGGCTGCCCACGCTCGGCGAACACAACCACGGTGACCTGACCGACCAGATCATGGCGATCATGCGCGAGGGCGCGAGCGTCGGCGTCCACGCGGTCATCACCGGTGACCGCCAGCTCCTCGTCGGGCGGATCTCCTCCCTCACCGAGGACAAGTACGGCCTGCGGCTCGCCGACCGCGGCGACTTCTCGACGCTGGACATCAACGCCCGCAAGATCCCCGAGGAGATCCCGCCGGGCCGCGCCTTCCGCAACGAGACCGCCGCGGAGACGCAGTTCGCGCTGCTCTCCGAGGACACCACCGGTCAGGGCCAGGCCGCCGCGCTGGTCGCGATCGGCGACGCGGCGGCCGCACGGGACGCCGAAGTCCCGCGCTCCCGACGCCCGTTCCGGGTCGACGTCCTGCCGAGCCGGATCTCCTTCGCAGACGCATGGGCCCTGCGCGACCCGCAGACGACCGCTTCCCCGCTGTGGGCCCTCGCCGGCGTCGGCGGCGACGAACTCGCCGCCTTCGGTCCCGATCTCGCCCAGGGTGTCCCGGCGTTCGTGATCGGCGGCCCCGTCAAGTCCGGACGCAGCACGGTGCTGCTGAACTTCGCGCGTTCCTACCTCGCGCAGGGCGTACGCCTGGTCGTCGCGGCGCCGCGCCAGTCCCCACTGCGCGAACTGGAGGGCCAGGACGGCGTCCTGAAGGTCTTCACCGGCCGTGACATCGAGGACGACGAACTCGAGGAAGCCATCGGCTCGGCAACACCGGAGCAACCCATTGTCGTCCTGGTCGACGACGCCGAGGTGCTGGACGACTGCGACGCCGAGGATGTCTTCAAGCGCATCCTGCAAAGCGGCGTCGAGGACGGACTGGCTCTTGTCATCGCCGGTGACGAGGAGGAGATCTGCGACGGCTTCTCCGGGTGGCAGGTCGACGCGAAGAAGGCACGCCGCGGAATTCTGCTGTCGCCACAGGACTCGTCGGCCGGTGAGCTGATCGGTATCCGTACGACGCGGAGCATGGTCGGGGGCCCCATCGCGCCCGGGAAGGGGATGCTGCACCTCGGCAGCGGGGAGCACATCACGGTCACCACGCCGATGTGAGACAACGTTCGTCCGACGTGAGTCCGGCCCCGGGGCACCCCGGGGCACCCCGGGAGCGGCGCCGGAAGTCGCCGTCCGCCGCCAGGTCCGGCCGTACGACCTTCACCGCGACCGTGCGTCCGCCGGGCGAACGGGCCAGATACACCCGGCCCATGCCGCCCGCACCCAGTCTTCGCAGCAACCGGTAGCTGCCCAACTCCCGCGGATCGTCCGGCTGCAGTGTCTCCATGGTCGGGTCTTCCCCGTTGTCGGCGCTCAGTTGGCGTTCCGTTGTGGTGCGCGCGGTGTGTGTGATGGTGTTCGCTATCGCAGAGACAGTAGTAACGGGTGGGACGGGCGAGGAGGGTAGGTACCGTGAGTGGATCGGCCAAGCCGAAGCGGCGGAGGGCGGCGGCGGCCGCGTTGCGGTACCAGCACTCGCGGGAGCGGCGGCCATCGTCGTGGCAGCGGGCCACGGAGAAGATGTCGAAGCGGGGGGTGGCCGTCGCCTGGCTCGTCGTCCTCACCTTCGTCGCCGCACTCGTCGCCCTGGCCATCGCGGAGGAGACCTGGGGTCCCACGATCTGGGGCGACATCGCCCCCGGCTGGCCCGGCGGCGGATACGCCTTCGCGGGCAGCGTCGGTGCCGCCGTGCCCCTCGCCCTGGCCGCCCTGATCGCACCGCTGACACGGATGAACTGGAGGAAGAGCAAGGCCCGTTCGCTCGCGTGGGCCGCCGCTTCCCTTCCGGGACTGGCGGCGTGCACGCTGTTCCTGTTCGTCATCCTCGCGACCTGGCGGCCCAAGCGCCGTCGCGACTGGGACTACGCGTGCTACAGCAAGGGCGGCTCCTGCTGGGTCCACGCGCAGTATCCGTACGTCTGGGCCGTGGGCCTGGCCGCGACGCTGATCCTCGCAGCAGCACTGATCTTCGTACTCGTCAGGCGCGCCGACGCACGCGAGGGTGCGACAGCCAACGCCCCGGAGCCCTCGGCTACTTGACCTTCGACATCCGAGCCACCGGATCCCCCGCCTCCGAGTTGTCCGTCTCGTACTTGAGGTCGTCCCCGACGGGAGTCAACCGCACCTCGTGCTCGCCCTTCGTGCACACGTCACGGTTGGACTTCTTGGCCACGCTCGTGACGACGAGCTGCTTCTTGGTGACCTGCTTCAGGACGAGTACGTCGTCGCAGATGCCGCCGATCTGGTCGGTCTGGCGGAAGGTGCCCAGCTCCTGGCCCACGGCGGCCTGGTGGACGGTGACGCGGAAGGTGCCCATGGGGAGGGTGCCGTCGAGGGCGAGGCCGTCGCCCTCCCAGGTGCCGAGGTAGGTGGTGGGGACGGTGGGCGGGCTGCCCTGGGGGTCGTTGTCCGTCGCTCCGGCGCTGGGCGCGGGAGACCGGGCGCCGCCCGCCGTGGTGTCCTTGCTGCCGGACGCGTTGTCGCCCGGCAGCAGGTCGAACAGGAACGCCGAGCCCACCGTCACCGCCGCCAGCGCTCCCGCGACCGCCAGGGCGACGGTGCAACTCAGCCTGCGGCCACGGCCGTTCGCCCCGGGGACCGAGGTCGCGGCCACGCTGACGGAGACCTTGCCGGGGCGGTCGGCGGGCGGGGGTGTGAGGTCCTGAGGTGCGGCGCTCACCTCGCGCGGCCCCGGTACCGGTCCCGGTCCCGGTCCCGGTCCCGGGAGGTACGCGGGCATCGCGGGCATCACGGGCGGCGGCCCGAACACCCCGTCGGGCACCGGCACCGGCACCTCAGTCCCGGAACCCGCTCCCCCGGCCCCGGAACTCGCCCCCTCGCCCGCGGAACCCGCTTCCACCGCCCCTGAACTCGCCTGCACCGCCCCGGAACCCGCCTGCACCGAAGGACTGCTGAACGCCACAGGCCCCGAAGGCGCCGCCTCCGTCGCCTCAAGGTTCAGCAGCTGTACGGCACTTCGGCTCACCTGTTCCACCAGGGCGCCCGGCAGCCACCCCGCCGTCACCAGCCGGGCCGCGCCCTGCGGAGCCAGCCGGGCCGCCAGCTCGCCCGGAGCCGGCCGCCCGCCCGGGTTCTTCGCCAGGCAGGCCGCCACCAGCTCGCGCAACGCGCCGTCCAGAGCGCCGAGCTGGGGCTCTTCGTGCACCACCTTGTAGAGGAGGGACGCGGAGGAGTCACCGGGGAAAGGCGGCTTGCCCGTCGCCGCGTACACCAGCACCGCGCCGAGGGAGAAGACGTCCGCCGCTCCCGTGACCCCCTTGCCGAGGATCTGCTCGGGCGACATGTAGCCGGGGGAGCCGACCGAGACGCCCGTGGAGGTCAGCGACGCCGTGCCGTCCGTGGCCCGCGCGATGCCGAAGTCGATCAGCAGGGGGCCGTCGAGGGTGAGCAGCACGTTCGACGGTTTGACGTCGCGGTGGACCAGACCCAGCGCGTGGACCGCGGAGAGCGCTTCGGCGAGGCCCGCGCCGAGGACTCGTACGGAAGGGAGCGGAAGCGGACCGCTGTCCGCGACGGCGGACGCGAGCGAGGGACCGGCCGCGTACCCGGTCGCGACCCACGGCACCGACGCCTCCGGGTCCGCGTCCAGGACCGGCGCCGTCCAGGCGCCGCCGACCCGCCGCGCGGCCTCGACCTCGCGACGGAAGCGGGCGCGGAACTCCTCGTCGAGCGCGAAGTGCGGGTGCACGATCTTGACCGCGACCGTACGGCCGCCCGCACTGCGGCCCAGATACACCCGCCCCATGCCGCCGGAGCCCAGCCGGCCGAGCAGCCGGTAGGGCCCCACGGCAGTGGGTTCGTCGACTCCGAGCGGCTGCATGGCCCCCACTGGCTCTTCCCTCCCCCGTACGCACTGGACGCACTGCCCAGCAGGGTAGTTCCGTACGGCCGCACGCGCCCGGAGCTCAGGGCTCCAGCAGCCGCACCGTCACATCCGTCGGGAACCCGGTGGTCGAACCGACCCGGCGCGCGAACTCCCGTACGGCCTCCAGCTGCGGGCCGCCGAAGCGGAAGTCGAGCGTCGTGAAGTACTGCTCCAGGACCGTCTCGTCGAAGGCCTCCCAGCGCGCCGCCTGCTCGGCGACCTTGCCGACCTCGTCGAGGGAGAGGTCCCGGGAGGCGAGGAACGCCTCGTGCACCTTGCGGGTGACGACCGGCTCGCGCTCCAGGTAGTCGCGGCGGGCCGCCCAGACCGCGAAGACGAACGGCAGGCCCGTCCACTCCTTCCAGAGCGTGCCGAGGTCGTGCACCTCCAGGCCGAACTTCGGGCCGTCGAGGAGGTTGGCGCGCAGTGCCGCGTCACCGATGAGTACGGCGGCGTCGGCCTCCTGCATCATCAGGCTGAGGTCGGGCGGGCACGTGTAGTACGACGGCTGGACGCCGACCTTCTCGGCCAGCAGCAGCTGCGCCAGGCGCACGGAGGTGCGCGAGGTCGAGCCGAGGGCGACCCGGGCGCCGTCCAGCTGGTCCAGCGGGACCTGCGAGACGATCACGCAGGACATCACGGGGCCGTCGCAGCCGACCGCGATGTCGGGGAAGGCGACCAACTCGTCGGCGTGCTTGAGGAACTCGACGAGCGTGATGGGCCCGATGTCGAGGTCGCCCCGCACCAGTCTCTCGCTGAGCTTCTCGGGGGTGTCCTTGGTGAGGTCGAAGTCGAGGAGCGTGCCCGTTCTCGCGAGCCCCCAGTACAGGGGCAGGCAGTTCAGGAACTGGATGTGGCCGACGCGCGGCCGGTTGCGAGAATTGTCCACATCGCGAGGCTAGCCCCCATGCGGTACGGTGCATGCTCCAGGGTCCTCGAGTGGTTTCAGAAACCCTCCCGCCCTGTCGTGTCAACCCTTTTGACAGCGAGTCGACACCGCGACGTCAACCCAGCCCCGACCGGGGTCAAACATCCGGGTGACGTGATCTTGCCCTCTATTGCTTTCGGCTGCCCGAGTGCTAAGCTCGCCGCAAGTTGCAGTTTGGTTTCCCTTGCAGTACAGAGCCTGCGGAGCATGTAACCGCAGGCTCTCGTCGTTTTCAGACGTATGCAGTTGTTTTTACAATCGCAGGTTCTGGAGCAGGGCAACCCTTTGGGCCCAAGGAGGGCTTATGGCTACCGGAACCGTGAAGTGGTTCAACGCCGAAAAGGGCTTTGGTTTCATCGCCCAGGAAGGCGGCGGCCCGGACGTCTTCGTCCACTACTCCGCGATCAACGCGAGCGGATTCCGCTCTCTCGAAGAGAACCAGGCGGTTTCCTTCGACGTCACGCAGGGTCCGAAGGGCCCGCAGGCGGAGAACGTCACCCCGGTCTAAGCCTGCGGGCTCCATGAGCCCAATGCTTTGATCTGGAACCGATCGCAGTACCCAAGGAGCCCCGCGCCAGCCGGTCGCGGGGCTCCTGCCTTTGCCCCGCGCCCGCTACACGTGCTGCATGACCAGAACGAACGTCGTGCCGGGCGCCAGCGCCTCGTACGCGTGCGCCACATCCCCGCGGTACGACATGTAGTCGCCGGGACCGAGCTCGACCGCCTCGCCCCGCGGGCCCGCCAGCACCCGCCCCGTGCTCACGACGAGGTGCTCCACCGTGCCCGGGATGTGCGGATCCGACTCCCGGGCGGCGCCCGGTTCCATCCGCAGGTGGTAGATGTCCCGGCGGGCACCCGGCGGGCTCGCCGACAGCAGGGTCGCCGCGTAGTCGACCCGGTCGGACTGGACCGTCGGCCCTTCACCCGCGCGGATCACCTGGACCGCCGGGGCGGGCGGCTCCACCAGCGCGCTGAACGGTACGCCGAGCGCCACGCCCAGCGCCCACAGCGTCTCCACGCTCGGGTTGCCGCTCGCCGACTCCAGTTGCGACAGCGTGGACTTCGCGATGCCGGCGCGTTTGGCCAGCTCGGAGAGGGAGAGCCCGGCGCGGGTGCGTTCGCGGCGCAGGGATGCGGCGATCCAGTCGAGGGGAAGGCGGGACGGGGGGCCGCCAGCCGTTTCGGCATCGGTCACTTCGTTCGCTCCATCGGTACGATCGTTCGCGTTGACGAACACGGCACTCACTGTTCATTGTAGAAAACATGCGTTCGCCTCTCCGAACACCCACATCCCCTGTCGCGCACGACCCGGAACTGCTTCGGGACGTGGCCCTCGTCTGCCTCGCCGGCGGGGTCGTCGGCGTCTCGTTCGGAGCCATCGCCGTCGCGGGCGGGCTGCCCGTCTGGGTGCCGGTGGTGATGTCGCTGGTGGTGTACGCGGGCTCCGCCCAGTTCAGCGCGGTCGGCATTCTGCTGGCCGGGGGCGGGCCGTTCGCCGCGGCGGCCACCGGCCTGCTGCTCAACACACGTACGGCCGCCTTCAGCCTCGCCGTCGCCGACGTCATCGGGCGCGGGCGCGCCGCCCGGCTGATCGGCGCCCACCTCATCACCGACGAGACGGTCGCCTTCGCCCTCGCCCAGCCCGACCCCGGGCGGCGGCGGGCAGCCTTCTGGATCTCCGGTCTCGGCCTGTACGTGACCTGGAACCTCTGCGTCCTGTGCGGCGCCCTGGCCGGTAGCGCGCTCGGCGACACCGGAACGTACGGCCTCGACGCGGCGTTCCCCGCGGTCCTGGTGGCGCTGGTGCTGCCCGCGCTGCGCGAGGACGCGGGCGTACGACGGTCCGCGCTCGCCGGAGCGGCGGTGGCGCTGGCGGTGACGCCCTTCGTCCCGGTCGGGGTACCGGTGCTGCTGGCGCTGACCGGACTGCTGGCCCTCGGGACGGCGTCATGAACCCCGCCGTCGACCCGACCGTCGTCGCCATCCTGGCCCTGGCGGCCGGGACGTACGCCTTCCGGCTGGTGGGTCCCGTCCTGCACGGGCGGGTCGAACTCCCCGCACGAGTGCAGCGGTTGCTGTCCACCGGGGCGGTGGTCCTGCTGGTGGCCCTCCTCGCCACCGGCGCCCTGACCGAGACCGGCGGCTTCGCGGGATGGGCTCGGCCGGCCGGAGTGCTGGTCGGCGGGGTGCTGGCGTGGCGCAGGGCGCCGTTCGTGGTGGCGGTGCTGGGGGCGGCCGCCACGACGGCGGTGCTGCGGGCGGCCGGGGTGGCCTAGCCGGGCCGGGGCTCTACAGGGGTTGCGGAGGCGCGGCCTCGCGGGTGTCGAAGTCCGTGCGGGCCGCGAGGATCTGCGTCGCGTGCGCGAAGGACCACTCGGCGATGGGGCCGGCCAACTGGCCGACCTCCACACCGAGTTCGATGAGCGCGTACTCCACGCAGGGCGGCACCGTCCGCCTCCCTGGTCGCTGCTGTCCAGGCGACGCGGCAGGTCGGCCAGTTCCTCCGGGGAGAGATGCCCGATGTCGACCGTGCTGTCTCCTGCTGACAACAGCAACGGCGGCTACGGCTACGGCTACGGCCCGCCCTACCTCTCGTACAACCCCTCGATCGCCCTGCTGAAGTCCCGTTCGATCGCCGTCCTCCTGAGCTTCATGGAGGGGGTCAGGTGGCCCGCCTCCTCCGTGAAGTCCACGGGGAGGACGGTGAAGCGGCGGATGGACTCCGGGCGGGAGACGAGTTTGTTGGCCTCGTCGACGGCGCGTTGGAGGATGGAACGCAGCTCCGGGTCGTCGGCGAGGAGTTCGGCGGGGACGGCGTGTTTGCCGTTCATCTGGCGCCAGTGGGTGATGCCCTCGGGGTCGAGGGTGAAGAGGGCGGTGACGTACGGGCGGCGGTCGCCCAGCACCATGCACTGGGCGATCAGGGGGTGGGAGCGGAGCCAGTTCTCCATGGGCGCGGGGGCGACGTTCTTGCCGCCCGCCGTGATCAGGATTTCCTTCTTGCGACCGGTGATGGTCAGGTAACCCCCGTCGTCCAGCTCTCCGATGTCGCCGGTCGCGAACCAGCCGTCCGGGGACGCGTCGACCACGCCGCCCGCGTGCGGGTCCCAGTAGCCGCGGAAGAGCTGACCGCCGCTCAGCAGGACCTCCCCGTCGCCCGCTATGCGCACCCGCGTGCCCGGGAGCGGCCAGCCCACCGTCCCCAGCCGGGGTTTGACGGGAGGCGTGACCGTCGCGGCGGCGGTCGTCTCCGTCAGTCCGTACCCCTCGAAGATCTCGATGCCGGCGCCCGCGTAGAACGCGGCGAGGCGACGGCCGAGCGGGGAGCCCCCGCAGATCGCGTAACGGACCCTGCCGCCGAGGGCGTTGCGGATGCGCCGGTAGACGAGCGGGTCGTAGAGGGCACGGGCGGCGCGCAGACTGCGGCTCGGCCCCGGACCCGTGCCGTGCTGGCGGGCCTCCACCGCCTCGCCGTACTTCCGCGCGATGCCCGCCGCCCGGTCGAAGGACGAGCCGCGGCCCATGCGTTCGGCCGTCGCGCGGCCCGTGTTGAAGACCTTCTCCAGGACGTACGGGATGGCCAGCAGGAAGGTCGGTTTGAAGGACTTGAGGTCCGCGAGCAGATCTTCGGTCTGGAGGCTCGGCGCGTGGCCCAGTTTCACCCGTGCGCGCAGACAGGCGACCGCGACCATCCGCCCGAAGACGTGCGAGAGGGGGAGGAAGAGGAGGGTGGACGCAGGGTCCTGGGTGCGGGATTTGAAGATCGGGTAGAGCAGCTCGACCGCGTTGTCGACCTCGGCGAAGAAGTTGCCGTGGGTGAGGACGCAGCCCTTGGGGCGGCCGGTCGTGCCCGAGGTGTAGATGAGGGTGGCGAGTGTGTCGGGGCCCAGCACCCCGCGCCGTACGGCGACTTCCTGGTCCGGGATGTCCTGGCCCAGCTCGGCCAGCCGCTCCACGTGGCCCTTCTCGAAGACCCACATGTGCCGCAGGTCCGGGATCCGGTCGAGTTCCGGGCCGAGCGCCGACGCCTGCGCGACGGTCTCCGTGGCGAGGGCGACGGCTCCCGAGTCCTGGAGGATCCAACGGGTCTGGAAGACGGACGAGGTGGGGTAGACGGGCACCGTGACGAGGCCCGCGGCCCAGGCGGCGAAGTCGAGGAGCGTCCACTCGTACGTCGTCTGCGCCATGATGGCGATGCGGTCGCCCGGGACCAGGCCTTCCGCGATCAGCCCTTTCGCCACCGCCAGGACCTGCGCGGCGAACTCGGCCGCGGTCACGTCCGTCCAGCCGCCGTCCGGTGTCTTCCTGCTGAGGACCGCCTCGTGTGGAGCCTCGGCCGCGTTGTCGAACGGGATGTCCGCGAGGGAGCCGTGCGTCACCGTGGCGACCAGCGGCGGCATGGACACCTCGCGTACGACGCCGTCCAGCCGCCTGATCTCGGGCTCCATGAGCGGAGGTTCGGGGGAGTACAGGCTGGACACGGGGCGGCTCCTTGTCTGCCGGGGGCCAGGGCGGGTGGCTGAGGGCGCGAATCCTCATACGGGCCTGGCAGGTGGGGGGTTCATGCGGGCGGTGGGGACGGCGCCGGCAACCGGGTGAGACAGCGGATCGTACGGTGCCCGCGTGTGGGGTTTGTGGGTCTTTGGGGCGGGCGCGGTGCGAGTTACCCCGGGTATCTTGGGTTTTTTCGCCCCCGCCGCCCCTACCCTTCCCGTCCCTGGGGGCTGCGCCCCCAGACTCCCGCTATCGGCCTGAACGGCCTCGCCCTCAAACGCCGGACGGGCTGGTGACGTAGCCTTACCCTGGGTAACCTTACTCGGGAGTAAATTTACGTCCGAGCTGGGAGTTGGACCATGGCCGACCGCTATCTGCACTGCATCGCTGGTCGGCTGAACGGCCCGCCCTGGAAGGGGAGTTGGGGAACCCTCATCGTCCCTGGGGGCTCCGCCCCCCAGACCTCCGTATCGGCCTGAACGGCCTCGTCCTCAAACGCCGGACGGGCTAAAAGATCTCACGCCCCGCAGCTGGAGGCCTCCCGTGCACACCCTCACCCTCACCAAACCCCCCGCCCTCACCTCCCTCCTCACCCGCGGCGCCCTCCTCTCCCCCCTCAAGCGGCCCCGCCCCGACGCCGCCGTCCCCCCGGCCCGGCTCGTCCTCCCCTGCGTACGCGTCGACCTCGCTCGGCTCGCCGCCTATGAGCGCGTCTGCGGGTTCGCGACCGGCGCCGACGCGCTGCCCGTCACGTACCCGCACGTCCTCGGATTTCCGCTGGCCATGCGGATCATGGCGAGCCGCGCGTTTCCGCTGCCGCTGCTCGGGCTGGTCCACACCTCGATCGAAGTCACGCAGCACAGAGAGCTTGCCGCCACAGCGGAGTACGAACTCGGCGTGCACGTCGAGGGGTTGGCGCCGCACCGGCGGGGCACCGAGGCGACCGTGGTGACGGAGGTGCGGGCGGGTGGCGGGCTCGTGTGGGAGTCGAGAAGTACGTATCTCGCACGGCACAAGACGACCGGGGCCCCCGCGGCGGAGCGAGCGGAACAAACCGAACGGGCCGACCTGGCCGACCTGGCCGAGCACACCAAGCACTCCAAGCAGGCCGAGCAGGCCGAGCAGGCCGAATGGCGCCTCGCCGAAGACGTAGGACGCCGTTACGCAGCCGCCTCCGGCGACCGCAACCCCATCCACCTGTACCCGCTCACCGCCCGCCTCTTCGGCTTCCCCCGGGCCATCGCGCACGGCATGTGGACCGTCGCGCGCTGCCTCGCCGAGTACGGCCCGCAGGACGCGGTGACGGTGCGCGCCGAGTTCAAGGCTCCCGTTCTTCTGCCGGGCACCGTCACCTACGCCGCCGAAGGTCCCGCCTTCGAGCTGCGCGGAGGAGACAGGGTGCACGTCACCGGCGACGTGAGGTCTTCAGCCGCCTGACGGCGGGGACCAGGGGCGGCCCTCCATGAGGTCGCCCAGGCCCGCCCAGGCGAAGTTCATCAGGGTCGCGGCGGCCTGCTTGGCGGAGACGCCGGGGGTGGCGTTGGCCCAGGCGGCCAGGGACTCGGCGGCGCCGACCAGCGCCTCGGCGAGCCCGGCGACCTCGCGCTCGGGCAAGGACGGATCGCGGTGCGCCTCACGGGCGGCGACGACGATCAACTGCGTGACGAACACGACGATTTCCTCGCGCATCGCGGAGACCTCGGCCGCGAACGGCTCGCCGTGCGTACGGGCCTGGAGATGCAGTACCGCCCAGCCGTCGGGGTTCTCGGCGGTGTGCGTGAAGAACGCCCGCAGCCCTTCCCAGAGTTGACGGTCGGCGGGCAGTCCGGGCTGGACGCCCGCGCGCACGGCCGCGGTGAGCGCCTGGGCCTCGCGCCGGATGCAGGCGGTGAAGAGGTCTTCCTTCGAGTTGAGGTACAGGTACACCAACGGCTTGGACACGCCCGCCAGATCAGCGATCTCGTCCATCGACGCGGCCCGGTACCCCCGCTGCCCGAAGGTCCGTACGGCGGCGTCCAGCATCTGCTGTTCGCGCACCGCACGCGGCATCCGCTTGTTCTTCACAGCACCCATGCGGGCAAGCGTACGATCGGCCGCCGCCGGGCCGTGCCGGGAGGAGTACTCCGAGGGGTGTTACGAGGTCTGGCCCTGCGCGCCGCGCGCGCTGTCGTCCGCGATGTCCTCCTGGCTGCGGTTGCTCTCCAGGTTGGCCTTCATGCGGTCCACGCGCGCGACGACCTGGGCCGAGGCACGGTCGCGCTCCTTGCGCAGGACGACGAAGCTGATGGGTGCGGAGATCAGCAGGGAGAGCAGGACGACCCACATGTAGTTGGAGTCACCGAGTCCGCGCGGGGCGATACCGGAGTAGACGAGGCCCCAGACGACCACGAGGCAGCCCGCGAAGATCCCAAGGCGCATCAGCGTGTAGCGGCCCATGTCAATCCACTCTTCCGTTCCGAATCCGTTTCGAACGTTCCCAAAGGGCACCGTCCAGTGAAGCACGCCCGGGCGGCGATCTTGCACGGGGGCCGTATCAGTCCAGCGGGGGCCGTATCAGTCCAGCGAGAGCCACATCATGATGTCGTCGCGGTAGTCGTCCGCGGAGACCCGCAGTCCCCCGGGCACCCGGCCCACCTCCTTGTAACCGCAGGAGGCGTAGAAGTGCTCCAGGCCCAGCCCGCCCCGGCAGGTCAGCTTCAGGGCCTCCAGGCCCAGCGCGCGGGCGTGCTCCTCGGCCGCGGCGAGAAGCGCCCGGCCGTGGCCGCCGCGCTGGAGCGACGGGTCGACCATGACCGTGGTCAGCCAGGCCCAGTGGTGCTGGAGCCGGTGCGTGTTGAAACCGAGGAAGGCGGTGGCGCGCAGCCGTCCGGCGCCGTCGAGCCCGGCCAGCACACGGTGGCGGCCCTCGGCGAGCGTGCCCGCGTAACGTTCGGTGTCCGGGCGTACGTCGTCGTACGTCACCGGGAGGTCCGGGAAGCCGACCGCGCCGCCCGCGTTGCTGACGTCCGCCCACAGCCGGGTCAGCTCGTCGAGGAACGCGGGCGTGATCTCGGGGTCAAGCCGGAAGGTCAGCTCCCCGGTCAGCAACGTCATCTGCTCCATGGTCAACGAGCCTAAGCTCCGCCACCCGGCCCGCCGTGACCGGGTCGAACGCCTTCACATACGCCAGCTGCACCCGCCCCACGCACCCGCGCGACAGCTTCACGTCCCCCGAACCGGTGCCGTAGTGGATCGCGGTGACGCCCTCGGCGACGGCTAGCTGGAGCAGCTCGTAATAGAGGAGGCCGAAGTAGAGGGGGACGTCTCCCTTGACCGCGTAGTCGTAGCCGGTCTGGCGGGCGTACATCTCGCCGCGGTGGGTGAAGAAGAGGACGAAGCCGGCGCGCTGTCCGTCGAGCTCGGCGGTGAGCACGCGGACGGTGTCGCCGGTGTGCCGCGCGATGCTGTGCAGGACGCGGCGGAAGGCGTCCGCGTCGGCGGGGGTGCCGTACTTGGCGTACAGGTTGAGTTCGAGCGGGGCGATCTCGTCGATGAGGCCCTCGCTCAGCCCTCGCAGGCGGTACGTCACGCCCGCCGCGTCCATCGCCCGCAGGTCCCGTCGGATCCGGCGCCGCGTCTCGCGCCCGAAGCGCGCCCGGTAGGCGTCGAAGCCGCCCTCGGCCGCGGACGGCACGTCGAGGGAGTACGTCGTCTCGAACGGCAGGTCCATGTATCCGGCCCCGGCGAGGGCCGCCCGAAGCAGGTCGTCGTCCTCGTCGGCATACAGGAAGCACACGGACCGCATGCCGTCCTCCCGCGCCCGCTCCTCGGCGGCGTCGAGCACCGCCCGCAGCGCGCCCCCGTCCACGGCGGCCGCCTTCCCGTGCGAGGGATTCCGCCCGCCGAGCGCCAGCGCGGGCATCAGATCCTCCGCCCAGGGCACGTCATAACGGCGCCCGAGCACGAAATCGGGGCGGCAGAAGACGTACGGCGCATCGGCTTCGAGAGGGTGGGCGGGGAGCGCGGCAAGCAGGTCGTCGCCCCGGTGCGCCGTGAAGTAGTACGGCGCGGTCGCCGCCGTGGCATACGCGTGCCTCAGCCACGGGGTCGCGGAGAAGAAGGCGCGGGCGCCGAAACCGGCGTCCCAGGCGGCGTCCAGACCGTACGGGCTGCGCTGGATCCGTACCTTCACGCGGACCCCTCCGCTCCGGCGACGACCACCGGGGTCAGCTGGCCGAGCGCCGCGTCCGCGCAGCGCAGGGCGTCGCCCGCGGTGTCGGCGGTGGCGACCACCGTGCCGAGGTAGTCGAGGTTGCTCTGCGCGGGCTTGACGGGCTTGCCGTTCTTGGGGTGGAGGATGACGGCGACGACGCCCGGGACCCGGCGGGCCAGCTCCGCGCCCTCGACCCCGGCCAGCACGCCTGCCGTCGACGCGGTGAGGTAGCGGGAGACGGCGGCGCGGGACTGGGTCGGGGTGAGGCCGGCGGGGCGGCCCGCGTGGAGGAGGGTGACCTCGCGCTGCATGTGGATGCCGGTGGACTCCATGATCAGGCGGGGGATCTCGGCGCCCGCCATCCGCCCGTTGATCTCCACGATGTACGGGCCGTCCTGGGTGACCTTGACCTCGACGTGCGCGGCGCCGAAGTCATGGCCGACGGCGCGCAGGGCGCGTATCGCGAGGTCCGAACAGGCCGTCCGCACCGGCTCCGAGAGCACGGACGGGAAGATCTCGCCCAGCTCGGCGAAGTACGGGTGGGGGCCCAGCGCCTTGTCGGTGAGGCCGATGACCCGGTGCTCCGTCCCGTCGTACACGATCTCGGCGCTCAGCTCGTAGCCGATCAGGTACTCCTCGACGAGCGCGCCGGGGCGGCGCGGCTGGCCGCGGAAGTTCAGCGGTACGGAGGCGATGGCGTGGTGGGCGGCGGCGACCTCCGCCGGCGTGCGGCACAGGCTGACGCCGATGCTCGCCGACTCGGTCATCGGCTTCACCACCACCGGCAGCCCGAACTCCTTTGCGGCGGCGAGCGCGTCCGCCTCGGTCACGGCCTGCGTGAAGCGCGGTACGGCGACGTCGGCGGCGCGCATCTTCTCGCGCTGGACGAGTTTGTCGCGGCAGGCGGCGGCCGCGTCCACGTCCATGCCGGGCAGCCCGAAGTGGGCGGCGAGTCGGGCGACGATCGGGATGTTGTAGTCCGTCACCGTCATCACGCCGCGCAGGGCGCCGTCGGCGTGGAAGGGGGTGAGCGCCTCGATCACGGCCTCGACGGAGTTGGTGTCGGCGGTGAGGATGCCGTCGATGTACTTCGCGTACACCTCGTCGGCGGTGGAGACGGCCCGGTAGCGGTCGGGGTCGTTGCTCACCAGGACGGCGCGGTAGCCGAGTTCGTGGGCGGCGCGCAGCGGGGTGAGCCCGAAGTCGGAGAGCTGGCTCTCGATGACCGCGATGACAGGGGTGGCTTCAGGGCTCATGCGGAGTTCCTTTCCAACGGGGTTGTCGCCGCCGCGATGGGACGCCGGGCGGCGCCGACGAGGACGAGGGCGAGCGCCGTGCACGCGGCGGGCATCAGCAGCGCGGGCGAGGCGCCGAGGTGCTGCGCGACGACGCCCGCCGCCGCGGACCCGGCGGCGCTCCCGGCCTGGATGAAGCTGCCCACGCCCGCGAAGGCCTGGGTCATCCGCCCGTCCTCGGTCATGTCGCCGATGAGCTGGAACTCCTCGGCTCCGGCTGGCGCGATGGGCGCACCGCTGCCCACCAGCAGCACGGCGAGCACGACGACGGCGACGGTGCCGTGCGCCAGCGCGGCAAGCGGCAGCAGGGCGAGGCCGACGGTGAGGACCACGAGCAGCCGTACGTAACGGGCGTACGTCGTCCCCGGCCGCAGCCGCGCCCCGTACACCAGGCCGCCCACCACGCTGCCCGCCGACTGCGACGCGAGCAGCACCCCGGCGAGCGCGGTCGGCGACCCCGCGTCGTCCAGCAGCGCGGTGACCGCGACGGCCAGCGCGCTGGAGAGGGCGGCGGTCAGGCCGATGGCGGTGAGGACGGTGAGCGCGGCGACGGGTCTGCGCGGCCGGCGGGCGGCGGCGGTGGCGGCGGCGGGCGTGGGGCGCAGGTTCCGTACGGCGGGTGTCCGCGCGTACGTCCACGCGCCCACGGCCATCACCACCGCGGCGGCCAGCAGCGCCTTCCGGGCGCCGATGGTCGCCGCCAGCAGGGTGATCAGCGAGGGCCCCGCGATGAACAGGAACTCGGTCAGCGTGGCCTCGAAGGAGTACGCCCGCTGCCGCAGCTCCTCGTCGTCGGTGAGCCTCGGCCACAGCGCGCGCATGGAGGCGCCGACGGGCGGGGCGGTGGCTCCCGCGATCAGCGCGCACCCGAACAGCACGGCGACGGGGGCGTTCCCGGCGGCGTACGCCGTGCCGAGCAGGGCCACGTAGACCGCGGTGCCGAGCACGCGGAGCACGGTCGTGGCCCGCGCCCGGTCCATCAGCCGCCCGGCGACCGGCTGCCCGCACGCGCTGCCCACGGCGTACGCGCCCGCCGCACCGCCGGCCACGCCGAACGACCGTCCCGTCTCCACCACGGCGAGCAGCAGCGCCACCGGCACCATGGTCACGGCGAGCCGCGCGCAGGCGGCGAAGACGACGGCGTCCCGGGCACCGGGGAGGCGGAGGAGTTCGGCGTAGCGCGCGACGAGCCCGCTCCTGCGGGGCCCCGCGCTCATGCGGGGACCTCCGCGAACCGGAACACGTCCTCGTCCGTCTCCGCCCGCCACACCACGTCCGCCCGCTCCCCCTCGACGGCGACCACCCCCGCCCGCGTCCGGATGAAGTTGTTGCTGCGGCCCAGCGCGTACGCGCCCGAGTCGTGCATCACCAGCAGGTCGCCCACGTCCAGGTCGGCCGGCAGGTCGGAGTCCGGGGCGTGGATGTCCGCCTCGTAGCAGAGCGGGCCCGCCAGGGACCAGGGGACGAGGTCCGGCGAGAAGTCGCGGCCGACCGGCTGGAAGCGGTGGACCTCGCCCGTGCCGGTCCAGGGCGCGATGTGGTGGCCGGCGTCGAGGATCAGCCAGCGGGAGCCGGGGAGTTCCTTGCGGGACATCACGCGGGTGACCAGGCACATCGCGTCGGAGACGAGGAGGCGCCCGGGCTCGCACGCCAACACCGTGTCCGCCAGGCCGAGTTCGGCCATCCTTTTGTCGACGGCGGTGAGGAAGGCCGCCGGGTCGAGTCCCGGGCCGGGTGAGCGGTCGCTGCCGCGCGGCCGGAGAATCCCGGGCACGCCGAAGCCGCCGCCGATGTTGACCTCCCGTACCCCGAGCCGCGCCGCCTCGGCCAGCACCGGGTCGAGGGCCGCGAGCAGCAGCTCCGGGAACACGATCTGGCTGCCGAGATGCGCGTGGACGGCGGTCAGCCGCAGATGCGGGGCCGCGCGGACGGCCCGCACGACGCGCTCCAGCTCCCGTGAACCGGTCGGCCAGCCGAACCTCCCCCGTACGGCGATCCGTTCGGCCCGCGCCACGAACGCCGGGTCGGCGGACGTGGCGACGGGCAGCCCGGGAAACAGCCGCAGCCCGACCTCCGCCCGCACCCCGGCCGACGCCGCCGCCCGCTCCAGCGCCGCGACCTCGTGCTCGCCGTCGATGTTGACGCGCACCGACTCCCGTACGGCCAGAGCGAGTTCGTCCTCCGTCTTCACCGGCCCGTTGAAGACGATGTCCTCCGGCGCGAACCCGGCGCGCAGCGCGGCCCGCAGCTCGTACCCGGACACCACGTCCGCGCCGAGACCGCGCGCCGCGAACCGCTCGCACAGATACGGCAGGTAGTTGGTCTTGACCGAGTAGTACGCCCGCCCCGGCCGCGCGAGAGTGCCGAGCGCGGCCAGCAGGTCGTCCGCGGCCCGCTCGGCCCGCGCGATGTCCAGGACGTGCACGGGGGTGCCGTACCGCCCCGCGATCTCCGCGAGCCGCTCCCCGTCCCAGCCCCCGGCGACGCCGGTCATCGGCCACTCCCCCCTGTGATCAGCCGGAACCCGGCGTCGATACGGTCCAGTTCGAGCAGCCCGGCGTGCCGCCGCGCCCACGCCCCGGACTCCAGGTCCTCGCGCAGCCGCCCGACGCCCCGCCGCACCGCGTCCCCGTCGGTCAGCGCGAACGCGGAGCAGGAGCGGCGGCGGGCGGGGTCGAGATAGGCGCGGGGCCGCCGCCAGAAGGCGGTCATGAAACCGTCGGTGAAGTCGTGCCACACGGGCAGGACCTGAACGTCGACCGGCACACCCAGCAGCTCCGTGAGGTGCGGCAGCGGCGGCACCCGGGACTCCTCCGCCTCGGCGATCTCCGGCAGGTACTCCCGGGTCAGCCAGAAGTCGCGCTGCACCGCCATGTCGTAGGTGACGACCCCGAACCGCCGTGCCACCCGCCGCAGTTCGGCGACCCCGGCGGCGAGATCCGTCCAGTGGTGCACGGTGAGCACGGCGAGCGCGACATCGAACTGCCCGGTGTCGAAGGGCAGTTCCTCGGCCCGTCCGATCAGACAGGGCGCGGCACCGGGCGGACGCTGGGCGCGCATCGCCGCCGACGGTTCCACCGCGAGCAGCGGCACGTCCTCGGGCTCGTACGAACCCGCGCCCGCGCCGATGTTGATGACATTGCGCGCGTCCCCGACGGCGGCCCGGATCAGCGCGGCCCAGCGCGGATCGGGCCGGCGCACCCCCGCGTAGCCGACGCCGATCCGGTCGTAGAGCGCGGCCTGCTCCAGCAGGACCTCGGCCCCCATCGCGCTACGCCCGCTGCTCCTGGAGGACCTTCGCCTCCCACTCCTCCCCGTACCGCCGCTCCTCCCACGGATTCACGGCGATCAGCCACACATCGCGCAGCCCGCCGCTCTCGTCGAGGTGCTCGATGTCGGTGGCGTGGTGGAACATCTCGCGGTCGTTGAGCGCGATGGCCTGCCCCGGCCGCAGCACCGTACGGAAGAACGGCTCGCCGCCGCCCGGCGGCATCAGCTGGGTCTCGCCGCCGCCGATGTTGTGACGGCGGCTGACCGCGGTGACGGTGTAGTGGTGGCCGTCGCGGTGCGGGCCCTCGGGCACGGCGACGCCCTTGACGCCGGGGGCGGAGACGATGCGTACCTGGTGCACGTTGAGCTGCCAGGCCGCGTCCCGGTCGAGCCCGATGGCCTCGGCGGCGGCGGAGATCAGCGCTGTCGGTACGACGGTGAGCGGCTCGAAGCCACGCGCCTGGCCGCCGACGAGCGGGTTGTACTCACGCGCCTGCGCGAACTCCCGGTGCGGCAGCAGCTCCGGCGTCCAGCTTTCCTCGTGCGTCAGCCGGAACTGCGAGTAGCGGCGGTAGCGCTGCCGAGACCCCGTGTACTTGTCGAGCGGAAGCTTCGCGAACTCCGCCAGCGCCTCCTCGTCCAGCGCCGGAATGTCGAAGATCGTGAACCCTTGTGCGTTGAGTCCCATGCTGCGTCCAACTCCCCTTCTGGATCAGCTGGTTGACGAGGGATCAAGACTGTAGTCAGCGCAGTCAACACGCGTAGATGTCTGCGTGTTAATTCGAGGTTTCCGGGAGCTTTGATTCCACCGTGACGACACGCGAGGCAAACGCGACAAGCCCCCGGCGTCGGCCGGGGGCTTGTGGGAAGTGTGCGGGTGGGAAGTGTGCGGGCGGGAAGTCAGACCCGCATCGGCTGCGGCGACTCCCGACGCTCCGGGTCCGCACCGTCGTACTCCCGGATGATCTCGTACCGCGTGTTCCGCTCCACCGGCCGGAACCCGGCGTCCCTGATCAGGTCGAGCAGGTCCTCGCGGGTCAGCTTGTTCGGCGTGCCGTAGTTGTCCGCGTCGTGCGTGATCTTGTACTCGACGACCGAGCCGTCCATGTCGTCGGCGCCGTGCTGGAGGGCGAGCTGGGCGGTCTGGACGCCGTGCATGACCCAGAAGACCTTGACGTGCGGGACGTTGTCGAAGAGGAGGCGCGAGACCGCGAAGGTCTTCAGGGCCTCGGCGCCGGTCGCCATCTGCGTACGCGCCTGAAGGCGGTTACGCACCTTGCCGTCCTTCATGTCCACGAAGTCGTGCTGGTAGCGCAGCGGGATGAAGACCTGGAAGCCGCCGGTCTCGTCCTGGAGTTCACGGAGCCTGAGGACGTGGTCGACGCGGTGGCGGGGCTCCTCGATGTGCCCGTACAGCATCGTGCACGGGGTCTTGAGACCCTTCTCGTGCGCGAGCCGGTGGATGCGCGACCAGTCCTCCCAGTGGGTGCGGTGGTCCACGATGTGCTGCCGGACCTCCCAGTCGAAGATCTCGGCGCCGCCGCCGGTCAGCGACTCCAGACCGGCGTCGATCAGCTCGTCGAGGATCTCGGAGGCGGAGAGCCCGGAGATGGTCTCGAAGTGGTGGATCTCCGTGGCCGTGAACGCCTTCAGCGAGACGTTCGGGAGGGCCTTCTTCAGCTCGCTGAGCGACCGCGGGTAGTAGCGCCACGGCAGGTTCGGGTGCAGGCCGTTGACGATGTGCAGCTCGGTGAGGTTGTCGTTCTCCATCGCCTTGGCGAGGCGGACGGCCTCCTCGATGCGCATCGTGTACGCGTCCTTCTCGCCCGGCTTGCGCTGGAACGAGCAGTACGCGCAGGACGCGGTGCACACGTTCGTCATGTTGAGGTGACGGTTGACGTTGAAGTGGACCACGTCACCGTTCTTACGGGTGCGCACCTCGTGCGCGAGCCCGCCGAGCCAGGCCAGGTCGTCCGACTCGTACAGCGCGATGCCGTCCTCGCGGGTCAGCCGCTCACCGGCCCGGACCTTGTCCTCCAGCTCGCGCTTGAGTCCGACATCCATGCGTTTACCTCTTCCTGTGACGAACCGTGTCAACCGTACTCCCCCACCCTCCGGGCGGGAGGGGCCCCCATCAGGCACTTCGTGCCCTAGCCTTCCTCAGGCAGCTCCCCGACCCGGTTCTCCCACTTCGTGGAGAGCACGATGGTCGTACGCGTACGGGAGACACCCTTCGTCCCCGACAGCCGCCGGATGGTCTTCTCCAGGCCGTCCACGTCGCTCGCCCGCACCTTGAGCATGAACGAGTCGTCGCCCGCGATGAACCAGCAGTCCTCGATCTCGCTGAGGTCCCGCAGACGACGGGCCACGTCCTCGTGGTCGGCGGCGTCGGAGAGCGAGATGCCGATCAGGGCGATGACGCCGAGGCCGAGCGAGGCCGAGTCGACCGTCGCGCGGTAACCGGTGATGACGCCCGCCGCCTCCAGCCGGTTGATGCGGTCGGTGACGCTGGGTCCCGACAGACCGACGAGGCGCCCCAGCTCCGCGTAGGAGGCCCGGCCGTTCTCCCTCAGGGCCTGGATGAGCTGCCTGTCCACCGCGTCCATGCGATTGAAGCCTTCCACTGAAAAGGTCTGAAGAGTTCCTGAAAGTGCTGAAGTGCTGAAGTGCTGCGTGCTGAGTGCTGAGTGGTCGTGCGCGTTGCTCAGGTGGTGCTCACGTAGTGCTCAGGTGGTGGTGCCGCCGCGCGAGCCGCCGCCCAGCTCGCCCTCCCACCGCCGGTACAGGTCGTGCTCGACGCCCGCCGCGTCGAGCACCCGCCCGGCGACGAAGTCCACCAGGTCCTGGATGTGCGTGGCCCCCGCGTAGAACGCCGGTGAGGCCGGCAGTACGGTCGCGCCCGCGTCGTCCAGGGAGACCAGGTGGCGCAGCGTCTGCCCGTTCAGCGGAGTCTCCCGTACGGCGACGACCAGCTTGCGCCCCTCCTTGAGCGTCACGCTCGCCGCCCGCTGCAACAAGTCCTTGGAGAGGCCGAGGGCGACTCCGGCCACGCAGGCGGTGGAGGCGGGCACGATGAGCATGCCCTTGGCGGGGTACGAGCCGGAGGACGGTCCGGCTGCCAGGTCACCCGCGCTCCAGTGCCGTACGGCGTCGATACGTCCCTCGAAGGCGGCGAAGGTGCCGGGCTTCCCGTCGGCGCCCCGCGCCAGCCATTCCCGCAGGTCGTTCTGCCAGTGGGCGTCCCGGAAGGGGAGGCCGGTCTCGTCGAGCAGCGTGAGCCGCGAGGCCCTGCTGACGACCAGGTCGACGCTCTCCCCCGCCTCCAGAAGCGCACGCAGCACAGCGGCGGCGTACGGCGTACCGGACGCGCCCGACACCCCCACGATCCAAGGCCGGCGCTGCGTCTGTCCTGGCTTCATGATGCCGAGCCTATCCGCAGCCTGCCCGGAATCAGACCGTGAGCCCACGCACCAGCAGATCGAGCAGGGCGCACACGAACAGCGCGATGCCGATGAAGCCGTTGACGCTGAAGAACGCGCGGTTCAGCCGGGACAGGTCGTGCGGCTTGACGATGGAGTGCTCGTAGAGGAAGGCGCCCGCGACGATCAGCAGGCCGAACCAGAAGAAGGCTCCGGCGCCGGTGGCGAGGGCGTACCAGACGAAGAGGCCGGTGGTGACGGCGTGGCAGCCGCGCGCACCCCAGATCGCGGCCGGAATCCCGAAGCGGGCCGGCACCGACCTCACGCCGACCTCACGGTCCGTCTCGACGTCCTGGCAGGCGTAGATCAGGTCGAAGCCGCCGATCCAGATGCCGACCGCGAGGCCGAGGATCACCGCGTCCCAGGACCAGGCGCCGGTGATGGCGATCCAGGCGCCGATCGGACCCATCGCCTGGGCGAGACCCAGGATGGCCTGCGGGAAGTTCGTGAACCGCTTGCCGTACGGATACACGACCATCGGGATCACCGCGATGGGCGCGAGCGCGAGGCACAGGGGGTTGAGCAGGGCCGCGGCGCCGAGGAAGAACACCAGGGCGACCAGCGCGCCCGTCCAGGCGTGCTTCACGCTCATCGCGCCGGTGACCAGCTCGCGATGGGCCGTACGAGGATTGCGGGCGTCGATCTCGCGGTCGATGATCCGGTTCGCGGCCATGGCGAAGGTGCGCAGGCCGACCATCGCGATCGTGACCAGCAGCAGCCGGCCCCAGTGGATGTTCTTGTCCCACTGGAACATCGCGGTCAGGGCGGCGGTGTACGCGAAGGGCAGCGCGAAGACCGAGTGCTCGATCATCACCAGGCGCAGAAAGGCCTTGGTGCGTCCCGGCTGCGGGAGCGCCGCGGAAGCTGAACTCACAGCCCGTACTCCTTCCAGCGGCGGTCGACCGTCGCCGCCGTCTCCGGGTCGGACAGCACCATCTCGGGCCATCCCCCGTCCCGTGTGTAGCCCTCCTCGGGCCACTTCTTCGTCGCGTCGATGCCCGCCTTGCCGCCCCAGAACTGCTGGTAGGAGGCATGGTCGAGGTGGTCGACCGGCCCTTCGACGACCGTGAGGTCACGGCCGTAGTCGGTATTCCCCAGCGCCCGCCACGCGACCTCGTGCAGATCGTGCACGTCGCAGTCCGAGTCGACGACCACGATGAGCTTCGTCAGGGACATCATGTGCGCGCCCCAGATGGCGTGCATCACCTTTTGGGCGTGCTTGGGGTACTTCTTGTCGATCGCGACGATCGCGCAGTTGTGGAAGCCGCCCGCCTCGGGGAGGTGGTAGTCCACGATGTCCGGCACGATGATCTTCAGGAGGGGGAGAAAGAACCGCTCCGTCGCCCGACCGAGAGGTCCGTCTTCCGTCGGGGGCCGGCCCACGACGATCGACTGGAGCAGCGGCCGCTTCCGCATGGTGACGCAGTCGATGGTGAGGGCCGGGAAAGGCTCCTGCGGCGTGTAGAAGCCGGTGTGGTCGCCGAACGGGCCCTCCGGGAGCATCTCCCCGGGCTCCAGCCACCCCTCCAGCACGACCTCGGCCTGCGCCGGCACCTGGAGCGGCACCGTCTTGCAGTCCACCATCTCGATCCGCTTGCCCTGGATGAACCCGGCGAAGAGGTACTCGTCGATGTCACCGGGCAGCGGGGCGGTCGAGGCGTACGTCACGGCGGGCGGACACCCGAAGGCGATCGCGACCGGCAGCCGCTCGCCCCTGCGCGCCGCCACCTGGTAGTGGTTCCGGCTGTCCTTGTGGATCTGCCAGTGCATGCCGATGGTGCGCTTGTCGTGGCGCTGGAGGCGGTAGAGCCCGAGATTGCGGATGCCGCTCTCCGGGTCCTTGGTGTGCGTCAGGCCCAGGTTGAAGAAGGAGCCGCCGTCCTGGGGCCAGGTGAAGAGGGCCGGGAGGGCGTCGAGGTCGACGTCGTCCCCGCGCAGCACCACTTCCTGGACCGGCGCTTCCTTGACCTTCTTCGGCGGTACGTGCGTCATCGCGCCGAGCTTCCCGAAGGCCTCGCGCACCCCGACGAACCCGTGCGGCAGCTCGGGCCTCAACAGCCCGCCGATCTTCTCGGAGATCTCGCCGTACGACTTCAGCCCGAGCGCCTTGAGCAGCCGCCGGTCGGTCCCGAAGACGTTCATGGCGAGCGGCATCGCCGACCCGCGCACGTTCTCGAAGAGCAGCGCCGGTCCACCGGCCTTCTGTACCCGGTCGACGATCTCCCCGACCTCGAGATACGGGTCGACCTCGGCCTTGATGCGCTTGAGGTCACCCTCGCGCTCCAGAGCCCGGAGCAGGGAGCGAAGATCGTCGTAAGCCATGGGTCCAAGTATCGGACACCGGCTACCCTGTGGCCGTCACCGGGGGCCCGTGCCGCCCCGCCGTCGTTCACTGGGGGATCGTCCGGCCATGCTCAGGTATCTGCCGTTTCTGCTGGTCCTGGCGCTGTGGATCTACGCGTTCATCGACTGCCTGAACACACCCGAGGAAGAGGTCCGGGGCCTGCCGAAGGTGGTCTGGGTGATCATCATCCTGCTCTTCGGCGAAGTGCTCGTCGGGCCGATCGCCTGGCTCGTCGCGGGCAGGGCCCGCAAGGTTCCCGCGGGCGGGTCCACGCCCTCCGAGTGGCATCGCAACCACCGCACGGAGTTCGTCGCGCCCGACGACAACCCCGAGTTCCTCAACTCGCTCAAAGCCGAAAACCGCAAGGACGAGGCACTCTTGAAGGACTGGGAGGCCGACCTGCGGCGCCGCGAGGAGGAGCTGCGCCGGCGCGAACAGCAGGGCAGGGCGGAAGACGAGTCCTGACATGGAACTGCGACTGCTCGTGACCTTCGAGAAGGTCGCGACCGTGCTGAGCTTCACGCAGGCCGCGGCCGAGCTGAAGTACGCGCAGTCCAGTGTGACCAGTCAGGTCCGCGCTCTGGAGTCCTCGCTCGGCACGGAGCTCTTCGACCGGCTCGGCAGCCGTATCCGGCTGACGGAGACGGGCGAGCGGCTGCTCCCCTATGCCCGGCAGATCATCGAGCTGAGCGAGGAGGCGCGGGCGGCGGTCGCCGGCGCGGAGGAGCCCTCCGGCGCCCTCACCGTCGGCACCATGGAGTCGCTGACCTCGTACCGGCTGCTGCCCCTCCTTGAGCTGTTCCATCACCGCTATCCGGGAGTACGGCTCTCGCTGCGGACGACGATCGGCGACGAGACCCGGCAGGCGCTGCGGCAGGGGACGTACGACGTCGGCTTCCTGATGGAGGAGGAGACCGAGCACGCGGGTCTGGAGGCGGAGGTGCTGGCGGTGGAGCCGCTGGCGTTGGTGGCCGCCCCCGGCCACCCACTGGCACAACCGTCGGCCGTGCTCACCTCCGACCTCGTACGGGAGTCGCTGCTCGCCACCGAACCCGGCTGCGCCTACCGGGACTTGTTCGAGCGGGAGCTCAACTCCCTTTCCCCCGTGTCCTTCACGGAGTTCGGCACGATCGAGGCGACCAAACGCGCCGCGGCGGCCGGTCTCGGGATCGCGCTGCTGCCCGAGGTGACGGTCGCCGCGGAGTTGGCGGAGGGGACGCTGGTGCGGCTGCCGTGGAAGCCGCCGTTCACGCTTCGGACGCAACTGGCGTGGCGGGCCGGGAAGCGGCTTCCGGCGCATGTGCGGCTGTTCGCCGAGCAGGCGCGGCGGCTGGTGCGGGAGCAGACTTCGCCAGGGTGACCTTCAGGCTGGCCGTCACGATCAGCGGGACGCCGAGGGCCTGGACGAGGCCGATGTGGTGCCCGTACACCGCCCAGTCCATGACCATCGCGACGGCCGGATAGGTGAAGGCGAGGACGGCGATCTTCGCGGTCGGGAGCTTGGCGTAGGCGGCGTACATCAGGACGTACATCAGGCCGGTGTGGATGACCCCGAGCCCGACCAGCCAGCCCCAGTCCGCGCCGGTGCCGGCCATCGCGCCGAAGTCGGCGAAGGGGAGCAACAGGGGGATGCCGACGAGGACTTGGACGAGCGCGATGAGGTGCGGGCGGACGCCGGTGACGCGCTTGGTGACGAGGGTGGACAGACCGTAGAGGAGCGCGGCGAGGAGGGCCTGGCCGATGCCGGTCAGATAGCTGCCGCCGCCGGTGAGATCCGCCGGGGTGACACCCGAGACCAGGATCAGCCCCGCGAAGGCGACCACGATCCAGCCGACCTTCGCCACCGTGAGCCGCTCACGGAAGAGGAGGGCGCCCAGCAGGACCACGTAGAACGGCTGGGTGTGGTAGACGACCGTCGCGACGGAGATCGACGTGTTCTCGTACGACTGGAAGAGGAAGACCCAGTTGAAGACGATGAACACGCCGCCGAGTGCGGCGAGGGCGAGCTTGCGCGGGGTGAAGCCGTGGTCGCGGAAGTAGCCGCGGGCGAGGGCGTAGCCGCCGAGGGCGAGGGCGCCGAAGAGGACGCGGAAGAAGACGACGTTGAAGGGCGAGGCACCGGACTCGACGACGAAGACGCCGAGTGTGCCGGAGAGCATCATGGCGGCGGTCAGCTGGGTGGTGCCCTTGCTTTCGAGTGCGCTCTTGGAGGTCATGGCCCGAAGGTAGGAGCGGGGGCCGGGGCCGGTCCACGAGCCAGTGGGGCGTCCTGCCGATGGGCTCATCGGCGCCGCCGATACCTACAGGTCGGCTGAAACCTACAGGCCGGCCGCTACCTACAGGCCGGCCGCTACCTACAAGTCGGCCGATACCTACAGGTTGTACGCCGACGAGCCTCCCGAAGCAGACAATGCGCCCCTGGGCCGGGACCCGGGCGGGCCGGACACTTACCGGGCATGACGACTGCTCCCGCCAGTTCAGCCCCAGCCCTCTCCCCCGAGTACGGCGACAAGGTCATCGCCGTCGAGACGGCGGGCTCGGAACCGATCCCGGACGCCGAACGGCACGGCACCCCACTCCAGCTGCTGTGGACGTGGGCCTCCCCGAACATCGAGTTCGCGACCGTCTACATCGGCGTGATCTCGGTCCTCTTCTTCGGCCTGAACTTCTGGCAGGCGTCGGCGGCACTGCTGCTGGGCACCGCGCTGGGGGCGCTCACCCAGGGCGTGCTGTCCCTGGACGGCCCCCGCTTCGGGGTGCCGCAGATGGTGATCGGCCGCCTTTCCTTCGGCTACCAGGGCAACCTGCTGCCGTCCGGCGTCAACGCCCTGGTGGCGGGCGTGGGCTGGTTCGCGGTGAACAGCGTGAGCGCGGCCTTCGCGCTGAACACGCTGACGGGCCTCAGGCCCCTGCCCTCCCTGCTGCTCGTGGTGGTGGCGGAGATCGCGATCGGCTTCATCGGCCACAACTTCGTGCACGTCTTCGAGAAGTACGCGTTCCCGGCGCTCGCGGTGGTCTTCCTGCTGGCGGGCGTGTGGACGTTCAAGCACGCGGACCTCGGCGGGGGCGGCTCGGGCGGCGGCATCGGCGGCTTCCTGCTCGCGTTCAGCACGGCCTGGGGGTACGCGGCGGGCTGGAACCCGTACGCCACGGACTACTCGCGCTACCTGCCGCGCACGGCGAGCAGGCTCAGGACGGTGCTGTATCCGGCGGCCGGTCTGTTCGTGTCGGTCGCGCTCGTGTCGATCATCGGCGCGGCCTCGGCGACGATCGTGGCACCGCAGGGCGGGACCCCCACCGCCGCCTTCACCGGCCATCTCCCGGGCTGGCTGGGCGACTTGACGCTGCTCGCCATCATCCTCGGCGGCATCTCGGCGAACGCCCTCAACATCTACTCCTCCGCGATGTCGATGACCTCGCTCGGCCTGAAGCTGCCCGCCTGGCTGGGCCGCAGCGCGCTGGTGGTGCTGTCCGGAGTCGTAGGCACGGCGGCCGCGTGGGCGTCGCTGTCGGACGCGGGGGCGGCGTACGAGGCGTTCCTGCTGGTCATCGCGTACTGGGTGGGTCCGTGGCTGGGCGTCGTGCTGGTGGAGCGGTGGCTTCAGGGCCGTACCGCCTCGGACGAGGAACTGGCCCACCGCATGGGAGACCGCTCCTTCACCAACTGGCCCGGCCTGACGGCCCTGCTGGCCGGCGTCGCGGTCTCGGTCCCGCTCTTCTCCAACCAGGAGAAGTACGTCGGGTGGGTGCCGAAGCATTGGGCGTCCTTCGGCGACATCACGTGTCTGGTGGGGTTCGCGGTGAGCGCGGGACTGTACGCGGTGCTGCGCGGACGTTTCGCCGCCAAGGCCTGAGAGAACACCGGCGGTCGCTCCCCTGTCGCGACTGTCGCCCTCGTCGGCCAGGTCAACTCCAACTGGCCGACAGGGGAGGTCATGTCCTCGTCCAGCGCTGCGATGCGGTTCCGGACACGCAGGTCGAGGTGACCGGCCAGCCTGCGGACTCGTCGAGGCACCGGCTGTTGTAGATGTTCTGCAGGGTGCCGCCGGAGCCCGTGCGCCAGGACAGCTGGGTGCTCTGGTCGCAGTCGGCCGTCACGATGTTGTAGGAGCTCACACTCAGACACTTGCCGGTGTGCTCGTTGACCACGTGGAATGCGCCGCCCGACACGCTCTTGTAAGCCCATGAGGCCGCCGGGCTGTCCGAACATGCTCCGAGGACCGCTCCGCTGTAGTCGCTCATCACCAGGCACTGGCCGTCGGCGGCGTTCGTGAGCTGGTAGTAGCCGCTGGCGGGGGCCTTCGTCGAGGTGCCGCCGGAACTGCTTGAGCTGCCCGAGCTGCTACTGCTTCCGCCCGAGCCGTCCGAGGTGTCGGAGCCGTCGGAGCTGTCCTGCGCGCCCGTGCTTGTGCTCGTGCCCCCGGCGTCCGCCTGCGTCCCGCCTGTCCCCTTGCTCTTGCCCTTGCCCTTGCCCTTGCTCTGATCCGCCGACGAGGACGGCGACTTCGCCGTGCCCGAGGAGGGGGACGTGGGGTCGAGTGACGCCGACACCGAGGCGGAGGGGGTGGTCCGTGCCTCGTCGTCCGGCGAGGACGTGTACGGCAGCAGCTGGATGGCGAGGGTCGTGCCGGTCGCCACGACCACGACGGGAACGACGGCGAACAGGACGCGGGTCCGGCGGCGTTCGCGTCGTTTCGGGTCCGGGGCGGCCTCTGGGGTCGGCTCCGACTCCGGAGGCTTCGGCTTGTCCGATTCCGCCTTCGGCTCGGGGGAGGGCAGGGTCGGCACGGGACGGGCGGGCAGCTTGTCGGCATCCGGCACCGTCGCGGCGAAGGCGGCCCGCTCGGACAGCGGCTCGGCGATGGTCTCCGGCCACGGCGGATCGGCGAACGGCCCATGCCGCTCGGTGAGTTCGGCGAGTTCGGCGGCGGTGGGACGGCCCTCGGGATCCTTGCCGAGGCAGGACGCGACGACCTCGGCGAGTTCGGGATCCAGCGCGCGCAGCGGAGCCAGGTCGGGCTCCTCGTGGACGATGCGGTACAGCACGGCGTGCCCGGAGTCGTCGCCGAAGGGCGGCCGGCCGCATGCCGCGTACGCGGCCATCGACCCCAGCGCGAACACATCGACGGCACCGGTCAACCGCCGTGCCCCCGAGGCCTGTTCGGGCGACATGTAGGCGGGCGTGCCCACGACCACGCCGGTCATGGTCAGCTGGCTCTGTTCGGCGGCACGGGCGACACCGAAGTCGATGAGGGTGAGGCCGTCAAGGGTCAGCATGACGTTGGACGGCTTGAGGTCCCGGTGCACCATGTCCAGCGCGTGCACCGCGGCCAGACCCGAGGCCGCCTCACGCAGCAGCAGCCACAGCGCGTCGGCGGGCAGCGGATGTCCGTGCAGTTCGACGGCCTCCCGCAGGGTGAGCCCGGGGACGTACGCGGTGGCGAACCACGGCGGTCGTGCGTCGCGGTCACTGGCGAGCAGCGGCGCGGTGGCCTCCTCGGGAAGCCGGGAGAGGTTGTCCAGCTCATGTCCGAAGCGCCGCAGGAAGTCCTTGTCCTCGGCGACGACGGAGGGCAGCACCTGCTTGACGGCGGCGTACCGCCCCTCGTGCACGCCGAGATACACCCGCCCCATGCCGCCGGACCCGAGCCGGCCCACCAGCGGGATCTCCCCGATCCACCGCGGATCCTCCGCCTCCAGCGATTCGGCTCCGCTGCCGTTCAGATCTGTCACGCCTGCCCCGTTTTCCCCGTTCACGGTCATTCCTCTGTCAGTGCGCGTACGCGTTTCAGCGCGCGTACGCGCCAAGGCCGATCAAGCAGTAAACGTACTGATTGATCGGCGTCCCGTTGAGGGTATAGGTGGAGGAAAACGCGTACTGCGTACGGGAGTTGCTGTCGCAGCGACTCATGTCCGACGTCAGCGGGATCGTCGCCCTGTGGATCCAACCTCGCGTCGAGTCGGGCGAGCTGGCCCCGCTTCCCCTGCCGTTGATCGAGTCCCTGGTGCTGGGCCCCGTCATCGGCGTCGCACGGCGGTGGCTGTCCGGGGTGGGCGACGTGGACCTCGACGAGGCCGCGCAGCTCCTGCCGGACAGGATCTGGCGGTCGGTCAGCGGAGAGCCGACATGAACGCCGCCCAGGCGGAACGGGTGATGACGAGGACCGGGCCGTGGGCGTTCTTGCTGTCACGGACGGGGACGAAGTCGGGGATAGCGGGGGCTATTTCGATGCAGTCGCCGCCGTTGTCGCCCGGCAACGCGAGCTCGGCGGAGCCGTGGACGGTCGGGCAGCCGGAGCTCTACCCCACAGGCCTGTCGGTCGCCGGGTTCTCCATCCTCGGGCTGGCCAAGACGGCACCGGGCGAGCTGCGCGCGATCGCCGAGCGGGCCTTCGCGGCGGTGGTCGACGGTTCCGTATCCCTGCCGGTGACCGGGGAGTTCGGGCTGGAGGACGCGGCTGAGGCCCACCGAATGATGGGGACACGGAGCAGCACCGGGAAGCTGTTGCTGCGGGCGGGGGGAGACTCGCCGCGCAGTTCCTTGCGCCCCTGAAAGACCGGTTTGTTCGTCGGGTTCGGGTGAGTGGGGGTTGCTCGCGCAGTTCCCCGCGCCCCTAAGAGCCGGCCTCGCTGCACTGTCGTACCCCCCGGCTACTCTTCACCGCCATGACGACCACCCGCCGCAACCCTCTTTCGAAGGTCCTGACGTCTATGCCGGGAGTCGGCGTCAGGACCGGAGCCAGGATCCTCATCGAGGTCGGTGACGGCAGCACCTTCCCGACCGCCGGCCACCTCGCCGCTTACGTCGGCCTCGCACCCGCGACCCGCAGTTCAGGTTCGTCGATCCGCGGCGAACAGCCGTCGCGGAGGGGAAACGAGCAGCTCAAGCGGGCCTTCTTCCTCTCCGCATTCGCTGCCTTGGGCGACCCGGCGTCGCGGGCCTACTACGACAAGAAGATCACGCAGGGAAAGCACCACACGCAGGCCCTGCTCTGCCTCGCCCGGCGCCGGGCAGATGTCCTCTTCGCGATGCTCCGGGACGGCACCTTCTACGAACCGCAGCCTGTTCGGGCGGTCGCTCCGCAGACCTAGACCATGGTCAGGAGGTGGTCCGTGGGGCCGTAGTCGATCTTCCAGTCGGCATAGACACCCACGGCGCCGTCCTTCTGGCACCGCAGCCCAACGGTCACCCAGCGGACCGACCCGTCGCCAGCGAGCGAGAATGCGACTGCCGTCTCGAACTCCTCGCTCCCGCACGGGCAGCCGGCCTCGCCAGGATCCGCGTCCTCCCAGAACTCCTCGCTATCCGCGATGAACGCGCGGCCGCCGCAACCAGCGCACACCCGCTCGGCTCCGCCCTCGACATCGTCAACGAGCACGAAGAACACGCGCCCGCCGCAGACGCCGCAGACGGAAGGAACGATCTTCACCGGACGGTCGTCGGCAGCGTTCTGGAGAAACACCGCGAGGTCCGCAGAGACACCCTCGCCAACCTGATCATCAGCATGCACTGGCACATCGTTCCAGACGTCCGAACCAGCACCCATCCACCTTGACCAAAGGCATAGGGGCACCCCCGGCACCGTGAGCACCGAGCCATAAGCCGCCCTGCCCAGTGCTCCCCTTACCGCTCGCCGGCTTCGTCTTCGGCCCCCAGGCGTACGACGCGTCCGTCGCTCCTGGCGTGCGTCCCCCGCTCCATCGCCTCACGGGCGGCGGCGGGCAGGTCGATCGTGTTGATGACGATGCGGTTGATCCGGATGCCCCACTTGCCGGTGGCTTCGTCGAGGATGCCGCGCAGGGCCGCGCTGATCTCCTCGCGGGAGCTCAGGATGCGTTCCAGGTCCATGTAGCCGCAGATGTCGCGCAGGGAGATGGCCGTGAGCTGCTCGATGGCCCGCAAGTAGCTGGTGACCTCGTAGGTGGCGGCCCGCGCGTCGGTCACCTGGAAGTAGACGACGGTGTCGACCTTGACGGCCAGGGTGTCCAGGGTGAGGACTTCCTGCGGAGGGAACGGCACGACCTGCTCGCGGAGGTCGATCCGATTCCGCATGACGTCGGCGAACGGCACCACGATGTTGAGGCCGGCGTTGAGCGTCCGCGTGTAGCGGCCGAAGCGCTCGACAACGACGGCGTTGGCCTGTGGAAGGCGCCGGATGCACGTCCCCAGGACAAGGGGGACCGCTCCCCCGGCGATCAGGAACCCATAGCGCGTCTTCATCGCGACTCCCCCCGTCCCCCGGGCCACCGTGTCGTGCCCCTCGGATGCCGCTGTCCGGAGTGTCCCAGACCTCCCGGTCTCAGGCCACCGTGCGAAGCCCCCGTACCGAAGCCTCTCCCATCCCCCGCACCACCCGGTGCGCACAAGCCGCCGCGAGCAACTCCCCCAACAGGTCGGGGTCGTCGATCTCCAGGCCCAGCAGGGTCTCGATGCGTTCGAGGCGCTGGTAGAGGGACTGGCGGCCGATGTGCAGGAGCGCGGCCGTGCGGGTGGGTGAGCAGCCGTGGCGGAGGTGGACCTCCAGGGTGCGGACGAGGTCGCTGGGGTGGGCCGCCTCCCAGGCCAGCAGGGGGCCCAGGGTGTGCTGGACGAGACGGGCGAGGCGGTCGCGGTTGGCGTCCACGCCACCGCGGGTGAGCTCGCGTTCAAGTGTGAACGCACGCGAGGAGGTCACGACCGGGCCCCCGGACACACCGGGTTCGGCCGACGGCACGGTGAGGGCCAGCTCCAGCGTCGTACGCGCCGCCCGCAGCGTCTCGCTCCAGCGCAGCCAGCCGCCGCCCGCGACGACCGCGTGCCCGACCGCCACGGTCACTCCGGCCTCGGCCACCGCCCGGAAGGCCTCCTGCACAGCCCGTACGACATCCCGCGCACCCGCCCCGGCGTCCCCGGACATCGCCACCAGCGCCAGTACGTCCCCCGGGAACGCCGCCCGCAGCACCGCGACCCCGCCCAGGGACCGCGCGGCACGGTCGACCACTCCCAGATCCGCCCGCGCCCCGTGCGCCGACACCCCGACCAGCCGCGCCGCCGACCCCGGATGGAACCCGGCGAGCGCCGCCCGCGCCTCCACCTCTGGCTGGTTGAGCGGCTGCCCGTCGGCGAGGTCGGCCAGCAGGGCGGCGGTGTGGTCGCCGCCCCAGAGGCGCCCGGCCGAACGCCCCGACAGGCCGCGCGCCACGATCGCCCGGTTCGCCGCCTCGGTGATGCGGACGAAGGGGACCACACGGTGCAGGGCCAGCAGGGGCAGCCCCAGCCGCCGGGCCTCGTCGACCACTTCCTCGGGCATCCGCACGAGCGAGCGCCCGACCTCCACGGCCAGCCCCGCCGCACCGCGCGCGGCCAGCTCGCGGACGTACTGTCGCCGCGTCCCCTCGTCGGCGTCGGTGAGCCCGAAGCCGTTGGTGAGGAGCAGTTCGCCGCCGTCGAGGAAGTTCGCGCCCTCGTACACCTCGCTGGAGTGCACCCAGCGGACGGGGCGGTCCAGGGAAGCCTCCCCCGCCAGGAGTTCGGGCTCGGTGGAGCGGACGGGGTCGAGAGCCAGGATCTCGCGGAGGGTGAGTGCGGGCACGGGGACCTCCTTCGGGCGCTGACAGTTCGTCCGGCTGCGGGATGCCGGGAGAGTACTTTCCGCACGTTGCCCCGGTGTTTCCGGCGAAGGAGAGTGAAGGTATGGATCAGGCACAGGCACGCGCGTGGCTCGCCACCGCCGTCGCGGAGGCACGCGCCGGACTCGCCGAGGGCGGCATCCCCATCGGGGCCGCCCTGTACGGCGCGGACGGCACCCTCCTCGGCCGCGGCCACAACCGCCGCGTCCAGGACGACGACCCGTCCATGCACGCGGAGACCGCGGCCTTCCGTGCGGCGGGACGGCAGCGGTCGTACCGCGGTACGACGATGGTGACCACCCTCTCCCCCTGCTGGTACTGCAGCGGTCTGGTGCGCCAGTTCGGGATCTCGCGGGTCGTCATCGGCGAGTCGGCCACCTTCCGGGGCGGGCACGACTGGCTGGCCGGACACGGCGTGGAGATCGTGCAGCTGGACGACCCCGAGTGCACCGCCCTGATGCGTGACTTCATCAAGGACCACCCCGACCTTTGGAACGAGGACATCGGTGACTGAACCCCGTATCCCCACCATCGACCTGCGCCCTTGGCTGTCCGGGGACACGGAGGCCCGCAAGGACATCGCCCGCACCGTCGACCAGGCCCTCCAGACGGCCGGATTCCTCCTCGTCACGGGCCATGGCGTGGACCCGGCCCTGCGCAAGAACATCCGCGACGCCGCCCGCGCCTTCTTCACCCTCCCCACCGGGACGAAGCAGCCGTACGCCGCCCAGGTCGGCGGACGCGGCTGGCTCGGCCCGGGTGCCGAGGCCAACGGCTACTCGGAGGGTACGGAGACCCCGCCGGACCTCAAGGAGTCGCTGACCTTCGCGACGCACGAGCCCTTCGAGGACCCGGAGACCAACGCGGAGTGGTACGCGCCGAACGTGTGGCCCGCCGAGGCGCCCGAGCTGCAGAAGCTGTGCGAGGAGTACCTGGCGCGGATGGGCGAGCTGGAGAACCATCTCCTCGCCCTGCTCGGCGAGGCCCTCGGCCTGGAGCCGGACTTCTTCACCAAGCACATGGACCACCCGACGTACGGCTTCAACATCAACTGGTATCCGGGGACCGAGGTCATCGGCGAGCCGCAGCCCGGCCAGTTCCGCATCGGCCCGCACACCGACTTCGGCACGGTCACGATCCTCGACCGGCAGGCCGGCAAGGGCGGGCTCCAGGTCTTCACGGACGAGGGCGGCTGGGAGGACGCGCCCTTCGACCCGGAGGCGTTCACCATCAACATCGGGGATCTGATGGCCCGCTGGACCGGCGACAGGTGGCGCTCCGGCAGGCACCGCGTGCTGCCGCCGCCCGCCGACGCGCCCGCCGAGGAGCTGATGTCCCTCGTCTACTTCGGCGAGTGCACGCCAGGGACCCTCGTCGAGTCCGTGCCGGCCCCTGTGGGCCGCGTCGCCTACGCACCCGTCGACTCTCATGTTTATCTACGCGAGAAGCTCGACTCGATCACAGTCGGCTGACCGGCGGAAAATTTTCGTAACCCAACGGACACCAGGCACCCTATCCCGAACCAACTCCCCCTTTTTAAACTGTTGTTGATACACCTCACAGCAGCGATGACGACAGGAACAGCAGCAGGAACAGCAGCAGGAACAGCAGCAGGCGGGACTCGGACCGCAACAGGGGGAGATGCGGTGCACAGAGGGCTGCACGGCCGGGGGGCGCTGTTCGACACCGATCCGCCCGGGCTCGTGCCACGACTTGTCGGCCTGCGTCCGTACCAGCACCGCGCGACGCCGTACGAACACGCGAAGGAACTCCCCTTCGTGGTGTTCGCGGGCGGTCGCGGACTCGGCAAGAGTGCCGTGCTCGGGGAGCTCCGGGAGGCCTGCAAGGGGCACACGCCCGTCGCGCTGATCGACGGCGAGGAGCAGCAGTTCGCGGGTCCCGCGCCCGAGCGTCCGGCCGAGTCCTGGTCGCCGGTGGCACAGGCGCTGACCACGGTCGCCGAGCAGCTCGCCGAGCCGGTGACCGGCGCCCGGCGGATCGCCTTTCCGCGCCTGGCGGCCGGGCTGCTGGCCGTCGCGGCGGGCGGCTGGAGCGACCGGGACGTGCCGCGCATCCGGCAGGAGGCGGAGCGGATCCTGCTGCTGAACGAGAGCGGTTCGTGGCTGGCCGGGTTCGCGGGCCGCTGGGTGAACAAGGTGATCGCCAAGCTCGTCGCCTCCATGTCGGGTACGGGACCGGTCCTGGAGCCGATCATCGAGGCGACCCTGGAGGCGTTCTCGGAGGGCGTCTCCCCCACGCACCACCGGCTGCGCAGGGCGGCGACCTGGTACCGCGAGTATCCCAACGCGGGCGGCAACCCGAAGCTCGGACTCATCCTGCTCTCCCGGCACTTCAGGGCGGGCGGCACCTCCCGGACGCACGCCGAGCGTTATCTCGTACGGGCTTTGCTGGCGGACCTCGACGACGCCTACACGGGGCCGTTGCAGCGCTCGCACCGGGTGGGCCGCCCGGTCGTGCTCATCGACAACGTGCAGGAGCCCGCGGGCCGGGGCCTGATGGAGTCGGTGCTGCGGGACCGCGCCGACGGCATCGCCGACCAGGTCGTCTTCTTCACCTCGCTGCGCGGCTACAGCCATCCCGCGCTCCGCAACGCCGTGCGCCGCACCCTGCCCGACGTCGCCCGGCGCAGCGACTGGGAGCCGGACACCGCGCCGTCCTCGCGAGCGCTGCTCGTGTCGCTGCCGCCGCTGACGCCCGACGACACGCTGCACATCGTCGGCGCCGCCTGCCGTGAGGTGCCGGTTCCGCCGCAACTCCCGCACGCCACCCACCGGTTGACGGGCGGCAGCCCGCTGGGCATCGCCCTGCTCGCCGAGTCCGCCCACCAGAATCTGCCCGGTGCCGCCACCCTGGGCGCGCTGCTCACCGCGGACATCGCGTTGCACGACGACCACGACGGCCGCCCCGCCTACCAGGAGCTCCTCGACCGGCTCGTGCCCGGCGGCCGCCTGGACGAGCTGACGGTGCTCGCCACCGCGCACGACCGTGACTCGGCGTGCGCGCTGGCGCAGGCCCGGCTCCCGGACGACTTCGGCGCCTCGGGCGTCCTGGACCTGGAGGCGCGGCTCGCCGAGGAGGGCCGGCCGGTGGCCGAGGGTCAGTTCGTCGGCGACCCGTTCCTGCGCGCCCTGCTACTGCTGCGTCTGCACCACCGCGACCCCGGCCACGAGCAGTGGCGGGCCGCGCACCACACCCTCATCGACCACTACACCGACGTACCCGGAAGCGACGACAATCCCGACCGCGCCCGTTACCGGCTGCATCACGAACTCGCCCTGGGCAAGCCTGACTTCGCGGTCGCCCATCTGCGCGACAGCTTCCACCGCGTCGACACGCGCGGGTGGCTCGCGGCGCTGCTTTTCATCGCCTCCGCGCCGTACTACCACGCACACGATCCGGACGGCCGCGACTTCGACGGCCACGACCACCGCGCGTCCGTCGCGCTCGGCCACACGGACGCGGCGCAGACTCCGCCGGACGGCGTGGACGCCGTACTCCATCTGCGGGTGCGCCGACTCCTGCACGCCGTCTGGCAGTTGACCGATCCGCTGGTGCTGCCGGACCCGAAGGTGACCGACCGGCTGCGGTTCGAGCTGGAGCAGCTGTCGAATCTGCGGCCCGCGGGCAACGCCCTGCTGTGGCGGGCCTCCAGGGACTGGCCGTCGGACGCTCTCGCCGGCCGCCTCTTCCGTATCCCGGGCGACGACGAGGGTGAGGGCCTGTGATGGCGCGCGGGTGGGACAACAAGGGCGGAGGACGGTGATGGCGCGCTTGTGGGTGTGGCTGCGCGAGGACGTCTGGGAGATACGTTTCCGTCGGTACGTCGCCCTGCTGCTGGCGGCCGTCCTGGTCGGCCTCGGCGTCTGGGGCGGCAAGACGCTCGCGACGCCCGACCGCTCCTGTGCCACCGGAGTCGTACGCCCCGAGGGCAGCGACGAATGCGTCGGCGTCTCGACGACCGCGTACGACTGGGGGCGCACCCAGTTCACCGACACCGTGCGGGCGATCAACACCGAGAACCACCGCCTGAAGCCCGGCAGTTACGTCACCGTGGCGATGCTCGAACCCTTCACGGCGACCGACGCGGACAACCTGGGCGACGCGCTGCACGAGCTCCAGGGCGCCTATCTCGCCCAGTACCGGGCCAACCACTACTCCAACGACGAGACCCCGAAGATCCGGCTGGTGCTGGCCAACCCCGGTTCCACCGGCGAGTACTGGCGGCACACGGTCGACCAGCTGGAGCGGATGACGAACGGGCGCGACCGGCTGCGCGCGGTGACCGGCGTGGGGCTGAGTACCGACAACAACAAGAAGGCCGTCAAGGAGCTCACCCACCGCGGCATCCCGGTGATCGGCAGCTCCATCACAGCCGACGACCTCGCCAACGGGCAGGACGGCAAGGACCCATACCCCGGTCTGGCCCGCGTCTCCCCCACCAACACCGACGAGGCACGCGCCCTCGCCTCCTTCGCGAAGGTCGCGGCCGGCAAGGCGCTCCTGGTGTACGACAAGCCGGGCGACCCCTACACCCGCACGCTCCAGACGTCCTTCGAGAAGCTGCTCACGGGCTCGCCCTACCAGCCGCAGCCGTTCACCCCGCCCGCCGACCGCAGCAAGGAAGGCACCACCGCCAACACCTTCCGCCAGATCACCCACCTCGTCTGCGACACGGCGCCCGGCACGAACACCATCCTCTTCGCCGGCCGCCACACCCAACTGCGCCAGTTCATCAACGCGTTGGGCGACCGCGGCTGCCAGGACCGCTCGTTCACCTTGTTCACCGGCGACGAGGGCTCGTACCTCACCGGCGACAAGGACCTCGACCGCAGCGCTCTCAAGCACCGCATCTCGGTGCGCTACACGGCGCTCGCCCACCCGGACGCCTGGGCGAAGGACTCCGCGAAGACCGGGGGCAGCGCCGCCGACGCGAAGGTGCTCGACGAGCTGCTCGGCCGCGGCGAGCGGAAGCCGGTCGGCCCCATCGGTCCGATCGCCCTCGACGACGGGCAGACGATCATCGCGTACGACGCCATGACGCTGGCCGTCCAGGGCATCCGCGAGGCCACGGCGGACGGCAAGACGGTCCCGCCGATCGCGGACGTCGCCAACCAGTGGACGCTGACGAAGGGCTCCCAGCGGGTGAGCGGCGCGAGCGGGTGGATCTGCCTGGACATCCACGGCAATCCGTACGACAAGGCCGTGCCGATCGTGGAACTCACCCCGGAGGGCAAGGCACGCTTCGTGAAGATCGCCTGGCCGGAGGGGAAGCCTCCGGCGAAGGAGTGCCTGCCGCCGTCCTGAGCGCCCTGAGCGCCCTGAGCGCCTTATGCGCCCTGAGCATCCAGGGCGCTCAGGAGCCGCTCGAAACGGGCCCGCCACCCCGGTTCCCGCTCCTCCTCGAGCTCGTGGGTGAACCGGACGGTGGTGCCCTCCGGCACCCCGGGCTCCAGGTGGAACCGGATCCGCCCCCGCCCCTCCACCGTGTACTCGGCGACGCGCTCCACGTCCCAGGCGGTGATCCGCCCGCTGCCGATCCCGTGCAGGCTGATCGCCCCGCCCAGCCGCGGCTCGAACACCTCCGCGGCGGCCAGCCACCCCCGCAGACCCTCGGGGGCGGCCACCGCCGTCCAGACTTTCTCCACAGGCTGGGGAAAACGCAGCAGGTAGTGCAGGGTGCGGGTGTCCCCCCGGGTCTCGGTGATGCCCTCTTCGATGGCTTGGGTCATGACACCAGCGTGGCCCGGTCGGCGGTTCCCCGCACCCCCTCTTGGTCATGTTCGTGCTCCTTCACGGTCAGCCACTCATCGTAACTCTTGGTGTCCCCGTCCGAGAGGGCCGGCGGCACGCTCACACCCACGTCGATACCGGCTTCCGGCCCCTGGTGGGACTCAGGCCCACCGGAACCGCACCCGGCCGACCTTGGGACCAACTGACCGCACGACGAAGGCCGGTTCCCGTGACTCACGTCACATGGAACCGGCCATCGGTGCGGGGGAGTTACACGCCCGCGTAGGAGTGCTTGCCGCCCACGAAGATGTTGACGCCGTAGTAGTTGAACAGCCAGCAGCCGAACGCGATCAGCGCGATGTAGGCGGCCTTGCGGCCCTTCCAGCCGGCCGTCGCGCGGGCGTGCAGATAGCAGGCGTAGGCGACCCAGGTGATGAACGCCCAGGTCTCCTTCGGGTCCCAGCCCCAGTAGCGGCCCCAGGCGTCGCCCGCCCAGATCGCGCCCGCGATGATCGTGAAGGTCCACAGCGGGAAGACGGCGGCGTTCACGCGGTACGAGAACTTGTCGAGGGAGGCCGAGGCGGGCAGCCGCTCCATGACGGAGGTTGCGAAACGGCCGGGCTGTCCGCCGCTCGCGAGCTTGTTCTCGTACGAGTCCTTGAAGAGGTACAGCAGCGTGCCGACCGCGCCCACGTAGAAGACGGCGCCGCAGATGATCGCGGTCGAGACGTGGATGTACAGCCAGTACGAGTGCAGCGCGGGAACCAATTGGTCACTGGCGGTGTACAAGACAGTGACGGCGAGACCGAGATCGAGGAGGACCGTGGTGACCAGGGGGAGGCCGAGCCAGCGGACGTTCTTCTTCAGCGCGAGCAGCGTGAGGAACACAGCGACGGCGACGGTGGAGAAGGTGATGTTGAACTCGTACATGTTGCCCCACGGCGCCCGCCGCACCGACATGGCGCGCGCGACGACACCGGCCGCCTCGACGGCCCAGGCAAGCACGGTGAGGGACACGGCGATACGGCCGTAGAGGTCGCCCTGCTCGTCCCCGCCGTGCGCGCCGGGTCCGTCGGGCACGTCGCGGGCGCCGACCGCGGACCGGGTGACGACCTGCGGCCGGTCCAGGACCGCGGTGCCACCGGCCTTCTTCACCGTGACCGCGGGAGCCGTCGCCTTCTGTGTGGCGGTGAGCGCGGCGGCCGTACGGCCGACCTTGCTGCGGCTGCCGAAGAGCCACTCGGCGATGTACGCGAAGAACGCCAGGGTGTAGACGGCCATCGCGGAGTAGACCAGCGTGTTGCTGATGTTGGCGAGGTGTTCGTTGGTGGCCGTGGCCAGATCGGTTGCGCTGGCCAGATCGGTTGCGGTGGCGAGAGTCACTGCTTCTCAGCCCCTTCGGCGGCAGGTACGGGGGGTTCGGCGTCGGAGTCGGCTTCGGTGACCGGTTCGTCGGGCTTGGTGGGAGCCTGGTCGTGCACGAGCCCGGCCAGGTCACCGAGTTCCTCGGGGAGCTTCGCGGACTCGCTGCGGCCGAGGCCCGCCATCTCGACGACGGTGACACCGTCCGCGCCCGTGGTGGCCCGCACCCAGACGCGGCGGCGCTGGATGAACAGCGACCCGGCGAGACCGAAGATCGCGGTGAAGGCTCCGACCAGCGCCCAGTCACTGCCGGGCTGCTGGGTGACCTGGAAGCCGGCCCACTCCTTGATGTCCTTCTCGAAGGTGATCGAGCCGGCGCCGTTCGGCAGCTTCATGGTCTCGCCGGGCAGCAGCCTCTTCTTGAGGATGTTGCCCTTCGCGTCCTTGAACTGCTTCATCTGGGAGGTGTCCAGTTGGTACACGTTCTGCGGAAGACCCGAGTCGACACCCAGGCTGCCGTGGAACCCGGACAGCGCGAGCACGGGGAAGTCGAGCGCGGGGAACTGGGAGAACATCGTTCCCTTGCCCGCGCCCGCGAAGGTCGGCACGAAGAAGGCGGAGAAGCCGAGCTGCTCGCTCGTGCCCTGGCCGTTCTTGTAGCCGTCCATGACCTTGACCGCGCCCTGCGAGGTGACGTTCGCGTCGAGCGGCAGCATCGGCACGGCGTCGTGGAAGACGACGTTGCCCTTGCCGTCCCGGACGGTGACGACGGGCGCGTAGCCGTGGCTGACGAGGTAGACCTTCGAGTCGCCGATCTTCAGCGGCTCGTTGACCTTGACGGTGGTCTTCTTCTCCTTGCCGTAGGCGCCCACGCTGTAGGTGATGTCCGCCTGGAAGGTGCGCGGGGTGCCCTTGTTGGGGCCGGTCCGCTCGTACGTGGCGGTGAACTTCTTCAGGTCGAAGCTGAACGGCGTGAGGTCGTCGCTGGTGAAGAGGTTGCCGGACTTGAAGTCGTCGTACGACATCAGCGTGTTGGAGAAGCCGTCGCCCTCGACGACCAGCTTGTTGCCCTCGGACTTGAAGAGCTGGCCCCAGGCGAAGGCGACCAGCATCACGATCAGCGCGATGTGGAAGAGCAGGTTGCCGGTCTCGCGCAGATAGCCCTTCTCGGCGGCGACGGCGTCCCCGGCGACATGCGCCCGGAAGCGGCGCTGCTTCAGCACCTTGAGGGCGACCTCGCGGACCTGCTCCGGCTCGGCCTCGGTGCGCCAGGTGGTGTACGCGGGCAGCCGGGTCAGCCGCTTCGGCGCGCCCGGCGGACGGCCGCGCAGCTGCCCGACGAACTGCCAGGTGCGCGGCACGATGCAGCCGATGAGCGAGACGAACAGCAGGATGTAGATCGCCGAGAACCACACCGAGCTGTAGACGTGGAACAGGCCGAGCTTGTCGTAGACCGGGCCCAGGATGGTGTGCGCGTCCTGGAAGTCCTGCACCTTCTGCGCGTCGGTCCCGGACTGCGGGATCAGCGACCCGGGAATCGCCCCGAGCGACAGCAGGAAGAGCAGGATCAGCGCGACCCGCATGGAGGTCAACTGCCGCCAGAACCAGCGGGCCCAGCCGATGACCTCGCGGCCGGTCCAGGTGATCCATCCCTTGGCGCCGGGCGCCCGCGCCCCACCGAAGGAGCCGGGCATCGCCGTCTCCACCGGCGCGGTGGAGAGCTGCGAACCGGCCTCGCCGAGGTCTCCGTCGGCGCTCGCGCCGATGTGCCGCTTCGGAGCCGCCGGATCCGTCGTCTTGCCGGTGTCAGTCGTGCTCATGGATCAGATCCCTACCGTGAAGCCGTCGGACCAGACCTGCATCTGCTGCACGAGGCTGTCCCATGCGCCGGTCAGCAGGAGCAGGCCGGTCGCGATCATCATGCCGCCGCCGATGCGCATCACCCATGTGTAGTGCCGCTTGACCCAGCCGAAGGCACCGAGCGCCTTGCGGAAGGCGACAGCGGCGAGGACGAAGGGCACCCCCAGACCGACGCAGTACGCGACGGTCAGTATGGCCCCGCGGCCCGCGCTCGCCTCGTTCATGGAGAGAAAATTGACGGAGGTGAGCGTCGGCCCCAGGCACGGCGTCCAGCCGATACCGAAGAGCGCACCGAGTATCGGAGCGCCCGCCAGGCCGGTCACCGGCCGCTTGTGGAAGCGGAACTCGCGCTGGGTGAGCCAGGGCATCAGCCCCATGAAGAACACGCCCATCGCGATCATCAGCACACCGAGGATCTTGCTGAGCGTCCCCTGGTACTCGTGCAGCGTCGCCCCGAAGAACCCGAACAGCGCCCCGCCGGACACGAACACGGCGGTGAAGCCGAGCACGAACAGGCTCGCGCCCGCCACCATCCGCCCCCGTCTGGCCTCCGCCAGATCGGTGCCGGTGACGCCGGTGACGTACGACAGATAACCGGGGACGAGCGGCAGCACACACGGCGAGAAGAAGGAGACGAGCCCGCCGAGCACGGCGACCGGCAGGGCGATCAGCAGCGCCCCGCTGTACACCGTCTCGTTTCTGCCGGTCGACTCGGCGAGGGTCGTGGCGAGGTGCGCGGACGCCGCGAAGTCGGCGGACGTCGCGAAGTTCGTGGACGCGGCGAGAAGGGACACGTCAGGTCACTTCTCCGCGAGGATCGGCTTGAGCATCGCGTGCAGCTGCTCTTCGCTGAGGGCCTGCAGCGTGCGGGCCGCGATCTTCCCGTCCCGGTCGATGATGAGCGTGGAGGGAATCGTCTGCGGGTTGAGCGTGCCCTTCTTGAAGCGGAGCATCAGCTTGCCCGTCGGGTCGGAGAGGCTGGGGTAGGTGACCCCGTACTTCTCCTCGAACGCCTTGGCCGGACGGGTGCTGGGGTCACGGGTGTTGATGCCGACGAACTGCACGCCCTGCGCCGCGGTGTCCTTGGCGACCTTGACGAGGTTCGACGCCTCGGCACGGCACGGCGCGCACCAGGAGCCCCAGACGTTCAGGACGACGATCTTGCCCTTGTAGTCGGCGACGTCGAGCTGCTTGCCGTCGACGGTGGTGCCGGAGAGGTCGGGGGCCGCGGTCCGCGAGCCCTTCGCGACGGTGTCGACGCCGTTCTTGCCGGCGACGAAGCCGGTGTTGCCCGATCCCCCGGAAGTCCCCCCGGAACCGCACGCGGTCAGGACAAGTGCCGCGACGGCGGCTCCGGCGGCAAGCAGGGCGGCGCGGCTACGGGTGCGGTTCGGGCGCTGGTCGGCGCGGCAGGCGGCACTCATGTGAAAAGTTTCGCATGCCCGTTTCGGGAATCTTCCGCACCCCCCTTGCGGGCGGAAACCCGCATTTCAGGCGGCGTGTCCCGACTTCGTGGAGGACGGCGTGCCGGACCGGCGGGAGGACCGCGTACCGACGTCACCGAGGTACGTCTTCCAGCCCCCGCTCGGCTGCTGCCCCACCTCCAGCGACTGAAGCCTGGTCAGCACCTCGGGCTTCTGCACATCCAGCCAGTCCACGAACTGGCGGAAGGAGACGAGGCGTACGTCCGCGCCGCTCTCCTTCTCCTGGGCGATGTGCTTGAAGGCCTCCTCGACGGCGTCCATGTAGATGCCGCCGTTCCACTCCTCGAAGTGGTTGCCGATGAAGAAGGGGGCGCGATTTGTCTCGTATGCCCGCTTGAACCCGGCGATGTAGGAGCCGGCCGCCTGAGTGCGCCAGGCCGGGTAGTTGTAGGAGGGCGCCCGGGTCGAGTTGATCGACTGGTTGGCGAGGATGTTGTAGTCCATCGAGAGCACCTCGAAGGTGTGCCCCGGGAAGGGCATCTCCTGCAGCGGCAGGTCCCACAGGCCCTGGTTCTTCTGCGGCCAGCGCTGGCGGCCGCCGGGCGAGGAGGCGTCGTAGCGCCAGCCGAGCTCCTTGGCGGTGGGCAGCAGGTTCTCCTGGCCGAGCAGGCAGGGGGTGCGGCCGCCGATGAGCTCCTTGTCGTAGTCGAAGGGCAGCGGGGGCAGATCGGTCCAGCCGGAGTTGGTCCGCCACTCCTTGACGAAGGACTTCGCCTGCTCGATCTCGCTGCGCCACTGCGTGGACGTCCAGTTGGCGACCGAGCCGGAGCCGGCGCAGAAGTGGCCGTTGAAATGCGTGCCGATCTCATGGCCCTCGAGCCAGGCCCGACGGACGAGCTTCAGTGTCGCCTTGATGTGCTCGTCGGTGAGGTAACCGATGTCCGAGGCACCCTTGGGGTTATTGGGCGGCAAGTACATGCGCTTTTCCGACTCGGGCAGGAGATACAGCCCGGAGAGGAAGAAGGTCATGTGCGCGTCGTTGTCTTTGGCGAGTTCGAGAAACCGGGAGAAGAGGCCGGTCCCGACCTCTCCCGCACCGTCCCAGGAAAAGATGACGAACTGCGGAGGGGTCTCGCCCGGCTCCAGCGGCACGGGGCTGGCGGGCTGGTGGGGCTGCTTGCCGGTGAAGGCGGTGGAGCCGTCACCGAGGGGACGCGCGGGGTGCTGCGGGGCGCCGGGCTGCCCGTCCCGGGAACCTCCGGCCCGGTCCGCACCGTCTTGCAGTCCGGTACCGCAGGCGGTAAGTCCCAGCGCGGCCGCGGCACCTGCCCCGAGGCCGATCATTCCCCTCCGGCTGATGTCCCGCATGCGGTCCCCATTTCATCGCGCCCTCTCAGCTGGCTCTCAGCTGGCACTTAATGAGAGGGCGCGATGAACACGGAGGTTCCGTCAACTCGCGCATATTTATGTGATTTTACGAAGATACGCCCAGATGGCATGACTCCGTACGCTTTATGACGGGGCGTACGCACTCACCTCGTACGTTCGTCTACGCGCCGAACGCCTTGCCCTTCCCCTTCACCGGCTTGGCGCCCGCCAGCAGATGGGCCGGGACGAGATCGCGGGCGGGCTCCGCGTAGCCCACGGAGACGATCTTGTCGCCCCGGTAGGTGAAGGTCGTCAGCGACGCCAGCGTGCACTGCCGCTTGCGCGGGTCGTGCCACAGCCGCCGCTTCTCCACGAAGCTGCGCACGATCCAGATCGGCAACTGGTGGCTGACCAGCACCGCTTCATGCCCGCGGGCGGAGTCCCTGGCGGCGTCCAGCGCCCCCATCATCCGGACGACCTGATCGACGTACGGCTCGCCCCACGACGGCTTGAACGGGTTGACGAGGTGCTTCCAGTTCTCGGGCCGCCGCAGCGCGCCGTCCCCGACCCCGAAGGTCTTGCCCTGGAAGACGTTGTCCGCCTCGATGAGCCGCGCGTCCGTCGCGAGATCGAGCCCGTGCGCCTTGGCGATGGGCGTCGCCGTCTCCTGCGCCCGCTCCAGCGGCGACGCCACGACATGCGTGACGTCCCGCGACGCCAGGTGCTCGGCGACCCGGTCGGCCATCTGCCGCCCCAGCTCGGACAGGTGGTACCCGGGCAGCCGCCCGTACAGCACCCCGTCCGGGTTGGCGACCTCACCGTGCCGCATCACATGTACGACGGTGAGGTCGTTGTCGGCCTTCTCGGTCCCCGTGTTGGTCATGCCGTGGCCTCCGCCGCTGCCCGCGCCGCCGCCGGAAGGGCGTCGGCGATCCGCTGTACCGCCTGCTCGTCGTGCGCCGTCGACACGAACCACGACTCGAACGAGGACGGCGGCAGATACACGCCCTGCGCCAGCATCGAGTGGAAGAACGCGGTGTACCGGAAGGACTCCTGCGCCTTCGCGTCCTCGTAGTCGCGCACCTCGCGGCCGGTGAAGAAGACGGAGAACATGTTGGAGGCGTTCTGCAGCCGGTGCGCCACGCCTTCCTTGGTGAGCGCCTCCGTGACGAGCCCGCGAATCTGCTCGGACACGGCGTCGACCTTGTCGTACGCGGCGTCGTCGAGCAGCCGCAGCTGCGCGAGCCCGGCGGCGGTCGCGACCGGGTTCCCGGACAGCGTGCCCGCCTGGTAGACGGGCCCGGCAGGGGCGAGGTGCCCCATGACGTCGGCCCGACCACCGAAGGCGGCGGCCGGGAAGCCACCGCCCATGACCTTGCCGAAGGTCATGAGATCCGGACGTACCCCATCAATTCCGTACCAACCGGCCTTGCTGGTCCGGAACCCGGTCATGACCTCGTCGGAGATGTAGAGGGCGCCGTTCTTCGCGCAGGCGTCCTTGAGGCCCTGGTTGAAGCCGGGGCGGGGCGGCACGACGCCCATGTTGCCCGGCGAGGCCTCCGTGATCACACACGCGATCTCGCCGGGGTGGGCGTGGAAGGCCTCGTTGACGGCTTCGAGATCGTTGTAGGGAAGGACGATGGTGTCGCCGGCCTGGGCACCGGTGACGCCCGGGGTGTCGGGCAGCGCGAACGTCGCCACCCCGCTCCCCGCCGCGGCCAGCAGCGAGTCGACATGCCCGTGGTAGCACCCGGCGAACTTGATCACCTTCGACCGCCGGGTGAACCCGCGGGCGAGCCGGATGGCCGACATGGTCGCCTCGGTCCCGCTGGAGACCAGTCGGACCTGCTCGACGGGCTCGACGCGGGCGACGATCTCCTCGGCGAGGGCGACCTCCCCCTCACCGGGCGTACCGAAGGAGGTACCGCGTCCGACCGCGTCCTGCACGGCGGCGATGACCTCGGGGTGCGAGTGCCCGAGGATCATCGGCCCCCAGGAACAGACGAGGTCGACGTACTCACGACCGTCCGCGTCGGTCAGGTAGGGACCGCTGCCGGACACCATGAACCGGGGCGTACCGCCCACGGCGCGGAAGGCGCGCACGGGAGAGTTCACGCCGCCGGGCGTGACGGCCGCCGCACGGTCGAATAGAGACTGCGAGGCTGGGGCTTCGTAGGGATAAGGCAGTTCGGTCATGACCTGCGACGTCTCCGACTCCGGGGGGCTAGTGACCTCCTCAGGGTAGGCCAGCGGCCGTGGGCCGCCGCGAGCGGAAGAGCACGGCACCGTGAACGCGGGCCCCCGGCTCCACGTACGGAAGATCCCGGCCCTCGCAGCGTCCGGATACCCGTCCTCGGCAAGACAACCGGGCGTCGGCCCCCGGCCATCTGCGAAACTGGGGCTTCATAGAGGCAACTCACATGAACGATGGTGTTCAGAGGCCGCGAAGATCCTGCGGACAGGTGTTTCAGCGCACGTTTCGGCGTGCGGCCGTGGGGGAGGTCACTGTCACGATGATCGGGTTGCGTGGCGGGGGTCGCGCGCCTTAGAAAAGCAGTCGGGTGGAGATATGCATCGCGGTGGCGGACTGGGCGAGGGGACCGATGACCTCGGTCCTCGGCGTGCCCGGCGGGGAAGGCACCGGCGCGAGGCGGAGGAAGCTGCCGAGGCACGACAGGCACAGGGATCGCAGGGATCTCCGGGATCTCAGGGTGAGCCCGAGCGGACCGACCGCACGGTCGACCGGCTCCGGGCGGGGAGCGGGAATGGTGGCCGGGTGGGGGTGACGTACAAATACTTCGGCGCGCCGGACGGGGCGACGGCAGCCCGCGTCCCGATCTCGATGCGCCCCGAGGAACTCGGCGGCGACGAGCTCGGCATGAACGGCATGTTCACCAAGATCAAGCCGGAAACGATGGCCGCGATGGTCCTCACCGGCATCGAGGGCGTCCCCCTCCACAAGGTCCCCCCGCTGGAGCTCGTGGTCCTGCACCCCGACTACGCCGTGGTGAAGCTCCCCATGACCGTCGTCGACCCCCTCCGGGGCATCGGCGAGGAGGCGGTCGGCGCGGCTGCCTTCATCTGGTCGACGGTGCCGGACCGGGGCGGGCCGCGGGACGCGTTCAATGTCTATCAGCTGCTGCACGAGTGGCAGGACTTCTCGCATCGGCTGCATGAGGCGGGTCATCAGCCGTACTGCCTTGTGTGGCCCTGAGCGAGTTGTCGCGCCGTAGCCGCGCACGCCGGCACCGCGGCGTCAGAGCAGTGTCATGAACCGGCTCCCTGACGTCAGGCAAACCCCTCGCCCCTGGCGAGCGAGCTGGCCACCGTGCACCGCCGCGTCAGCCTGCGGCTGCCGCTCGCACGCCCCGGGGACCTGCTCGCGGTGCCCGCGGCCGGGGCGTACCACCTGTCCATGGCCTCCGGTTACAACCTGGTCGGCCGACCGCCCGTCGTCGCGGTGTCCGCCGGCATCGCGCGCGTCCTCGTACGCCGTGAATCGCTGGACGACATGAGCCGCCGGGACGTCGGGCTGTAGCCCGGGCGCCTTGGTCGGGCTGTGGCCGAGGCAGTTCAAAGGCGCAGCCGGTACGGCACCATGCACACGACGACGTCGGTACGGGCCCTCAGCGCGGCCGCGAGCAGGAGGCCGCGCTGGTTCTGGAGGATCTGGTAGCGGCGGTGGAGGGGCTCGACCTCCGGGATGAGGACGGCGATCTGCCGTCCGCCCTCCGCCGCCCGCTGGACGTAGTCGACGATCGGCTGCACGAGCGAGCGCTGCGGGCTGTCGATGATGTCGAGACGTACGCCCGGGTTCCAGCGGTCCCAGCTCTCCTCCAGGGCACGGGCCTTGGCGGGATTTCCGTGCACGGCGACCGCGACGACCTCGTGGCCGAGGGCGCGGGCGGCCGTCAGCGCGAGCTGGGTGAGTTTGCTGACCTCGCCGACCGGCACGATGACGAGAGAGTCGGTGACGTGCAGCGGCGACGGGACCTCGCCGAGTCCCAGCTCCCGGCCGACGGCCGTGTAGTAGCGCTGGACGCGGGCGAACAGCAGCATCAGCAGCGGAATGGCGACGACCACCACCCAGGCCCCCTCCAGGAACTTGGTGGTCAGCAGGACCAGGCCCGCCACGGCGGTCAGTACCGCGCCGACCCCGTTGAGCACCGCGCGCCGCAGCCAGCCGGGCGGCCGCTGCCCCGCCCAGTGCCGTACGAGCCCGATCTGGCTGATGGAGAAGCCGATGAACACGCCGATCGCGAACAGCGGGATCATCCGGTGGGTGTCGGCGTTGACAGCGATCAGGAGCAGCGCCGCGAGGAGGGCGAGGGCGACCACTCCCCAGCGGTACACCGGCCGTTCCTTGCGCAGCCCGAAGAGGTGCGGCAGCCGGTGGTCCTTGGCCAGCAGGCTCATCAGGACGGGCAGGCCGCCGAAGCTGGTGTTGGCGGCGAAGGCGAGGGCGAGGGCGACGATGAGATTGGTCGCGTAGTACGGCCATCCCGTCCCGTACGAGCCCGCCGTGAGCTGCGCGAGTACGGTCACGCCGCCGCGCGGGGCCACATGGTCCCGCCGGATCAGCACCGCGAGCCCGATCAGCATCAGCCCGAGCAGCGCGCCCAGCATCAGCTCGGTGCGCTGCGCCCGCCTGACCCGCGGCTCACGGAACGCGGGCACGCCGTTGGCGATGGCCTCGACTCCGGTGAGCGCGGAGCAGCCGGAGGAGAATGCCTTGAGGAGCAGGAAGATTCCCAGCGCCTCGGTGGCGTGGGCGGGTTCGGCCGTCCCGACGACAGCCGCGGGGTGGTGGCGCAGCAGCCCGAGCACGATGATGCCGAGGATGCTCCCGATGAACAGCACCGTGGGCAGCATCAGCACCCGGGCGCTGTCGGCCACGCCCCGCAGGTTCACGGCCGTGATGAGGGCGAGCCCGGCGAGACAGATCCCCAGCAGATGCGAGCCGAGCGAGGGGAAGGCGGAGGCGAGACTGGCCGCGCCCGCCGCCAGACTGACGGTCACGGTCAGCACGTAGTCGACGACGAGACTGGCCGCCGCGAGCAGACTGACGGTCGGTCCGAGGTCCTTCTTCGCCACCGCGTAGGCGCCGCCGCCGTCCGGATGCACGGCGATCACCTGCCCGTACGAGACGACGAGCACCGCGAGCAGCGCGGCGATGACCAGCGTCACCGGCAGCGTGGCGGTCAGCGCCCCCGTCCCCGCGGCGATCAGCACGAGCACGATCGCCTCGGGTCCGTACGCGACCGAGCTCAGCGCGTCCAGGGACAGCGCGGCGAGCCCTTCGAGGCTGGTGAGGTGGTGCCGGTCGCCCTCCCCGTGCTGGAGCGGAACTCTCGGCCGCAGTTCGCGGCGGGCCAGGCCGTACGCCATCGGTGACCTCGCGGTTCAAGGGGCAGCGGGAAGGGCTGTTCGGGGGCCAGTGTGACCGGCCCCCTGCGGTGCGGGGCGTCAAGGACGCGCCAGGACGGCCGTTGGGGGCCTGAGTCTGCCGAGGATGGCGGCGGCCAGGTCGGCGTGTCTCGGGCGGGTGCTCGACCCGCCGGTGTGCGCAGTCGTGTTGCGACCGATCGGGGTATACCGAGCGTGTCGCGCGGGCCGGGGCACGACCGCTGGTCCCCGACGAAACGCCAGGTCAGAACGACCCGTCCGGCCCCGTGTAGGCGATTTGACGCCGAATGAGCGTGACCTCAGTGGTGCGCCAGGTGCGCGGCTCGAGTGGTGGGCGACGCGGGACGGCCTGACGGTGGTTCACGTCGGGGCCGGGTTCTCACCAGCTGACATGAGGTCAGCAGCCCCGCCACGACGGAAGGACTCCGACGATGCGATCTGCCCGCATGCTCCTCGCTACCGCGACGGCCACGGCCGCCCTCGCGATCGCGCCCGGCGCCTATGCCGCCAGCGCGGGCGACTGGGGCAACGATGACTCTTCTTACAGCAAGGAGCAGGACAAAGACAGCAGCCACGACAAGCCGAACGGTGGGATGCACACGGGTGGCGGTGCGCTGACCACGGTGCGCGGCGACGACTGGAGCAAGGACGACTCGGGCTCCGACCGCGGCAACGACGACTCGGGCTCCGGCTACGGCAACGACGACTCCGGTTCAGGCAAGGACGACTCGGGCTCCGGCTACGGCAACGACGACTCCGGCTCGGGCAAGGACGACTCCGGCTCCGACCACGGCAAGCCCAGCGGCGGCATCCACACCGGCGGCGGCGCACTGACCACGGTGCGCGGCGACGACTGGAGCAAGGACGACTCGGGTTCCGACCGCGGCAACGACGACTCCGGCTCGGGCAAGGACGACTCCGGCTCCGGCTACGGCAACGACGACTCCGGCTCGGGCAAGGACGACTCCGGCTCCGACCACGGCAAGCCCAGCGGCGGCATCCACACCGGCGGCGGC
>NZ_JBVHXR010000007.1:292398-370622 GCF_055569295.1 Streptomyces sp. NPDC029292
GGCGCACTGGCCACCATCAAGAGCGGCGACGACTTCGACAAGGACGACAAAAAGTTCGACCCGGAGACCTACAAGGACTCCTCGGGCTCCGGCTCCGGCAAGGACGACTCGGGCTCCGGCTCAGGCAAGGACGACTCCGGCTACGGCTCCGGCTCCGGCAAGGACGACTCCGGCTCCGGCTACGGCAACGACGACTCGGACTCCGGCTACGGCAAGCCCAGCGGCGGCATCCACACCGGCGGCGGCGCGCTCTCCGCGCCGGGTATGACGGCCGGCGGCCTGGCGGTCCTGGCAGTCGGCGCCGCGGGCGCGTACGCGCTGCGCCGCAGGAACGCGGAAGGCGGTGTGTCGTGACCAATGCCTGACGACATAGCAGCCGGGGCCGCCGCCTGCACGCCTCGCGGCGGCCCGGTTGGCTCTCCTACTCATTGCTGTGCCCGTACCTATAGCTGTGCCCGCTCTGCTGCCCTGTCCTAGTGAGGTGGTGCCCGATGGCATCCCGGTTGTCCTCCCCCGCCGAGACCGAGTCCGGGCCGCCCGGTCAGGGCTCGCGGCCTCGCGTGCCGTTGATCGTGTGGTGCATCGGAATCCTGGTGCTGGCGCTGAGCCTGCTCGGCAGCCATGACAACGCGACCCACGCCTCGTCCAAGCCTTATTCCGCGGCGGCGCCCGCGCAGTCCTCCTTGTCGGCCGCGCGACCCGCGTCGAAGTCGAGAAAGCATCTGCCGCCGTCCGTGCCGACGCGGCTGCTCATCCCGAAGATCGAGGTGGACGCCCCGTTCACCGAGCTCACCGTCGGCCCGTCGGACCAGCTCCAGCCCCCGGACGCCGACGACGTGAACCTGGTCGGCTGGTATGCCGACGGCGTGACCCCGGGTGAGAAGGGTGCCGCGATCATCGCCGGGCATGTCGACACGACAACGGCACCGGCTGTGTTCGCCGGGCTCAGCGACCTGGAAAAGGGGGACAAGTTCGACGTCGAACGGGCAGACGGGCGTACGGCGCGTTTCGTGGTCGACAGTGCCGAGACCTTCGAGAAGGACGACTTCCCCGACCAGCGCGTGTACGCCGACACCCCCGACGCCCAGGTCCGGTTGATCACCTGCGCCGGTGACTACGACCACACCGCGAAGGACTACACCGAAAACCTGGTGGTCTTCGCCCACCTCCTCTGAACCGAAGTCACGTCAGCGGGTGCCCGGGACTCCGTGCTCGCGCAGCGGCCCGATCTCCCAGCCATGAGCCTCGCAGGTATCGAGGATGCGGGGCAGGGCGGCGAGGGTGGTGCGCCACGAGCCGGGCGTGGAGGTGCAGTCGGAGTCGTGCAGCAGGAGGGTGCCGCCGCCGGAGAGGTCGCGGGTGACGGTGCGGTGGACCGACTCCGGTGTGGCCCGTTTGCGCCAGTCCTCGCCCCAGGCCGTCCACAGGACCGGGGTCAGCCCGAGACGGCGGCAGGCGAGATGGGACGACGTGTTCATCACCCCGTACGGCGGCCGGAACAGGGCAGGCGGGCGGCCGATGACGTCGGCCACGGCGTCACGGGCGCGGGCGAGGTCGTCGTACGTGGCACGGGGGCCGCGCAGCAGCAGCGGGCGGTGGTGCCAGCCGTGGATGCCGATCTCGTGCCCCTCGGCGGCCAACTCCTTGGCCAGGCCGGGTGAGTGGGCCAGCATCGAGCCGAGGAGGAAGAACGTGGCGCGGACCCCTCGGGCGTCCAGCAGGCGCAGGAAGTGCGGGGTGGAGAGGTGGTCGGGGCCGTCGTCGAAGGTGAGGGCCACGTGGTCGGGACGGCCGCGTCCGGCCAGCCGGGGCATGGTCCGGTTGCGCAGCGGGCCGAAGGTGGAGATCACCGGTGCGGCGTGGAGGGCGGCGAGCGCGGGCAGGGCCATCGCCCCGGCCCGCCCGGCGGTGCGCGCCAGTTGACCTGGTCTCATCGGCCGTCGTCTTCCAAGTAGTGGGTGAGCGCGCCGAGGTGGTGGCCGGGGGCTTCACTGATGGCGTCGGCGAGCGGGGCACCGATGCCCATCGACACGGTGGCCGCCACGGCGGCGGTCATAAGGATCATCCGACGCCGGGCCTGACGGGGCGTCGCCCCGAGCCGGGCGACGGCGACCGGGTTCGCCCGCGACCCGAGCCGGGCGACGGCGACCGGGTCCCCCAGCACCTCCGACGGCACGTCCACCTGCCGCCCCGGCATCCCCAGCCGTCCGGCCGACAACCGGCGGCGCGTCTGCGGCGGAATGGCCGACAACCGGCGTGGCACCCGCGGCGGTACGGCCGACAGCGGGCGGCGGGCCAGTGCGGCGACGGTCTGCGCGGGCCCGGACGCCGCGGAGGTGTACAGGGCGAGGCCCGCCGCGCGCTGCTCCTGGCCGCGCGGGCCGTGCAGGAGTTCGGTCAGTGTCGGCGCCAGGTCGTGCGGCTCGCGGATCCAGGGGGCCAGGCCCGCCTCGTCGAGCGCGGCGGCGTTGGTCTGGCCGTGGCCGGGGATGCAGCGGTAGCTGACGACCGGGAGTCCGCTGGCGAGCGCCTCGAGCGAGGTGAGCCCGCCCGCGTTCTGGACGAGGACGTCGCAGGCGTGCATCAGGCCGGGCATGTCGTCGACCCACTCGTGGACGTGGGGGATGCCGTCGGCGCGCAGCCGCTCGGCGAGCGCGTGGTTGCGTCCGCACACCACGACCGGCAGCGCGACCCCGGTTTCGAGGATCTCGGCGGCGGCCTCCCGTACCGGGCCGACTCCCCACGAACCGGCGACCAGCAGGGCCAGCGGCGCGTCCTCGGGCAGGTCGAAGCGGGCGCGGGCGGCGCGCCGGTCGTCGTCGGTGGCCGGGGTGAACCGCGGGTCGGTCATCGGGCCGGTCACGGTGACGCCCGCGGCGCCCTGCTCGTGCGCCTGGGCGGCGGGTATCGCGTGGGCCGCGAGGTGGGCGTCCATGCCGGGTGCCACCCAGAGGGAGTGGACGGAGAAGTCGGTGAGGTAGGTGGCGGCCGGTATCGCGAGCCGGCCGCGCAGCCGCAGGGCGCCCAGGACCTGACTGGCACCGGGGTAGGTGGAGACGACCGCGCGGGTGTCGGGGGTGACGGTGGCCAGGGTGCGGCGTTCCGCACCGCGCAGCAGGGCCCGTACCGCGAGACTGGGACGCCGGTCGTGCTCGGTGGCGGCGTAGATGCGCTGATAGCCGGCGGGGGCCCAGGTCAGCAGCCGGTGGTAGGCGCCGCAGAGCAGCTTGCCAATGCCGGCGGGCAGCAGGTCGAGGAAGTCGTGCCGGTCGACGAGGAAGCCCGCCGCCGTGAGATGGCGGGTGAGTTCGGTCGCGGCACCGTCGTGCCCGGCTCCCATGCCGGCGGATATGACGGCGATCCGCCGCGGGCCCGGGCCGCCGAGGTCCACGGAGAACGGCGCACCCGCCTGTCCGTCCGCCGGATTGTCGAGGTAGGGCACAGCGGATCAGCCTCCGAAGTGATGAGGGTGCGACGGGGGTGCGGTGGGCGTGGCGGACAAAGCGGTCGGGCAGCGCGGTCGAGCAGGGGTGCGGGGTGACCGCCGTTCCTGGGGCCCACCTGGGGATACGGAGTTGATCCCGGCGTCCGCCCGGAGATACGGAGCTTTCCCCGGGGCACGCGCGCATGGCAGACTCGGACCACGGCAGCATTTACACCGCCGTAGAAGTTCTACACGACTGTAGAAGATGGGCGAGGGAACGACAAACCCCATGAGCGGCGATTCACAGGGACGGGGCTCGAAGCGGGCCAACGGCGAGCGGGAGGCCGAGATCCTCGCGCTCCTCCAGCAGGCCGATGGCGCACTGACCCCGGGCGAGGTCGCCGAACTCCTCGGTGGCGAGCTGACGTACAGCAGCGTGGTCACGATCCTCACCCGGATGCACACCAAGCAGCTGCTCAACCGCACCCGGCGCGGCCGCGCCTACGCCTACGCGCCCGTCACCGACGACCCCGGGTTCGCCGCCCGCCGGATGCGCACCGTCCTGGAGGAACGCCCCGACCGCGAGGCGGTCCTGGCCCGCTTCGCCGACAGCCTGTCCGACACGGACGCGGACCTGCTGCGCCAGCTGCTGGGCCCCGACGCGGACAGCGACCGGTAGAGGGGCCCGGCCGGATGCGCATCGCCGTCTATCTCCCGCTGCTGCTTTCCGTGATCGCCCCGCTCGGCGCCCGCCCGCTCGCCGAACGCTGCGAACCCCGGCTGGCCACCTGGCTGCTCACCGCCTCCGCGCTGATACTCGGCACGGCGACCACCATCTCCCTGGGACTGCTGGCCATCACCGGCCTGATCGACGTCCCGCTCCTCGCCACCCTCGGCCACTGGTCGGCACGCACCGCCCAGCTCTACGACCCCGCCGAACCGCCCGTCGCGCTCCTCGCCGGACTGCTGCTCGGCGTCGCGCTGTTCACGGCGGGCCGCATGCTCTTCCGCCGCGCCCGGTCGCTCGCCTCCGCCATGTGGGAGGCCGCGTGCATGCCCACGCCCAACGGTCTCGTGATCGTCGAGGACGACGCCCCGGACGCGTACGCGCTGCCCGGACTGCCCGGCCGTGTCGTCGTCTCCACGGGCATGCTGCGCACCCTGGACAAGGCCGAGCACGACATCCTGCTCGCCCACGAGCGCGCCCACCTGTCCTGCCACCACTACCTGTTCGTCTCCCTGGCCGGACTGGGCGCCGCCGCCAATCCCCTCCTGCGCCCCCTGGCCACCGCCGTCACCTACACCGTGGAACGCTGGGCCGACGAGCAGGCCGTCCACGCCACCGGTGACCGCACCCGGGTCGCCCGCGCGGTCGGCAAGGCGGCCCTGGCCGCCCACGGCACCCCCACAGCCCTGCGGCCCGCCACCCTCGGCTTCCGCGGCATCCTCGGCCGCCGGGGCCCGCTCGCCGCCGCGGGCCCGGTCCCCCGCCGCGTCGCCGCCCTCCTCGCCCCACCCCTCACCCGCCGCCCCGGCCTCACCCTCGCCACCACGGCGCTCCTGGCCCTCACCGTCGTCTCCACCGTCACGGCCACCAACGACCTCGACGAACTGCTGGAAGTGGTCGGCATCGCCCACCACGGTCCGCACCACCTCGGCGCCGCCCTCCCGACAGGGCACGCGGCTCACTGACGGTCCGCCCAACAGCCCGAACAGGCCGACAGACCAGGGCCGACAGACGACCAGGACCACATCCGAGCGGCCTCGATCCCGGCCGGCCACCACGGCGGTTCCCGGGTCACCCGGCTTCCGGCGCGTCCGCCACGACTTCCGCCCACACCGTCTTCCCGATGGGCTCACGGGGCGCCGTCCCCCAGCGCGCGGCGGGCTCCTGGACCGCGTTCATAAGCGAGTTGAAAGACCGTCACCGCGGCTGAGCCGAACCGATGGGCAGTCGACGGGGCACCGGTCCCGGTCGGCGGCCCGGAGGCGCCGAGCCCTCGTGCGCGGGGGTCCGGCGGGCCACGACGTCCCCCCAAGAACCAAATGAGGAAAGAACCAACCGCCCTCCCCCGCCCACCTGTTCACCCTCAGGAGTGACCCGGTTGCGATGAGTGGCGACGGAGGGTTACGTTCCCGGACGACAACTCCACACAGACGACGGCCCCCGGCCAGGACTGCAATCCTGATCGAGGGCCTGACCGTTCAGGAAGAATCGAGCTTCCCGATGGCTGAGCCGCAGTCTAACGCGCCCCTGCGCGTCGACGCCGGAGCACCGACATCCGGCGTGATCCACGTCCGTACCCGCCTCACCGCCAACTTCACCGTGATCGCCAACGCCCTTGCGCAGCGCGGCGGTAGCGCGGTGACCGTCGGTGTCGCGGCCTACATCCTCTCGCTGCCCGACGGAGCCCTCGTCAGCATCAGCGCGCTCTGCGCCCACTTCGACGAAGGGGAGATCCTCATCTCCCGGGCGCTACGGGAGTTGGAGGCCTCCGGACACCTGGAGCGGCGGCGCGAGCGCGGGCCCGACGGTCAGGTGCGTACGCGGACCTACTTCTACGACGTACCGCATGGCCAGGGGCAACCGACCCCACCGCCCGACCGGCCGGTCCGGCCGATCCAGGCGATCCAGGCGGTCCAGCCGGTCCAGCCGGTCCAGCCACGGAAATCCACCGCCGAAGGCCCACCGGCACACGCACCCCGCCCCAGCGCGCCACCCGCACCCACCGCCGACGGCCTCTCACCGGCCGCTCCCTCACCCGGCGCACCGGCCTCACCCGCCCCCGCCACATCACCCTCGCCCGCCGCACCGGCCTCGCCCGGGGCAGGAACCGCGTCGCCGCCTCCCCCACTGGGCCTCGACGACGCCGACCCCCAGGCCGTCGTCATCCTCTCCTCGCTGCGGATCGTCGACCGCAGGCTGATCCTGTCCCGCCGTGAGGTCGCCGAGCTGGCGCCAACCGTCGCCGACTGGGCGCTGCGTCCCTCGGCCACGCAGTCGGCCAGCTCACCGGCGAGATACGAGTCCCGCACCGCCGCCGTCGGCCAGACAAGACGCGGTGGTGCATTCCATACGGCAGGATCGGTCATGCGGTCAGTTTCGGGGCAACGCCGCGCGGCGGGCGAAGAGTTCTTCCGCCGCAGACTGAGCCTCCAACCGCACCCGTTCGGTGTCGATGCTCAACACCTCACCGCCCGCGACCAGTTGACGGCCGTCCACCCACACGTGGTCGACGTCCGCCGCGCCCGAGGAGAACACCAGGTGTGCGACCGCGTTGAAGTCCTCGCCGTGCAGGAGGGGGGTGGTGTGGAGCTTGCGAAGGTCGACGGTGACGATGTCGGCCTTCTTGCCCGGCTCCAGGGAACCCGTCACGGAGTCCAGGCCCAGGGCTCGGGCGCCCTCCAGGGTGGCCATCGTCAGGATGTCCCACGGGTCACCCGTCGTCGGGTCGAGCGTGGAGACCTTCTGCAGCAGCGAGGCGAACTTCATCTCCTCCAGGAGGTCCAGGTTGTTGTTCTCCTTCTCGCCGTCGCTGCCCAGGCCCACCGCGATGCCCTTGCGGCGCATGTCGATGACGCGGGCCGGGCCCGAGGAGAGCTTCATGTTGGAGCACGGGCAGTGCGCGACGCTGGTGCCGGTCTGCGCGAGGAGTTCGATCTCGCGGTCGTCCAGCCAGACGCAGTGGGCGACGACCGTGCGCGGGCCGAGGATGCCCCGGTTGTAGAACTCCTCGATCGGGCGACGGCCGAACTGCCGCAGGGACTCCTCCACTTCCCAGATCGTCTCGGAGGAGTGGGTGTGCAGGCCGGTGTCGTACTCGTCGGCGAGCGCGGCCGCCGCCTTGAAGGCCTCGGCGGAGCAGTAGAAGAGGTGCTCCAGACCCACCCAGGAGCGGACGCGGTCGTTCGCGTATGTGCGGTAGTGGTCGAGGAGGCGGCGGTTGGTTTCGAGGGTCTCGAAGTAGTCGTAGCCCGGCAGGTCCGCCACGTACGGGACCAGCGTCGCCCGGATGCCCACCCGTTCGGCCGCGTGCGCCGAACCCTCCATGTGGCGCCACATGTCCATCACCGAGGTCGTGCCCGCGCGTAGCGACTCCGTGTAGCAGAGCAGCGACGCCGCCTCGGCGATCTCGGGGGTGAGCGCCTTGTGGGCGGGGTCGACGTAGTCGCGCAGCCAGTCCCACAGGGACTTGGACTCGGCCGTGCCGCGCAACAGGCCCGAGTGGAGGTGGGTGTTGTGCAGGCCGGGGATCACGGCGTGGCCGGTGACGTCGACGACCTCAGCATCGGCCCCGTCCAGCTCCTCCACCGTGCCGACCGCGACGATCCTGCCGTCCTCGACGAGGACCGAACCGGGGTCGAGGACCGTCTTGCGGCCTTCGCAGGGAATGACGATGCCGTTGCGGATCAACGTACGGGTGCGGGTCATGGGATGTCTCCTGACAAAGGCTTGCGGGTGGTCAGTTCCAGAAGTCGGCGTGCACGGATTCCGCCCGCTCCCGCAGGCACGGTCCGACCACCTCGACCGGCCGCTGCCCGGCCGCGAACACCTCGCGGCAGGGCAGCGCCATCGTCGGGTTCTCCTCGTTCGCGCCGGTGAGGGCGAGGAGTTCGTCCTCCCCGAGGGCGTAGACGACCCGCCCGATGCCGCTCCAGTACACGGCTCCCGCGCACATCGCGCAGGGTTCGGTGCTGGTGTAGAGCGTGGCCTCGGCCAGCTCCTCGCGGCGGTACGTCCGCGTCGCCAGCCGTACAAGATTGGTCTCGGCGTGGCCGGTCGCGTCCCGCTCCGTCACCACCGTGTTGCCCGCCTCCAGGACCGCCGAGCCGTCGAGGACGAGCAGCGAGCCGAAGGGATGGTTGCCGTCCCGGCGGGCGCGGGCGGCGAGTTCGATCGCCCGGGTCAGGAACTTCTCGTCTGCGGGTGTGGGGTGCACTGCGGCTCCTTCGAGGGATCAACTGTCGTACGGGAATGGGTTATTCGGCGGCCACCGGCACCCGGGGCTCCACGGCCGCGACCGGTGCCGGACGCCACGCCGCCAGCCCCGCGTACGCCGCTCCCGCCACCGCGAACCCCACGAACAGCCCCAGCGGGCCGATCGCCGGGTGGGCCTCGGCGAGCGGGCCGGTGTAGAAGGACTGGTTCATGAAGGGGATCTCGACGAGGAGCGCGAGCAGCACCGCCGGGAGCCCCCAGCCGAAGCGGTGACCGACGTCGTACAGCTGATGGAGTCCGTAGGTGCCGCGCTCGCGCCACCAGTACGCGGCGATGGTCACCGCGGCCCAGGGGGCCAGCCAGTAGCCGGTCATGAGGAGGAAGTCCTGGAGCTGCTGGGCGAAGTCGCCGTGTCCGGCGTACCAGGACAGGGCCGTTCCGAGGCCGCCGACGACCAGGACCGACACCCAGCGCGGGATGGTGAACCCGGCGACGAGCGCGGCCATCGCGCCCGAGTACAGGTCGATGACGGTCGAGGCGAGCGTCGACAGGAGGAGCGAGAGGAGCACGACGGTGCCGAGGGCGTCCGGCAGCAGGCCGCTCACCATCGAGCTCGGGTTGTCCACCGCGCCCGCCGTGCCGATCGCCGCGCCCAGGGCGCCGATCCACACCCCGGCGACCGCGCTGCCGCCGCCCGCCGCGAGGAAGACCCGCTTCGGCGCGGAGCCGGCCGGGAGGTAGCGGCTGTAGTCGGAGGCGTACGCGGACCAGCCGATGACACGGGCCGCGGTGACCGCGACGACGAGCAGGAACGCGGCGGTGGTCCCGGCGAAGGGCTTGACCGGAGCGGCGGCGTGCGCGTCGCCGAAGCCGTACACCGACACGACCGCGAAGACGACGACCAGGAGGACGGCGAGGGCGCGCTCCACATAGTGGATCATCCGGTAGCCGATGACCGCGATCGCCAGCTGGGCCGCGGCCATGAGCAGGAGGGCGGGCGCGAAGCCCATGCCCGTCAGATCGCGCAGGATGAAGATGCCGAGCAGGGTGTCGACCACGCACCAGCCGACGCCGTTGACGACGGTGAACGCGGCGGAGGGAAGATTGCCGAGACGCCCGAACGGGCCCCGGGACTGGATGAGTTGAAGGACCCCGGTGAGCGGGCCGCGGGTGGAGAACAGGCCTACCAGAGCCGAGCTGAGCAGGGTGCCGAGCGTGACGGCGAGGATCGCCGGAAGCAGGTCGAGGCCGAAGACGGACGTCGACAGGGCGCCCACGCTGAGCGTCGCGAACTGCACGTTCGCGCCGAACCACAGCGTGAACAGGGACCAGGGGCGGCCGTGTCTGCGGTCGGGCGGTACGGGTTCGGCACCGGCCTGCTCGACACTGAAGGGCTTCTCGGCCGGAGCGGACGGGGTGGGTTCGGCGCGCACGGCGGTCTCCTCACGGAAGGGGGCATGCGGCTCGGGCGGGGTGCCCCTCAGTGAACTCGCCGCGCGGTGTGCGGGGACCTGCACCGCCCTACAAGAGGACAGGCGGCAGAGGAGGCCTCGGCCTGTACTGTTCTCCAAACCCCGTGCCCGCCGGTGTGCACGTCCGTAACACACATCGAAGGGACGACCACCGATGCTGCTGACCGAACTCCTCGGCATACCCCGCCTCGGACTCGTCCCCGTCACGCCGGGCGGCTCCCGCACCCCCCACGTCCGCGGCGTCTACACCACCGACCTCCCCGACCCCGGCCGCTACCTCGACGGCGGGGAACTCGTCCTCACCTCCACCACCTGGTACCGGGAGCCGCGCGACGCCGACGTGTTCGTGGCCGCGCTCGCGGGCGCGGGCGCCGCCGCGCTGGTCGCCGGTACGGCCGGGATCGGCACGCTCCCCGGCGCGCTCGCGCAGGCCTGCGAGCGGCACGGGCTCGCGCTGTTCACGGTCGGCGACGACGTGTCGTACGCCGCCCTCACCGACACCGTCCTCGCCGCGCTCGCCGGCCCCGCCCGCCGTTCACCGGGCGCGGACCTGCACCGCGGGCTGGTCGCCAGCATGGCGTCCGGGGCGGGGCCCGAGGGGCTGGTCGAGGTGTTCGCGCGGGCCACCGGCGTGTGGTGCGCGGTGCTGTCCGCGACGGGACGGCCCACGGCCGGTGGCGTGCCCGAGGTGACCGGCCGCCACCTGGAGCGGGCGCACCGCGACGCGCTCGCCGCGGGCACCTTCCCCTCCGTGCAGCCCGTGCCCGGCGGCGGTCACCTCACCTTCTTCCCCGTGCAGTCCCCGGTCGCCCACCGCCCGCCCGCCGCCTACCTCGCCGCGGCCGGCGACTTCCGCGACTGGGCGCCCGGCGTCGCGGACGCCGCCGCCGAGGTGTGCGCACTGCTCGCGATGGACCGGGTGGCCCGCCAGGAACGCCGCCGTATCGAGGAACGCTTCCTGCGCGAGTCCGTCGATCTCGTCCGGGAGGGCCGCACCGACGCGGCCGAGGGACGGCTGCGCAGCCTCGGCCTCGACCCGGACGCGCCGCTCACCGCGGTGTACGTCAGCACGACCGGCAGCCCGTACGGCGCCGAGCTCGCGGCGGTCGTCCTGGAGGACGTCTTCGACCAGGTACCGGGGTGTTCGACACCGATCGCGGAGGACGAGGGGTATCTGATGCTGGCGCCGGCCGACGAGGACGGGGGTCGTTTCACGCCGGCACCGGCCGACGAGGCCGGGGGTCATGTCACGCCCGTACCGGTCGGCGAGGACGGGGGGCATGTGACGCCGGTGCCGGCCGGCGACGCGGACCACCACCGGTCCGCCATCGGTATCTCCGCCCGCCTCGAAGAAGCCGCCACCCGCCTCGCCCCCCTCCTCACCCACGGCCGGGCCGCCCTCGGCACCGGGAGCCCCGCCACCGGAGCGGCCGGGCTGCGCCGCTCCCTCGACGAGGCGCGGCACGCCCACCGCATCGCCTGCCTGGGCACCGGCACCGTCCGGACCGCGACGGGCGACGACCTCTCCTCGTACCTGCTGCTGCTCGCCTCCGTCCCCGACGACGTGCGCAGGCTCTACCGGGAGCGGCTCGTCGGGGTCCTGGAGCGGTACGACGCCGAGCACCGCAGCGATCTCGTGGGCACCCTGACCGCTTTCCTCGACGCGTCGGGCTCCTGGCACCGCTGTGCCGAGCAGCTCCACGTGCACGTCAACACCCTGCGCTACCGCCTCCAGCGGGTCGAGCAACTCACCGGCCACAGCCTGGCGACCCTGCGCGACCGCGTGGACTTCTGCCTGGCGCTCAGCATCACCTGACCGGGGGCCGATCCACATGGATCTCCCAGCATTCTTCCCGGGGTCTCCCACGGGCCGTCCCTAACGTGCGAAGCACCTCGTGGAGCCCAGTCTCAGTCATACACGGGGCGGCCCCCGGACTCCCACAGTGGAGGAGTCCGGGGCCTTCCGCATGGGCGGCTCTCAGGAAACCCCCAGACTTCTGCAAGCCGACGCTCATGAACGCGGGAGAGAGTCGGCGCCATGGCCGAGCACTCCGCGCCGCACTCCGCGCCCAAGAAGCGGCACCGGCTCCTCGTCGTGGAGGACGAGGCGAGCATCCGCACCCTGCTGGAATCCACCCTGCGGCTCACCGGCTACGAGGTGAGCAGCGCGGACTCCGGCGCGTCCGCGCTGCTGGAGATGGAGCGGTTCGGCCCCGATCTGGTGCTGCTCGACGTGATGCTGCCCGACCTGGACGGCTTCGCGGTCACGCGGGCGATGCGGGCGGCGGGCAAGGACACCCCCGTGCTCTTCCTGACGGCGCGCACCGACGTGTCCGACCGGATCGCCGGGCTGAGCGCCGGCGGTGACGACTATGTCACCAAGCCGTTCAGCCTCGAGGAGGTGCTGCTGCGGATCCAGGCGATCCTGCGCCGCACCAACGCCGAGGAGGCGGCGTCCGGCGCGGCGGGCGAGACGAACGTCCTGCTCTTCGCCGACCTCCGACTCGACGAGGATGCTTACGAAGTGCACCGCGCGGAGCGGTATGTTCCGCTCTCCCCCACCGAGTTCCATCTGCTCGCCTATCTCATGGCCAACGCCAACCGGGTGCTGAGCCGGACGCAGATCGTGCAGCACGTGTGGGGCTACGACTTCGCCGGTGACGCCCGCATCGTCGAGACGTATGTGAAGTACCTGCGCAAGAAGATCGACTGCGTCGAGCCGTCGCTGATCCACACGGTCCGCGGGATCGGGTACTGCCTGCGGCTGCCGCGCGACCACCATCACGTCCAGGCCGCCGACCGGTGAAGAGGCCTTTCTCCGTGTGGCGGAAACAGCCCTTCTCCGTGCGGCGCACAAGCCTTGGGAGGTGCCGCGGCCCGCTCCGGCGCCCCACCTCCCTGCGCCGCCGTCTCGTCCTCGGCATCACCGTCGTCGCCACCGCCGCGGTGCTGGCCGCCGAGGTCGTCGGCTTCGTCGTGCTGCGTTCCTGGCTGATGGACAGCGTCGACGACCAGCTCACCGGCTACCGCACCCACCGCAAGGCGTACGAGGACGCGGTGAGCAAGCGGGGGTTCCCGAGCAGGTTCACCACGCCCGGATCCCTGCCCTCCGACTTCCGGGTCTACTTCTACGACTCCGACGGCCGCCTCCTGAGCGCCTCGCTCGGCGACCCGCAGCCGTCGGAGCCCGACCTGCCGTCCTCCGCCGGCGGCCTCCGTCTGACGGAGGGACAGCCCACGTCCGTGCCCGCCACCTCGGGGGGCGGCCACTGGCGGGTCGTGCTGCGGAACGGCCCGGACGGCATGAAGGCGGTCGTCGCGCTGCCCATGGACACCGTGGACGGCGCCACCTCCAAGATCCTCCTGGTGGACGGCGTACTGCTCGCCCTCACCGTCACCGGCGTGGTGCTGCTCGGCCGCTGGGTGGTACGGCTCGGGCTGCTCCCGCTGACCCGGATGGAACGCGCCGCCCAGGACATCACCGACGGCAACCTCGACCTGCGGCTGCCCGACACCGGCCCGCACACCGAGACGGGGCGGCTCGGAGGTGTCCTGAACACGATGCTCGAACGGCTCCAGGGTGCGCTGCGCGAACGTGAGGCCTCCGAGGCCAGGCTGCGCCGCTTCGTCGCCGACGCCGGCCACGAACTACGGACGCCGCTCACCACGATCCAGGGCTTCGCCGAACTCGCCCTGCGCCACGAGCGACAGCCCGCGGCGGGCCGACGCGAGGCGAACCGGCTGATCGCGCAGAACGCGGAGCGTATGAGCCTGCTCGTCGACGACCTCCAACTCCTCGCCAAGCTCGACCAGGAACCCGCCTACCGCCGGATGCCCGTCGACCTCCTTTCGCTGGCCGCCGACGCCGTCAGCGCCGCGGCCCTGAGCGCTCCGGGGCGTCCGATCGCCCTGGAGCCCCTCGCCATGGGTGCGGAGGAGCTGGAGCTGGCCGAGACCGTCGGCGATCCGCACCGTTTGCGGCAGGTCGTCGAGAACCTCCTGTCCAACGCGCGCACCCACACTCCTCCGGGCACCCCCGTGCACGTACGCGTAGGAACGGCCCGGACGGGCCCCGGCTCCGTCGGCGTGCACAGCCCCGGCCGCGCCAGCGCGTCACCGCCTCTGCCGTACGGCGCCCCCGTCAGCGTCCTGGAGATCGCCGACGAAGGTCCGGGCCTGGCCCCCGAGGACGCCCAGCGCGTCTTCGAACGCTTCTACCGTGTCGACCCGGCGCGCTCCCGTGACCAGGGCGGCAGCGGTCTCGGCCTCGCCATCGCCGCCGCCATCGCCCAGGGCCACGCCGGCCGCCTGGAACTGGACACCGCCCCCGGCCAGGGCTGCACGTTCCGGCTCGTCCTCCCGGGGAGGCCTGTTCCCTAGGGCCGCGTGGTGGTTTCTTCGCCCCCTCCGCCCCTGCCCGTCCCATCCTGGGGCTCCGCCCCAGACCCCGCTCCTCAAACGCCGGAGGGGCTGAACTCAGCCCGTCCGGCGTTTGAGGACAAGGCCGTCAGCTCTTCGCCACGAGTTCCCTGAGCGCGATGTTGAGTTCGAGGACGTTGACGGTGGGCTCGCCGATGAAGCCGAGGGCGCGGCCGGTGGTGTGCTCGTCGACGAGCTTGTGGACCTGGGCGACGGACAGGCCGTTCTTCTCCGCGATGCGGTGCACCTGGATGTCCGCGTAGTCCGGGGAGATGGCCGGGTCCAGGCCGGAGCCGGAGGACGTCACCGCGTCGGCGGGTACGTCGGAGGCCTTGACCTTGTAGTCCGGGGTCGAGTTGTCCTTGATGACCGCGACCTTGGCGTCCTTGACCCATTTGATCAGGTCGGCGTTGTCACCCGAACGGTTGGTGGCGCCGGACAGGATCAGGCTGTACTGGGTGTTGACGCTGTTGGTGCCGAGGCCGTTCTGCGGACGGCCCTGGAACCACTTGAGGTCGGGCTCCGGAGTCTCCTGGCCCTTCTTCAGCGGCAGGTTGTAGGCCTGGCCGATGAGGGAGGAGCCGACGACCTTGCCGTCCGCCTTGATCTCCGAGCCGTTCGCCTTGTCGGGGAAGATCCCCTGGGCGACGCCGGTGACGGCGAGCGGGTAGAGGACGCCCGTCACCACGGTGAGCACCAGGAGGGCTCGCAGGCCGGCCCAGAGCAACCGGGCAGTGTTCGTAACCGAGTTGTTCATGGTGATCAGCACGCTTTCAAAAAGTTACAGCCCGGGGATGAGGGAGATGACCAGGTCGATGATCTTGATGCCGATGAAGGGGGCGATCAGGCCGCCGATGCCGTAGATCCCGAGATTGCGCCGCAGCATCTTGTCTGCGCTCATCGGCCGGTACCGCACACCCCGCAGGGCGAGCGGCACCAACGCGATGATGATCAGCGCGTTGAAGATGACCGCGGACAGGATCGCGGAGTCGGGCGAGGACAGGTGCATGATGTTGAGCTTGTCCAGGCCCGGATAGACCGCCGCGAACAGCGCCGGGATGATCGCGAAGTACTTCGCGACGTCGTTGGCTATGGAGAACGTCGTCAGCGCGCCCCGGGTGATCAGCAACTGCTTGCCGATCTCCACGATCTCGATGAGCTTGGTGGGGTTGGAGTCCAGGTCCACCATGTTCCCGGCCTCCTTGGCGGCCGAGGTACCGGTGTTCATGGCCACACCCACGTCCGCCTGGGCCAGCGCGGGCGCGTCGTTCGTGCCGTCACCGGTCATCGCGACGAGCTTGCCGCCCGCCTGCTCCCGCTTGATGAGCGCCATCTTGTCCTCGGGAGTCGCCTCCGCGAGGAAGTCGTCGACGCCCGCCTCGTCGGCGATCGCCTTGGCCGTCAGCGGGTTGTCACCCGTGATCATGACGGTCTTGATGCCCATGCGGCGCAGCTCGTCGAACCGCTCGCGCATGCCTTCCTTGACAACGTCCTTGAGGTGGATGACGCCCAACACCCGGCCCCCGTCGGTGTCTTCGACGGCCACGAGCAGCGGCGTGCCGCCCGCCTCGGAGATCCGGTTGGCCAGGGTGTCGGCGTCCTGGGACACCTCGCCGCCCTGCTCCTGGACCCAGGCGATGACCGAACCGGCCGCGCCCTTGCGGATCTTGCGCCCGTCGACGTCCACACCCGACATCCGGGTCTGGGCGGTGAAGGCGATCCACTCGGCACCGGCCAGCTCACCCTGGTGCCGCTCGCGCAGCCCGTACTTCTCCTTCGCCAGCACGACGATGGAGCGGCCCTCGGGCGTCTCGTCGGCCAGCGACGACAGCTGGGCGGCGCCGGCGACCTCGGCCTCGGTGGTGCCGGTCACCGGCACGAACTCGGAGGCCTGGCGGTTGCCGAGGGTGATGGTGCCGGTCTTGTCGAGCAGCAGCGTGGAGACGTCACCGGCGGCCTCGACCGCGCGGCCCGACATCGCCAGGACGTTGCGCTGGACCAGCCGGTCCATGCCCGCGATACCGATGGCGGAGAGCAGCGCGCCGATCGTGGTCGGGATCAGGCAAACCAGCAGGGCCACCAGGACGACCATCGTGAGGTGCGTACCCGCGTAGTCCGCGAACGGCGGCAGGGTGGCGACGGCAAGGAGGAAGACGACGGTCAAAGAGGCCAGCAGGATGTTCAGCGCGATCTCGTTGGGCGTCTTCTGCCGTGCGGCGCCCTCGACCAGGGCGATCATCCGGTCGATGAAGGTCTCGCCCGGCTTCGTCGTGATCTTGATGACGATCCGGTCGGAGAGGACCTTCGTACCGCCGGTGACGGCACTGCGGTCGCCGCCGGACTCGCGGATGACCGGGGCCGACTCACCGGTGATCGCCGACTCGTCGACGCTCGCCACACCCTCGACGACGTCACCGTCGCCCGGGATGATGTCGCCCGCCTCGCAGACGACCAGGTCGCCGACCCGCAGCTCCGTGCCGGGGACTTGCTCTTCACGGTCCCCGACGAGCCGCCTGGCCACCGTGTCGGTCTTGGCCCTGCGCAGCGTGTCCGCCTGCGCCTTGCCACGGCCCTCGGCCACCGCCTCCGCCAGGTTGGCGAAGACGACGGTCAGCCACAGCCAGGCGCTGATCGCCCAGCCGAACCAGTCGCCCGGGTCCTTGAAGGAGAAGACCGTCGTAAGCACGGAACCGACCAACACCACGAACATCACGGGGGACTTGACCATCAGCCACGGGTCGAGCTTGCGGAAGGCGTCCGGCAGCGACTTGAGCAGCTGCTTGGGGTCGAAGAGACCCGCGCCCACACGTCCTTCGTCGGGCTTGTGGCCGGTCGGCACATCGCTGTGCGGCGCCCGGGTCGGAGTGGCTGTGGACATCGAGTCCTCTTGGTTCTCTGTACGAGTGGTCATGACGCCAGCCCCTCGGCCAGCGGACCCAGCGCGAGCGCCGGGAAGTAGGTCAGACCGGTGATGATCAGGATCGCGCCGACCAACAGACCGGTGAACAGCGGCCTTTCGGTGCGCAGGGTGCCCGCGGTGGCCGGGACCGGCTGCTGCTCGGCGAGCGAACCGGCCAGCGCGAGGACGAAGATCATCGGCACGAAGCGGCCGAGCAGCATCGCGAGGCCGATGGTGGTGTTGAACCACCGCGTGTCGACGTTCAGACCCGCGAAGGCCGAGCCGTTGTTGTTGGCGCCCGAGGAGTAGGCGTACAGGATCTCGGAGAATCCGTGCGCCCCGCTGTTGGTCATCGAGTGGCCCGGGGTGGGCAGCGCCATCGCCGCGGCGGTGAAGATGAGCACCAGCGCCGGGGTGATGAGGATGTAGCAGGCCGCGAACTTGATCTCGCGGGTGCCGATCTTCTTGCCCAGGTATTCGGGGGTGCGGCCGACCATCAGACCGGCGATGAACACCGCGATGATCGCCATGATCAGCATGCCGTAGAGGCCGGAGCCGGTACCACCGGGCGCGATCTCGCCCAGCTGCATGCCCAGCATGGTGATGCCGCCGCCGAGGCCGGTGAACGAGGAGTGGAAGGAGTCCACCGCGCCCGTCGAGGTCAGCGTCGTGGACACCGCGAAGATCGAGGAACCGCCGACGCCGATGCGGGTCTCCTTGCCCTCCATCGCGGCGCCGGCGATGTCGAACGCCGGGCCGTGGTGGGCGAACTCGGTCCACATCATCAGGGCGATGAAGCCGACCCAGATGGTCGCCATGGTGGCGAGGATCGCGTAGCCCTGCTTGAGGCTGCCGACCATGCGGCCGAAGGTGCGGGTCAGCGAGAACGGGATGACCAGGAGCAGGAAGATCTCGAAGAGGTTCGAGAACGGGGTGGGGTTCTCGAAGGGGTGGGCACTGTTGGCGTTGAAGTAACCGCCGCCGTTGGTGCCGACCTCCTTGATGGCCTCCTGCGAGGCGACCGCGCCGCCGTTCCACTGCTGCGAGCCGCCCATGAACTGGCCGACCGAGTGGATCCCGGCGAAGTTCTGGATCGCGCCGCAGGCGACCAGGATGATCGCGGCGACGACGGAGAGCGGCAGCAGGATGCGGACCGTGCCGCGCACCAGGTCGGCCCAGAAGTTGCCGAGCTCACCGGTGCGGATGGGGGTCCCCCCGCTCGAGCGAAGCCGAGAGTGGGGGAGGGAGAAGCCGCGTACGAGGGCCACCGCGACGGCGATACCGACCGCGGCGGAGACGAAGTTCTGCACCGCGAGGCCGGCGGTCTGCACGACGTGGCCCATGGCCTGCTCGCCGTAGTACGACTGCCAGTTGGTGTTCGTCACGAAGGACGCGGCGGTGTTGAACGCCTGGTCCGGGTCGATGGACTGGAACCCGAGCGAGCCGGGCAGGCGACCCTGGACGCGCTGAAGCACGTACAGGAAGAGGACACTGACCGCCGAGAAGGCGAGGACGCCGCGCAGGTACGCGGGCCAGCGCATCTCGGTGTTCGGGTTGGCGCCGATGCCCTTGTAGATCCACTTCTCGACGCGCAGGTGCTTGTCGGAGGCGTAGACCTTGGCCATGTAGTCGCCGAGGGGACGGTAGGCGAGTGCCAGTGCCGCTATGAGAGCGAGCAGCTGGAGCACGCCGGCGAGGACGGGGCTCATATCGGTGCTCAGAACCTCTCCGGGAAGACGAGGGCGAGGACGAGATAGCCCAGCAGGGCGACGGCCACGACGAGGCCGACGATGTTTTCGGCGGTCACAGCTTGGTCACCCCCTTGGCGACGAGGGCCACCAGCGCGAACACCGCGATCGTGGTGACGACGAAGGCCACGTCGGCCATCGTGAGCTCCTGGATGAGGTTCAGAAACGGATCGGACGGTTAGAGGAAAGCCCCTCCGTGGCCGGATTCGACCGCCGTTGACGGCTCCCTTACGGCGGCTCGTACGCCCTTGACGCATCCCTTACGGCCGAGGCCACGCGAGGTGCGCCGGGCGCGGCGGTCAGGACGGACATGGGACGCGGGCTCCTTCGCGTACGGCCGCGCGCGACGGCCTGGCACGGCCGCGGACAACGGCCTGGTACGGCCGCGTGCACGGCCTGTGAGCCCCCGCGCACGCGGGGAGGCGGTGCGCGGGCTCAGCCCAGGTTGTGCCCGCGTCCGGCCGCACCCGTACGCCTCTTGCGCGTTCCTCGCGCCGAACGCCCCGCCCTTGTCGAAACCTTGACGCCCCGGCCCATCAAAGACCCGTCAAGGCGTACTGCCTCCGGCCCTCCGGGTATCTACCGTCGGTCTTATGGGTCTCATGGAACGCCGCAGCGCCGCGGGCCGCCCGGTCGACGCCCCCGCCGCGGAAGTGGTGCACGACCGACTCTGGGCCAGGGACCTGCGCAGCTCGATCCGTTGCGCCGCCGCACTCCTCGCCCTCCTGCTGCTGATCGACCGGGTCGCCGGCACTCTCACGCCGCTGCGCGCCACGCTCTGGGTCACGCTCGCGGTGCTGCTGTTCCTGGTCCTCTACCCCACCCGGGTCGCCGCCGGTCAGGGCTGGCTGGCCTCGCGCGGGCTGCGGGGCACGCAGCGCGTGCGGACCGACCACCTGGTGTCGGTGCGCTGCCTGGACGGGGTCGGACAGCGGCTCGTGCTGCGGGACACCTTCGGCACTCGGCTCGAGATCGACCCCCGGGTCCTGGTCGCCAACCCCCCGCTGTGGCACCGCCTCGACGAGGACGCGCGGGTCTCCGCCCTGAGCGGCTCACTGACGTGCGGGGCGACCGCGCTGCGCCGGGTCTCGGAGCGGATCGACCGCGAGACGGCGCTCACGGTGTTCAAGGTGTCGGGGCTGGAGTAGCCCCGGGAGCCGCCGGGCGAGCGGCCCGCTCGGCCCGAACCGCCGCGCTCGAACGCGCGATCGATGAACCGACGTCCTTTTGCTCCATATGTACGCGTTCGGTGAAACCCTAACGGTCCCTTAACGCCCTGCGGGCCCCTCGCCCTCCCCCTGCGACCCCCTCACCCGGCTTACTCTCCGCCCGTGTTCAACGTGACGGGGATCCTCAAGCGGCTGGTGATCGGCCGGGCCATGCGCAGCGAAGAGCTGCAGGAGACGCTGCTGCCCAAGCGGCTCGCCCTCCCGATCTTCGCCTCCGACCCACTCTCGTCGGTGGCGTACGCGACCCAGGAGATCCTGCTCGTCCTCACCCTCGGCGGCCTCGCCTACCTCCACTTCACGCCGTGGGTCGCGGCGGCGGTGGTGGCGCTGATGACGGTCGTGGTGCTGTCGTACCGCCAGGTGGTGCACGCGTACCCGAGCGGCGGCGGCTCGTACGAGGTGGTGTCCACGAACCTCGGCCCCTCGGCCGGTCTGGTCGTCGCCGCCTCGCTCCTCGTCGACTACGTCATGACGGTGGCCGTCTCCGTCGCCTCCGGCGTCGACAACATCATCTCGGCCCTCCCTCAACTCGCCGACCACCGCGTCCTGCTGGCGATCAGCTTCGTCGCGATCCTGACCGCCATGAACCTGCGGGGCGTACGCGAGTCGGGGCGGGCCTTCGCCGCGCCCACGTATCTCTTCATCGGCGGCGTGCTCGTCATGGTGATCACGGGCCTGATCCGGTACGCCCTCGGGGACGCGCCGGTCGCCGAGAGCGCCAAGTACGGCATCACGCCCGACCCCTCGGACGCGCACCTCACAGGCCTGGCCCTGCTGATGCTGGTGCTGCGCGCGTTCTCCTCCGGCTGTACGGCGCTGACCGGGGTGGAGGCGATCTCCAACGGCGTACCGGCGTTCCGCAAGCCCAAGTCGAAGAACGCGGCCTCGACGATGGCGGCGATGGGCATCATCGCGATCGTCATGTTCGTCGGCGTCACCGCGCTGGCGCTGATCACCAAGGTGCGGATCACCGACAACGCGTGCCGGCTGACGGGCCTGGACGGCAACTGCTCCTCGTACACCCAGCGCACCGTCATCGCGCAGATCGCGGCCGCGGTCTTCGGCGGCGAACACAGCGTCGGCTTCTACTTCATCCAGGCCGCGACGGCACTGGTCCTGATCCTGGCCGCGAACACGGCCTTCAACGGCTTCCCTCTCCTGTCGTCGATCCTGGCTCAACACCGCTATCTGCCACGCCAGTTGCACAACCGGGGCGACCGCCTGGCCTTCTCGAACGGCATCCTGGCCCTGGCGATCGTCGCCGGACTGCTGCTGTGGGGCTTCAAGGCGAACGTCACCAGTCTCATCCACCTCTACATCCTGGGCGTGTTCACCTCCTTCACGCTCTCCCAGCTCGGCATGGTCCGGCACTGGAACCGCGAGCTGCGCAGCCGGCCCGACCCGGCGCTGCGGCGGCAGCACGAGGTCGCGCGCGTCATCAACGCGGTCGGCTCGGTCGTCACCGGCCTGGTCCTGGTGATCGTGCTCGCCACCAAGTTCACCCAGGGCGCGTGGCTGGCGGTGCTCGCGGCGATCGTGCTGTGGGTGATGATGCGCGGGATCAGGCGGCACTACGACGCCACGGCGGCGGAGCTGGCGGTGACCGACCCGAAGAGCGAACTCACGCTCCCTTCACGGGTGTTGGGCATCGTCCTGGTATCCACCCTGCACAAGCCGACGCTGCGGGCCCTCGCCTACGCGCGCGCCTTCCGCCCCGACCGGCTGGAGGCCCTGACGGTCTCGGTCGACCGCGACGAGGCGGCCGCGCTGCGCAGACGCTGGGAGGAGTACGGCATCGAAGTCCCGCTGAAGATCATCGACTCCCCGTACCGCGAGGTGACCCGCCCCGTCGTCGAGTACGTCCGCTCCATCCGCCGCGAGAGCCCGCGCGACGTCGTCGCCGTCTTCATCCCCGAGTACGTCGTGGGCCACTGGTGGGAGAACCTCCTGCACAACCAGTCGGCCCTGTGGCTCAAGAGCCGCCTGCTCTTCACCCCCGGCGTCATGGTCACCAGCGTCCCCTGGCAGCTGACCTCCTCGGAACACGCCGACCGCCCGGCGGCCCGGGCGCCCGGCTCGTTCCGGCGCGGGGAGCCGCAGAACCAGAAGCCCCGGGTCGGGTCACGGCGCCAGTGACCGCTCGGCGAAGGGCAGCGACAGCACCATCGTCAGCCCGCCGCCCGGGGTGTCCTCCGGCGTGAGAGTGCCGTCCATCGCCTCGGTCAGGCCCCGGGACAGGGCGAGGCCCAGCCCCAGGCCGGTCGTGTTGTCGGTGTCGCCCAGCCGCTGGAAGGGTTCGAAGAGCCGGTCGCGGTCGGTGGGCGGCAGGCCGGGGCCGCGGTCGACGACACGCAGTCCTCGAACTTCTTGGCCACCACGGGAATCCCGGTTTCCAGCGTCGCCCGGCCCTGCTTCAACTCCGCGCCCGTGGACGCCGAATACCGTGCTCCGCAGCCGCTGAGCCCCGGTGCCGCCGCCTTGAGTCCCGGCGGACCCGAGATCGCATCACTGGCCCATCCCCACGCGGAGGGAATCACCGATCCGATCAGGAGCAGGACCGCCGGTACCACGAACAGCTCCAGCCACCGCGGCCACTCTCGTGGCGCGGGACCAGAAGGCGCAGGATCAGAAGGCGCCGGAGCAGGAGGGGAGTTGCGCCGGAGCAGGAGGAGAGTTGCGCCGGGCGGGTCGAAGGGGGCGCCGTCCTCCGGTGGGCGATCCCGGCGACACGGAGCGGGAACGCCTCGGCAACTCGTCCTCCAACCAGCCCGGTCAGACGCTCACCACGACCCGTCGCGCCTCTCGCCCCACATCTTCCCAAGGCAGCCCGCGCCGACGTCAAGATCGAGGGCAAGGTCGAGGTCGGCGGCGCTGGTGGTGTGGGGTGCGTCGCGTCCGGCGACGCTGTTCCAGGTGCCGGTGGCCGCGAGCCCGGCCAGCGCGAGCAGCAGGGCCAGGGCGACGGCGAGCGAGACCGTGGCCGCGCGCAGGAGACGCAGCCGCGCGGGCAGAGTGACCCAGTAGCGGCGGCGCAGAGCGGCCCACGCGACCACGGCCTCACGCTTCAGGCGTCGCCCCGGACCACCCGGCCGCGACCCCCGTCGTGGCCGCGGGCCGGGCCCGCCCGCGGGCGGGGCGGCCGGTCCGCGCTGCGGCTGTGCGCCGGTTCCGGCCCCCGCATCAGGACTGCGCGTGGTGACGGCCATGGGGGTCCCCCCTGTTCGAGCGAAGCCGAGAACTTGGGGGAGGTCATGAGCCCTCCAACGTCACGCCACGGACGGTCGCCCGTCCCCCGTGCCGCTCAGTCTGCGACCGGTTTCGGCCACGCACGCCGTACCTTGACGCGCCCCTGATGCCTTCTCAGGTGACCTTGACGAGCCTTTGACGCGGGCGGCCCGGGACCCGTAGGAGACCCGCACATTCCGTTCCGCACTGGACAGTTCGGGTGTCCGGCCGGGCTGGATTCCCCCACGGACATCACCGCACGCGGCCACATCCCCAGCTGGAACTGCTCGGTCCTCAACCGCGCCAGCCGCCTGCCGGCCTGGACGGCGGGCTGCCGCCTGGAGCGCGAGTACGTCCACTACGCGGCCGGGGCCCCCGCCGACCGCGGCTCACTCGCCGCACAGGGCCACGTCCGGCGAGACCTCGTCGTGCCGACCCCGCCCCCGACCACCACAATGGGCGGCACGGACAAGCGGAGACGTTCCTCTCAGCGTGCGCGAGACCCTGGGCCTGTGGATCACTGGTTGCATACGCCGGCCCGGTCGTCCGACGTGATGGCCGGAACCCCACGCTTGGCAGCACGTCAGGAGCACGCCGATGGCCACCGTCGACCCCGCCGCTCGCACCAGACGTCTGCGTGCGTGGATGCTGGAGGGCCTGTCCGACATGGCCAAGCACCAGCAGGGGCCCCACGCGCCGCCCGAGCCCACGCACAAGGGGCAGCGGTGGTGGCGGGTGATGTGCCTGACGGGTGTCGACTACTTCTCCACGCTGGGCTATCAGCCGGGCATCGCCGCGCTGGCCGCCGGGCTGCTGTCGCCCGTGGCGACCATCGTGCTCGTCATCGTCACTCTGGCGGGCGCACTGCCGGTGTACCGGCGGGTGGCCGAGGAGAGCCCGCACGGCGAGGGCTCGATCGCGATGCTGGAGCGGCTGCTGTCCTTCTGGCAGGGCAAGCTCTTCGTCCTCACCCTGCTCGGCTTCGCCGCCACCGACTTCCTGATCACCATCACCCTTTCGGCGGCGGACGCCTCCACCCACCTGGTGGAGAACCCGCACCTGACCAGCGTGCTGCACGACAAGCAGATGGTGATCACCCTCACCCTCGTGGCCCTGCTGGGCGCGGTCTTCCTCAAGGGCTTCCTGGAGGCGATCGGCGTCGCGGTCGTCCTGGTGGGGATCTACCTGGGGCTCAATGTGGTGGTCGCGGTCTCGGGGCTCTGGCACGTGCTCACGGAAGAGCACGTGGTCACCGACTGGTCCACGGCCCTGACCGCCGAGCACGGAAACGTTTTCGCCATGATCGGGGTGGCCCTGCTGGTCTTCCCGAAGCTCGCGCTCGGCCTGTCCGGCTTCGAGACCGGCGTGGCGGTCATGCCGCATGTCGAGGGCGAACCCGGCGACACCGAGGAGAAGCCCACGGGCCGTATCCGGGGCACGAAGAAGCTGCTGACCACCGCCGCCGTGATCATGAGCGTGTTCCTGATCGTGACCAGCTTCATCACCACCGTGCTCATCCCGGAGCAGGAGTTCAAGTCGGGCGGCCAGGCCAACGGCCGCGCCCTCGCGTACCTGGCGCACGAGTACCTCGGCAACGCCTTCGGCACGGTCTACGACGTCTCCACCATCGCCATCCTGTGGTTCGCCGGCGCCTCCGCCATGGCCGGACTCCTGAACCTCATGCCCCGCTACCTGCCCCGCTACGGCATGGCCCCGCACTGGGCGCGCGCCGTCCGCCCCATGGTGATCGTCTTCACCCTGGTGGCGTTCCTGGTCACCTGGATCTTCGACGCCGACGTCGACGCGCAGGGCGGCGCGTACGCCACCGGTGTCCTCGTCCTCATCAGCTCCGCCGCCATCGCCGTCACCATCGCCGCGCGCAAGGCCGGGCAGCGCAACTGGACGATCGCCTTCGCCGTCATCTCGGCGGTCTTCCTCTACACGACCGTCGTGAACGTCATCGAGCGCCCCGACGGCGTGAAGATCGGCGCCTGCTTCATCGCCGGCATCATCCTCGTCTCGCTCCTCTCCCGGCTCGCCCGCGCCTTCGAACTGCGGGTCACCAGCGTGGCCCTGGACGACATGGCGGAACGCTTCGTACGCGACATCGCCAGCCGCCGCCTCCGGTTCATCGCCAACGAGCCCGACAACCGCGACATCACCGAGTACCGCGAGAAGATCGAGCAGATCCGCAAGGACAACGACCTCCCGGCCCAGGAGGACTTCGTCTTCCTCGAGGTCACCGTCCTGGACCCCTCGGAGTTCGAGGCGGGCCTGAACGTCCGCGGCGAGGTCCTGCACGGCCGCTACCGCGTCCTGACCCTGGAGTCCTCCTCCATCCCCAACGCCCTGGCCGCCCTCCTCCTGCACGTCCGTGACACCACCGGCAGCACCCCGCACATCTACTTCGAGTGGACCGAGGGCAACCCCTTCGCCAACTTCCTCCGCTTCTTCCTCTTCGGCCAGGGCGAGGTCGCCCCCGTCACCCGCGAGGTCCTCCGCGAGGCGGAACCGGACCGCGCGCGGCGGCCCCGGGTCCACGTGGGCTGAGGACGGGTGCGCGGCGCCTGGCCAGGATGGTTTTTCGCCCCCCCGCCCCTACCCGTCCCGTACCTGGGGGCTGCCGCCCCCAGACCCCCGCTACCGTCAGCCCTCATCCCCAGAACTGCGCTCCCCCACCGTGAACCCGATCACCGAGCCTCCCCCTTCCCGCCGGAAGGCGAACGGTGCACCGCCGTGGGCCGTCGCCACCTCGCGGACGATGGACAGGCCGAGCCCGGAACCGGGCAGGCTGCGGGCATCGGCGGCACGGTAGAAGCGGTCGAAGACGCGGACCAGGTCGCTGTCGGACATACCGGGCCCGCGGTCGAGCACCTTCACCCGGACGACGCCTTCGCGGCCCGTGACCACGATCTCGATCGGCCCCCGGACCTCCCGGTCGAACTTGGCCGCGTTCTCGACCAGATTGGAGATCGCCCGCTGCAGGGCGGTAGGCCGCCCGTCGACGCTCGTGTCACCGCTCGCCCGGACACTGATGTCACGCCCACTGCGCCGCCGCGCGACGATCGCGACGTCGTCGGCGAGCTCGGCGAGGTCGAGCCGCCGCACCGGCTCGGTGTCGGAGCGCCCCGCCGCGAGGGCCACCAACTCGTTGACGAGATCGGTCAGTTCGCGGGACTCCTGGGCCAGGTCGGCGACCAGCTCCTCGCGCGCGGCGGGCGGAAGTTCGTCGATCCGCCGCAGCATCGAGATGTTCGTACGCAGGGACGTCAGCGGCGTACGCAGTTCATGGCCCGCGTCCTGGACCAGGCGCCGCTGGTCCTCCTCGGACCGGGCGAGACGGCCGAGCATCCGATCGAAGGAGCGCCCGAGCCGGGCCACCTCGTCGTACCCGGTGACCGGCACCTGAATGCCGAGCCGCCCGGTCCGCGCCACGTCCTCCGCGGCCCCCGCGAGCCGCACGAGCCGCCGGGTTATCCGCCGCGCCAGCCACCACCCGAACAGCCCCGAGGCGATCACGACGGCCCCGACGAGCACCACGGTCCGCTGCTGGAGCTCGTTCAGCAGATCCTCCGTGTCGCTGAACTGCTGAGCGACCTGCACCGCGCCCCGCCCGCCGCCGAGGGAGACGGTCGCCACCCGGTAGCGGTCGCCGCCGACATCGACCTCCTTGTGCTCCTCCACCTTGCCCGCCGTCCCGTCGTCGGCGATCGCCCGGTCGTGGCTGTCGACGGGCAGCTGCGGCCTGCCGCGGTCGGCGATCGCGCCGCCGGGCCCGAGCACCTGTACGTCCGTACGGCTGGGCCGGATGATGTCGTCGAGCGGCCCGTCGTGATCGGGGTCGGTCGACGAGAAGTCGCCCGGGTCCAGCGGCTTCTCCATCACCTGGCCGCGCAGGTCCCGCACGACCTCGGCGAACACGGTCTGCTGGTCCACCCGCACGAGCCGGGCGGCGGCGTCGTAGCTCAGGAAGCCGACGAGCACGGTGACGGCGGCGGCCACGGCCGCGAAGGACAGGGTGAAGGTGGCCCGCAGAGAGGACATCCGCCGGAAGCGGAGCCCGGTGAGCCGTGCGTGGGGCACTCAGTCCTCCCTCAGGACATACCCCACGCCCCGTACCGTGTGGATCAGTGCCGGGGCCCCCGGCTGGTCGAGCTTGCGTCGCAGATAGCCAACGTACACGGCGAGGTTCTTGGAGCCCGGGCCGAAGTCGTAGCCCCAGATCCGGTCGTAGATCGTGGCGTGGTCGAGGACGATGCCGGCATTGCGGACGAGCAGCTCGAGGAGCTCGAACTCGGTCCGCGTCAGCTCCAGCTCACGCTGCTCGCGCCAGGCGCGCCGCGCCTGGATGTCCATGCGCAGCCCGGCCGCGGCGATCTGCCCCGCCCCCTGGACCTCCTTCGACGCCGATACCGACCCCGATATGTCCCCGAAGGCACCGCTCGCGTTCCCGTCCCCCGTGCGGCGCAGCAGGGCCCGCAGCCGGGCGAAGACCTCCTCCACGTCGAAGGGCTTGACCACGTAGTCGTCGGCGCCCGCGTCCAGACCCGCGATACGGTCGGCGGTCTCGACGAGCGCGGTGAGCATCAGGATGGGCGTACGGTCCCCCTCCGCGCGCAGCACGCGGCACACCTGGAGGCCGTCGATACCGGGCATCATCACGTCGAGGACGAGCACGTCCGGCGGCGTGCGGTGGGCCTGGGCGAGCGCCTCCACCCCGTCGGCGACGGCCGTCACCTCATAGCCCTCCAGCGTCAGCGCCCTCTCCAGGGCATGACGGATGGCACGGTCGTCCTCGGCGAGCAGCAGATTCTGGGGCACCCCACCAGTCTGCCAAGCCCCCGGCCACACACCACCTGATGAACGGGGGTCCGCCAGGCTTCTTACCGGCCTCTCACCCGCTCCCGCCCTTCAGCCCCGGCCGGCACCATCCAGCCCGTCCGGCGTTTGCGGACGAGCACGTCAGCGCAATACGGGGGTCTGGGGGCGGAGCCCTCAGGGACGGGAAGGGCAGGGGCGGCGGGGGCGAAAACCCAATACCCAAGCCACCGCACGCCCCCTACGCCCCGCCCCTCCACATCCCCCGATGCCCCTACGGCCGCAATGCCGCGAGCTGCTGCTCGAAGGGGACCACTTGGAAGTCACCGACCGCGTGGGCCTCGGCCTCCATGGCGGCCTCCACGGCAGCCCCCCGCACGGCCCTCCCGGCGGACAGCCCCACCATCAGCCCCACCAGCTCCCCCGCACCCCTGTCGATCCGGTCGGCCAGCCCCTCCGCCCCCCAGTCCTCGGAGGCGGCGTACACGGCGGTCGGCACGACGACGGCCCGCAGATAGGCGAAGAGGGGCCGCAACGCGTGCTCCAGGACGAGCGAGTGCCGAGCCGTGCCACCGGTCGCGCCGACCAGCACCGGCTTCCCGGCGAGCGCGTCCTTGTCGCTGACGCTCAGCACGTCGAAGAAGGACTTGAAGAGCCCGCTGTAGGAGGCCGAGAAGACCGGCGTGACGACGATCAGCCCGTCCGCAGACGTCACCGCGTCGATCGCGGCGGACAGCGCCCCGCCGGGGAACCCGTTCGTGAAGTTGTGGGCGATCTCGACGGCGAGGTCGCGCAGCTCCACGACCTGGATCTCCACCGGGGCCCGGTCGGCCGTGGCGGCGGCCAGCCGGTCGGCGAGGAGCCGTGTGGACGACGGGACACTCAGCCCCGCCGAGACGACGACGACCTTCATGCGACGGTCACCCCTTCCGAAGCGGTGGCGAGCAGCGACTGGTGGGTGGGCGCGTCCGGCACGCCGGCCGGGCGGCCCTTGGCGAACTCCTCGCGCAGGACGGGTACGACCTCCTCGCCCAGCAACTCGATCTGCTCGAGGACGGTCTTCAGCGGCAGCCCCGCGTGGTCCACCAGGAACAACTGCCGCTGGTAGTCACCGGCGTACTCCCGGAAGGACAGCGTCTTCTCGATCACCTGCTGCGGCGAGCCGACGGTCAGCGGAGTCTGGTCGGTGAAGTCCTCCAGCGACGGTCCGTGCCCGTACACCGGCGCGTTGTCGAAGTACGGCCGGAACTCCCGCACCGCCTCCTGCGAGTTACGCCGCATGAACACCTGCCCACCCAGCCCGACGATCGCCTGCTCGGCGGTGCCGTGCCCGTAGTGCGCGTACCGCTCCCGGTAGAGCTCGACCATCCGCTTGGTGTGGTCGGCGGGCCAGAAGATGTTGTTGTGGAAGAAGCCGTCGCCGTAGTAGGCGGCCTGCTCGGCTATCTCGGGCGAACGGATCGAGCCGTGCCAGACGAACGGCGGTACGCCGTCCAGCGGCCGCGGCGTCGAGGTGAACGACTGCAGCGGCGTACGGAACTTCCCCTCCCAGGTCACGACGTCCTCGCGCCACAGCCGGTGCAGCAGCGCGTAGTTCTCGATGGCGAGGTTGATGCCCTGCCGGATGTCCTGCCCGAACCAGGGGTAGACCGGGCCGGTGTTGCCGCGCCCCATCATCAGATCGACCCGGCCGTCCGCCAGATGCTGGAGCATCGCGAAGTCCTCGGCGATCTTCACCGGGTCGTTGGTGGTGATGAGGGTGGTGGAGGTGGAGAGGATGAGCTTCTCGGTGCGCGCGGCGACGTAGCCGAGCATGGTGGTCGGCGACGACGGCACGAACGGCGGGTTGTGGTGCTCGCCGGTCGCGAAGACGTCCAGGCCGACCTCCTCGGCCTTCTGGGCGATGGCGACCATGGCCTTGATGCGCTCGTGCTCACTCGGCGCCCGGCCTGTGGTCGGGTCCGCTGTGACATCGCCGACGCTGAAGATCCCGAACTGCATGGTCGCCTCATCCTCCAGGTTGTTTACGATTCAACTATACCCTCAAACGACACCCCCCCACCGGGCTATTCCCCGACCACCCCCGACCGCCCCGCCTGTGGCCGACCACCCCCGCCCGCCCCCGACTGTCAGACCCTGGTCCTACGATCCCGTCATGGCCGCCCCACGCCGTGACACCCGAGGCATCGTCGACGCGTCGGAACTCTTCTCGCGCGTACGTTTCCGGCGCCATGAACCCGCCGAGCCGCTGCGCTCCTACCTGGAGCACTACTGGCTGATCGACTGGGACCTGCCCCAGCCGTACGCCTCCCACGTGGTCCCGCACCCGTCGGTGAACGTCGTCTTCCAGAGCTACACCGGCCACAGACCCTTCGGCGAGGTGGCGGGCATCGGGCTCGAACTGTTCACGCAGAAGCTGGAGGGGCGAGGCCGGGTGTGCGGAATCCAGTTCCGGCCGGGCGGCTTCCGCCCCTTCGCTCCCGCTCACGCGGTGACGGAGTGGACCGGCCGGCGGGTGGCGCTGCCCGAGGTCTTCCCGGAGACCGACCCCGCGGCGGTCCTCACCCCGGACGACGAGCACGCGCGCGTGGCCGCGCTCGACGCGTTCCTGCTGAGCCTCGCACCGGCACCCGACCCGGAGGCCGACCTCGCGATGACCCTCGTCGACCGCATCCGCGGCGACCGCACGATCCGTCACGTCGGCGACTTCGCCCGCGCCGAGGGCATGACGGTACGCGCCCTGCAACGCCTCTTCGCCGCGTACGTCGGCGTCGGCCCGAAGTGGATCATCCTGAGGTATCGCATCCACGAGGCCCTGGAGCACGCGGAGGCCCCCACCCCGGTCGACTGGGCCGGCCTGGCCGCCGACCTCGGCTATGCCGACCAGGCCCACCTGGTACGGGACTTCACGGCGACGGTGGGGGTTCCGCCTACGGCCTACGCGAGCGGGGTGCGCTGAGGCCAGGCGGTTCTTCGCCCCCGTCCGCCCCTACCCTCCCCGCACCCGGGGCTCCGCGCCCAGGCCCCCGCATCGGCCTGAACGGCCTCGTCCTCAAACGCCGGACGGGCTGGAAGATCTCACCGTCTCCGGCGTTTGCGAATAACCCCTTGACCGCCCCATCCCCCATCCGGCACATTTACCTGCGTGACGCAGACACTGCACGACACAAAAGAAAAACCCCCACGGCCACCCACCCCCACGTCCACCCCCACCCGCTGGGCAATCCTCGGAATCGTCCTCGCCGCCGACGTCCTCGACCTCCTCGACGCCACGATCACGAACATCGCCGCCCCGACCATCACCCAGGACCTCGGCGGCGGCGCGAGCCTCGTCCAGTGGCTCGGCGCCTCCTACGCCCTCGCCCTCGGCGTGCTGCTCGTCCTCGGCGGGCGGCTCGGCGACAAGTACGGCCGCCGCCGCCTCTTCCTCGCCGGCCTCGCCGGGTTCACCGCGGCCTCGGTCGCCTGCGGCCTCGCGGTGAACCCGGAGACACTCGTCGCCGCCCGCCTGGCCCAGGGCGCCTTCGGCGCACTCGTCATCCCGCAGGGCTTCGGCATCCTCGGCGCCACCTGGCCCCGGGACCAGATCGGCAAGGCCTACAGCCTCTTCGGCCCCGTGATGGGGCTCTCGGCCGTCGGCGGCCCGATCCTCGCCGGGTTCCTCATCGACACGGACCTCGCAGGCCTCGGCTGGCGCCCGATGTTCCTCATCAACCTCGTCCTCGGCGGTGCGGCCCTGCTCGCCGCCGCCCGCCTGCTCCCCCGCGACACCGGCGACCGCACGGTCACCGTCGACGGCCCCGGCTCCACCCTCCTCGGCGCCGCCATGCTCGGCCTGCTCTCCGGCCTCATCGAGGGCTCGGCGCACGGCTGGACCGCGACCCCGGCAGCCCTCCTGCTCGCCGGACTCACCCTCTTCGCCCTCTTCTGCCACCGCCAGCGCACCGCCGCCAACCCCCTGATCCAGCCCTCCCTCCTGCACAACCGGGGCTTCACCTCCGGACTCGTCCTCGGCGTCGTCTTCTTCGCCGCCGTCGCCGGTCTCCTCTACGTCGTCTCGCTCTTCCTGCAGCAGGGCCTCGGCCGCTCCCCCGCGGGCGCCGCCCTCGGCCTCATGCCGCTGTCCGCGGGCATCGTCATCGCGTCCATCGCCTGCTACCGCCTGATCGGAGGCCTGGGCCGCAGGCTCGTCCTCATCGGTCTGCTGATCACCCTCACCGGGACCGGCTACCTGCTCGCCCTCACGTCCACCTCCGGCACGGACACCGGCAGTTGGGCCCTGGTCCCGCCCCTGCTGATCGTCGGACTCGGCATGGGCACCTGCTTCGGCTCGATGTACGACGTCACCATCGGCGACATCGCCCCCGACGAGGCGGGCAGCGCCGGCGGCTCCCTCGGCGCGGTCCAGCAGCTCGCGAACGCGATCGGGGCCGCCGCCGTCACCACCGTCTACTTCAAGACCGGCGGCGGCGAGGCCCACGCCACCACCGTGAGCCTCACCGCCGTCGCCGCCGTCACCCTCCTGTGCGCTCCCCTCGTACGACTCCTGCCGCACAAGGCACAGGAGCAGCACCACTGAGCACGCACACGAACACTCACAGCACCTCAGGGAAGGAGAACGACCCGCCCCCGCACCCCACCCTCTGCCAGCCGGGCGTGCGCCTTGGCCGCCTCGTCCAGCGCGTACGTCTCGGCGACCCGCGGCGTCAGCGCGCCCTCGTCGACGAGCGCCGCCAGCTCCGCGAGCCGCGCCCCGTCGGCTGCGACCTCCACCGAGTCGGTCCGCACCCCCCGCACGGACGCCGGATGGGCCCCCGGAATCACCCCCACGAAGGCACCGCCGTCCCGCACCCACTCCAACGCCGCCTCACCGAGGAGCGCCGCGTCCAGGACCCCGTCCACGCTCCCCGCCGCCACGGCACCCGACACGAACCGGGCCGCCCCCAGCGACCGTACGAGCTCCTCGTCGGCCTCCCGGGCAAGGGCGGTCACCGACAGGCCACGGTGGACGGCGAGCTGCACGGCGTAACCACCGACCGCGCCCGCCGCACCCGTGACCAGCAGACTCTGCCCCGGCTCCAGGGCCAGCAGGTCCAGGGCCTGGGACGCCGCGAGGGCGTTCAGGGGCACGGTCGCCGCCCGCACCGCGTCGACCGAGGCGGGCGCCTTGGCCACGGCATCCGCGTCCACCACCACGTAATCGGCGTGCGTACCAAGGGACTTGGCGGTGCCGTAGGCCAGCGCCACCACCTCGTCACCGACCCTCCAGCCCGTGGCCACGCCCGTCGCATCGACGGTCCCGGCCACATCCCACCCCAGCCCCAGCCGCTTGCCCGCACCCCCGAAGCCGCCCGCGCGCACCCCCGCGTCGACCGGATTGAGCGCGGCGGCCGCGACCTTGATCCGCACCTGCCGGGCACCCGGCTCCGGCACCTCGACCTCGACGATCTCCACGGCTTCCGGACCACCAAAAGCCGTCACAACCGCTGCACGCATGTCAACTCTCCCCATTTACAGGCCATTTGCACAGGTATCTTCTCCGTTGCAACAACCCTAGGAAGAGTTACTCTCTTTCGGTAAGTAGGCACCTGAAGGTGCGTACGTCACCCGGAGGTGAGCCATGGCGACCACGACCGCGGCCCAGCGGCGCGAGCAGGCACGCGTCGAGTACGACGCGTTCATCAAGAGCTGCCCCACCAACCAGCTCCTCGACCGCATCAGCGACAAGTGGGTCAGCCTGGTCGTCAGCGCGCTCGCCGACGCCGACGGATCGTCGATGCGCTACAGCGACCTCGGCCGCAAGATCGCGGGCGTCAGCCCCAAAATGCTGACGCAGACGCTGCGTTCACTGGAACGCGACGGCCTCGTCGCCCGAACCGTCACCCCGTCCGTGCCCGTCCGCGTCGACTACGAGCTGACCCCCCTCGGCACCAGCCTCAGCTGCCTGCTCTCCGCCGTGAAGGACTGGGCGGAGCTGCACATCGAAGAGGTCAACGAGGCACGGGAGAGCTACGACGCGTCGTCCTGAAGGCCCCCGCCCCGCAGCCGCGCGATCTGCTCCGCGCTGAAGTCGACGGTGCGCCGCATGTGCCCGATGATCAGGGCGAGTTCGTCATCCTCGAGCCCATCGAAGAGTTGGTACCAACCGCCGCCCAACCGGTCCCACATCCGCCCGAACTCAACAACCTTCTCCGGCACGATCGCCACGAGCACCCGCCGCCGGTCCACCGCGTCCCGCTCCCGCACGACATAGCCCGCCTTCTCGAGCCGGTCCACCAGCCGAGTCGCCGAGCCCGTCGTCAGCCCGGTCAGCTCCGCGATCCGCCCCGTCGTCACGGGCTCGTCCTCCAGGCTGAGCAGATTCACACACTGCAGATCCGTGGGATGCAGCCCCACATAATCAGCGACGGCCTGATTGAAGAGCGCGTACGACGCCATATAACGCCGCGACACCGTGGACAACTCCTCGAGCAACCGCTCCCGCCCGTTCCCCGACATGCCCACACCCTTCATCTGCGCCAAGCAGAAATCGTACGACGCAGCCACCGCCGCAACCCCCAGCACACCCGCACAGAAAGGACCGCACCGGGGCTGACACCCAAGCCCCCACGCCCCGCACCCTCCAACACACGTAAAGGCCCGTACCGGGGCTGACACCCAATCCCCCACGCCCCCGCAGCCGCCAGACCACGGAAGGGGCCGTGCCGGTACATCAAATGCCCGCAGCCGAACGGATCAAGAAGAGACAGCACCCTGCTCACCCACAGCCGATCCGTTCGGATGCGGGCGGATGTACCGGCGCGGCCCCGACCCACCACCCGGCGACAGGCGACCCGCCACCGACCCGCGGGCGCCCCCCGCCCAAAGCGCCCCGCTAGAACACGTACGAGTCTCCGGTGTCCAACGCCAACACCCGCTGCCGATCATTCGCAGGATTACGGTCCACCGCACCACCGCCCCACACCGTGTCGATCTCCATCGTCACCTCGGACGGCGCCCCCAGCAGCCGTACCTCCAGCTTGATCTCCTCCCCCAGGTCACCCGCCCCCAGCGCCCCCGTCCGGCACACCACCGCCTGCTCACCCGACCTCGCACAGCCCCCCGGCAGGCTCTGCCGGTCCTCGATCGGGGCCGACCAGCGCAGCCGGACCGTCGCGTCGACGACGGCGTTCGGGCCGTGGTTCTGCGGGGTCAGCACAACACGGACGCTCCCGGCCGCCATGGACACGTACCCGTGATAGGCGAGATCGGCCTCGGGCCCAAGAGCAACCGCAGGCGACACCGCACTCACGCCCAACACCACCCCCGCACCCAAGACACCCACCGCGCCCCTCGCACCCCTCACCCAAAGAATCCCCATGCCGTCACACCCTCCACTCAGCCAGCCGGGGCCAACCACCCAGGTCACCGCATACATCCCACCCCCGCGCCCCAGACAGGCGCCGTCCATCAGGTGACGGAACGCCGCGTGGAAAGCTGACCCCATGCTGATCGTCCGCTCCGCCGGCCTCTTCGTCCTCGCCGCGCTCTTCGAGATCGGCGGCGCCTGGCTGGTCTGGCAGGGCGTACGCGAGCACCGCGGCTGGCTCTGGATCGGCGCGGGCGTCATGGCGCTCGGCGTGTACGGCTTCGTGGCGACCCTCCAGCCGGACGCCGAGTTCGGCCGCATCCTCGCCGCGTACGGCGGCATCTTCGTCGCCGGATCGATCGCCTGGGGCATGGTCGCGGACGGCTACCGCCCAGACCGCTGGGACGTCACGGGCGCGCTGATCTGCCTGGCCGGAATGGCCGTAATCATGTACGCGCCACGCGGCAACTGACCGCACCCACCGAAACCCGGACAGCTGGACGCCAACACCCGCCACCTGCCTATCCTGGCGAGGATTGCCGTACACACGCCCGAGCCCACCCGGGCCCCGCCCGAGACCACGGGGCCCCACCCGAGGAGCACACATGACCGCGCCGGCCGCGCCCTCCGCCCCCTCCCGCATCGCCGTCGTCACCGGCGCGAGCAGCGGCATCGGCGCGGCGACGGCCCGGCAGCTCGCCGCAGCCGGCTACCGCGTCGTACTCACCGCCCGCCGCAAGGACCGCATCGAGGCGCTGGCGGAGGAGATCAACGCGGCGGGCCACCAGGCGACGGCGTACGCGCTGGACGTCACGGACCGCACCGCGGTCGACGAGTTCGCGTCAGCCTTCAAGACGATCGGCGTCCTGGTCAACAACGCGGGCGGCGCACTGGGCGCCGACTCGATCGCGACCGGCGACCCCGCCGACTGGCGCCAGATGTACGAGACGAACGTCATCGGCACCCTGAACGTCACCCAGGCCCTCCTCCCCGCCCTCACCGCGAGCGGCGACGGAACGGTCGTCGTGCTCTCCTCCACCGCGGGCCACGGCACGTACGAGGGCGGCGGTGGCTACGTCGCCGCCAAGCACGCCGAGCACGTCCTCGCCGAGACCCTGCGCCTGGAGATCGTCGGCACGCCCGTCCGCGTCATCGAGATCGCGCCCGGCATGGTCAAGACCGACGAGTTCGCGCTGACCCGCTTCGGCGGCGACACGGACAAGGCGGCGAAGGTCTACGCGGGCGTGACGGCCCCCCTGACCGCCGACGACGTGGCCGACACCATCACCTGGGCGATCACCCGCCCCAGCCACGTCAACATCGACCTCCTCGTCGTCCGCCCCCGCGCGCAGGCGTCGAACACGAAGGTCCACAGGGAGTCGTGATGACGGAGCGGGCGCCCGAACAGGACCCGAACTCGGCACCGAACCCGGCACCGACACCAGCACCAACTTCGGCACCGGCAGCCGATGGCGAGAAGCAGCGCCTGGCCCTGGAGAAGAAGCGCGAGCGCTTCGTCTGGTACTACCTGGCCTACTTCCTCTTCGGCATCCACATCGTGGCGTTCGTGATGATCTACGCGGTGATGCACGCGAAGTGATCGCGAACGGCGTACGTCGGACGTAGTGCCGACGTACGCTCCCGCGATGTGACCAGAGCGAACACGAGCAGACACATACCTTTCGAGCGACTGCACAACTTCCGCGACCTGGGCGGATACGCGACCGAGGACGGCAGGACGGTCCGCCGGGACCTCCTGTTCCGGTCGGACTCACTGTCCAAACTGGCACCGGAGACAGAGGACTGGGACCGCTTCCTGTCCCTCGGTATCCGCACGGTGGTGGACCTCCGCCACCCCTGGGAGATCGACGCCAAGGGCCGAGTCCCCGAGCACCCCTCCCTCACGTACCGCAACGAGAGCATCGAGCACCGCCCGTACGACCAGGCGGCGCTGGAGCCGTCCGTCGCCCCCGGCCCGTACCTGGCCGCCCGCTACCTGGAGGTGGCGGAGGACGGCACAAAGGAAATCCGCGAAACCCTGGAGCTGATCGCGGAGGCAGCCGACTCCGGCAGCCCCCTCGTCTTCCACTGCGCCTCGGGCAAGGACCGCACGGGCTTGGTGGCGGCCCTGGTCCTCGCCCTCCTGGGCGTCCCGGAGCGCACGATCGTCGAGGACTTCACCCTCACGGAACAGGCGACAGCGCACCTGGTGGCGGACTGGCACGCGACGAACCCGGACCGCACCCTGACGTGGCCGTCCTACGGCCGGGCCCCCGCCGAGATCATGACCCGGTTCATCTCGTCCCTGAAGGCCCGCTACGGCTCGATACAGGCCTACGTCACGGACACCCTCGGCCTGGACACCACCTTCACGGAGTCCCTCCGCGCAGCCCTCCTCGAACCCCCCGCGCCCCTGACCTTCCGCAAGGCGACCGAGGACGACCTGTCCACCCTGGTCCGCCTCCGCGACGGAGCGGCCCACTGGCAGATCGCCCATGGCATCGACCAGTGGAAGCCCGGCCAGCTGGGCGAGCCCCACTTCCGCACCCGCCTCCAGGAGGGCGAAGTCTGGCTGGCCCACCTGGGCGAGCAGGTGGTCGGCGCCTGGGAACTCTGGTGGTCCGACCCGGCCGCCTGGGGCCCCCAACCCCCCACCGCCGCCTACATCCACCGCCTGATGACGGACCGCCGAGCGGCCCCACCCGGCACAGGCCTCCGCCTGCTGGCAGAAGCAGAACACCGCATCGCAGCCTCCGGCCGCCCCCTCGCCCGCCTGGACTGCCTCTCCACCAACCCCCGCCTGCGCGAGTACTACCAGGCAGCGGGCTACACAGTCGTCGGCGAACAGTCCGCAAAGGACGGCGGCCTGGGGAGCCCGTACGCGGTGACACTCCTGGAGAAGCGCCTCCAATAACCCACAAGGGTGAACCAGATAGATCGCCCATACGGTGACCGAACTCCCGATCTAGGCTCGCGCCACAACATCAAATACGACGGCCCTCGGCCGGGACGGCAATCCCGGCCGAGGGCCTGACCAGCACGGAAGTGAGGCTTCCCTGTGGCTGACTGCGAGCCTAACGCTCACCAATTCACCCTGGACGACGCCCTCGGCGTCGACACGACGGGGTTCATGGACCTCGAGGACCCCAATTACGCCTACATGTTCGGCTTCTTGCAGGCCGACGGGCATCTCGCGAAGGGGCCGGGCCAGAAGGGGCGTCTGACCGTCGAGATCAATGCGCGGGACATTGGGATCCTGCGCGAGTTCCAACGGCTGACGCCGTACAACAGCAGCATTACCGAACGAGTCAGGTCCACGAACTTCGCCAAGAACGCCCACTCTGCAACCTGGAGTTTGTGCGCCCTCGAAGCCAGGACCAGACTCAACCAACTCGGCCTGCCATACGGCCGCAAGTCGAAGAAGATCACGCCGCCGCACGTCGAGTTCTCACGCCGCGACTACCTCCGAGGCGTCATCGATGCCGACGGTTCGGTGGGCTACACGAGCCAGGGCTTCCCCTTCATCTCCCTGACCACGGCCAGCACAGCCATCGGCGCGTACCTGTGCTTCTACGCCAGGAAGATCACGGGAGCCGAGCGCATCATCAAGCGCAACGCCCGTGACGGGGTCTACAACATCCTCTACACGAAGGAGGCGGCCCAGGAACTGAGCACCCACCTCTACTACCCGGGCTGTCTATCGCTGGAGCGCAAACAGACCAGCGCCAAGTCTCTGGGGTCATGGGTCCGTCCTGCAGGAATGGAAGTCCGGCCCCCTCGTATTCGGTGGATGCGAGATGAAGACAGGATTCTGCTCAAGGCACCGACTCTGGCGCAGGCCGCCGCCGATTTGAACCGCTCCCAGAGCGCCTGCCAAGTCCGCCGCTGGAAGCTGACCCACGGCCTGGTGCCGCTCCCGGACTGAGCAGCTCACGATGGGTGCGGTGCAAGACCGCCGCACCCATCGCAATGACTAGCCCTTCACACAGACAAACTGCTTCAGCTTCGCCACGACCTCCACGAGGTCGCGCTGCTGCTCCATGACTTGCTCGATCGGCTTGTACGCACCCGGGATCTCATCCACGACACCCGAGTCCTTCCGGCACTCGACGCCCCGCGTCTGCTCCTCCAGGTCCTTCGTCGTGAAGCGACGCTTCGCCGCGTTCCGGCTCATGCGCCGACCCGCCCCGTGCGAGGCCGAGTTGAAGGCCTTCTCGTTGCCAAGGCCCTTCACGATGTACGAGCTGGTGCCCATCGAGCCGGGGATGATCCCGTATTCCCCAGCCCCCGCACGGATCGCCCCCTTACGGGTCACCAGCAGATCCATACCGTCGTACCGTTCCTCGGCTACGTAATTGTGATGAGCGCTGATCTCCGGCTCGAAGGTCGGCTTCGCCTTCTTGAACTCCTTGCGGATCACGTCCTTGAGGAGCGCCATCATGATCGTGCGGTTGTGCTTCGCGTACTCCTGCGCCCAGAACAGGTCGTTGCGGTACGCGGCCATCTGCGGGGTGTCCGCGACGAAGACCGCGAGGTCACGGTCGACCAGGCCCTGGTTGTGCGGGAGCTTCTGGGCCACACCGATGTGGTACTCGGCCAGTTCCTTGCCGATGTTCCGAGAACCGGAATGAAGTGTGAGCCACACCGACCCGTCAGAATCGAACAAAAGTTCGATGTAGTGGTTGCCGGCTCCGAGCGTCCCCATCTGCAAAGCCGCCCGCTCCCGCCGGAACTTCACAGCATCAGCAATCCCATCAAACCGCCCCCAGAACTCATCCCACCCACTCGTAGCCATCCCATGAAACCGCCCCGGCCCCACCGGCGACTCATGCATCCCCCGCCCCACCGGAATGGCTTCCTCGATCTTCGACCGAAGCCGCGAAAGATCCCCCGGCAGATCATTAGCAGTGAGCGACGTCTTGACGGCAGACATCCCACACCCGATGTCCACCCCCACCGCCGCCGGACACACCGCATCCCGCATGGCAATGACGGACCCGACGGTCGCACCCTTCCCGTAATGGACGTCGGGCATGACAGCGAGCCCCTTGATCCACGGCAGGGTCGCCACGTTCTGCAGCTGGCGCAGCGCGACGTCCTCGACCGACGCGGGGTCGGTCCACATGCGGATGGGGACCTTCGCCCCCGGTACCTCTACGTACGACATATCGTCCTCATTCCCCCGGAAAGCAACAGAAGTCGTAAATCGCAAAACCGGCGCCAAGGTCGACGTTTGGGACAACGGACCGGCGCCCACGGCTGTGCGTGCGATACACATTGTCTCCAGGGGCCGCCCCCACGCGGCAACTGAATAAGCACAGGACAGAACCACGGAACCACAGGACTTCCCGGCCGCAAGCCGTCGGGAAGCGTCGAGAGGAGCCTCACCGTGCAGCGGAAGGCGTACGTACCCGGCGTCGCCGCGCTCCTCGCGGCGCTGCTCGCGGGCTGCACGGGCGGTTCGGGAAGCGGCGGCGCGGCGGACGACTCCAAGGGGACCGACTCCGGTACGACGGCACCGGCCGCCCAGCCGGGCAAGTACCGCACGCTCCCGGAGGCCTGCGGTGCGGTCGGCCACGACAGCCTCGACTCGCTTCTGCCCGGCATCAGGCAGATCGCCGACGAGGGGACGCGCGAGAAGGCGTACTTGGGCGAGGCCACGCTCACGTACGACACCGACCGGCGCGTCGGCTGCCGCTGGAAGGTGGAGTCGACGACCGCCACCGATCACCTGCTCGTCGACTTCGAGCGCGTGGTCTCGTACGACAACACGGTGAGCGACGACAGCAAGGCCGAGGACCTTTACGCGGGCAAGGAGACGGCGGCCGACCTTCCCGAGCCCGCCGACACCACCGACACCACCGCCACCACCGCCACCACCGCCACCACCGCCACCAGCAGCAGCACGGACAGCGCGGGCTCCAGCACCACCACGCCGGACCCCTCCGCCAGCGCGAGCGCGACCCCCTCCGCCTCCGCCGGTGCGAGCGAAACGCCCGCCGCCCTGCAGCCCCGCACCCTTGACGGTCTCGGCGACGAGGCGTTCTTGAACGACAAGCTGAGCTCCGCCTCCTCTACGGCCCAGCAGCGCACGGTGACTGTGGTGTTCCGCACGTCGAATGTGATCGTGACGATCGAGTACGCCGAGCAGCCGACCGCGTCGACCGATGCTCCGGACAGCAAGGAAATGCAGGACAGGGCCCGGAAACTGGCCCAGAAGCTCGCCGAGACGCTGAACGGCTAGCGGGCCCGGGGGGCCGTCCGGGCTCCTCGCACGAACCCCTCGAACCGGAACCGCTCACGCGCCTCACCGCGTACCGTGGCCCCTCGGACCCGACCGGTCGCACGTCCCATGTGCGGCCGCCACACGAGCGCCACGAGTGAAGGAACCATGCACCGACCAGTACAGCGAGTAGGCCGAGCACCGCGACTCACCCGCATCCTTGTCAGCGCAGCCGCCGTCCCGGTGATGCTCGTCGCAGCCGGCTGTTCCTCGGATTCAGGCTCCGGTGACGATGCGAAGACGAGCGGGAGTCCGGACGCGAATGCGTCGGCGAGCGCGTCGGCGAACGCCGTGAAGGCGGCCGCGTACGCGAAGCTGCCCGAGCCCTGCTCGGTGTTGTCGAAGAAGACGCTGGGCGAACTCGTCCCGAAGGGTGCCAAGTCCGGCAAGGAAGGCAAGTCGGACGATGTGGCGACGCGCGGCAACTGCTACTGGAGCAGCCTCGACAACAACGGTGTGAAGGGCTCTCAGTTCCGCTGGCTGAACGTGGCCCTGCTGCGTTTCGACTCGAATTCGCGCGGCGAGGGCAACCAGCTCGCGCACACCTATTTCGAGAAGCAGGTCTCGGGCGCCCAGTCGGCGACGGGTGCGAAGAACACGAAGTCGGAGCCGGTCGCCGGGACGGGCGACGAGGCGACGGCCGTGCGCTATGACCTGAAGAAGAAGGAAGGCGCCTTCAAGCAGCAGACGATCGTGACCCGCGTCGAGAACGTCGTCGTCACGCTCGACTACAACGGCGCCGGTCTGGCGGGCGAGAAGACCCCGTCCGCCACCGACCTGCTGAAGGCGGCGGAGAAGGCCGCGAAGGAGGCGGTGGCCGCGGTGTCCGCCGCGAACCAGGACGGAGGCGGCCGGGCGAGCGCCTCCCCGTCGAAGTCGGCCTCCGCCTCGAAGTCGGCGTCGCCGTCCAAGAGCGCCACGAAGAGCGCGTCCAAGAGTGCCTCCCCGTCGGCTTCCAAGAGCGCGACACCCTCGAAGTCGGCGACGACGAAGAGCTAGAACGCATCCGGCCCGGTCTGCGGCTCAACTCGTAGCCCTGCCAAGCCATTTGCAGGAGTCCGGCCCCCTCAGGGACCGGGCTCCTGCCGTACCGCCCGCCCGAGCGCCGCACACATGTGCCACCCTGTTGCGCGCAACAACAAGCAAGGAACAACACGCAAGGGGAGGGGAGTACGGGTGTCCGCGCCCATTCAGCTCACACGGATGCACCGGATTCTCATCGGCGTGGTCGTCGCCGGTGCGCTCGTCATCGCGGGGATCGGTTTCGCCGGTTCGTACGCGGCCGTGCGCGAGCTTGCCCTCAAGAAGGGCTTCGGGAACTTCGCGTACGTCTTCCCGATCGGCATCGACGCGGGCATCTGTGTGCTGCTCGCCCTGGATCTGCTGCTGACCTGGATCCGCATCCCCTTCCCGCTGCTGCGCCAGACGGCGTGGCTGCTGACGGTCGCGACGATCGCGTTCAACGGCGCGGCGGCCTGGCCGGACCCGCTGGGTGTCGGCATGCACGCCGTCATTCCGATCCTCTTCGTCGTCTCGGTCGAGGCGGCCCGGCACGCGATCGGCCGGATCGCCGACATCACGGCCGACAAGCACATGGAGGGCGTCCGACTCACCCGCTGGGTGCTCTCGCCGATCCCGACCTTCCTCCTCTGGCGCCGTATGAAGCTGTGGGAGCTGCGCTCCTACGAGCAGGTCATCAAGCTGGAGCAGGAGCGTCTCGTCTACCAGGCCCGCCTCCACGCCCGCTTCGGCCGCGCCTGGCGCCGCAAGGCCCCGGTCGAGTCCCTGATGCCGCTGCGCCTGGCGCGGTACGGCGTACCGCTGGCGGAGACGGCTCCTTCGGGCCTGGCGGCGGCGGGCATAGAGCCGGCGCTGCTTCCTCCGGCACCGCGCCAGCCGGAGCTGGAGCTGGAGGCGCCGGCCGCCCCGGTTGCGGGCAGTCGTGAGGCTGGGGCGGCGCCCGTCCCGCAGCAAGCGGCGCCTCAAAGCGAGCAGCACCCTGCCCCTGACGGCAACCAGCTCCCGGAGCAGCTGGGATACGTGCAGGAACAGTGGCAACCGCAGGCGGAACAGCAGCCGGATTCGAGCCCCTGGTTCTCCGCTCAGACGCCCCAGGAGATCCTCTACGAGGGCGGCTACGACCCCACGTACGTCCCTGAAGAGCAGTACCAGCAGTGGTACGAGGATCAGCAGGCGCAGGCATACGAGCCCGGCCCGGAGGAGACGGGGAGCTTCCCTATCCCGGCGGGCCCCGGCCGCACGCGTCAGCTGGGCGAGGGCGGCGCCCCGGAGCCGGAGCAGCTGCCCATCCCGGGCCCGCGTGACGAGCTGACGCTGCCGGACGACATGTCCCGTGAGGACGCGTACTACCAGGTGTTCCGGCAGTCGATAAACGGCCAGGGTCTTCCGACGACCCGGGAGTTCGGCGCGAACATCGAGGCCGCGTACGGTGTCGCTCTCAGCGACAGCACCCTCAAGCGTTACATGGGCCGCTTCCAGAACCGCCTGAACGCGGAGCTGCAGGAGGACCACATCGCGTGAGTGTGCGTGCGTGAAGGGGGGCGCCCGGTGATCACCGGGCGCCCCCTTCACGTACAACCGAAGCCGCTACGCGCCGAGCAGCTTCCTGACCCGGTCCTGCCCGACCGCGAGCAGCAGCGTGGGCAGCCGCGGACCCGTGTCGCGCCCGACGAGCAGGTGGTAGAGCAGTGCGAAGAAGGTGCGCTGGGCGACCTTGATCTCCGGCGGGAGTTCCTTGGCGGTGGCGTCGGCGGGGAAGCCGGCCTGGACCTTGGGGACGCCGTAGACGAGGTGGGTGAGGCCGTCCAGGGACCAGTTCTCCTCCAGCCCGTCGAGCAGCAGCCGCAGCGATTCGCGGCCCTGGTCGTCGAGGGACTTGAGGAGCTCGACGTCGGGCTCGTCGCGGACGACGGTGCGCTCCTCGGCCGGGACCTGCGTGTTGATCCAGGTCTCGGCCTTGTCGAGCCGGGGCCGGACCTCGTCCAGGGAGGTGAGCGGGTTCTCGGGGTCGAGTTCGCTGAGGATCCGCAGGGCCTGGTCCTGGTGGCCCGCGGTGATGTCGGCGACGGAGGCGAGGGTGCGGTACGGCATCGGGCGCGGGGTCTTGGGCAGCTCCCCGGCCGCCGTCCCCACCGCACGCGCGTGCGCGGCGGCGTCGGCCGGGAGCACGGACCCTCCCCCAGAGCCGAAAGCCTGGGAGGTGCCCCCAGCGACCTTGCCCGCGAGCTTGTCCCACTCGTCGTACAGCCGCTGGATCTCCTGGTCGAAGGCGATCTTGAACGACTGGTTGGGACGGCGGCGGGCGTACAGCCAGCGCAGCAGCTGCGGTTCCATGATCTGGAGCGCGTCGGCCGGGGTGGGCACTCCGCCCTTGCTGCTGGACATCTTGGCCATGCCGCTGATGCCGACGAAGGCGTACATCGGGCCGATCGGCTGCTTGCCGTCGAAGATCCCGACGATCTGCCCGCCGACCTGGAAGCTGGACCCCGGAGACGAGTGGTCGACACCGCTCGGCTCGAAGATGACGCCCTCGTAGGCCCAGCGCATCGGCCAGTCGACCTTCCAGACCAGCTTGCCGCGGTTGAACTCGCTCAGCCGGACGGTCTCGGAGAAGCCGCAGGCGGAGCAGGTGTACGTCAGCTCGGTGGTGTCGTCGTCGTACGCCGTGACGGTGGTGAGGTCCTTCTCGCACTGGCCGCAGTACGGCTTGTACGGGAAGTACCCGGCCACAGAGCTGCCGTCGTCCTCGGCGGCCGCACCGGAGCCCTCGGCGGCTTCGAGCTCGGCCTCGTCGACCGGCTTCTGGCCCTGCTGCTTCTTGGCGGGGGCCTTCTTGGTCCGGTACTGGTCGAGGATCGCGTCGATGTCTCCGCGGTGCTTCATCGCGAACAGGACCTGGTCGCGGTAGACGCCCGAGGTGTACTGCTCCGTCTGGCTGATCCCGTCGTACTCGACGCCGAGCTCGGCCAGCGCCTCGACCATCGCGGCCTTGAAGTGCTCGGCCCAGTTCGGGTACGCCGAGCCCTTCGGGGCCGGTACGGAGGTCAGCGGCTTGCCGATGTGCTCGGCCCAGGACTCGTCGATGCCGGGGACGCCGGCCGGGACCTTGCGGTAGCGGTCGTAGTCGTCCCAGGAGAGCAGGTGGCGCACGGTGTACCCGCGCCGGCGGATCTCGTCGGCGACGAGGTGCGGGGTCATGACCTCGCGGAGGTTGCCGAGGTGGATCGGGCCGGAGGGGGAGAGTCCGGACGCGACGACGACCGGTTTGCCAGGCGCACGCCGCTCCGACTCCTCGATGACCTCATCCGCGTAACGGGAGACCCAGTCGGTGGTCTCGGTGCTCTGAGCCACGATCGGCACGTCCTTCTTTCTCATACGCCAGTACCGCTGACCGCACCATTCTCCCAGCTCGGGCCTGAACCGCGAAAACGGCTTTTCAGTGCATGGGATACTGGGCTTTCCTGGCTGTCACAGCCAGGAACTCCGGAACCCGAGCAGAACGGCAGCCACTCCATGGCCTCGGTCACGTCCCTCACCGCTTCCGTCCATCAGCGCCTCGCGGACGCCCTCTTGGCAGCCCTGCCGGAGGCCGGTTCCGCGGACCCGCTGCTGCGACGAAGCGACCGGGCCGACTTCCAGGCCAACGGGATCCTGGCGCTGGCGAAGAAGGCGAAGGCGAACCCGCGCGAGCTGGCGACCCAGGTCGTGGCCCAGGTCGAGTCGGGTGACGTGATCAAGGACATCGAGGTCTCCGGGCCCGGCTTCCTGAACATCACGATCACCGACAAGGCGATCACCGAGAACCTGGCGGAGCGGTACGCGGACGGCGAGCGCCTCGGCGTGCCCCTCGCGGAGCACCCGGGCACCACGGTGATCGACTACGCGCAGCCGAATGTGGCGAAGGAGATGCACGTAGGCCATCTGCGGTCGGCGGTGATCGGCGACGCGGTGGTGCAGATCCTGGAGTTCACGGGCGAGAACGTCGTCCGCAGGCACCACATCGGCGACTGGGGCACCCAGTTCGGCATGCTCATCCAGTACCTGATCGAGCACCCGCACGAGCTGGACCACAAGGGCGGCGAGGTCTCCGGCGAGGAGGCCATGTCGAACCTGAACCGCCTGTACAAGGCCGCGCGGGTGGTCTTCGACTCCGACGAGGAGTTCAAGACCCGGGCACGGCGCCGGGTGGTGGACCTCCAGGCGGGCGACGACGAGACGCTCGCGCTCTGGCAGCTGTTCGTGAACGAGTCGAAGATCTACTTCTACTCGGTCTTCGACAAGCTGGACATGGACATCCGCGACGCGGACGTGGTCGGCGAGTCCGGCTACAACGACATGCTGGACGAGACGTGCCGCCTCCTGGAGGAGTCGGGCGTGGCGGTCCGCTCCGACGGCGCGCTCTGCGTGTTCTTCGACGACGTCAAGGGCCCGGACGGCAACCCGGTCCCGCTGATCGTGAAGAAGTCGGACGGTGGCTACGGCTACGCGGCGACGGACCTGTCCGCGATCCGTGACCGTGTCTTCAACCTGAAGGCGAACAGCCTGATCTACGTCGTGGACGCCCGCCAGTCCCTGCACTTCAAGATGGTCTTCGAGACCGCACGCAGGGCGGGCTGGCTGAGCGACGACGTGAAGGCCCACCAGCTCGCCTTCGGCACGGTCCTCGGCAAGGACGGCAAGCCGTTCAAGACGCGTGAGGGCGAGACGGTCCGGCTGGTGGATCTGCTGGACGAGGCGATCGAGCGGGCCTCGGCCGTCGTGCGGGAGAAGGCGCAGGACCTCTCCGAGGACGAGATCGCCGAGCGGGGCACCCAGGTCGGCATCGGCGCGGTGAAGTACGCCGACCTGTCGACGTCCGCGAACCGCGACTACAAGTTCGACCTGGACCAGATGGTGTCGCTGAACGGCGACACGAGCGTGTACCTCCAGTACGCGTACGCCCGTATCCAGTCGATCCTCCGCAAGGCGGGCGAGGTCCGCCCGGCCGCCCACCCGGACCTCGAACTGGCTCCGGCGGAGCGGGAGTTGGGCCTGCACCTGGACCGCTTCGCGGAGACGGTCGCGGAGGTCGCCGACGAGTACGCCCCGCACAAGCTGGCGGCGTACCTCTACCAGCTGGCGTCCCTCTACACGACGTTCTACTCGGAGTGCCCGGTCCTGAAGGCGGACACCCCGGCGCAGGTCGAGAACCGCCTGTTCCTGTGCGACCTCACGGCCCGCACGCTGCACCAGGGCATGGCGCTGCTGGGGATCAGGACGCCTGAGCGCCTGTGATGTCCGTGCGTGGCTGATGTCCGTACGTCGCCGATGCCCGTACGTCGCTGACGTGACGTGATTGCAGAACGCCCGGCCGGGGTTTCCCGGCCGGGCGTTTTGCATGCCATCAACTCGCTGCGAGGGCATCCCTGTTCGCACGGAAGGCCGTGAGCGGCACGTAGCCGCATTTAGTTTCAGATGAGACCGTATCGAACGAATAGATGGCTGTAATGTGGCCTCATGGCCGCCGATGTTCCTCACAGAACCACCCCCTCGCGTGTGACCGACCGCCCCGGGGATGCCTCGCCTTTCGCTCTCGGCTTGCTGCTGCGCCGGGCGCACTGGCGCGCGGCCGCGGTGATGGAGGAGGCGCTTCGGCCGCTCGGCGTCGAGTTGCGGCATTTTGCTGTGCTGATCGTGCTGGTCGACCGCGGGCCCACGGTGCAGCGGGACTTGGTGACGGCGACGGGGTCGGACAAGGCGGGAATCATGCGGGTCGTGGACGACCTGGAGCGTAGGGGGCTGGCCGTACGCAAGAGCGTTCCGGGGGACCGGCGGGTGCGGGCAGTGGAGATCACGCCTCAGGGCGTCGAGCTTTTCGATGCAGCTCATGTGGCGGCGGAGCCGCTGGCTGAGCGTCTGGTTGGCGAACTGGGGCCCGGCGAGCCCGAGCAGCTGACGGATCTGCTGACCCGGTTTGCCCATCCCGCAGGCGGCGACGACGCCGTGTGACGTCCCGGGTAGAGGCGTCACACGGCGCCCGTGGCCCGGGGGTTACGCGGCCAGGCGCTCCGTGAGTTCCTTGGCCTTGGTGGTCGCGTCCTCGAAGGCGCGCTTGCGGGAGGCCTCGTAGAGGGGGACCAGTTCAGACATGGCCGGGTTACGGGGGGCCATGGTGAGTTCCGGGACGATGAAGTCGAGGTCCAGGCCGAGGGTGCCCTTGAGGACGGCCTCCAGGTAGTTCTGTACGAACTCGTAGCACTCGCGCGGGGTGCCCGGCGCGTAGGAGCCGCCGCGGCTGGCGACGACGATGACCGGGGTGCCCTGGGCGGAGGGGGTCTCGCCCGCGGTGCGGCCGAGCAGGAGCACGTTGTCCAGCCACGCCTTGAGGGTCGACGGGATCGAGTAGTTGTACATGGGGGCGCCGATCAGGACGGCGTCCGCCTGCTCCAGCTCCTCGATGAGCTTCACGCGCGCGGCGAACGCGGCGGACTGCCCCGGGGTGCGCTCGGACGGGGCGGCGTAACCGGCGGACCAGGCGTCGGCGGTGATGTGCGGGACAGGGTTGGCGGCGAGGTCGCGGTAGATGACCGTGCCCTGCGGGTGCTGTTCCTCCCAGGCCTTGCGGAAGGCGTCCGCGACCGAACGGGACGAGGACGCCTCGCCGGGGAACACGGACGAGTCGATGTGCAGCAGCGTGGCCATGGGCTTTCTCCAAATTGCGGTGCCCGAGGCGGGAAACCAAGGGCAGACGATTCGTACTCGACGATAGTTTCACACGAGATGGTATCGAGTGATACTATCTCGTATGTAACGGAGGCAGCCACGTCGAGCAGGTGGGAGGTAGGCAATCTTGGACGTCTATGAGGCGGTCACGAGCCGACGGGCGGTGCGCGGATTCACCGACCGGCATGTCCCGAGGGAGGTTCTGGAGCGCGTACTGTCCGCCGCGGCTTGGGCGCCGTCCGCCTCGAACCTCCAGCCGTGGCACGCCTACGTGCTGACCGGCGCACCGCTGGCCGAGCTCAAGAAGCGCGCCGGCGAGCGCCTGGCCGCAGGCGACCCCTGGGACGAGCCGGAGTACGAGCAGTACCCGCCCGCACTGAAGTCCCCGTACCGCGAGCGCCGATCCGCCTTCGGTGAGCAGCGCTACGGCGCACTCGGCATTCCGCGCGAGGACCTGGAGGCGCGCCAGAGGGCCGCTTCCGCGAACTGGGAGTGTTTCGGCGCGCCCGCCGCCCTGTTCTGCTACATCGACCGCGACCTGGGCCCGGCCCAATGGTCCGACGTCGGCATGTATCTGCAGACCGTCATGCTGCTGCTCCGCGCCGAAGGGCTGCACAGTTGCACGCAGATGGCGTGGGCGAAGTTTCGCAAGAGCGTCGCGGAGGTCCTGTCACCCCCGGACGAGCTCATCCTCTTCTGCGGCATGTCGATCGGGTTCGAGGACGTCACGGTGGGTGACGCCCGTACGGGCCGGGCGCCGCTCGACGAGACGGTCACGTTCGTCGACGGCTACTGACACCGCCCACCCTCAGCCGATCAAGGCGCCGTTTCTTGTCGCGCCCACATAGTGGTTCATATGCAATATTCCAGACATACGATCGACGAAAGGCATGACATGAAGTTCGCAGTCATCGGCGGTACCGGGCTGATCGGGTCGCAGGTCGTCAAGAATCTGAACGCCGCGGGGCACGAGGCGGTACCGCACTCGCAGTCCACCGGAGTCGACGTCATCAGCGGTCAGGGACTGGACGAGGCGGTGGCGGGAGCCGACGTCGTCGTCAACCTGACGAACTCCCCGACCTTCGACGAAGCCTCCCCGGCCTTCTTCCAGACCTCGATGGACAACCTTCTGGCCGCGGCCCAGAAGGGCGGCGTCGGCCACTTCGTCATCCTCTCGATCGTCGGCACGGACCAGGTGCCGGAGCTGGACTACTACCAGGCCAAGGCGCTCCAGGAGAAGATCCTCGCGGCCGGGCCGATCCCCTACTCGATCGTCCGGGCGACCCAGTTCATGGAGTTCATGGACGCCGTCCTGTCCTGGACCGCCGACGGCGCCACCGTCCGGTTGCCCGCCACGCCGATCCAGCCGATCGCCGCCAAGGATGTGGCCACCGCGGTGACGGAGGTCGCCGCGGGCACCCCGCTGAATGGCATTCGCAACATCGGCGGCCCGGAGATCTTCCCCCTGGACGAGCTGGGCCGGATCACCCTGTCCCACAAGTCCGACGGCCGTACCGTCGTCACCGACCCCACCGCGGGCATGTTCGCCGCCGTCAAGGGTGACGTCCTCACCGACAAGCAGGCCCACCTCGCCCCCACCCGCTACACCGACTGGCTCTCCTGACTCGCTCGCGCCCTCACACCCCTGGCCGCCGCCGACACAGCGGTTGCAGTACTAGTGCACCCCTCGCCTGCGAAGTGACCGAAAGGCCGCCCGGCTTACCGCCAGGGGAAAGGGGAGAGGTCCGGTTCGACCCAGCCGGTGCTCGCGAGGGTTGCGGGCCGGTAGAAGCGAGTGAGGAGGCGTTTGTCGAGGGAGCGCCGGGTGCCGGGCGGCGAAGGCATCGAAGTCGCCGGTGTTGCCGGAGGTGTGGGTGGTGTCGGAGGCGTCGTCGTTCGCCGTGTGCGCAAGTGTCCGCCGACGATGGGCTTCATCGTGTGGGAGCCAGTGCTCCGCATCGGTGTGGGCGGCCCGTGCCCTCGCCGAGACCAGCTCCGCAACCTGCGTGAGCGGGCCGAACTTCCGGGTCTGGCACTCCAGTTCCTTCCGGTGAACACCCCGTCGCATGCCGGGCTGAACGGCCCTTTCACCCTCCTGGAAACACCCGACCATCTGCAGCTTGCGTATACCGAGAGTCAGCGCGGGAGCCAATGGGTATCGGACCCCGACGAGGTGTCCATCCTGGCGCGCAAGTACGCGATGCTGCGGTCACAGGCCCTGTCCCCGCAGGAGTCCAAGGGCCTGCTCGACCGTTTGCTTGGAGATGAATGAGCACCGCACTTGAGTGGTTCAAGTCGACCTACAGCGGCGACGAGGGCGGCCAGTGCGTAGAGATCGCCACCTGCCCCCACGCCATCCACATCCGCGACTCCAAGAACACCCCCGAAGACGGCCCCACCTTCACCACCTCGCCCGAGGCCTGGACCGCCTTCACCACCTCCCTCAAGTAACCGTCTCAGCCCACCGCACGATGGACCTGGATCTCCCCCTGGGAGTTCGTGTCCAGGCCCGCGTACCCGTTCACCGCGAACGGGGTCAGGCCGGGCGTCGTGGACTTGTCCTCGCCGGTGCGGGCGTCGAGGACGACCGGGCCGTTCTCGGTGGAGCCGTAGATGGCTCCGTGCCAGACGGCGGAGACGTCCGGCATCAGCCGGGTCTTGTCGTCTCCGGAGATCGTCCACAACACCTTGCGGGTCTTGGTGTCGATCGCGATCAGTCGCTGGTCGAAGTCCTTGGTGACCGTGCAGACGATGGTGATGCGTTCGTCGTAGGAGCAGGACAGGTCGGTGGGGTCGCCCAGCGTGCGGGCGCCGAGGGCGATCGGGGGCTTGCCCGTGGACGAGGCCAGCAGGGCCGCGATCCGCGACTCGTCCTCGTAGGGTGCGCGCACCACCGCCGTGAACAGGCCGCCGCCCACCGGCGTCAGGGTCGCCTCGTTGAGCCGGTCCATGTAGGTCCACGCCTTCTTGCCGTCGCGAAGCGAGAGCCCGTAGACGCTCCTGTCGCCGCGTCCGACGGCCACGCCGCCGTCGACGAAGTCCGCGGCGAAGCCCTTGGCCGTCCAGGTGACCTTGCGGGTGCCGAGGTCGAAGCCGAGGCTCACGGCGTCCGTGTCGTCGCCGAACCGGAGGGCGGCGCTCGTACCGTCGATGCCGACGAGGTACGGGTCCCCCTCCTCCTGGCCCTCGGGCCGGTGGACCGTGACCGACCAGAGCCGCTTGCCGGAGTCGACGGCCGCGGCGGTGAGTTCGACGCGGGGACGGTCGGGCGTGGTGCCCGAGCCGGGTACGGTCACCGGGAACGCGGCCAGCACCGCGCGCTGCCCGTCGATCTGGCCGAAGGCCGGCCGGAACACGTGGTCGGTGCCGTCGTCGGTGTCCGCGCTGGGCCGGCCCTGCGGCTTCAGGGTCCACCGCGTCTCGCCGTCGAGCACGCTCACGGCCCTGAGCTCGTCGTGCGAGCCCGCGTACGCGGTGGTTCCGTCGAGCCGGACGGACGAGCGGCCCTCGCTGACGTCGGCGGCGAAGGTGGCCTCGGCCGACTTCTCGAACTTGAGGGGCGGGTCGTAGGCCTTGGCAGCCGGTGCGGCGGAACTCGGCTCCCCGCTCGATGTTCCGCCCTGTTCGTCGCCGCTGTCCTCACCGGAGCCGCCGCCCCAGCAGGCCGTGAGCAGACTCAGCGCGACGCCGGCGGACGCCAACATCCGAGCCGTACGCGCCATTTCGCGACGCATTCGAGCACCCCCGGGTGAAGTCGTGAAGTCGTGAAGTCGCCAGTGGTCTCAGGATGATTCGGGATCATCCAAAGACCCGGCGGGATGATGGCGGGATCATGGCGAGACCACGGCGAAAGCATGACATCGGGAGCCGGGCCCGGCGACCGCTTTCACCACACTCCCAGAGGTCCCAAAGGGGTGCCCCCACCACATGTCAGTGGCTGCCCATACAGTCGGCGGCATGGCGACTCTTCCCAACCCGCTGCCCAAGCTGGCGGCCGACCCGAGCGGGCGTTCCCTCGGGCTTCAACTCCCGCCCGGGAGGCTGATCGACGCGACGGACGACGGTCCGTGGCACGAGCCGTTGCTGTGGCACGCCGAGCGGTCCGCCGCCCCCGGCAGCTGGACGGCGCTCGGCGGGCCCGCGGGGCGCGCGGGGCTGCTCCCGGTCCTCGTCGACCTGGGCGGCAGCCAGGGCGGGCCGCAGGACTGGGAGTTGACGCCCGCGGAGATGTCGTACGCGGGGGATCACGACGCCGAGGAGGTGCTCGCGGAGTTCTGGGAGGAGTGCGCGGCGGACGGCGAGGAGTGGCCGGGACTGGCCGCCGGCCCCGCCCTCACCGCCGATCCGGACGCGCGCGCCGCTCAGGTCGCCGACTCCCTGGCGGGCGAGGGCCGTTCCTGGTTCAAGGACCCGCACCTCGCCCTGGTGCCCGCACGCCGCAGCGCGGATGTCCCCGCCGCCGTCGGCTGGCCGGGCCCGGCGAGCCATGACAGCGACACCGCGCGTCTCTGCGCGGTCCTCCGCTCCTGGGAGGACCGCTTCGGCATACGGGTCGTGGCGCTCGGCTTCGACGTCCTGGTCCTGTCCGTGGCCGCCCCGCCCACCGCGCTCGCGGAGGCGGAGGCGGTGGCCGCCGAACACTTCGCGTTCTGCCCGGACAACGTCCTGCAAGGCCCCGGAGCCCTGGACACGTACGCCGGTCAGCTCATCGGCGAACGCGTGTGGTCCTTCTGGTGGGACTGACCGGCCGCCCGTACTACGCCCCCAGCCCGAGCCCCCGTCCCAGCCTCCGCAGACCTTCCCCGATCTCGTCCGGGGTCTGCGTGACGAAGCAGAGCCGCAGGGTCGCGCGGTCGGGCTCGCCCGCGTAGAAGGGCGCACCGGGGACGTACGCCACGTCCTGGTCCACGACGTGCCGGAGCAGGGCCGTGGTGTCGTACGCATCGGGCAGGCGTGCCCAGAGGAACATGCCGCCCTCGGGCCGGGTCCAGGTGGACCCGGCCGGAAGGGCGTCCGCGATCCCGGCGAGCATGGCGTCGCGCCGCTCGCGGTACACGCCCGCGACCCGCGCCACATGCGCGTCCAGGTCCCGGTCGGCCAAGTACCGTGCGGCGGCGAGCTGGTTGATGGTCGGGGTGTGCAGGTCGGCGGCCTGCTTGGCGACGGCGCAGGCGCGGCGCAGGGCGCCGGGCGCGCGCAGCCAGCCCAGGCGCATGCCGGGCGCCATGACCTTCGAGAAGCTCCCGAGCAGGACGGTACGGTCCTCGGCGCCGTACGAGGCGATCCACGGCACCCGCTCCCCCTCGAAGCGGAGCTCTCCGTACGGGTCGTCCTCGACGATCCACAGCCCGCGCCGGGTGGCCACGGAGGCGACGGCGGCGCGGCGCGCGGCCGGCATCGTGCGGCCCGTCGGGTTCCGGAAGGTGGGCACGGTGTAGAGCAGCTTGGGCCGCTCGCGTATCACCAGCGCGTCGAGGGCGTCCGGATCGATTCCGTCATCGTCGCCGGGCACGGGGACGATCCGCGCCCCGGCGAAGGCGAAGGCCTGAAGTGCCGCCAGATAGCAGGGACTTTCGACGAGCACGGTGTCGCCGGGCTCCAGCAGGGCGGTGGCGAGGAGCGACAGGGCCTGCTGCGAGCCGGTGGTGACAAGGAGGTCGTCGGCCGCGGTGACCAGCCCGCGTGCGCTGGTGCGCTCCGCGAGCGCGGCCCGCAGCCCCGGCTCCCCCTCGGTCGACGAGTACTGCAGCGCCCGCTCGGGCACCTCCGCCAGCACATCCCGGTACGCGGCGGCGATCCCCTCCACGTCGAACAGCTCAGGCGCGGGCAGCCCACCCGCGAAGTTGATCACCTCGGGCCGCGCGGTCACCGCGAGGATGTCCCGTACCGGTGAACCGCCGATCGCGGTGGCCCGTGCGGCGAGCGGGGGCACGGGGGCGGTTGCGGGTGCGGAATCGGTGACGGTCACGGTGACGGCTCCTGGTCCATGCGGCGGCTCGTATCCGCACCCTAGGCACGTACGTGCCGCCTACACCCGTCATTTCGCGATACGGACAGAGCCCGCTGAGCACGCTCGTGGATGTGCCGTCGTGGTCGCCGCTCCCCTCGGGGATTTCCCCCTACTTCGGGCGGCGGACGAGTCTGTTCAGCAGCGCGAAGAGTCTGTCCGCGTGCTCGAAGACGGGTGCCATGCCCCCGGGACACCAGGGCTTCCCGAACAACGTTCGAGTCCCTGTCGCCAGGACTTCACACGCGCCTCTGCCGTGCGGCCGAAATACGGTGAGGCGATGGCCGGGAGCCGACTGGGAACCACGTCTCGACGCCCTCGCCGAGACGTGGTTCGCAACCGTCGGCTAGCGCTTGACGGCCGTCGCGGCGTACACATTGATGTCCGCGTCCGTGACGTCATTGATGTCGCGGTAGCGGACCTTCTCGATGTCGTCGAGGGCCGCGATGTAGGCGGGATCGGCCTCTTCGGGGGCCGGGGCCGCGCCGTCGGGGCGCCAGCGGTGGGCGGGGACGACGCCCGGCTCGTCCAACTCCAGGCCGTTGTCCGTGAAGAAGCGCTCGACCTCCGCCTTGGAGCGCAGCACGAAGGTGAAGCCGCGTTCGGTGTACGTCCGTTGGACCGCGCGGACGTTCTCGGGGTTGAGGTCCTCGGTGAGGTGGCTGAGGACGAGTCGGCTGCCGGAGGGCAGCGCGGCGACGAGTTCGCGCACGATCGGGTACGCGTCCGCGTCCTCGACGAAGTGCAGCACCGCGACGAGCGCGAGGGCGATCGGCTGGTCGAAGTCGAGGGTCTTGGTGGCCCGTTCGAGGATCTGCGCGGGCTGCGTCAGGTCCGCGTCGATGTAGTCCGTGCGGCCCTCGGGCCCACTGGTGAGCAGCGTGCGCGCGTGCGCGAGAACCACCGGGTCGTTGTCGACGTACACGACCCGTGCGTCGGGAGTGATGCGCTGGGCGATCTGATGGACGTTCTCCTGCGTCGGCAGACCGGTGCCGACGTCGAGGAACTGGCGGATGCCGCCCTCCCGGGTCAGGGTGGTGACGGCCCGGCGCAGGAAGTCACGGTTGTGCCGGACGTCGAGGTAGCCCCGTGGATTCGCGGCGAGCGCCGCGGCGGCCGCCTCACGGTCGACCGGGTAGTTGTCCCTGCCCCCGAGGAAGACGTCGTAGACGCGTGCCGGGTGCGCCTTGGTGGTGTCGATCCTCCTGCTCAGCTCGGCGGGGTCCTGGCCGAGAGCATCACCGGGCATAAAGCATCTCCCTGGAGAGTCGCATTATTCAACAGGCAACAACCTAACTCCCAGGGGGACTTGATAGTGCCCTAGTCGTCGGGAGCGGTCTCCCACTCGCTCCCGCCCAGCGGATAGTCGTACGCCGGCCGCCCCGCGTTCCCGCTCGTCCGGAACAGCTTCCCCCGGTCGTCGATCCGCACCGTCCCGTGCCGGCTCCCGCTGGACCAGTCCAGCTCCAGATACCAGCTCACGTCGTGTGCCTGCGCGTGCGCCGTCACATAGAAGACCTCGGGGTCGGACTCGCTCACCTTGTACGGGAAGTCCCGCTGCCCGTCCTTCGGCGTGACGTCCGGCAGCCCGGCGTCGAGGTCCACGTCGAAGGACTTCGTGGACACACCGCCGCCGCAGCCCACGCCCATCGCGTAGTCGTTCCACGCGAGCGGCGCCCCCTTCTGCACCACCCGCACATGCAGCGCCTCCAGTACGACGGTCGCCTTCCCGGTGCCCTGCACGGTCAGCGCGAGGAACTGGTCCTTGCCCGCGACCCCGCCGAGCGCGGTGACCCACCCGCGCGCGTACTGCTCACTCGGCGGCGGAGGCACCTGCGCGGGCTTCCGGTTCACCAAGTAGTGCTGGCTGCACGGATCTTCGTACTTGTACGGGTTGGTGACGACGGCGGGCGCGGTGGCACCGGCGGCCGGCTCCCGCGTCGCTTCCGCCCGGCTCCGGGAGGCGGACGCCGTCGGGCTGCCGCCGCGCGGGGCGGACGCCGAAGGCGACGTGCGCGCGGCATCAGGCGTCCTGGTGCCATCGGGGGTACCGCCGACGGACGCGGCAGCCCCCACGGACTGCCCCTTGCCCTGCCCCTTGTCCTGCTCCTCGCCCCCACCGGGTACGAGGTTCACGACGAGCGCGGCGGACACGACAGCGGCAGCCACGGCCGCACCGGCGACAACGACCGTACGCCGACGCCGAGACACCGGCGAGGTCTCCGCCTCCCCCACGGGAACATCGGGAACACCGGCGTCACCCATAGGAACGGCCTCAGCCTCCGCCACGGCCTCCGCCCGCACCCCCTTCTGCCCACGCAGAGCATCGGCCCGCACCCACCTCCGGTGAAGCTCCACCAGCTCCTCCGGAGTCGCCTTGCACAGCCGCGCGAGCCGTTCCACGGGCGCGTAATCCGCCGGTACGGCATCCCCGTTGACGTACCGATGCAGCGTCGACGCACTCACATGCAGCCGCTTGCCGAGCACCCCGTAGCTGAGTCCGGACCGCTCCTTCAGCTCCCGCAGCAGCCCCGCGAACTCGTCCCCCGCCACCGTTCCTCCACCCCCCGCGTCCCGGACCGCGTTCCAGGGGGATGCCATTCCCCCAGGTCAGACCCCGTACGACCGTTCCGGCGTCCCGAATACCCCGGCAACCGTGGCGGCCGGGACGGATCACCCCACAAGCTGTGGTCATCCAAGCACGCCGCTCCCCTCGACCGGTCGAGCGGCCGGACCCAACCAACCACATCCACAGGGGGATCACCCATGTCCGCACGCACCGCCCGCACCCGACTGTTCGCCGCCACGACGGTCGCGCTCGCCGCGCTCGCCCTCACGGCGTGCAACAACGGAGAGGGCGTACGGGACGAGGGCCCGTCCTCGGAGTCCAAGCCCTCCACGCAGCCGAGCCAGTCATCAGCCACCGGAGGCGCGAAGAACAACACCACCGGACCCACCAACACGACCGGAGCCACCCACACGACCGGAGCCACCGGAGCCACCCACAACACCCCGTGCAGCGGCGCGAACACCAAAACCACCGCCACCGAAGTCACCCGCCCCCTCAACCACCTCCTCCTCACCGTCACCAACACCGGCTCGAAGAACTGCGACCTCACGGGCTACCCCATCGCCCGCTTCGGCGAGGCCCAGGCGGTCCCCCCTGTCGCCGAGGAGACCCACCCTCAGGCGGTCGTCACACTCGCCCCCGGCGAGTCGGGCTACGCGGGCGTACTCCTGTCGGCCGCGGACGGCAGCGGCGGAAACGGCTACACGGCCAAGACCCTCACGGTCGCCTTCGACAAGGGCAGCAGCGCCCGGCCGGCGCTCCCCGCGAAGGGCGTGTACGTGGACGACAAGCTCACGCTGACGTACTGGCAGCAGAGCCTGGACGACGCGCTGGCCTTCTGAGGCCGGCTCCGAGTCTCACGCCCGGAAGGGTCAGCGCAGCTTCTGGGCGACCTCGGTGGCCCAATAGGTGAGGATGTTCTGCGCACCGGCACGCTTGATGCCGGTGAGGGCCTCCAGGATCGCCTTGTCGCGGTCGATCCAGCCCCGCTCCGCCGCGGCCTCGATCATCGAGTACTCACCGGAGATCTGGTACGCGGCGACGGGCACGTCGACCGAGTCGGCGACCTTCGCCAGGACGTCGAGGTACGGCCCCGCGGGCTTGACCATCACCATGTCGGCCCCCTCTTCGAGGTCGAGGGCGAGCTCCCGCATCGACTCCCGCACGTTGGCGGGGTCCTGCTGATACGTCTTCCGGTCACCCTTGAGCGAGGAACCGACGGCCTCCCGGAAGGGGCCGTAGAAGGCGGACGAGTACTTGGCGGTGTACGCGAGGATGGCGACATCCTCCCGGCCGATCTGGTCCAGGGCGTCCCGGACGACCCCGATCTGACCGTCCATCATGCCGCTGGGGCCGACCACATGGGCGCCCGCGTCGGCCTGCACCTGGGCCATCTCGGCGTACCGCTCAAGGGTCGCGTCGTTGTCGACGCGCCCTTCCGCGTCGAGCACCCCGCAGTGCCCGTGATCGGTCGTCTCGTCCAGACACAGGTCGGACATCACGAGAAGCTCATCGCCGACCTCGGCCCGCACATCGCGCAGCGCGACCTGCAGAATGCCGTCCGGGTCCGTCCCCGGCGTCCCGACGGCGTCCTTCTTCGAGTCCTCCGGCACGCCGAACAGCATGATCCCGGAGACCCCGGCCTCCAGCGCCTCCACGGCCGCCTTCCTCAGGCTGTCCCGCGTGTGCTGCACGACCCCGGGCATCGCCGCGATCGGCACGGGCTCACTCACGCCTTCCCGCACGAACGCGGGCAGGATGAAGTCGGCGGGGTGCAGGCGCGTCTCGGCGACCATGCGCCGCATAACAGGCGTCGTACGCAGCCGCCGCGGCCGCGTACCGGGGAAGGATCCGTACTTCGTCATGGATCCCACGCTACGCCTGCCCTGGAGGCACCTATGCCGACGCACTGTCGGCACTCACGGACGACAACCCGCAGCCGCCAACGCACTGCCGGCACTCACGGACGACAACCCGCAGCCGCCAACGCACTGTCGGCGGTCACGGACGACGACCCGCAGCCGCCGACGCACGGGAGGGGACGTGCCGGAACCTCCGCCCGCAGCGGATGGCGCGTCAACACCGGTCCCTTGTCAACCGACCGATTCCGCGCCAGACCGAGGACGGAGGCTCCGGCGCGGCCCCGCTCCCGACCGCCACGTGGTGCGCCGCCACCCCGACGCGACCGCCACGTGGTACGCCGCCACCCCGACGCGACCGCCACGTGGTACGCCGCCACCCGGCCCCCGACCGCTACGTGGTGCGCCGCCGCCGAGACCCCGGCCGCCGCTCGCTCGGCCGAGTAACGGGATCCCCGGCCTCGACCGCCGCCGCACGACGCCTGAGACCGAAGTCCGCCAACGCCTCCGCCAGCTTGTGCACAGACGGCTCCGGAGCCATGACATCGACCCGCAGCCCGTGCTCCTCCGCCGTCTTGGCGGTGGCCGGACCGATACACGCGATGACCGTCACGTTGTGCGGCTTACCGGCGATACCCACCAGGTTCCGCACGGTCGAGGACGACGTGAAGAGCACGGCGTCGAAGCCACCGCCCTTGATCGCCTCCCGCGTGTCGGCCGGCGGCGGCGAGGCCCGCACGGTCCGGTAGGCCGTGACGTCGTCGACCTCCCAGCCCAGCTCGATCAGCCCCGCGACCAGCGTCTCGGTGGCGATGTCGGCACGCGGCAGGAACACCCGGTCGATCGGGTCGAACACCGGGTCGTACGGCGGCCAGTCCTCCAGCAACCCCGCCGCGGACTGCTCCCCACTCGGCACCAGATCCGGCTTCACACCGAAGGAGACCAGCGCCTTGGTCGTCTGCTCCCCCACCGCCGCGACCTTGATCCCGGCGAAGGCCCGCGCATCGAGCCCGTACTCCTCGAACTTCTCCCGCACGGCCTTCACGGCGTTGACGGACGTGAAGGCGATCCACTCATAGCGGCCCGTCACGAGCCCCTTGACCGCCCGCTCCATCTGCTGGGGCGTGCGCGGCGGTTCGACGGCGATCGTCGGCACCTCGTGCGGCACGGCCCCGTACGACCGCAGCTGGTCGGAGAGCGAAGCCGCCTGCTCCTTCGTCCGCGGCACGAGCACCTTCCAGCCGAACAGCGGCTTGGACTCGAACCACGAGAGCTGCTCACGCTGAGCCGCGGCAGAACGCTCACCGACCACGGCTATCACCGGTCGCCCACCGTCCGGGGACGGCAGCACCTTCGCCTGCTTCAGCGTCTGCGCGATGGTCCCGAGCGTCGCGGACCAGGTCCGCTGACGCGTAGTGGTACCCGCGATGGTCACGGTCATCGGCGTATCGGGCTTACGCCCGGCAGCAACCAGCTCACCCGCGGCCGCGGCCACGGAGTCCAGCGTCGCCGAGACGACGACCGTCCCGTCGGACACCCCGACCTCGGTCCAGCACCGGTCCGAAGCCGTCCGCGCGTCGACGAACCGTACGTCCGCGCCCTGCGCGTCCCGCAGCGGCACACCCGCGTACGCGGGCACACCGACGGCGGCCGCGATACCGGGCACCACCTCGAACGGAACGCCCGCGGCGGCGCAGGCGAGCATTTCCTCGGCGGCGTACGTATCCAGTCCGGGGTCCCCGGACACCGCACGCACGACCCGCTTGCCGCCCCGCGCGGCCTGCATGACAAGATTGGCAGCGTCCCTCGACGCGGGGTCACCAACGGTTGTTGACGAGCTGTCAACAACCGTTAGCTGAGGCGTGCCTGTGCCCAAGTACGTATCCGGCGAAGTGTCCGGATCCGTGTTCAGGACGGCTACGCCTGGTCTGGCATGCACGCGGACCACGTCGAGCACCTCGTGCTCGGCGACGAGGACATCCGCGTTCGCCAGCGCCTCTACGGCGCGCAGTGTCAGCAGTCCCGGATCCCCGGGTCCGGCACCAAGGAAGGTGACGTGCCCGTGTTCCGGACCGGCGGGAAGGTTGGTGGGGCTCAAAGTGCTCGCTCCCCCATCAGACCGGCCGCGCCCTTGGCAAGCATCTCGGCAGCGAGTTCACGGCCGAGCGCCATTGCTTGGTCATGTGTCTCGGGCACGGGACCGGTGGTGGACAGCTGCACCAGCGTCGAGCCGTCGGTCGTGCCGACGACGCCGCGCAGGCGCATCTCCTTGACAATCTGCCCGTCGGCCAGAAGGTCGGCGAGCGCACCCACGGGTGCACTGCAGCCGGCCTCCAGGGCGGCAAGCAGGGATCGCTCGGCGGTCACGGCGGCCCGGGTGAACGGGTCGTCGAGCTCGGCGAGCGCGGCGATGAGGTCCGCGTTGTCCGCGGCACACTCGATCGCGAGGGCCCCCTGGCCGGGGGCGGGCAAAACGGTGTCGACGGACAGGAAGTCCGTCACTTCCTCAATCCGCCCAAGGCGATTGAGTCCGGCGGCGGCGAGCACGACGGCGTCGAGCTCCCCACTGCGCACGTACCCGATCCGGGTGTCGACGTTCCCACGGATCGCGACCGTCTCGATCGTCATCCCATGACTGCGCGCGTACGCGTTCAGCTGGGCCATGCGGCGCGGCGAACCGGTGCCGATGCGCGCCCCGTCGGGAAGCTCGGCGAAGGCGAGTCCGTCTCGGGCGACGAGCACGTCGCGCGGGTCCTCGCGCACCGGCACGGCGGCCAGCGCGAGGTCGTCGGGCTGCGCGGTCGGCAGGTCCTTCAGCGAATGCACCGCGAAGTCGACCTCTCCGCGCAGCAGCGCGTCGCGCAGCGCGGTGACGAAGACGCCCGTGCCGCCGATCTGCGCGAGGCTCTCGCGGGAGGTGTCCCCGTACGTCGTGATCTCAACGAGCTCGACGGGCCGTCCGGTCACTTGGCTCACGGCGTCCGCCACCTGCCCGGACTGGGCCATGGCGAGTTTGCTGCGCCTCGTCCCCAGCCTCAGTGGGTGCTCACTCATGCTCGCCCTCGGTTCTTGGCGTTCTCGGTGTTGTTCTCGGCCCGCGAGACGGAGGCGACCGTCTCGGGGTCCAGGTCGAACAGGGTGCGCAGCGCGTCCGCGTACCCGGCACCGCCGGGCTCTGCGGCCAGCTGCTTGACCCGTACGGTCGGCGCGTGCAGCAGCTTGTCCACGACGCGCCGCACGGTCTGGGTGATCTCGCCCCGCTGCTTGTCGTCGAGGTCGGGCAGCCGTCCGTCGAGCCGCGCGATCTCGCTCGCGACGAGGTCGGCGGCCATGGTGCGCAGCGCCACGACGGTGGGGGTGATGTGCGCGGCCCGCAGGGCGGCGCTGAAGGCGGCGACCTCGTCGGAGACGATCCCGCGCACCTGGTCCACATCGGCGGCCATCGGCGCGTCGGCGGATGCCTCGGCCAGCGACTCGATGTCGACGAGCCGCACCCCGAGCAGCCGGTGCACGGCCGCGTCGATGTCCCGGGGCATCGCGAGGTCGAGCAGCGCGAGCACCGGGGCGGGCCGGGGGGCCTCGACGACGGGCTCGGGCAGCCGGCGCTCGGGGACCCGCCCGACGATGGCGACGGTGGCGGCCAGCGCGGTGATGAGGTCCGCGTCGGCGTCGGGCGTACGACGGTTGTCGCGGCGCTCGACGGTTCCGGTGCCCTTGTCCACCCACACTGCGTGCTGTTCCAGCGTGGCCGCGTCCATACCGGCCACCGCGGCCTCTCCCATCACGGAGAAGCCGGTGGCGCCCTGCACGGCGGACAGGTCGAGCGGGCAGCCCTCTTCGGTGCCGACGCTGGTGGGAGCGAGGGTGCCCGTCCGACCGGCCGGTACGTCGTCCCGGACGGTCACGGGCGTACCCGTACGTCCCTCCACGGCCGCCGCGACGGACTCGGCCGTCAGGACGAGCCCCGTCGCACCCGTGCAGGAGACGGCGATGTCGGCACGTGTCAGCTCGACCGGCACCGAGTCCATCGGTACCGCGCGGGCCACCACGTCCGTGTCGTCGGCGTCGGTGAGGATCTGGGCGAGGCGCTCCGCGCGGTCGAGCGTGCGGTTGGCGATGACGACCTCGGCGATCCCGGCGCGCGCGAGCGTCGCGGCGGCCAGCGAGGACATGGAACCGGCGCCGATGACGAGGGCCCGCTTGTCCTTGACCCACGCGTCGACGGCGACACCGGAGGACAGCTGCTCCAGGCCGAAGGTGACCAGGGACTGGCCCGCGCGGTCGATGCCGGTCTCGGAGTGGGCGCGCTTGCCGACCCGCAGCGCCTGCTGGAACAGGTCGTTCAGCAGCCGGCCCGCGGTGTGCAGCTCCTGCGCGGTGGCGAGGGCGTCCTTGATCTGGCCGAGGACCTGTCCCTCGCCGACGACCATCGAGTCGAGCCCGCAGGCCACCGAGAAGAGGTGGTGGACGGCCCGGTCCTCGTAGTGCACGTACAAGTAAGGAGTGAGCTCCTCCAGGCCGACCCCGCTCTGCTGGGCGAGCAGCGTGGACAGCTCGGCGACGCCCGCGTGGAACTTGTCCACGTCGGCGTACAGCTCGATGCGGTTGCAGGTGGCGAGCAGCGCGGCCTCGGTGGCCGGTTCGGCGGCGAGGGTGCCGTGCAGCAGCTTGGCCTGCGCGTCCGCGGACAGCGCGGCCCGCTCCAGGACGCTGACCGGAGCGCTGCGGTGACTCAGCCCGACGACGAGGAGACTCATGCCGGCATCACGGCGGGGACGTCCCCGTCAGGCCCTTTGCCGTTGCTCTCCTGAGCAGCCTGGGCCACGGCGGCGGCACCGGCCTGGGCCTCGGCCTCCTCGCCGGCCTTGCGCTGCTCGTGGAAGGCGAGGATCTGCAGCTCGATGGAGAGATCGACCTTGCGTACGTCGACGCCGTCCGGGACGGACAGCACGGTCGGCGCGAAGTTCAGGATGGAGGTGACCCCGGCGGCGACGAGCCGGTCGCAGACTGCCTGGGCGACGCCCGGCGGGGTGGTGATGACCCCGATGGAGACGCCGTTCTCGTCGATGATCTTCTCCAGGCCGTCGCTGTGCTGCACGGCGATCCCGGCGACCTGCTTTCCGGCCATCTCCGGATCGGCGTCGATCAGCGCGGCGACCCGGAAACCACGGGACGCGAACCCTCCGTAATTGGCCAGCGCGGCTCCGAGGTTACCGATACCGACGATCACAACCGGCCAGTCCTGGGTCAGGCCCAGCTCGCGGGAGATCTGGTACACGAGATACTCGACGTCGTACCCCACACCACGCGTCCCGTAGGAGCCGAGGTAGGAGAAGTCCTTGCGCAGCTTCGCGGAGTTGACCCCCGCGGCGGCCGCGAGCTCCTCGGAGGAGACCGTGGGTACCGAGCGCTCCGACAGTGCGGTGAGGGCTCGGAGGTACAGCGGAAGCCGGGCGACGGTGGCCTCGGGAATCCCTCGGCTGCGGGTCGCCGGTCGGTGAGTTCGGCCAGTTGCCACGGTGCTCCTGCGGGTAGAGCGGGGCTGCAGGCGGTCACACGTACCCAGACCGCCCCGTCGAAAGCAGGCTATGTCTTTGTGAACGCGTGCACAAAGATAGTGTCCGATTTGCCCGGCCAACGTGACCGGGGTCACGCACGCCCGGCGCGCAGGTATGGAACCGGCGCGCAGGCACCTTCGCACCTCACCTGAAGGGGGCAAAGCCGCACACTCTCCTCAACGAATCCCGCCCCCGAGACCAATCGCCGTCGATCCTAGGCGACTTTCCGGACCACTTGGACTACCCAGTCAGGACACTGCCCGGTCAACGGGACCCCGGGAAGGACCGACCGGCCGTTCGGTAGGACCCGGCCCGGCCATGGGCCACTTGCCGTCAGGTACGAACCACCCGGTCACCCGGTGAGAGCCCGCCTCAACCGCTCCTCGTTCACGCGCCAGAACGTGTGCTGCGCACCGTCCACCAGCACCACCGGGATCTGCTCCCAGTACGCGCGGTGCAGCTCCTCGTCGTCGGTGATGTCCTTCTGCTCCCAGGGGACCCCGAGATCACCGCAGACCTTCTCGATCACTTGCTGTGCGTCATCGCACAGATGACACCCGGGCTTCCTGATCAGCGTGACCAGCCGCTCCCCGGGGGCCTTCGTCTCCGTACGACCCTCACGACGCCCACCGCGCCGAAACTTGGAACTCATACCGGCCATTCTCGCGCCGCCCGCGCCCGCTCGGATCGCTTTCAGATCGCTTCTTTAACGACTCGGTCGCGGAGAGTTCACAGCTTCGAATCCTCGCGACTCCGGAAGCACCGAACAAACTGGCTATGCTCACGACATGGCCGCTCTCGGATGGCTCACTCCCCGTAGGCGCTCCGCCACGGCGCGGAGCGTGTTGGCAGGCGAGGCCTCGGCAGAGGCAGCGCGCAAGTCCTCCCAGGAACTGGAGGAGCTCGCGCACGAAGCCGCGCCGGATGTCCCCGCCCAGGAACCGGAGTTCCCGGTGCTCGGCGACGACAAGGCCGCCGCCTTCTTCGACCTGGACAACACCGTCATGCAGGGCGCCGCGCTCTTTCACTTCGGCCGGGGCCTGTACAAGCGGAAGTTCTTCGAGACCCGCGATCTCGCCCGATTCGCCTGGCAGCAGGCCTGGTTCAGGCTGGCCGGCGTCGAGGACCCCGAGCACATGCAGGAGGCCCGCGACTCGGCGCTGTCCATCGTGAAGGGCCACCGCGTCGCCGAGTTGATGTCCATCGGCGAGGAGATCTACGACGAGTACATGGCCGAGCGCATCTGGCCCGGTACGCGCGCCCTCGCCCAGGCGCACCTGGACGCGGGCCAGAAGGTGTGGCTGGTCACGGCGGCCCCCGTCGAGATCGCCACGGTGATCGCGCGCCGCCTGGGCCTCACCGGCGCCCTGGGCACGGTCGCGGAGTCGGTCGACGGCGTCTACACCGGCAAACTGGTCGGCGAGCCGCTGCACGGCCCCGCGAAGGCGGAGGCGGTGCGCGCCCTGGCCGCCGCGGAGGGCCTGGACCTCTCCCGCTGCGCCGCCTACAGCGACTCGCACAACGACATCCCCATGCTCTCCCTCGTCGGTCACCCCTACGCCATCAACCCCGACGCCAAGCTCCGCAAGCACGCCCGCACCTTCGACTGGCGCCTGCGCGACTACCGCACGGCACGCAAGGCCGCGAAGGTCGGCATCCCCGCGGCCGCCGGAGTCGGCGCGGTGGCCGGCGGCACGGCCGCCGCGATCGCACTCCACCGCCGCCGCCGCTAGGACGAGCACCGGCGCCACCAGGACGAGCGCCGGGTTTCTTCGCCCCCACCGCCCCTACCCACTCCCGCCCCCCTGGGGCTCTCCGCGGGTTTTCAGCCCGTCCGGCGTTTGAGGACGAGACCGTCAGGCCGAAGCGGGGGTCTGGGGGCGGCGGCCCCCAGGGATGGGACGCGCAGGGGCGGCGGGGGGCAAATCACGTTCTCTACCCGCCCAACTCCCCCGCCAGTCCCGTTCACCGCAGACGGCCACAACACGCCCCGCACTCAAACGGAACGCGGACTAATCCGATCAACAACCGGTCACCGTCCGGTACTTGATCAGGCGTCAATCGGTTACAGAAGCGACGTAATCGATGATTTGAGCAACTGGGTGTAGCGCTGCCTGTACGAAGCGTTATTCTCCTCAGACGCAAACCGGCACCCCTTCATCACTACGACGGGTTTACGGTTCCGCACTGAACGTGATGGAAGCTCTGCCTCTGGGAGTCCCGTGTACTCACACGTCGGGGTTGAAGCCTCGGGCCTGGCTACGCTGCGCGCAACGGTCCTGGACCGTCTGCGCGGCTTCGTCCCCACCGCGTACGCCGTCCCCGCCTTCGCCGTCCCCGCGCCCGCCGGCCCTTGCTACGCCCTGGCCGACGGCAACGCGGCGGTCGGCAGACGGGGCCGCTCGGGCTCAGCCACCACCGCACGCCGCCCGGCCGCAGACAGTGACAGCGCCCGGATGATGGATCTCGTGGAGCGCGCCCAGGCCGGCGAGGCCGACGCCTTCGGCCGTCTCTACGACCAGTACAGCGACACCGTGTACCGCTACATCTATTACCGCGTCGGCGGGAAGGCGACTGCGGAAGACCTCACCAGTGAGACGTTCCTGCGCGCCCTGCGCCGCATCGGAACCTTCACCTGGCAGGGCCGCGACTTCGGCGCCTGGCTGGTCACCATCGCCCGCAACCTGGTCGCCGACCACTTCAAGTCGAGCCGCTTCCGGCTGGAAGTGACCACCGGCGAGATGCTCGACGCCAACGAGGTCGAGCGCAGCCCGGAGGACTCCGTCCTGGAGTCCCTTTCGAACGCGGCGCTGCTCGACGCCGTACGACGCCTCAACCCCCAGCAGCAGGAGTGCGTCACCCTGCGCTTCCTCCAGGGCCTCTCGGTCGCCGAGACCGCCCGTGTCATGGGCAAGAACGAGGGCGCCATCAAGACCCTTCAGTACCGGGCCGTCCGCACCCTGGCCCGGCTCCTCCCGGACGACGCGCGCTGATACCCGTACAAAACCGATAGCACCCCCGTACGCTCAGCAACGCTCAACTCACCTTCCGTAAAAGTCCGTTGACTTCGCGGTCCGATCATCCGTCGTCCGTAACCCAAGTGCCGCGACGCTCGTTGTGCGGGATACAGGCTCCCTGTGGTCACCCCCTGGCCAACGCCGATCACTCGATCGTGTGGATGTGGTCAGGGAGTGCAACCCTCAGGACCCCCTGGGGAGTCGACCGTCCTGACGAGAGGAGGTGCCGCCAGTGATCGCGAACGTATCGGCACACCGGCGGGCGAACGCCTTCGCCCAGGCCCTGGAGGAGCAATCCGACCAGGGCACGGCGGCCGAGCAGCCCGATGGATCGGCACCGTCCCGGGCTGCATCGGAACAGACCGAGCAGGGCCTACTGTTGGCCCTCGCCACCGGTCTCGGCGAGCTGCCCAAACCGGAGCTGGATCCCGAGGTCAAAGTCGTGCAGCGAGCCCAGCTCGTGGCTGCGATGGAGGCCATGCTGCTGGAAGGCACCGCCGCGGGGGGCGAGGGCCCGGACCGTTCCGTACCCGAGCAACGGTCCCCCCGGGCACGGGGCGCACACCGGGCGAGCGGCCTTGGAAAGCTGCGACCGCGTTCGCGGCTGTCGAAGGGCCTCGCCGCGGGCGGGCTCACCGTCGGTGTGGCCGCGGGAGCCTTCGGCGGCGTGGCCGCCGCCAGCTCCGACGCCCTGCCCGGTGACTCGCTCTACGGGCTCAAGCGCGGCATGGAGGACATCAAGCTGGGCCTGACCCACGGCGACAGCGACCGGGGCGAGCTCTACCTCGACCAGGCCTCGACCCGGCTGAGCGAGGCGCGCCGCGTGATGGAGCGCGGCCGCTCCGGCAATCTCGACCACGAGTCCCTGGGCGAGATCCGCCGCACCCTGTCGGGCATGCAGCACGACGCCTCGGAGGGCCACCGCCTGCTGCACGAGGCGTATGAGCGGGACGGCTCGCTGGGCCCCATCCAGGCCCTGTCCGCGTTCTCCCAGTCGCACCGCGAGGCCTGGGGTGCGCTGCGCGACCGACTGCCCGTCCAGCTCGGCGACGTCAGTGACCAGGTCTCGTCGGTCTTCGAGGCCATAGACGAAGAGGTCGGACCGCTGCGCTCGCTGCTGCCGCAGCCCCCCTCCCAGGAGGGCACCGGCCGCCACCGGGGCAACAGCGAGGACTCCACCGGCTCGACCGGCACGGACGGCCCCGCACCCAGCGCCACCAGCGGCTCCTCCACCGGAAGCCACAGCAGCGGCAAACCCGGGCCGTCCACTCCGGGCAGCCACGACGACGGCCTGCTCGGCGGCAACACGGGCGGTCTCCTCGACCCGCCCAAGGACGACACCAGCTCCTCCCCGTCGTCCGGCAAGAGCAGCCCGTCCAGCGGCGAACCGGACGTCACGCTGCCCCCGCTCCTCCCGGGCCTCCTCCCGGGCCTGGGCATCGACAGCGAGGACGCGAAGTAAGTCCTGTACGACGCTGGGGGCGCCCTTCTTGAGAAGGGCGCCCCCAGCGTCGTATCCGCGTACTCAGAAGAAGCACGCTCAGAAGAAGACGGACCTCCGCTGCACCAGCAACTTGTACAACGTGTGCTGGATCTGCTCCCTGACCTGGTCCGTCAGGTTGAACATCAGCATCGGATCCTCGGCCGCCTCCGGCGGATAGCCGTCCGTGCGGATCGGCTCACCGAACTGGATCGTCCACTTCGTGGGAAGAGGGACGGCACCGAGCGGCCCGAGCCACGGGAAGGTCGGCGTAATCGGGAAGTACGGAAAACCCAGCAGACGCGCGAGGGTCTTCGCGTTGCCGATCATCGGGTAGATCTCCTCCGCGCCGACGATCGAGCACGGGATGATCGGGGTGCCCTGGCGCAGGGCGGTCGACACGAAGCCGCCGCGGCCGAAGCGCTGGAGCTTGTAGCGCTCGCTGAAGGGTTTGCCGATGCCCTTGAATCCCTCCGGCATCACGCCCACCAGTTCGCCGCGTTCGAGCAGTCGCTCCGCGTCCTCGGCGCAGGCAAGGGTGTGACCGGCCTTGCGGGCCAGCTCGTTGACCACCGGCAGCATGAAGACCAGGTCGGCCGCCAAGAGGCGGAGGTGGCGGCCCTCGGGGTGGTTGTCGTGGACGGCGACCTGCATCATCAGGCCGTCCAGCGGGAGGGTGCCCGAGTGGTTGGCGACGATCAGCGCCCCGCCCTCGGACGGGATGTTCTCGATGCCCTTCACCTCGACCCGGAAGTACTTCTCGTACAGCGGGCGGATCAGGGACATCAGGACCTGGTCGGTGAGCTCGGCGTCGTAGCCGAATTCGTCGATCTCGTAGTCGCCCGTCAGCCGTCGGCGCAAGAAGGCCAGGCCGCCGGCAATGCGCCGTTCCAGGCCACCGCCGTCCTGCGGCTCCGAAACCGGCTGTACGGGCTGTTCCTCACGCGTCACGGGGACATCATCCTGCGCGGGGATCCGCCCGGGCAGGGGTTGTACCTCACGTACCACCACAGGCTCGCCCTTGCGCCTGCTCCCCGCGCTCCGGCGTCGCGGCGGGCGCTGCACAGCACCCCCGCGCGACCGGTCGTCGTCGAACGGAATGACCTTGGCGTCCGCCATCGTTGATGCGCTCCTCAGTTGGCGCTCTGCGTCGGGGGGTGGCCGCCGCCCAGGTAGGGCAGCGCGGCAATCCGGTCGACGGCCCCCGCAAGGGCCTCGGGGGGCAGGAGTCCGGGCCCCCGGCTGCGCGCGAAGTCCGCGAAGGTCTCCGCGGTCGTGTACTTCGGTTTGTATCCCAGCGTCTCGCGCATCTGGTTCGTCGACACGACCCGTCCGTGAGTGAGCAGCCGCAACTGCTCCGGCGAGAAGTCCGTCACGCCCAGGGTACGTACCGCCGTACCCGCCCAGGTGAGCGCCGGCAGCAGCAGCGGCACCGTGGGCCGGCCGAGCCGCCGCGCGCACTGCGAGAGCAGCAGGACCCCGTCTCCGGCGATGTTGAACGTGCCGCTGTTGAGTGTCCCGCGCTCGGGGTCGTGCGAGGCGAGCCGCAGCACCTCGATCACGTCGTCCTCGTGCACGAACTGCAGCCGCGGGTCGTACCCGAACACGGTCGGCAGCACGGGCAGCGAGAAGTACGACGCGAGCGGCGAGTCCGCGCTCCGGCCCAGGATGTTCGCGAACCGCAGCACGCACACGGCCACGTCGGGCCGACGGCGCGCGAACCCGCGTACGTACCCCTCGACCTCCACCGTGTCCTTCGCGAAGCCCCCGCTGGGCAGCGACTTGGGCGGGGTGGTCTCGGTGAACACGGCCGGATCGCGCGGCGCGGACCCGTACACGTTCGTACTGGACTTCACGACGAGCCGCTTGACCGTCGGGGACTTCTGGCAGGCGCCCAGGAGCTGCATGGTGCCGATGACGTTGGTCTCCTTGACCGTGGTGCGGCTGCCGCTGCCCAGCGCCGTGCCTGTCACGTCCAAGTGAACGACCGTATCGACGGAGTGCTCGGCGAGCACCCGCGCGATGGTGGGCTGGCGGATGTCGGCCTGCACGAAGTCGGCACCGCCGAGATGGTGCTCCGGCGGGACCGCGTCCACGGCGATCACGCGGTCCACCTGCGGGTCACGCTGGATGCGTCGTACGAACCGGCCCCCCAGCTGTCGGGCCACTCCGGTCACGAGCACGACCTTGCCCAAGATCAGCGCCTTCCTTCCAGACCTAGCCGTAGCTGTGCGCGCACAGTGTCGCGTTCCCCGTGTGCCGCCAACTTAGCGGGTTGATGTTGCGCTGTGATGACCGCCCGATGCACGAAGTGACGACAGCCACAGACGTACGACCAGACCAAGCCATTCGGCGGACAGGCGTAACGCTCACGCGTTCCATGGCCGGGACAGGCGTTCCGTGGCCGGGATACGCCTTCCGTGGCCGCGATACGCCGGCTTCCGTGGCCGGATATGACTGTGGCCCCCCACCAGCTGGTGGGGGGCCACAGTGCGCGCTTCTGCGGCGCCGCTTACTTCTTGTTGCGACGCTGAACGCGAGTGCGCTTGAGCAGCTTGCGGTGCTTCTTCTTCGCCATCCGCTTGCGCCGCTTCTTGATAACAGAGCCCACGACTACCCTCGCTCACTTCTCTTTACTCGGTGCTGGGCTGCATGGGCCCATACGACCTATGAGGGGCCAGCCTACCCGTCCGAGCTCCGAGGGCGTAATCGAGGGGTTCCGGGAGATCTTGGACGGTCTCCCGGAACCCGCCGTCAGGCTGTCTCCACCCCCACATAGCTCTCGCGGAGGTACTCGTGAACCGCTTGCTCCGGAACCCGGAAGGACCTCCCCACCCGGATCGCCGGCAGATGACCGCTGTGCACCAAGCGGTACACGGTCATCTTCGACACTCGCATCACCGAGGCGACTTCCGCCACGGTAAGGAACTGAACCTCGTTCAGAGGCCTCTCGCCAGCTGCAGCCATGACACACCTGAACCTTCCGCACTCGACGGCCACCGGCTTCCCCTTCCGGTGACTCTTCGTCGTTGCGTGCTCACTCCCCAATGTAGGGGCGGGTGATGCGAGTGGGGAAGAGGGGATGGCATCGGCCGCCTACTGTGACAGACACGCTCGATTGAGTACATAGCGAGTAAGCGGTCGGTAGTAATCAGACCGCACAGCGTCATCAAGCGGAACGACGACGGACACCCGCCCCTCTGCCTCTCCGACGAAGAGGGCAGGATCGTCCGTATCGGCCAGACCCATCGCCTCGAACCCCAGCTGACCTGCTCCGCAGACCCAGCCGTGGTCTCCGATCACCAGCTCCGGGAGCGGCCCGCCGGCCTCCGCGGCGGCGGCCAGAGCAGTCCGAACCGGGAGGGGTGAGTGGGTGTGTGCGCCGGTCGCGCGACCGGTGGCCTGCACGCCGGGTTCGCGCACCAGCGCGACACCTTGTACGTAGTCAAGGTTGTACGTGCGTAGACCGAACCGGGTCGTTATGTCGACACAGCTACCCTGCGCGGGGGTGAGGACGGTACACCCCGCCGCCGACAGGGCGTCCGCCAGCGCGGCGTAGAAACCGATCAGTCGATGCGGATGACCGGTGCCGAGGAGCACGGGGTCGCGGTTGCGGGCCGCCTCTCCGAGCCGCTCCGCGAAGGCATCGAGGGCGGCCAGGGTCCGCTCGGGATCGATCACATCATGCCCGGATGTGTGCAGCGGATCGGCCGAAACCCCGCACTTGTCGGCCATCAACTCGATCAAGTCCCGCTGCTGCCAGGTCCATTCGGGATCAAGCCCGAGCAGCACACGTGGATCGCGGGCGGCGAACAGCCGATAACTGCGCAGGCTCTCCTCGCGCGAGGTGGCCACGGGCCCGGCCAACCGGGCGGCCAGCAAGTGTGCACGCAATGCTCCGGTGCTCAACACGACAGCGATGCTGACGCATTTGCCGGAGGTTCACCCCGAAAATCCCGAAAACGCCGCACAGTTGGCGTAATGCACTTCCGGGGGTCTTGGCTTTTAGCCCGTCCGGCGTTTGAGGACGAGGCCGTTCAGGCCGACAGCGGGGGTCTGGGGGCGCAGCCCCCAGGTATGGGACGGGTAGGGGCGGAGGGGGCGAAACCCCTTTACGGCAACAGCCCCCGCAACGGAAACACAGCCCGGCGCGTGGCCACGATCGCCTGGTCAAGCCGGTCGGCCGGGTCATACCCGGACTCCCAGTCCTTCCAGGACACAGGCCACCGCCCATCAGTCATCCGCACCGGCGCCAACTGCCGCGTACGAGCAAACACTTCCTGCCGCCAACTCTCAGGAATCACCGTCTCGGGCTCCACAGGCCGCCCCGCCGCGATCGCAACCAGATGCGTCCAGGACCGCGGCACCACATCCACCACGGCATACCCGCCACCCCCCAGCGCGACCCACCGCCCATCCGCGTACTCATGCGCCAGCTCATGACACGCGACCTGCACAGCCCGCTGCGCGTCGAGCGAGACAGCGAGATGCGCCAGCGGATCCTCGAAGTGCGTATCGGCCCCGTGCTGGGTGACCAGCACCTGCGGCCGGAAGTCGGCGATGAGCTCGGGCACCACGGAGTGAAAGGCCCGCAGCCACCCCGCGTCCCCGGTCCCGGCAGGCAGGGCCACATTGACGGCGGACCCCTCCGCGCAGTCGGCCCCGGTCTCCTCCGGCCACCCCGTCTGCGGAAACAGCGTCCGCGGATGCTCGTGCAGCGAGATCGTCAGAACCCGCGGATCCTCCCAGAAGGCGGCCTGCACGCCGTCCCCGTGGTGCACATCCACATCCACATAGGCGACCCGCTCGGCCCCCAGCTCCAGCAACCGCGCGATGGCGAGCGAGGCGTCGTTGTAAATACAGAACCCCGACGCACCCCCGGGCATCGCATGATGCAGCCCACCCGCGAAGTTCACCGCGTGCAGCGCATCCCCGCGCCACACCGCCTCGGCCGCGCCCACCGACTGCCCGGCGATCATCGCGGACACCTCGTGCATCCCGGCGAAGGCGGGATCGTCCATGGTCCCGAGCCCGTACGAGGTGTCAGCGGCCTCCGGATCCGCGGAAGCGGCCTTGACCGCCTCGACGTAGTCCTCACGGTGCACGAGCCGCAGCGTCGACTCCCCGGCGGGCTTCGCCGCGACCACGTCGACCTCCCGGTCGAGCCCGAAGGCGTCGACCAGGCGCCGGGTCAGCGCCAGCCGGACCGGATCCATCGGATGATCCGGACCGAAGTCATAGCCCGTTACTGCCTCGTCCCACATCAGCTGTGCGCGGCCGCTCATGCTCGTCACCGTATCGGTTTGGTTCAGGAGCGAACGACCTGGCGTACCCGAGCGTCACCAGGACCAACACCATGGGTACGAGCATGGCGCCCCGGTAGTTCCAGGTGTCCCCCAGCGCCCCGACCAAGGGAGAACCGATCAGGAACCCCACGTAATTGAAGATGTTGAGCCGGGCGATCGCCGTGTCGGAGGCCCCGGGGAAGAGCCGCCCGGCGGCCGCGAAGGTCTGCGGCACGATCACGCACAGCCCAAGGCCCAGCAGCGTGAACCCGAGCATCCCCACCCAGGCCCCGGGCGCCGCCGCCACCACCGCGAACCCGAGCGCCGCCACGACCGCCCCCAGCCGCACGACCGCCACCGCTCCGAACCGCCGCACCCCGAAGTCCCCGATCGCCCGCCCGAGCAGCGTCGTGACCATATAGACGTTGTACGGAACGGTCGCCAGCTGCTCCGAACTCCCCAGCACGTCCTGCAGATACTTCGCGCTCCAGTTGGAGACGGTCGAGTCACCGATGTACGCGAACGTCATCACCAGACACAGCGGCAGCAGCAGCTTGAAGACGACAGGCCCGGCCTGGCCGGCCGCGTCCTGCTGATCCGGGGCGCCCCCGTCGACGTACCACCGGCTCCCCACAAAAGTCGCCGGCAACAGGACGAGCACGACCGGCAGATACGACACGAAGAGCGAGAGGTGCCAGTGCGCTCCGGCCCAGGCGAGCGAGGCGCCCAAGATCCCGCCGAGGCTGTACGCGGCGTGGAAACCGAGCATGATGCTGCGCCCGTACGTCCGCTGCAGGCTCACCCCGAGCATGTTCATCGAGGCGTCGAGCGCACCGACAGCCAGCCCGAAGGCGCCCAGCGCGAGCGCCACCTCGACCAGGTGGTCGCCGGACCCGACGCCGAGCAGGGCGAGCAGGACGACGGGCTGCGACCACCTCAGTACGCGGCTGGGCCGCACCCGCTTGACCAGCTGCTCGGTGGTGACGCTCCCCACCCCGGCGAGGATCGGCACGGCGGCCAGGAAGGCGGGCAGCAGCGCGTCGGATATCCCGTAGCGGTCCTGGATCGCCGGGATGCGCGTCACGAGCAGCGCGAAGGTGGCGCCCTGAGCGAAGAAGCTGAACGCCAACGAGGCCCTACCGCGCCGCAGCACATCTGTCATGGCGGCGAGCGTAGGGCCCCGGCTTACCGGTGGGTAGATCAAGCCGAAGATGAATTTTGCTCAGCTCTTCGGGCGGACGCGGTCGGCTCTTCGGGCGGACGCGGTCGGCTCTTCGGGCGGACGCGGTCGGCTCTTCGGGCGGACGCGGTCGGCTCTTCGGGCGGACGTGGTCGGCACGGCTCACTTGTCCTCGGCGGCGACCTCGGCCTCGAGCATCTTCTCCATCGGAACGACGGCCAGCCGCCCGCTGACCAGGAAGGCGAGGACCATCGAGCCGATCATGACGACCGTACCGAGCCAGACCATGGTGTCGATCGGCAGCGTGTACGCCCCCACGGCCCGCACGACGCACTCGCCGAGCAGCACCGCACCCCAGACGAGGGAGAAGGTCCGCTCGGCCGTCCGGAACCGCGGCGAGCCGGCGATCAGCCGCTCCCACGCGGCGTTCTTGGCCGCGTCGCCCTTGATGAGGAACGGCTTCATACCCGCCGTCATCATCGGCCTGCCGAGCTTCACGGACACCAGGATGCCGATGCCGATCGCGCTGCTGACCCCACTGTCCTTGGCCAGCATCAGCCGCGGGTCACCGGCGACGAGGCTGAGGGCAAGCCCGACGATGTTGACGAAGAGGATGAGCCCGGCCAGGGCGTTGGCCTTGCGCTCCTTCATCACGCTCCACACGGTCCGCACGGCCGGCACCACGCTGCTCCAGCCGAGCGCCGCCATGGTGCTCATGCCGAACCCGTTCTTCAGGAGGTAGTACGACCCCACGGGCACCGCCACGTCCAAGATCAGCGGCAGAAGGCTCGGCCGGGCGGCAGCCGCGCCACCGGTCTCCGTGGTCGTCGCTTCGATGCTGGTCTCGGTGGCGGTGATGCTCATGATCGGGTCCCTCCGTCGTCACTGTGTACGTCCCGTTTCGATGTACTCAGCTTCGCGGTCGGACTCCGCCCGCCAACAGAAACGATCGTCCGGAGCTGGCCGTGACAAATGTCAGGGCCAGGCGATGGAGACGGTCATACCAGCAGGTCAGCCAACTCGCCCAGGTGGGAGAAGAGTTGAGTGGCGCCGGCGAGCTTGGCGGCGGGCGTCATGGCGGTGAACCCGTACACGTCCATCCCGGCCGCGTTCGCCGCCTGTACCCCCAGCGGACTGTCCTCTACGACGACACACTTCTCCGGCGATACGCCCATGCGCGCGGCCGCGTACTGAAACAGATCCGGCGCCGGCTTGCCCCGCCCCACATCCTGCGAACTGAAGACGCGCCCCTCGTCGAACCACCGGTCGAGCCCGGTCTTCCGGTGCCCCACCCGAATCCGCTCATGACTCCCGGACGAGGCCACGCAGTACGGCACCCCGTCCGCGGCCAGCTTCTCCAGGACCTGCACGGCACTGGGGACCGGCTCCAACTCCCGCTGGAAGGCAGCGAAGACGCGCCCGTGGAAGACGTCGTCGAAGTCATCGGGCAGCCGCCGGCCGGTCCGCTCATGGACGAGATCGTGGATACGGTGCATCGCCGACCCCATGTAGTCCCTGATGGACTCCTCGTACGAGGTCGGGTGCCCGAGCTCGGTCAGGTAGGCGGCCAGGATCGTGTTGGAGATCGGCTCGCTGTCCACGAGGACGCCGTCGTTATCGAAAATCACCAAGTCGTAGCGCATAAAAAGATCCTAAACGCAGAAAACCCCCGTACCGATTTCCCGGTACGGGGGTTTTCTCTACAATTAGTTCGGCGGCGTCCTACTCTCCCACAGGGTCCCC
>NZ_JBVHXR010000008.1:0-249279 GCF_055569295.1 Streptomyces sp. NPDC029292
CGAGGACCTTGTGGCCGCCGCCGTCGGGGATGTTCCCGAGTTTCTTGATGTCGACGTGTACGAGGTCGCCGGGGGCGGCGTGCTCGTAGCGCCGGATCACCTGGCCGGTGGCCCGGTCCAGGTGGGCCAGGCGGGCCAGGCCATAGCGGGTCAGAACGCGGTGCACGGTCGCCGGGTTCAGTCCGAGGAGGTAGGCGATGCGGGCCGGTCCCCAGCGGCGCAGGACACGGACCTTGATGATCCTGCGCTCGGTGCGTGTCGGGGTCCGGCGCGGGCTGTGGTGCGGGCGGGAGGAGCGGTCGGTCATCCCGGCCTCGCCAAGTTCGCGGTAGCGGCCCGCCCACCGCTGAGCCGTGGTCGGCGAGACCTGGAAGCGTTCGGCGGCCCGTCGCAGCGGCCAGCCGTCCTCGACGACGCAACGGGCCAGGCGCAGGCGGCCGGTCTCGGTCAGGGGTGCATTACGGTGGTGCATGAGGGCCTTCTGATCGTTCGTGTGTAGACGTCGCAATCCACACCGAACCCGGAAGGCCCTCACTCGTTCAAGATCACCCAGCCGTGATCACTGTCACCAACCTCCGTGGACAGAACACCTAGGCGAGGCGGCCCTAAACGAGGCGCCCCTGGGCGACGCGGCGGTGAACAAGGCGCGCCTGGACGAGGCGGCCGTAAACAAGGCGCGCCTGGGCGAGGCGGACCTGGACGAGGCGGACGTAAAGGTTTGCGCAAGCGTTTACGTCGAGCGCGTCACGCCTGCGCCAGCACCACACACGACTCGCCCGGCACGATCAACACCCCGTCCGCGCCCGGGGCTTCGACCGGCTCCCAGGCGGCCAGCACGCGCGCGTGCCGGATGCCGAGCGGGATCGCCGCGGACTCCTTGGCGAGGTTCACGGCCACCCGGACGTCGCCGCGCCGGAGGGCGAGCCAGCGGGCCTCCGGGTCGTGGGCGACCCTGACCGCCGCGAGATCGGGGTCCGAGAGGTCGGCCTGGCGGCGGCGCAGCGCGATCAGGTCGCGGTACCAGGCCAGCACGCGCGCGTGGAGGGTCTTTTCGGGTTCCGACCAGTCGAGGCAGGAGCGGTCCCGGGTCGCCGGGTCCTGCGGGTCGGGGATGTCCTCCTCGGCCCAGCCGTGCGCCGCGAACTCCCGGCGCCTGCCCCGCCGTACGGCCTCGGCGAGCTCGGGATCGGTGTGGTCCGTGAAGAACTGCCAGGGCGTGCCCGCGGCCCACTCCTCGCCCATGAACAGCATCGGTGTGAACGGCCCGGTGAGCGTCAGCGCGGCCGCGCAGGCCAGCAGTCCGGGGGAGAGGGAGGCCGCGAGCCGGTCGCCCTGGGCACGGTTGCCGATCTGGTCGTGGGTCTGGGCGTAGCCGAGCAGACGGTGCGCCGAGACGCGCGTACGGTCGAGCGGGCGGCCGTGAGAGCGCCCGCGGAAGCTCGAGTACGTGCCGTCGTGGAAGAAGCCGGACGTCAGCGTTTTCGCGAGCGCCGCGAACGGCGCCCGCGCGAAGTCCTCGTAGTAGCCCTGTGCCTCACCGGTCAGCGCGGCGTGCAGCGCGTGGTGGAAGTCGTCGTTCCACTGCGCGTGCAGCCCGAGGCCGCCCTCCTCGCGGGACGCGACGAGCCGGGGGTCGTTCAGATCCGATTCGGCGATCAGGAAGAGCGGGCGGCCGAGGTCCTCGGCGAGCGCGTCCGCGGCCGCCGACAGCTCTTCCAGGAAGTGCAACGCGCGCGTGTCCCGCAGCGCGTGCACCGCGTCCAGGCGCAGCCCGTCCAGCCGGTAGTCGCGCAGCCACGCCAGCGCACTGCCGACGAGATACGCGCGCACCTCGTCCGAACCGGGCGCGTCCAGGTTCACGGCGGCGCCCCAGGGAGTCTGGTGGGTGTCCGTGAAGTACGGTCCGAACGCGGGCAGGTGATTGCCGGACGGCCCGAGGTGGTTGTGCACCACGTCGAGGAGGACGCCCAGGCCGAGTTCGTGCGCCCGGTCGACGAAGCGTTTCAGCGCCTCGGGACCGCCGTACGGCTCATGCACGGCCCACAGGGAGACACCCTCGTACCCCCAGCCGTGCCGCCCCGGGAACGGGCACAGCGGCATCAACTCGACGTGGGTGACGCCCAGTTCCGCCAGATGTCCGAGCCGCTCGGCAGCCGCGTCCAGCGTGCCCTCGCGGGTGTACGTCCCCACGTGCAGCTCGTACAGGACCGCGCCCGGCAGCGGGCGGCCCGCCCACTCGGCACGCCAGGTGTACCGCTCCTGGTCGACCACCGCGCTCAGCCCGTCGGGGCCGTCCGGCTGCCGCCGCGAGCGGGGATCGGGCCGTACGGGGCCGTCGTCCACCGCGAAGCCGTACCGCGTCCCGTGCTGCGCGTCCGCGTCGCCCGTCCACCACCCGGCCCGCTCCGGATCGCGCTCCAACGCGCGCGTGGCGCCCGCGCAGTGGAGCGTCACCCGGTCGGCCTGCGGTGCCCACACCTCGAACCGCACAGACGGTTCCCCCTTGTCTGCTCACCGTGACATAGCTCGTCCATGGTGCTTCAAGCGAGATCAATTCGCTTTCGAATCCACCCTTTTGCCGCGCGTTTGCCGTACGGAACGATCCGGTCGGCGACAGCAGCCGTTTCCGGGTTTTCTGGACACCCCGCCCCGACTGCCCGACAATCACCAGCGTGACGTCGTCTTTCGAGTTCCACACGTACCCCGCGCGGTTGTCCGACGCGGAGCGCGACCGGGCGCTCAAGGCGCTCCGTGACGGCGTCGCCCTCGGCCGTCTCTCGCACGACACGTTCATCCGTCGCATGGAGCTGGCGCTCGCCGCCCGCAGGTCCGACGAACTCGCCGTGCTCACCGCCGACCTGCCCACCGAGAAGCGCTGGTCGAAACTGGTGTTCGGCACCGTCGAGGCGGTTTCCGGTTTCACCGTACGGGTGCGCAGGGCCTGGCAGGCCGAGCGGCTGCCGAAGCTGTTGCTGCCCCATCCGGGCAGCCCGTACCCGCTGCGCATCGGCCGTGACCCCGCCAGCGGACTGCGGCTCAGCCACGAGACGGTGTCCCGGGTGCACGCCGAACTGAGCCGGCAGGGCGGTCTGTGGGTGCTGCGCGACCTCGGCTCGACCAACGGCACGACCGTCAACGGACGGCGCGTCATCGGCGCCGCCGTCGTCAAGGACGGCGACCAGATCGGCTTCGGGCGGATGCTGTTCCGGCTCGCGGCGGAGTGATCTGTTCCGGATTCCGTTCGGGCTCGCGGCGGACTGACTCGCTTCGGATCCCATCCGTTCCGGAGTGAGCTCTGGCCTGGGTTTTACCTACCGATTGCATCAACATCCCTTACGTTCCGCGGTGTTGACGTACCCCCACAGCCGTGACTGACTGTGCGTACACCATGCACATCAGGTGAACCGACGGCACCACATAAGTGGAGGTGTGCCCTGCCGCCCCTCCTCCGCTACCCGACCGTCGATGAGCTGGGCGCCCGCGCGGCCGCGCTTGTCGCCCGCCGCCCGCGAGACGCCCGGCTGCGCCGCGTGGGCACGTCACGGGCGGGGACGCCCCTGTGGCTCCTGTCCGTCGGGCACGGCAGCCGGCAGGCCCTCGTCGTCGCCGGACCGCACGCCAACGAACCCGTGGGCGGCGCCACGGCCCTGCGGCTGGCCGAACGGGCGCTCGCCGACCCCCGGTTGTGCGAAGGGGCGGACGCCACCTGGAACCTGCTGCTCTGCCTCGACCCCGACGGCGCCCGCCGCAACGAGGCCTGGCTGTCGGGCCCGTACACCCTCGGCAATTACTTCCGGCACTTCTTCCGGCCGGGCTTCCTGGAACAGCCCGAATGGCTGCCCGAAGGCGCGGACGGTGCCACCCTGCCCGAGACCCGCGCTCTCCTCGACCTCCAGGACGAACTGCGGCCGTTCTTCCAGTGCTCCCTGCACGGCGTCGACGTCGGCGGCGCCTTCGTCGAACTGACCCGCGACCTGCCAGGCCTCGCCCAGCGCGTCGCGCACACCGCGGCGCGCCTCGGCATCCCGCGCGAACTCGGGCCGTACGACACCCTGTACTGGCCGACACTGGGCCCCGCCGTCTACCGTATCCCGCCGCCGCGCCGCGGAGGCCTGGCGGCCGCCATCACGGAGGCCGCGGTCGAGTCCACCTGGTTCCATCCGCACCCCTATGGCACGGTGACAGCGGTCGTCGAGGCCCCCATGTGGGGTGTGGCCGCCGTCGAGGACGCCACGCCGCCGGCCGACGCCGACGCGGTGCTGCGCACGGTCAGCCGTACGCTGCGCCACGACACGCGGCTCCTGGAGGGCATCCTCGCGCGCATCCGCCCCGGCCTCGACGCCTCTCCGGACGTGGCCTGTCTGCTCGCGCCCGTCGACGACTATTTACTGGTCGGCCCCGGGCTCGCCGACTCCTGGGACCCCGACACGTACGGGGCGCGCCCCCTGCCGATGCTCGACACCGCCCGTCTGACGGCCCTGCGCCTCGCGGGACGCCGGGTCGCCCTGCGCACCGCCGGGCTGCTGCGCCAGCTCGTGACCGGCTCCGGGCACGATCCGTGGGATGTGCTGCCGGAGCTCGACCGGCTCATCGACGAGTGGTGCGCCGACTACCGCGACGGCTGCGGCGCGCGCTGGATCCCGGTCGCACGCCAGGTCGAGTACCAGGCGCGTGTGGTGCTCGCCGCGTTCGAACTCGCGGGGCGGCACGCGCCCGTGCGCTCCCATTCGGGTGAGACCGGGTGGGGTTCGGAGGCTGCGGTGCCGATGCATCGGGAATGACGAAAACCACTGAAGCGGTACGCGGCGGTCTGCTGGCCGCGATCGCTCTCCTCACGGCAGGCGCGGCCCCGGCCCAGGCGGCGCCCCAGGAGTCCCTGTCCGGCAACTGGCTCTATGTCACCGTCACGCGTGGCGAGGCCCGCTCCAGCGACACCCGGGGCACCCTGCTGCTGTGCGACCCGCCCCAAGGGCACGCGCACGCGGTGGAGGCCTGCGAGGAACTCCGTACCGCCGAGGGCGACATCTCCCGGATCCCGCCCCGGGCCGACGTCCTGTGCCCGCTGGTCTACGCGCCCGTGACCGCGGCCGCATACGGCGAGTGGAACGGCCGGCCGGTCGCCTACACGCACACCTTCTCGAACTCCTGCGCGATGGGAGCCGAGACGGAGGCGGTGTTCGCGCTGTCGGACTGAGCCGCTGGGCCTCCGGGGGCGTGGCGCACGCGCGCGTGCTCCTCGAAAACCCTCACGCCGCGCGGTCGCGCGCATGGCGGGCCGCCGCCACCACCGTGCGCGACTGGTGCTCGACCTGGTGCTCCAGGGGAACCCAGCGGGCGCGGAAGCGTTCGGCGAAGGCGTCGCTCCAGGCGGCGACGAGACGCTCGAGGCGCGCTGCCTCGCGGTCGTCGGCCTCCTGGAGGACGCGCAGCAGCATCGCGGCGGCCCGCAACGGGAGCCGGCGGCCGAACGCGTCGACGCTGCCGACGTACGCCATCGTCGTGTCCGGAGGCGGCGTCTGGACCCAGTCGTCGGCGAGGCCCGGCACCAGCTCCAGCGCCCACTTGGCGGCACGCAGGAGCGGCCCGTCGGGGCCCTTGAGGCGCGGCAGAGCCTCCGCGAGCACGGCCTCCACCTGGAGCGTGTCGCGCAGCAGCCGGCGGGCCAGGCGCCGCATCGCCGCCGCCGGGGCGGGATGCGGCGCCGGATCGTCCACCAGGTCGCTGGCCCACATCGGCACCTCGACGACCGCGGTCAGACCGCCGTACCGGTGGGCGTGGTACCAGGTGCTGTGCCGCGCGTCGTCGGGCATGCTCGGGTAGGCCGCGTCCGAGCCGGGCGCCGGCATCACATGCACCCCGGGCCCGGAGGCGGGCCAGCCCGCGGCGTCCGACGCGGCCGTCTCCACCGGGATGTGCAGCTCCGCCGCGGACTTGGCGAACGGCTCGGCGAGGCCCGGCACGTCCTTGGTCAACTGCACCCAGCTGCCGCCCAGATCGGTTCCGTGCAGGGTGACCTGAAGGTAGGGCCGCACCTCGTCGATGATCCGCGTCAGAGCGCGGGTCTCCGGGGGCAGCCGGTCGGGCGGCAGCACGGAGGGCGACCACTCCGGCTGCTCGGGCCCGGCCGGACGGAAGAAGCCGAGGTGGTAGTCGAGCAGCGTGCGCGGCGCCGGCGTCACATGGAGGCTCGCCCCGTCCGGGTCCGCGCAGAGCATGAAATGCCAGGAGGTGTCCGCCCGCAACTCCCGTTCGTGCACTACACGTTCGGCCAGCGACAGCAGCGTCGAGCCGCCGGTCGGCTCGTTCGCGTGGGCGCCCGCCACGACGAGGACCGCGCGCGTGGCGTGGCCGACGGACAGCAGGTGAAGGGGTCTGCCCGCGCGCGAGACACCCACTTGTCTGAGGACGCACAGGCCGGGTCGGTGAGCCGCCAACGCCCGGGCGGACGATTCGATTTCGGTCACACTGGGGTAGCGCAACTCCGGCAGGAGACTCACCCCCGACTTGTCCGCCCTGCGTCGCTTTCCGCAGTACTCCATGGTTTGAGTGAACTGTCAAGGATATGACGGGGCGGCTCCAGGGGGCGCCAGGTGGCATTTACCGCTGGCAGGGGGGTGTACACCGCCAGAGGGAGGATGCACCGTCGGCTGCGAGGGGGGAATGCCGTGGCGGTTGCGCAGCGGGGTTCACTGCTGGTGCAGGCCCCGCCCCGCGAGCGTCAGGAACGTCTCGCCGACCGCCTCCGACAGCGTGGGGTGCGCGTGGATGTGCCGGGCCACGTCGGACGGCTGAGCGTCCCAGCCGACGATCAGCTGGCTCTCCGCGATCATCTCGGACACGTTCGGGCCCACCAGGTGGACACCGAGCACCTGTCCGCCGCCCGCCGCGGCGACGACCTTCACCATCCCGCCCTGTCCGTGCACCATGCCCTTCGCGACGGCGGTCAGCGGCATCGTGTTGACGTCCACCTCGTGCCCACGCGCGCGTGCCTCCGCCTCGCTCAGCCCCACGGCCGCCGTCTGCGGCGACGAGTAGGTGACCCGGGGCACGGTCGCGTAGTCGACCGGCGCGGAGGGCACTCCGGCCAGCGTCTCGGCCACCAACAGGCCCTCGGCGAACGAGGCGTGGGCGAGCCCGAGGGACGGGGGCGGCAGCAGATCGCCCACCACGTGGATGCCGGGCACCGCCGTCTCCAGCCGGTTCCAGTCGGCGGGCGCGACGAAGCCCCGCTCGTCCGTCACGAGGCCCGCCGCGGCCAGATCCAGCCCGTCGGTCACCGGAGCCCGCCCGACGGCCACCAGGAGCCGCTCGGCCTCGACGGTACGGGTCTCGCCCCGCGCGGTGCGCACGCGGGCCCGTACGCCGTCGTCGAGGACCTCCGCGTCGATCAGCCGGGCCCCCGCCCGCACGTCGATGCCGCGCTTCTTCAGAGCGCGCGTCAAGTGGCGGCTCACATCCGTGTCTTCGAGCGGTACGAGCCGGTCGGCTGCCTCGACGAGCGTCACCTCCGCGCCCATGGACCGGTGGAACGAGGCGTACTCGACACCGATCGCGCCACCGCCGAGCACCAGGACGGACTTCGGGAGCCGCGGCGCGAACAGTGCGTCGTCGCTCGTCACCACGCGCCGTCCGTCCGGTGCGAGCCCCGGGAGCGTGCGCGGGCGCGAGCCGGTCGCCAGGACAATGCCACGGCGCGCGGTGAAGTCGCCCGCGCCCTCGATGCGCACTCCGCGCACGCCTGTCAACCGCGCGCTGCCGTGCACGACCCGCACGCCCGCGTGCGCGAGGTGCGCCTCCACGCCCTTGTGGTTGCGGTGCACGATGTCGTCACGCGTCGCCACCAGCGCGGACCAGTCGACCTCCTCCAGCGTGGCCTTCACACCCCAGCGCTCGCGCGCCTCCGCGACGCCGTCGACCAGCTCGGCGGCGTGCAGCATCGCCTTGCTCGGGATGCAGCCGCGGTGCAGACAGGTTCCGCCGACCTTGTCGCGCTCGGCGAGCACGACGTCGAGACCGAGCGCGGCGGCGCGCAGGGCGGTGCTGTAACCGCCGGTGCCGCCGCCGATGACGATGACATCGGGTGTGAATTCGGGTGTGACATCGGGTGTGACTTCGAGTGTCCTCATGTCGTCCATGTGGTCAGCCTCCGTCGAACCCTTGCCATGAGTCCAAGGCAATGTTCTTGTCGATTCCATGCAGAATGCTTATGGGAGGGCCCGGAGATGAGCCTTCGGCAGATGGAGTACTTCCTGACGGTCGTCGAGGAGGCGTCGTTCACGCGCGCCGCCGAGGCCCTCCATGTCACCCAGCCCGCGCTCTCCCACCAGATCAAGGCCCTGGAGGCGTCGGTGGGCGGCGCACTCCTGGAGCGCATGCCGCGCGGCGTGCGCCTCACGCCGATGGGCCGCGCCTTCCGCCCACACGCCGAACTCGCCGTCCGCAGCGCCGTACAGGCCCGGCGCGCGGCCCGCGCCGCCGCCGGAGCCGAGGGCGGCGAACTGCACATCGCGGCCGTCCACTCCGTCGCCGTGGGCGTCCTGCCGGACGTCTTCGCCCGCTGGCGCGCCGCCCACCCCGGCGTCCTGCTGCACCTCCACGAGTACGCCACCTCCGAGGCCCTGGAGGAGCAGGTCGAGCGCGGCACCGCCGACCTCGCCGTGGGGCCCGCGCCCCGCGACTGGCCCGGCAGCGTCGTGCCGGTCGGCGAGGAGGAGATCGTCCTGGTGGTGCCCTTCGACGACCGTTTCGCGGGCCGTACGACGGTGGCGCTGGCCGAGCTCTCGGACCGCCCCTGGATCCGCTGCGCCATGGAGCCCGTGGTCCACGGGCAGCGCTTCCTCGACTGGGTGTGCGGACAGGCGGGCTTCCGGCCGCGTACAGCCGTGTTCACCGAGCACACGTCGACGGCCGTACGGATGGCGGCGGCCGGGGTCGGCGTCACCACCGCGCCCTCGCACATCGTGCGCGGCGCCGTCGGCGAGGACTGCGTGGTCCTCTCCGTCGACCCGCCCTGGAAGCGCGCCCTGACCGTCTTCGCGCGCGTGGCGCCCACCGGCGCAGCCGAGGCCTTCGTGGACCTCCTGCGCGCCTGGTGGCCCTACGGAGAGGCGCCCGCCTCACCCGTACGGGCGTACGGGGGCTGCGATCCGGAGGCCGCGGTGGTCAGCTGAGCACAACCGCGCGCGGGTCCCGCGTGCAGACCCCATGCGGGAGGCCGGCGGTGCTGTGTTCTCACGGCCTTCCCGGCGAAGGCGCGCCCGTGACCGTGCCCACGGGGCCGCCGACGGCTCCGAGTACCCGGGCCGCGTCCCGACCCCAGGGGGTGGAGCACTCGCCCGTGCGGCCGAGTGTGCGGGAGGAGAACTCGCTCGCGTCGTCGAGCGAGCGGGAGGAGAACTGCTCCGCACCCTCGAGGGTGCGGGTGGAGAACGGCTACGCACCGTCGAGCGCGCGGATGGAGAGCTCATCCGCGTCGTCGAGCGTGCCGTCGCCGATCCTGTTCGCGCCGCCGAGCCCGGCGGAGAGCGTGTCCGCGCCTTCGAGCGTTCGCCCGGAGAGCGGTTCGGCGCCGCCGAGTCTGCTCGCTCCTGGCACCGAGCTCGACCCCTACCCGCTGTACCGCACCCTGCGTGGGCGGTTCCCGCTCGTGTACGACGAGCCGTTCGGTGCCTGGCTGATCAGCAGGTACGCCGATGTGCGCGCCGCCCTCGCGGACCCGCGGCTCGTCGCGTCGCCGCCCGGGCGCACGCTGGCCCACCTTGAGGGGGGTACGCACAGCGCGCACCGGGCCCTCGTCTCACCGGCGTTCCGTGGGCGCGCGCTGGCCGCCCTGACCGCGGGTGTCGAACGCACGGCGTACGTCCTCGCCCGCCGCCTCGCCGCGCGTCAGGAGGCCGATCTCGTCGCCGAGTTCTGCCACTGGCTGCCGACCGCGGCGGTGGTCGCCGCACTCGGGCTGCCGTACGAGCACACCGCGCGCGTGCACGCGTGGTGCCGTACGGGCCTCGACCACCTGGGCGGCCACCACCCCGAACTCGACGCCTTTCTGCGCCCGTACATCGCCCGCCGCCGCGCGCACCCCGGCGCCGATCTGCTGTCCGCGCTGTGCACCGCGCGGGCCGACGGGCGTCCGCTGTCCGACGAGGCGGTGGCCGGGCTCGCCGGGACCCTCCTCGGCGCGGGCGGCGAGGCGACGGCCCACGCGCTGGCCTCGTTCCTCGCCAACCTCCTCGACCACCCGGGCCAGTTGGGGGCCGTCCGCGCCCGTCCGGCGCTGACGGCCGGTGCCTGGGCCGAGTCGCTGCGCCGCGATCCGCCGCTGCACGTCGTGCTGCGCCGGGCGGTCGAACCGGTCGGCGCGGTACCCGAGGGCGCCACCGTGGCGTGTCTGCTGGGTGCCGCGGGCCGCGACCCGGCGCGGTTCGCCGACCCGGACCGCTACGACGCGTTCCGCGCGGACCCGGGGCAGCTCGCGTACGGCTCCGGACGGCACTTCTGCCCGGGCGCGCTGCTCGCCCGGCTCACGGCGGAACACGGCTTGCGCGCCCTGCTGACGGCTCTGCCGGACCTCCGCTGGGCCGAGGGCTTCCGGCCCACCGCGGAGGGTCTGATCAGCCGCTCTCCGGGGACTCTTCTGGTCCGCCTTCGCTGACCCGCTCCAGCAGCACCACGGGCAACCGCTCGAAAAGCTCCTCCACGCGCGCGTGCCCCGTGAACTTCCGCCCAGGAGTCAGCACATCCGTCCATCGCCCCTCAGGGAGCGCGAGCCGCGTGTCGCCCCAGCCCCCCGCCTCCGCCAGCCGCAGCGACAGCCTCGTGACGGCCGTGACCACCGCTCCGGAGCGCACGAACGCCACACAGTGCGCGGCGCCCGGCCCCTCCGCCGTCAACGGCGCGTACGTCGCCGAGTCGCCGAAGACGGCGGGCCGCCGCCCGCGCAGCCGCAGCGCGGCCATGGTGAGCGCCGCCTTCGGCGAGGGCTGCTCCTGCGGTGAGAACGGCCGCCGGTTGTCCGGGTCCACCAGCGCCAGGTACTCGCCCTCGGTGCCCTGATAGACGTCCGGCACCCCGGGCATCGTCAGATGGACCAGAGCGGCCCCCAGGACATTCGCCCGGACATGCGGCGCCACAGCGGCCCGGAAGTCGGCGACGCGCCGCCCCGGCGCCCCGCACGGCCCCGCCGAGACGAACGCCGCCACCGCGTCCTCGTACGAGGCGTCCTGCTCGGTCCACGCGGTGTGCAGTCCGGCCTCCCGGATGTGCTTCAACAGGGCTCCCTGGACCCGCTCTTCGGCGGCCGGGCCGAGTCCGAACACCGTCTGCCACGCGGCCCACGCCACCTGGAGGTCGGGCACGCCCGAGCCGTCGCGGGTCACCTCGGCCAGGACGTCGGCCCACCGCTCGGGGCACTGGGTGAGCACCGAGAGGGCCGCGCGCATGTCCGCGCTGCGTTTCGTGTCGTGCGTCGACAGGGCGGTACCGGTGACGGGCCAGTCGCGCTGCACGCGCGCGCAGTAGGCGTGGAAGTCCTCCGGGGACACGGCCGGGCTCCCGGGGTTCCCGCCCACCTCGTTCGCCGACAGCAGGGGCACATAGCGGTAGAACCCCGTGTCCTCCACGGACTTGGCCCGCAGCGCGGAGGAGGTCTGCGCGAACCGGGCCCGGAACTCCGCATGCCCGGGCCCGTCACCGGCCCGTCCGAGCACCAGGTCCCGTACGACGTCCACGGCATGCGCCTCCTCGGGCACCGTGAACACCGCACGGGCTTCGTCGGCGGCCTGCTCGGTCACCACCAGGGAGGCGTCCCCGGAGGGGTACGGCCGGTACACCTCGAGGCGCACGAGAAGTTCCCGCAGCGCCGTGCCCAGCGCCCAGGGGGCGTGGTCGCGCAGCGCCGGGTCCGGCGAAGCGGCGCACAAACGGCTCACCGCGCGCGTGAGGCGGTCGACCTCCGTGGCCAGCTCGTGCGTGACCACCTTGTACGCCGCCCTGCGCACCGTCGCCTCCCAGTGGCCGCCCCGGTCGGCCTGTGGGGCCGCGAACCGCCGGTAGTGGCCCAGGAGTTCGCTCGCGCCCGCCGGGTCCGTGAAGACGCCGTCCACGTGCCGCAGCGCGTCGTAGCCGGTGGTGCCCGCGACGGGCCAGGCGGCGGGCAGCGGCTCGCCGTCCGCGAGGATCTTCTCGACCACCGTCCAGCGCCCTCCGGTTGCCTCGTGGAGGCGGCGGAGGTACGTGTCCGGGTCCGCGAGGCCGTCCGGGTGGTCGATGCGCAGCCCCTCGACCACGCCGTCGTCGAGCAGCTCCAGGATCTTCGCGTGGGTCGCCGCGAACACCTCCGGGTCTTCGACACGCACTCCGATGAGCTCCGAAATGCTGAAGAAACGGCGGTAGTTGAGCTCGGTACGGGCCAGCCGCCACCACGCGGGGCGGTACCACTGGGCGTCGAGGAGCCGCGGCATCGGCAGCTTCTCGGTGCCCTCGCGCAGCGGGAACACCTGGTCGTAGTAGCGCAGTACGTCGCCGTCGACCTTCAGGCGATCGATTTCGGTGCCGAGCCGACCCGCGAGGACCGGGAGCAGCAACTGGCCGCCCTGGGCCTCCCAGTCGATGTCGAACCAGCGCGCGTACGGCGACGCGGGGCCCTCGCGCAGCACCTCCCACAGGGGGCGGTTGTGGCGCGGGGCCATGGCCATGTGGTTCGGCACGATGTCCACGACCAGTCCGAGGCCGTGCTCCCGCGCGGTGCGCGCCAGGGAGCGCAGCCCTTCCTCGCCGCCCAGTTCACCCCGCACGCGCGCGTGGTCCACCACGTCGTAGCCGTGTGTCGAGCCCGGGACGGCCTCCAGGACGGGGGACAGGTGCAGATGCGAGACGCCGAGCGAGGCCAGATACGGCACGGCCGCCTCGGCGGCCCCGAAGGGGAACTCCGGCTGCAGCTGCAGCCGGTACGTGGCGGAGGGCGCGGCGGGAACCACCGAGCCCGGGGTCACCGGGTCGGAACGCTCAGGTGTCATGGGAAGCTACGTACCCGCCCGGCCGTCTTTCGTGTCATCGACGCATACATACGAGCACGCGCGCGTGGCTAGCGTCGAACGATGGGGAACGGGAACACGGGGCGGCTCGGCACGCCGGGCAGGCACGGCGCGAACGGTGCGCCGGACACGTACGGCACTTTGGAGACGTACCGCCGGGTGGTCGCCCTGACCGGCGCCGCGCTCCCGGCCGTGTCCTTCCTGGGGCGGCTGCCCACCGCCACGATCCAGTTCGGCAGCGTCCTCCTCGTCGCCCGGACGAGCGGCTCCCTGGCCACCGCGGGCCTGGTCGGCGGTGCGCTCGCCGTCGGACAGGTCGCCTGCGGCCCGCTCGTGGGCCGACTCGCCGACCGGCACGGTCAGCGCACCGTCGTCCTCACCTTCTCGCTGGTCAACGCGCTGGCGATCACCGCCCTGGTGACCGGCGCGGTCGCCCGGCTCGCCCCGCTGCCCCTCGCCCTGCTGGGCACCCTCGCCGGTGCGAGCGTGCCGCTCATCGGGCCGCTGGCCCGCGCCCGCGTGGTCGCCCTGGCCCGCGGCACGGGAGCGGACGAGCGCACCGTGAACGCCGCGCTCTCCTTCGAGAGCACGCTGGACGAGATCTCCTTCGTGCTGGGCCCGGCGCTGGTGGGCCTCGCGGCCGTGCTCGCCCATCCGGCGTACGCCCTCGGCGCGGCCGGCCTCCTGGTGGCGGTGTGCGGAGCAGCCTTCGCCCTGCACCCGACGGCCCGCGCGACGCGGCCCGCGGCCACCGCCGGACGGCGAGCCGCGCAGACAGCAGCGACCGACGTCACCCGAGCACCGGGCGCCGCCCGCGACACCGGCCCACGCCGAGAGGACACCGACCTCGGCCGTGGACAGCCCACCGCGACCGTTCCAGCGGCCAACGTCCCGAGCCGCCGACAGGCCCCGCACGCCCAGGCCCCCCGCCCCCGCACCCCCCGCTCCGTCCACGCCCTGCGCGTCGCCCTCGCCCTCCAAGGCGCCATGTTCGGTGCCTGTCAGGCCGGGATCACCGCCTTGACCCAGCGGCTCGGAGAGGAGGAGCAGGCCGGGCTCGTGTACGCCGCCATGGGGGTGATGAGCGCTGTGGCGGGGCTGTCGATGGCTGCTGTGCCTGCCCGGTTCGGGCTCAGGGTGCGCTGGAGGGCAGCCACCGCGGCGGCCCTTCTGCTGTCCTTGCCGCTGCTGTGGACGGACAGCCTGTGGGGGCTGTATGCCGTCGTCACCGTGCTCGGGATCGCGTACGCGCCGCATCTCATCACCGTGTTCGGGCTCACCGAGCGTGCCGTGCCGCCGACACGGCTGGCCGAGGCGATGGCCTTCGCGACGAGCGCGATCGTCGGCGGTCAGGCCCTCGCGGTGGCCGTCACCGGACGCCTCGCGGAGGCCTACGGCCCCACCGCCGCGTTCGCGGTGGGGAGTTCGGCCGCGGCGCTCGCCTGCGCCGTCGCACTGACGGCGCGCCCGACGACGTACACCGAAGGGACCCCCTACGAGGGGGTGCGCCAAGAAGAGCGACCCCACGCGCGCGTGCACCCAGAAAACGAGCCCCACGCGCGCGTGTCCAAAGAGCACGACAACGGGCCGGCCTAGGCGGGCCGCTGCAGCACCGTCATGCTCCGGTCGACCAGGGTCAGCCGGTCCCCGGCCTGCACCTTGGAGCCCGTCCCCGGCGTCACTCCTTCCGGGCGTGCCGTGTCGACGACGACCTGCCACTGTCGCCCGTGGTTCACGGGTACGACGAACTCCAGGGGCTTCGGGGAGGCGTTGAACATCAGCAGGAAGGAGTCGTCGGCGATGTGCTCCCCGCGCGGGCCCGGCTCGGAGATCGCGTTGCCGTTGAGGAAGACGGACAGTGCCCGCGCCTGCGCGGAGCCCCAGTCGCGAGCGGTCATCTCCGTGCCCTCCGGGGTGAACCACGCGATGTCGGACAGCTCGTCGTGCGTGCCCTGGACGGGACGGCCGTGGAAGAAGCGGCGTCGCCGGAAGACCGGGTGGTCGCGCCGCAGCCACACCATCGCGCGCGTGAAGTCCAGCAGCTCGCCGCCGTCCTCCGGCCAGGGCACCCAGGCCAGCTCGCTGTCCTGGCAGTACGCGTTGTTGTTGCCGCCCTGGGTGCGCGCGAACTCGTCGCCGTGGCTGAGCATCGGCACGCCCTGGGAGAGCATCAGCGTCGCGATGAAATTGCGCTGCTGGCGGGCCCGCAGGGCGAGCACGGCCGTGTCGTCGGTGTCGCCCTCGGCGCCGCAGTTCCAGGACCGGTTGTGGCTCTCGCCGTCACGGTTGTCCTCGCCGTTGCCCTGGTTGTGCTTGTTGTTGTACGCGACGAGGTCGTGCAGCGTGAAGCCGTCGTGGCAGGTCACGAAGTTGATGGAGGCGAGCGGGCGGCGGCCGTCGTCCTGGTAGAGGTCCGACGAGCCCGTCAGGCGGGACGCGAACTCCGCCAGCGTGCGGGGCTCGCCGCGCCACATGTCCCGTACGGTGTCGCGGTACTTCCCGTTCCACTCCGTCCACAGCGGCGGGAAGTTGCCCACCTGGTAGCCGCCCTCGCCGACGTCCCACGGCTCGGCGATCAGCTTCACCTGGGAGACCACCGGGTCCTGCTGCACCAGGTCGAAGAAGGACGACAGCCGGTCCACCTCGTGGAACTGCCGGGCAAGGGTGGCCGCGAGGTCGAAGCGGAACCCGTCGACGTGCATGTCGGTGACCCAGTAGCGCAAAGAGTCCATGATCAGCTGGAGCACGTGCGGGGAGCGCATCAGGAGGGAATTGCCGGTGCCCGTGGTGTCCATGTAGTAGCGCGGATCGTCCGCCAGGCGGTAGTACGACGCGTTGTCGAGGCCCCTGAAGGACAGGGTCGGGCCCAGGTGGTTGCCCTCGGCCGTGTGGTTGTAGACCACGTCCAGGATGACCTCGATCCCGGCCTCGTGCAGCGCCCGGACCGCGGACTTGAACTCCAGGACCTGCTGGCCGCGGTCGCCCCAGGAGGCGTACGCGTTGTGCGGGGCGAAGAAACCGATCGTGTTGTAGCCCCAGTAGTTGCTGAGGCCCATGTCCGCCAGACGGTGGTCGTTCACGAACTGGTGCACCGGCATCAGTTCCAGCGCGGTGACGCCCAGTTCCGTCAGGTGTTCGATGATCGCCGGGTGCGCGAGCGCCGCGTAGGTGCCGCGCAGCTCGTCGGGCAGCGCCGGATGCTGCATCGTGAGGCCCTTCACGTGGGCCTCGTAGATCACCGTGTGGTGATACTCGGTGCGCGGGCGCCGGTCGTCGCCCCAGTCGAAGTAGGGGTTGACCACGACGGACGACATGGTGTGCGGCGCCGAGTCCAGGTCGTTGCGTTTGTCGGGCGCCCCGAAGGGATAGCCGTACACCTCCTCGCCCCACTTGATGGAGCCGCTGATGGCGCGCGCGTACGGATCGAGCAGCAGCTTCGCGGAATTGGCGCGCTGCCCACGCCCCGGCGCGTACGCCCCGTGCACACGGAAGCCGTACCGCTGTCCGGGCATGATTCCCGGCAGATAGGCGTGGCGCACGAACGCGTCGCTCTCGCGCAGCTCCACCGCAGTCTCCGAGCCGTCGTCGTGCAGCAGACACAGCTCGATACGGTCGGCGGCCTCCGAGAAGACCGCGAAATTGGTACCCGCACCGTCGTACGTGGCACCGAGTGGATATGCCTCTCCAGGCCAGACCTGCATGGATACGACTCTTCCAGTAGTGCCGTGCCTCTGGGGGCGACTACGAGCCGAGTCTCCCCGAAAGTGATGGAACCTCCTATGACTTACGTCCCTCTTACCCAATGACCAGGCATACGCCGTATGCCGAACCAGTGGGGCTCAAGACACTCCTAGAGAAGCAGGGGGAGTAGGGGGAAATGTGCGCAAGATAGTGCACCGCCATCTGGGAAAGGTGGTGGCGGGTGCGGCCATCGCGGTGGCCGGGACGGCTGTGATGGTCGGCATCACCCTTCCGGGCTCGGCGGGGGCCGAAGAGGGCTCGGGCGGCCTCCAGAGCGGCAGTCGGAGCTCGCAGCAGGCAGGGCAGGGGCAGGCGGCCGCCGGGCCCGGTGTCGTCGAGCAGGCCCCGGCCGAGGGCGACAAGGGCACCGGCCGCGACCCGCTGACCGACGACGAGACCAAACGGGTCGAACAGATCGCGCTGAACCGGCAGCTGTTCGGCTCCAGCGAGAACGTCGAGGGGGACCGCGGCCCGCAGCGGATCGGCGTCGAGCTCGCCGAGCCCGCGGCGGACGAACTGGACGACCCGAACGCGCCGCGCCGCGCCGAGGTCACGTTCTACGACTACAAGGACGACGCCCTCGTCACCAAGACCGTCAACCTCGACTCCGGGAAGGTCGAGCAGACGGACACCCAGCACGGTGTGCAGCCTCCCATCAGCCGGGACGAGATGACCGAGGCCGCCAAGCTGCTGATCGCCGATCCGCTCGGCGCGGGCCTCAGGGCCGACTTCAAGGACGCCACCGGCAAGGAACTCACCTCGCCCGACCAGCTGATCCTCAACAGCATGGTCTACCGGGCGACCTCCGGCGCCCAGCCCGCCGTACTCGCGGACTGCGGCAAGCACCGCTGCGTGCGTCTCTTCCCGAAGGTCAAGAACGGGCCCTGGATCGACAGCCGTGACCTGGTGATCGACCTGAGCGCCCGCAAGGTCGGCAAGCTCGGCTGAGCGCGGCCTTCTCTCACCTCCCACCTTCACTGCTTTCCGCAAGGAGTCACTTCTTCATGCGCGTCAACAGAATCAGCCGTGCCCGCAGCCGGGCGGCGGTGGGCCTTTCGGTGCTCGCGCTGGCCGCCGGCGCGACGACGGCCGCGGGACCGGCCGTCGCCCAGCCCAAGGCCGCCGCGGCGACCGCCGACTGCAGCGCGGCGTACAAGATCGAGCAGAAGCTCGCCACCGGCACCACCTGGCGGATGTGCTGGCACTACGAGAGTGAGGCCGGGCTCGTCCTGGAGAACATCTCGTACCAGCCCAAGGGCGAGGCTCAGCCGATCAAGGTCCTCACCAGCGCGAAGCTCGCCCAGATCCACGTCCCCTACGACGACGGCGGGGCCGAGTACGACGACCTCACCGGCGCCGGCTTCGGCCAGGGCCTGGTGAACCTGGCCCCGGGCGAGTGCCCCGGCGGCACGATCAAGAAGGTCAAGATCCCCAACGCCTGGGACCCGCAGCACCCCACGGCCAACGGCCTGTGCACCACGACCCGTACGCGCGGCCACGCCTATCGCATGCAGGGCGACACCGCGAACAAGGTCTGGCAGACCCAGGGCAAGGACCTGCTGGTCTACACCGTCAACCAGGTCGGCTGGTACGAGTACATCACCGAGTGGCGCTTCCAGGACGACGGCACCATCAACATGAACGTCGGCGCCACAGGCAGCCTCTCGCCCGGTGACTACGACGCGGGTGACGGCCGCGGCTGGCCCATAGGCAAGGGCGCCAGGGCCTACGCCACCAGCCATAGCCACAACGTCTTCTGGCGGCTCAACTTCGGCCTGGACGGCTCCTCCAAGAACAAGGTCGAGCAGTACGACTCCGTGGTCAGCCCGCCCGCCCACGGCGACGAGGGACCGACCAACAAGACCACCCGCACCAAGGTCACCAAGGAACTCGCGGGCGACGCCAAGAACATGCGCTGGTGGCGCGTGGTCAGCGACACCGGCAAGAACAAGGACAACCACGCGCGCTCGTACGAGATCGTCCCGGGCGCCACCACCAAGTACCTCGGCCGCAGCTTCACCAAGCACGACATCTACTTCACCGAGTACAAGAAGTGCGAACAGTTCGCGAGCAACAACCCGCGCAACTGCGGTACCGGAGCCGGTAATTCCGTCGACAAGTGGGTCAACGGGCAGACGCTCACCCACCCCGTCGTCTGGGTCAACGTGGGCTTCCACCACATCGCGCGCGACGAGGACCAGCAGCCCATGCCGGTCCACTGGCAGGGCTTCTCCATCGCCCCGCGCGACGTCACCGCTATGAATCCGCTCACTCCGCCGGAGCTCGCCAACCAGAACGGGCATGTGGAAAACGGTAGTTGAGAAACGACCTGTCCATCGGGCTGCACCGCCCGCCGCTCCCGGAGTACCCTTCCTTGATCGTTGATTGGGGCCTGGCCCCTGGGGAGAGCTCGGGGGAGCGGAAGGCGGTGCGCGGGTGGGCTCGGGAGGGCTGGAGTTGCCTCCTGGTGACGAGGGTCACGAGGGGAACTCCACAGATGTCCCACCCGGCGCGGTGTCCCTGGCACGGCCGATGGAAATGGGATCCATTGGACCGGAGTTGGACTGGGGCGCCGACGCCTGGCGCGAGGTGCGTACGCGCGCCCAGCGAGCCGGGCGGGCCTACATCTGGCTGAACCTGGTCGAACAGCGGCTGCGCGCGGTCGTGGCCGCTGTTCTCCGTCCCATCTACGAACCCGTCCACGGCGACGAGTGGGTGGTCGCCGCCGCCGGCCCCGCCGGACAGGAATGGGTGCAGCGCGCGGTCGCCGTACGCGAAGTCAGCCGCCGCAAGGGGTACTTGCTCGACCCCGCCGACGACAACGTGCTCAGTTTCCTCACGTTGCCGCAGCTGCGCGAGCTGATGGTGCAGCACTGGCCGTGCTTCGAGCCCTACTTCGACGAGCGCCGGGACGTCGAACTCGCCCTGGACGAGCTGGAAGTCACCCGGAACGTGGTCTCGCGCAACCGGGCCCTGTCCGAGGCCGTCCTCAACCAGGCCGAGCGCGCCGCGGCGAAACTCCTGGAGATACTCGGCGCGGGCAGCGACGTGCCCTCCGCGCGCCGGCTGCCCGTCGACGCAGTCGAGGACCTGGTCGGCGACCGGTACGCGGACGTGGTCGGCGTGCACTCGGACCGGGTGCGGCTGCTGCGCCAGTTCCCCGCCGAGGACCTCTTCGGCGGTGCCCGCCGCCTCGACGCCATCGGTATCGGCCTGAACCTGCTGGTGCAGAACTTCTCCGGGCGGCGGCTCGTACGCCTCGCCGAGTCGGGCTGCCGGGTGCGGTTGCTCTTCCTCAATCCCGCGTCCAGCTCGGTGAAGCGGCGGGAGCGCGAACTGGGCATCAAGCGCGGTGAGTTGAGCCGTGCCGTCGAGATGAACATCCTGCACATGCGCCGGGTGCGCTCCCGGCTGCGCGATCCGGGCGCCTTCGAGATCCAGGTCTTCGACGAGACGCCCCGCTTCACCGCGTACCTCGTGGACGGGGACGGCTCGGACGGTGTCGCGGTCGTGCAGTCGTATCTGCGTCGCACGCGCGGCATGGAGGCGCCGGTGCTCGTGCTGCGGGGCGGGGGCCGGGTCGTCAAACCGGACGATATCGGCGAAGAAGGGCTCTTCCCTACATATCGCGAGGAGTTCGAGGTGGCCTGGGCGGACTCGCGACCGGTGTCCTGAAGCCCGGGAATCCCTGGGCCCGGCGGGCCGGGAGCGGGCCGGGAGCCACGGAAGCGGAATGCGGTCCTCGGATTGTCAGTGGCGCATGGGATCGTGGAGACCACTGGGGGAAAGCACCACGAAGAAGGGGGGCCGCCCATGGGCTGGCACCGGGAGCTGCTGATCGGCTTCGACCTGGAGACGACCGGGACGGATCCGCGCGAGGCGCGCATCGTCACGGGGGCCGTGATCGAGGTCAAGGGCGGAGAGCCGACAGGGCACCGCGAGTGGCTGGCCGATCCGGGCGTGGAGATTCCGGCGGACGCGGTGGCGGTGCACGGGATCAGCAACGAACGGGCGGCCGCCGAGGGCCGGCCCGCCGACGAGGTCGCCGACGCGATCGCGGGCGTCCTCGTCGGGTACTGGAAGACGGGCGTCCCGGTCGTCGCGTACAACGCGGCCTTCGACCTGACGCTGCTCTCCGCCGAACTGCGGCGGTACGGACTGCCGTCGCTGCGCGACCGGCTCGGCGGCGTCGACCCCGCCCCGGTCATCGACCCGTACACCATCGACCGCTCCGTGGACCGCTACCGCCGCGGCAAGCGCAACCTCGAAGCGGTCTGCACGGAGTACGGGGTGGCGCTGGACTCCGCCCACGACGCCTCGGCCGACGCGCTCGCCGCGGCCCGGCTCGCCTGCGCGATAGCCGGCCGCCACCCGAAGGTCGCGGCCCTCGGCCCGGCGGAGCTGCACCGCCGCCAGATCGAGTGGTACGCCGCATGGGCGGCCGACTTCCAGAGCTTCCTGCGCCGCAAGGGCGACGCGGAAGCGGTGATCGACGGGATGTGGCCGCTGCGGGACCTGGCGGACGACCGGGTCTGAGCGCCCTCGGGCGACTGGTGGGAGAACCTTCAGGTCAGAAGGGGTACCAGCGCACGGTCTCGTCCCCGTCCCGCAGTGACGCCACCCGGCGCTCGAACTCGGCGAGGGCCTTGGGGTTGGTCGGCGCGTGCTGGGCGACCCAGGCGCAGCTGGCGGTCTCGCGCGCTCCGCGGAGCACGGAGCAGCCCTCCCATGCCCGGACGTCCCAGCCGTAGGTCCGCGTGAACGAGTCGTACGCCTCGGCGGGGAGCCCGTAGCGGTCGCGGGAGAGGGCCATGACCACCAGGTCGTGCTCGCGCAGGTCGGCGGAGAAGGTCTCCAGATCGACCAGAACCGGGCCGTCGGGACCGACATGGACGTTGCGGGGCAGGGCGTCGCCGTGGATCGGGCCGGGCGGCAGATGCGGGGTGAGCGCGGCCGCGGCAGCCGCGAAGCCGTCGCGCCGCGCCCGCAGAAACGCCGCGTCCGCGGGGTCGATGGCGTCGCCCGCCAGGCGCAGCCAGCGCTCCACACCGCCCAGCAGCTCGCGGGGCGGCAATGCGAAGGCGGGGGCGGGCAGTGCGTGCACCACCCGTAGCAGTTCGGCCAAATCCCGCGGCTCGGCGGGGCGTAGGGGATCGGGCAGCCGGTGCCAGACCGTCACCGGGTGACCGTCGACCAGCAGCGCCTCGGGCTCGGCGGCCCGCACCGCGGGGACACCCGCGTCGGCCAGCCAGGCCGCGATGTCCAGCTCCCGCCGCGCTCGGCCGAGGAGTTCGGCGTCGCGTCCCACCTTGACCACCAGGTCACCGGCGGCGAACACCGCGTTCTCGCCCAGAGCGAGGAGCGTCGCGTCCCGCGCCGGCCCCGGCAGCACACCCGCCGCGGCCAGTACGTCCCGCGCCCGTGCCTCGTCCATCCGTCGCCTCCGTGTTCTCGCGCGGTGATCGCGCAGTCCTCGCGAACGGCGTCGCGTTCGCGCCATCCGTCGGCCAGTGTCGCATTCGCACAGGTCGGACGGCGTGCGCGATGTCTTGACGACATGCGACGCCTTCACGACCATGACGGGGGCCGCCTGGGCGGCCGGAGCCGTACGAGCCGCCCAAAGGAGCCGATTACATGACATTGGCGACCGCGACGAGGCGGTCGGTGAAGCGCGCGCCCGGTGGGGGTGGGGACGGGCGTCCCGTCGACCACAGGGCCTGGTTCCTGGTGCTGCCCGCGCTGATCCCGATCCTGGTGCTCAGTGTGGGACCGCTCCTGTACGGGATCGCGCTGGCGTTCACCGACTCGCAGTCGGGCCGGACCGCGCCCACCCAGTGGATCGGGGTCCTCAACTTCCAGGATCTGCTGCACGACACGCTGTTCTGGGACTCGTTCCGGATCGGGCTGCTGTGGGCGGTCGGGGTGACCATGCCGCAGTTCCTCCTCGCGCTCGGCCTCGCCCTCCTGCTCAACCAGGAGCTCCGCTTCCGCTGGCTGGCGCGGGCCCTTGCGATCATTCCCTGGGCCATGCCCGAAGTCGTCGTCGGCATCATGTGGCGGCTCGTCTACAACCCGGACGCGGGCATCCTCAACGAGACCCTGCGCGACCTCGGCCTCGGCGACGGCCGCGACTGGCTGAGCGGCCTCGGCACCGCCCTGCCCGCGGTGATCGTGGTCGGCGTCTGGGCGGGCATGCCGCAGACGACGGTCGCGCTGCTCGCCGGGCTGCAGAACACCCCGCGCGAACTCCACGAGGCGGCCGCGATGGACGGCGCGGGCGCCTGGCGCCGCTTCCTGACCGTCACCTGGCCCGCCCTGAGACCGGTCGCGCTCGCCGTCACGGCGCTGAATTTCATCTGGAACTTCAACTCCTTCGCCTTGGTCTATGTGCTGACCAACGGAGGACCGGGAGGCCGTACCCGGCTCCCCATGCTCTTCGCGTACGAAGAGGCCTTCCGCTACGGGCAGTTCGGCTACGCGGCGGCGATGGGCTGTGTGATGGTCGCGGTGATCTCGGTGATCCTCGCCGTGTATCTCGTGGGCCGTCTGAGGGGAGGTGAGGACGCGTGAAGAAGACCGGCAAAGGGGCCCGGGCGGGCCAGTACCTCGCGCTGCTCGGCTATCTCGTCTTCCTCGCCTTTCCCTTCCTCTGGCTGATCTCCACCGCCTTCAAACCGCCGCGCGAGCTGGCCAGCCTGCACCCCACCTGGATCCCCAGGAACCCCACCCTCGCCAACTTCCGCCAGGCCTTCGACGAGCAGCCGCTGCTGCACGCCGCGCTCAACTCCCTGATCGCGGCGCTCGGCGCGGCGGTGATCGCCGTACTGATCGCGACCCCGATGGCATACGTCATGGCGCGGCACCGGACGCTGCTGGCGAAGGCCGCCACCGGGTGGGTCGTGGTCAGCCAGGCGTTCCCGTTCGTGCTCGTGATCATCCCGCTGTTCCTGGTCCTCAAGAACCTCCGGCTGATCAACTCACTGCCCGGACTGATCATGGTGTACGTGGTGTGGGCGCTGCCCTTCGCGTTGTGGATGCTCGTCGGGTACGTACGGGCCGTGCCCACCGAGCTGGAGGAGGCCGCGGCGGTCGACGGGGCGGGCCGGGTGCGCACGCTGATCTCGATCACCGCGCCGCTGCTCGCGCCGGGCATCGTGGCGACGGCACTGTTCGCGTTCATCAGCGCGTGGAACGAGTTCTTCTTCGCGCTCGTCCTGCTCAAGACCCCGGAGAAACAGACGCTGCCCGTCGTCCTGACGCACTTCATCGGAGCGGAGGGGGTCGCGGACCTCGGCCCGCTGGCCGCGGCGGCGTTCTTGGCGACTCTGCCGTCGCTGGTCATCTTCGCGATCATCCAGAAGCGGATCACGGGCGGCATGCTCGCCGGGGCGGTGAAGAGCTGATGCGGACGAGATGGATCGTCGCGCTGGTCATGGGGATGCTGCTCAGCGTCTGCTCGGGCTGCTCAGGCGGTGACAACGGGTCGAAGAACGGCCGGATCACCCTTCACTTCCAGTCCCTCGCCTGGCAGCAGGAGTCCGTCGCCGCCAACAAGGAGCTGGTGAAGGAGTGGAACGCGGCGCATCCGGACGTCAAGGTCGAGTACGTACAAGGGAGTTGGGACAGCGTCCACGACCAGTTGCTCACCTCCTTCGAGGGTGGTGAGGCGCCCGACATCATCCATGACGCCTCGGACGACCTCGCGGACTTCGCGTACGGCGGCTATCTCGCCGATCTGCGCGAGCTGCTGCCCGCGCGGCTGAAGTCGGACATCCCGCAGCACAGTTGGGAGACGACGACTTTCGGGGACGGGATCTACGGCGTGCCGTTCCTGCAGGAGCCGCGCGTTCTGATCGCCAACGCCAAGTGGCTCAGGGAGTCGGGTGTCCGCATCCCGACCCCCGAGAAGCCGTGGACCTGGGACGAGTTCCGTACGATCGCGAAGCAACTGAGCGGCAAGGGCAAGTACGGCGTCGCGTGGCCGCTGAAGGAGCCGGTCTCGGCGACGCTCAACCTCTCCCTCTCCACGGGCGGGCAGATGTTCCACCGGGGTGCGGACGGCAAGGTGACGGTTCGCTTCGACGCGGCCGACGCGGTGGTGCCGCAGACGGTGCGCGACGAGGTGAACACGGACGACAGCGCGTCGAGCGCGACGCTCGGCATGGGCGGCTCCGACACGCTGCCCGGCCTCTTCGGCGGCAAGTACGCCATGGTTCCGCTCGGCTTCTCCTACCGTCAGCAGATCGCGCAGCAGGCCCCGAAGGGATTCGACTGGCAGGTCCTGCCCGCCCCGGCCGGCGCGGACGGCCTCACCCAGGGCGTCAGCCCGCAGACCCTGTCCATCGCCGAGGACAGCCCGCACAAGAAGGAGGCCGCCGAGTTCATCGACTTCCTGCTCCAGCCGAAGAACATGGTCCGGCTCGCCCTCGGCGACTGGATGCTGCCCACGGGCACCGAGGCCCTGAAGGACCCCGCCCTGCACAGCACCAAGGACGACTGGGCGACCGGCACCGCACTGGCCGCCCACCTCCGCTCGGCACCCGCCCAGTCCGTCCGCGGCTACCCCGAGTGGAAGGACAAGGTCGCGACCCCCGCGTTCCAGGAGTACTACAGCGGGGCGATTGGGCTTGCCGAGCTGAGAAGGCGCCTGGTGAAGGACGGGAATCTGGTGCTGGCGCGCTATCAGCGCTGAGTGTCCCGGGGCGGTCGCAGGGCCCGCAGCTCTCGCATCTCGCAGCTCTCCCGGAGCTTCCGTGCCTCCTGGAAGTCCGTGTAGGCGTCGGCGTACCGATGGCCCGCGGTGAGGGCGCTCGCCCGGTCGAAGAGGGCACGCGCCAGCCATGCCCCGTCGCGCAGCCGGCGGGCCAGCGCCACGCCCTCGTCGAAGAGCGGCAGCACGGGTTCCAGGAAGGTGCTCCCGCAGCGGAGTTCGGAGTGGAGGGCGGAGCGGAATGTCAGCTTGCGGTGGGGTCCGACCCGGTCGGCGAGGTCGGCGCTCTCCGCGGCCTCCCGCAGTGCGGGCAGTTCCGCGAAGTAGCGTTCCTGGACGTCGGGCGTCCACTGATGGGCGTACGCACCGAGGGGTGGTGCCGGACGGCCGGGGGCGGGCAGCTCGTCCGCCCGGCCGGACAGCCCGAACAGGACTGCCCAGTAGGAGAATTGGTAGCCGCTCCAGGACTTGGGCTCACCGTTCGCGGCCAGTTCGGCGAGCAAGGTCCCGGCCTCGTCGAGCGCGGCGGAGGCCGCATCGCGCTGCCCGTACCCGTCGTGCAGCTCCGCCAGCCGTACGAGGGCCAGCAGGAGCGAGGTCAACGAGCTGTGGCCCAGGGCGAGTTCGCCGCGCTCCAGCTGAACGAGTTCCCCGGCCGCGGTCAGCGCCATGTCCTGGAGCCCGGCCGCCTCCGCCTCGGCGCACCACTCGATCAACGACCAGGCGAATGCGCCGCTCCGTGCACCGCCCGGCCGGGAGTGCCGTACGGATTCCTCGAACAGCTCGACGGCTTCACCGTGCCGGCCCTCCTCCGCCAGGGCGTGCGCCCACAGGATCAGGCCCGTCCACAGCGGAGCGTCCGGGTCGGCCTCGACGGCCCGCCGGCTGATGTTCGCCATCTCCTCGCCCACGGCCAGCGCCTCCGGGCGCCTCCCCAGCTCGAACAGCCTGCGCTGGTGCCACTTGAGCGCGTCCAGCATGACTTCTGTGCGCCGCGGGTCCGACATGTCGAGCGTGCGTGCCGCCTCGGCCGCCTCCTGACAGAGGGCGAGGCGCGCTTCCGGCAGCTCCCGCAGCGAGGCGTCGAAGCTGAGCTGTACCAACGCCTTCGCCAGCTTCGGCAGATATGACGCCGGGCTCACCGTAGCCAGCACCCGGTACGCCTTGACCTCCTGCCGATGCGTGAGCCGGCCGGAGCTCAGCAGCATGTTCCGGGCCCACAGCACCGCGTCCTGATCCACGTCCCCGCCCATGGCTCCCGCCCCCTGTTATGCCCGCCCGAACGACGTGGCTCGAACGTTTATACGTCATTCCAGCCCGGGATTTGGCTCCTCCGGCACCGCATGCCCTTACTGAGAACTTATTCAAGTTGCACGAGACGTATCGTCTCGCCTAGCCTCGCGCCATGACCACCCGACCCGCCCACATCGCCATGTTCTCCATCGCCGCCCACGGGCATGTGAATCCGAGCATCGAAGTGATCCGGGAGCTCGTCGCGCGCGGGCACCGCGTCACCTACGCGATTCCGCCCGCCTTCGCCGAGAAGATCGCCGAGACCGGAGCCGAGCCGAAGCTGTGGGACTCGACGCTGCCCACCGACGACGACCCGGAGGCGTGGGGGACCGAACTGATCGACCACATCGAGCCGTTCCTGACGGACGCGCTGCGGGCCGAGCCGCAGCTGGCGGCTGCGTACGCGGGCGACGAGCCGGATCTGGTGCTGTACGACATCACGGCGTATCCGGCCCGGGTCCTCGCTCACCGCTGGGGCGTGCCGATCGTGCAGCTCTCCCCGAACCTCGTGGCCTGGGAGGGATACGAGGAGGAGGTCGGCAAGCCGATGTTCGAGCCGCTCAAGCGGACCCCGCGCGGCAAGGCGTTCTACGAGACCTTCGCGCGCTGGATCGCAGAGAACGGCATGGACCTGAGCGTCGAGGACTTCATGGGCCGCCCCGACCGCTGCCTCGTCCTCATCCCCAGGGCCCTCCAGCCGAACGCAGACCGCGTCGACGAGAAGCGCTACACCTTCGTCGGTGCCTGCCAGGGCGACCGCGCCGCGCAAGGGGACTGGCAACGGCCCGCCGACGCCGAGCGGGTGCTGCTCGTGTCGATGGGCTCCAGCTTCACCAAGCAGCCCGCCTTCTACCGCGAGTGCGTCAAGGCCTTCGGTGATCTGCCGGGCTGGCATGTCGTCCTGCAGATCGGGAAGTTCGTCGATCCCGCAGAGCTGGGTGAGGTGCCCGGCAACGTGGAGGTGCACCCGTGGGTGCCCCAGCTCGCGGTCCTTCGTCAGGCCGACGCGTTCATCACCCATGCGGGCGCGGGCGGCAGCCAGGAGGGGCTGGCCACCGGCACACCGATGGTCGCCGTACCGCAGGCCGTCGACCAGTTCGGCAACGCCGACATGCTCCAGGCGCTCGGGGTCGCCCGCCACGTACCGATGGAGGACGCGACGGCCGACACCCTGCACGAGGCCGTCCTAGCGGTGGCGGACGATCCCGAGGTGGCGCGCCGACTGCGCGAGATCCAAGAACGGATGGCGGGGGAGGGCGGAACGCGGCGAGCGGCGGATCTCATCGAGGCCGAGCTGTCGGCAGGTCAATAGGGATGCCGGCAGGCCAACGGGGAGGCCGGCAGGTCAACAGGGATGCCGGCAGGTCAATAGGGATGCCGGCAGGCGAACAGGGATACAGGTAGGTCCATAGGGATACGGAAAGGGCCTGTTGGTTCCGAGTGGAATCAACAGGCCCTGGCGCACCGGGAGTTACACTCCCACCTTCTCACCCTCCAGCGCGGGCGGCGGAGGCGGCGACACGGCCTCCGGCGCCTCGTCGTGCGTGAAGTCCGGCAGGCGGTGCAGCCACTTCGGCAGATACCAGTTGCGCTCGCCGAGCAGCGCCATCACGGCCGGGAGCAGCACGCCCCGGATGATCGTCGCGTCGATGAGCACCGCGGCCGCCAGGCCCACGCCCATCTGCTTCATGGACTGCATGGACAGCGTCCCGAAGATCGCGAAGACGGCGACCATGATGACCGCGGCGCTGGTGACGACACCGGCGGTGGTGACCACCCCGTGCCGGATCGCCTCCTTGGTGCTGCGGCCCCGCAGCCGCGCCTCACGGATCCGCGAGACCACGAACACGTGGTAGTCCATGCTCAGCCCGAAGAGGATCACGAAGAGGAACAGCGGCAGCCAGGTGACGATGGCACCCACGCCCTCCGCGCCCACCAGCGACGCGCCCCAGCCGTGCTGGAAGACGGCGACGAGGATGCCGTAGGCGGCGCCCACCGACAGCAGGTTGAGGGCGATCGAGGTGATCGCGACCGTCAGCGAGCGGAACGACAGGAGCATCAGCAGGAAGGCGAAGACCACGACGAACGCGAAGACCGGCACGACGGACCCGACGAGCTGGTCGTTGAAGTCGTGCGAACCCGCGACCTGTCCGGTGATCGGCGCCTGGACCCCGTCGACCTTGCCGAGCGTGGCGGGCCGCACCTCGTCGCGCAGCTTCTCCAGGCTCTGTCCGGCCTTTTCCTGGTCGGACCCGCCGACCAGCGGCACGTACACGAAGGCGACGTTCTGCGCGTCGTGCAGCTTGATCTCCACCGGGCCGCGCGAGGCACCCGAACTGACGGCCTGGGCCTTGAAGTCCGCCAGCGCGTCCCGAACCTCCGGCGCGTTGATGTCCTTCGCCCTGACGACCACCTCGGCCGGATCGGAACCGCCGGGGAAGGCGTCGTTGACCCGGTTGTACGTGCCCACGATCGGCAGCGAGTTGCCGAACTCCTGGTCCAGCGTGAGGTTCTGCGTCTTCATGCCGACCGCGGGCGCCGCGACGGCGAGCAGCGCGCCCGCCGCGAGGACGACGGACAGCGCGGGCTTGGCCAGCACGCCCCGCAGCACGGCCGTCCAGAGCCGGCTCTCCCCGTTGCCCTTGCGCCGACGCCGCCGCAGGAACGGAATGCGCCCCTTCTCGACCCGCTCGCCCAGCAGGGACAGCAGCGCCGGCAGCACGGTGACCGACCCGACCATGGCGACCGCCACGACCATCAGCGAGGCCAGGCCCATCGCCTCGAACCCGGCGAGCCCGGTGAAGAGCATGCCTGCCATCGCCACGCACACGGTGACACCGGAGACGATGATCGCGCGCCCACTGGTCGCGGCGGCGATCCGCAGCGCGGCATCGGCGTCCCGCCCGGCCTCGCGCTCCTCGCGCTCACGGCGCAGATAGAACAGGCAGTAGTCGACACCGACGGCCAGACCGACCAGCAGCATCACGGAGTTGGCGGTGTCGCTCATCGGCTGCAGATGGCTGACGATGCCCATCAGACCCATCGTCGCCATGATCGCGGTGATCGCGAGGGCCACCGGGAGCAGCGCCGCCACCAGCGCGCCGAAGGCGATCAGCAGAATGCCGAAGGCCACCGGAACCGCGGAGTACTCGGCCTTCTTGAAGTCGTTGCCGAACGCGTCGGAGAAGGTCTTCTGCATGCTGGCGCCGCCGATCTCCTCGATCCGCAGCTCGGAGTGGTCCTTCTGGACGCCCTTGACGGCGTTCAGCACCGGCTCGACGCGGTCGCCCGCGGTCTCCGCGTCGCCGCGCAGGTCGAACTGCACGAGCGCGCTGCGGCCGTCCTTCGAGATCGTCTTCGTGTCGTACGGCGATGTCACGTCCGTGACCTTGCCGGTGCCCTCGACCCCCTTGACCACGGCGGCGACGGCGTCCCGGAACTCGGCGTCCGTGGCCTTGGTGTTGGCGTCCTTCGCCTGGATCAGGACGGTCTCACTGGCCGGCTCCGTGATGTCGGCGTCCTTGATGATCTGGGCGGCGGTGTGCGTCTCGCCCTTGAGCTGGTCGTCCTCCTTGAGGTCGACGCGGCCCGCCGCCGAGCCGAGCCCCATCGCCAGGACGACGAACAGCACCCAGATTCCGACGGCCGCCCATCGATGCCGGGCGCTCCAGCCGCCCGCCCGCGCGGCGATGCCCCGCACCCGTGTATCTCCGTTACCCATGACGGGCAAGCCCCCTCGTGTGCGGTGACAGCCCCCTGCCGCCACCTTTCGTTATGAAGGTATGGGCCGGATAAGAACGTCTCGTCGTGCTGGCCGGTGAACCCGGCGACCCGCGACTCCTCCCCTCGGACCCCAAGGCCTCCGCACTGGGGAGGATGAAAGCCCCTTACATGTAACGGGACTTCTCGGGGATGTGGATCAGGGCGAGCCGCCCCGCGCCGCCGGTGGCGCCCGCCCCGCGCCGGTGGCACCCGTCGGCCGCTGTGTCCGATCTGTCGGACGAGGCCCTTTTTATTATTTCGAAGGCTTGTTGATTAAGTCACAGCTGTATGTAGGTGTTGATCTGTGCGGGTCAATCGGCCAGGGTTTCGTGCCAACCCCCGAGTAACTTCCGTTGCCCGCAGGGTTGTAACCCCCCACAAACCCCCCACAAACACCACGAGGAGACACCTCTTCATGGCAACTCACCAGCGTGCCCGCAAGATGAAGCTGATCGCGGCCATAGCCACCACCGCCACCGCGGTGGGCGTGACCGTCGTCGCCGTCTCCACGGCTGGCGCCGCCACTCCGGCCGAGGGCAAGGTGTACGGCCTCGACGCCAAGGGCGCCGTGTCCGGCAGCTACATCGTCCTGCTGGACAAGAAGGCGGGCAGGACCGCCAAGCAGGATCTCGCGAAGGAGTACGGCGGCAGCCTCGAGCGAAACTACGCTTCCGCCGTCAACGGCTTCTCCGCCTCCGGTCTTTCGGAGACCGAGGCCAAGCGCCTGGCCGCCGACCCGTCCGTCGGCAAGGTCGTCCAGAACAAGAAGTTCCACATCGACGCGACCCAGGACAACCCGCCGTCGTGGGGCCTGGACCGCATCGACCAGTCCGACACCGCGGGTGACGGCAAGTACACCTACCCCGACTCCGCCGGTGACGGCGTCACCGCGTACGTCATCGACACCGGCGTCCGCATCAGCCACCAGGACTTCGGCGGCCGTGCCTCCTACGGCTTCGACGCCATCGACAACGACGACACCGCGCAGGACGGCAACGGGCACGGCACGCACGTCGCCGGCACCATCGCCGGCGCGGCGCACGGCGTCGCCAAGAAGGCGAAGATCGTCGCCGTCCGCGTCCTCGACAACTCCGGCTCCGGCACCACCGAGCAGGTCGTCGCGGGCATCGACTGGGTCACCCAGCACCACTCCGGCCCGTCCGTCGCCAACATGTCCCTCGGCGGCGGTGTGGACGAAGCGCTCGACGCGGCCGTGCAGAAGGCCATCGCCTCCGGCGTCACCTTCGCCGTCGCGGCCGGCAACGAGTCCGCGGACGCGAGCACCAGCTCCCCGGCCCGCGTCCCGGAGGCCATCACCGTCGCCTCCTCGACCAAGGACGACGCGCAGTCGAGCTTCTCCAACTTCGGTTCAGGCGTGGACATTTACGCACCCGGCTCGGACATCACCTCCGACTGGAACACGAGCGACTCCGCGACGAACACCATCTCGGGTACGTCGATGGCGACGCCGCACGTCACGGGCGCCGCCGCCGTCTATCTCGCGGGTCACCCCGACGCCACCCCGGCCCAGGTCGCCCAGGCGCTCACCGGCGGTGCCACGGCCGACAAGATCTCCAACCCCAGCGCCGGTACGGCCAACAAGCTCCTGAAGATCGTCGAGTAGCCCCCTGTGCCGCGGCCGTCGTGCCCACCCCCACGGGGCACGACGGTCGCTTTATGGTGTGCGGATGACGACGACGTACGCGGCGCTGCTGCGCGGGATCAATGTGGGCGGCGCCAAGAAGGTGCCGATGGCCGAGCTGCGCACCCTGATGGAGGGGCTCGGGTACGGCGACGTACGCACGTATCTCCAAAGCGGCAACGCCGTGTTCAGCAGCGGCCACGGCGACGAGGAGTCCCTCGCCGCGGAGCTCGCCGAGGCCATCGAGAAGCACTTCGGCTTCAGCGTCGGCGTGTTGGTGCGTGACCACGCCTACCTGAAGGCCGTTCGGGAGGCCTGTCCGTTCCCGGCCGCCGAACTGGAGGCCAAGCAGCTGCACGCCACGTACTTCTCCGGCCCGGTCGACGCCGAGCGGTTCGCCTCGGTCGACCAAGCGGCCTTCCTGCCGGAGGAGTTCCGCCTCGGCGACCGCGTTCTGTACCTGTACGCCCCCGACGGCCTCGGACGTTCCAAGCTGGCGGAGACCCTGTCGAAGCCGCGCCTGCTGAAGGGCATCACCGCCACCAGCCGCAACTGGAACACCGTCGTCAAACTGGAGGAGCTGACCGGTGCCTGAGCGCGACCCCGCCGTCGAGGCCGCCATCGAGGGCGAACTGCGCCTGCTCGACCCGGAGATCCGCCGCTCGCCCGAACTCGTCCGCGCGCTGCTGCACCCCGACTTCTACGAGTTCGGCGCGTCGGGGCGGCGCTGGGACCGCGCCTCGATCATCGACTCGCCGGCCTCGACGACCGAACCGGGCGCCCGGCCTAGCGTCACCTCCGGCATGCACGGCGTCCAGCTCGCGCCCGGCCTCGTCCACCTCACCTTCGACACGGAGAAAGACACTGGCGAAGCCGAACGTCGAGGGATCCGCCTGCCCCGCTCGGCACATCCGCCAGCAGTCGGTTGCCACGAGGAACTGGTCACGCGGTACGTCCAGCGGGTCGAAGGGGACGTCGTACGACGCGTGGAGGACCTGGGGGTCGACAAGCCGCCAACTCCCGTCCCCCAGACGGTATTCGGTAACCCAGTGGTCCTCGTGGAAGTCCTTGACGAAGTACGTGGCGAAGCCGCCCCGGATGCGCGCCGGTGTACCCGTGGCCCGCAGCAGCGAGCACAGCAGCAGCGAGAAGTCCCGGCAGGTCCCGACGAACCGCTCCTCGGGCGCGCGGACTTGTGTGAGCGGAGCGTCGGACCGTTCGCGCACGATCCGCAGCAGCTCCGTCATGTACCGCGATTCGGCGTCCTCGCGCAGCCGTTCCTCGGGGATGGCGTACCCGAACCGCTCGCCCTCCAGTCGATGGATGATCAGGCCCCGTACGAGGATGGCGAGTTGGGTGGGTTCGCGCGGCAGCGCGCTGATGTCCAAGGCACCGAGATCGCTGTACACGCTCTGCCTCAGGTAGAAGTCCATGCGCGAGACCCTCGGGCCTGCCCCAGGGGAAAGGTCAACCCAGCGCGTCCAGCCGAGCTCATGTGGTGGAGGCGGTCGATCGGGCTTCGCGCCCGCTGGTGACCAGGTACCCGATGGCGAACAGCACCCCGGCGGTGCCGAACACCGTCACCAGAACATAGACGGGGAACGCGTCGTCGCCCTGCGGATAGTGGTCGCCGCACAGCCGGACCACCTCGGGATGCGTTCGGGCCGCCTCCAGGCACACCCGGTGTCCCGTCTTCGGGTGGCTGAGGTCGGTGTCGAGTTTCCGCACCGTGGTGTGGCGGCGCCCGTCGACCGTGTACGTGATCTCTTCCTTCCGGTATTTCGTGTCGGGGTCGACGATCCGGGAGACCACACCCGTGACCCGTACCGGGTCGTCGTCGATCAGTTCGGCCCGATGCCACTGGAGCGTCGCCGAGCATGCCCCGAATCCCGTGAGGAGCAGGAACAACGCTCCGAACAGGAAGGTCAATTTACGCACGGCGGACAGCCTGGCACGTGCCGGATCGGACGGCCAGGGCCATGGGGTCACACAGAGTTTGCAGGATTGTCGATGGCCACTGCAGCCATCTGTGCGAGGCTCGTGGGTATGCGCTACATCATCATCGGAGCAGGGGCGATCGGCGGGGCCATCGGTGGTCGGCTGGCCGGGGCGGGGCACGAGGTGGTCCTGGTCGCGCGGGGCGCGCACTACGAGGCGCTGCGCGCGGGCGGGCTGCGGTTGAGGGTGCCGGAGGGCGAGATCACCTACCGGCTGCCCACGGTGGACGGGCCGGGCGCGCTCGGGGAACTGCGCGCCGACGACGTGCTGGTGCTCGCCGTCAAGACGCAGGACGGCGAGGCGGCCCTGGAGGCCTGGGGTCCGAGCCCGGTGGCGGGCGGCGGTACGGCGGCCGAGCGGCTGCCGCTGGTCTGCGCGCAGAACGGCGTGGAGAGCCAGCGCCTCGCGCTGCGCCGCTTCCGCCGGGTGTACGGGGTCTGCGTCTGGCTGCCCGCCACCTTCGTCGAACCCGGTGTCGTGTCCGCGGCCGGCACCCCACTCACCGGCATCCTGCACATCGGCCGCCATCCGCACGGCACGGACGAGACGGCCCGCCGTATCGCCGCCGATCTGGAGAAGGCGCGCTTCGAGGCGCCGGTCGTGCCGGACGTGGCCCGCTGGCAGTACGCCAAGCTCCTCGGCAATCTCGCGAACGCCATCGAGGCGGTCAGCGGCGTCCTCACCAGCGAAGAGGGCCTGGCGCTCTTCGGACGCGTGCGCGCGGAGGGCGAGGCGGTGCTCGCCGCCGCGGGAATCGCGTATACCAGCGAGGAGGAGCAGAAGGAGGCCCGGAGCGACAAAATCCGCTTCGAGCCCTTCGACGGCTCCGAGCGCGGCGCCGGATCGTCCTGGCAGTCCCTCGACCGCGGCACCGGCACCATCGAGGCCGACTATCTGAACGGCGAAATCGCCCTCCTGGGGCGGCTGTACGGCGTACCGACTCCGCTGAACGACCTCCTCCAGCGGCTGGCGAACACGTTCGCGCGTGAGCGCAGGCAGGCGGGTTCACTGCCGGTGCCGGAGCTGGTGCGGCTCGCCGACGAGGCTGTCGCGTTTCTTCAAGAGGACTGAGCGCGGCGTTCCTAGCGTGGGACGCATGAGTAATCCGTACAAGAACGTGCACCCGTACATGGTGGAATGCGCCGTCGAGGCCGCGCGGGTGGCCCGCGGTGTCACGGCGGCGCAGCTGTCCGAGCCCACGCACTGCCCGGACTGGGACGTCCGCACCCTGGTGAACCACTGGGTCCTCTACACCTCGCACGGCATGGAGCACCGGGCGCTGCGCGAGCAGCTCTCCGAGGAGCTGACCGGCCGCGACTTCACGGCCGACCCCGGCTGGGCCCAGGCGTACGCCGACCAGCTCGACCGTGCCGTCGCCGCCTGGGACGACCCGGCCGTGTGGGAGGGCGAGGTCGACCTCGGGATGGCGAAGATGCCCGCCGCCGAACTGGCCTCGATGATCGTCAAGGAGACGGCGGTCCACGGCTGGGACGTTGCCACGGCCACCGGCCAGGAGTTCCGGATCTCGGACGGCGCGGCCCGGCTCGTCCTGGACGTCGTCGAGAAGCACGGCGATCTCTACCGTCAGTACGACGGCTTCGCCGACCCGGTGGACGTCCCCGGCGACGCGCCCGTCTTCGAGCGGGCGCTGGCCCGAAGCGGCCGGGATCCTCGCCTGTCCCGGACATGAGCGGACCAGCGAATCATCGAATCATCGAATCAGACTTGACTGAACAGCGGACCAGCGAGTCAGGCCTGACTGAACAGTGATCCCAGCCAATGAGGCCTGCCTGAACAGCGGTCCAGAATCTGAACGCTCCTCGGATGAATCGACGTCTCACGGAGGGGAGTTGCGCCATTCTTTGCAGCATTCATTGACGGTTGCACGTCATTGCTCCTACCTTTCCCGGCGTTGGGTGCAGGCTGATCCTGCGGGCCACGCCCCTCGAACTGCTCGCTCCCGACTTCGAGCGGACCTTCGCCGTCACGCCCGGCGGGCTGCCGCCGGTGATCGCGCGGGGACTGGACGACCCCGCGGCCCTGCTGGAGCGGATCGTCGCGGCCCTGGACGGCTACTGGCGCGAGTGCCTGGCCCCGGACTGGTGGCCCAGGGCGCAGTCGGTCCTGGAGGCGGACCTCACCCACCACGCGAAGGTGCTCGCCGAGCAGGGCGCGGCCCAGCTCTTCCCGAGCCTCGACCGTCGCCTGACCTGGACCGGGGATGCCGTCCGGCTGATCCATCCCACCGACTCCGACTGGCCCAAGGGGGACATCCGGGTCGCGGGGCGCGGCATGGTGCTGACCCCGACGATGTTCGCCCGGGGCGCGGCCACCTGGCTCGATCACGGGAGGCCGCCCCTGCTGTCGTATCCCGCCCGGGGCCGCGCCACCATCTCCGAGGAGCCGCCTCCCGTCACCGACCGCGTCCTCGTCCGGCTGCTCGGCCGGGCCCGCGCCCGCCTGCTTCTGCTGCTCGCGGAACCCGCCTCCACCACCGAACTGGCCCACCGTCTCGACGTGACCCCCGGCGCGGTCAGCCAGCATCTCGCCGTGCTCTACGACGCGGGGTTGCTGAGCCGCACCCGCAGCGGACGGATCGTGCGGTACGCGCGGACGGCGCTCGGGGATCAGCTGTGCCGGTGACGCTTCAGGCGCCGACGGCGGCCAGCGCCGGTACCCGCGCCTCGTCGTACCGCTCGATGAGCACCCGGGCCACCTCCGGCGAGGGACCCAGCACATCGGCGAGGAGGTCCGCCTCGGCCGCACCCCGCGCGATGCGGTCCGGCAGGAAGCCGGGTGCGAGGACATAGGGGGCGACGGCGACGCGGGCACAGCCGAGGGCGCGCAGTTCCCGCACGGCGTCCTCCGTGCGGGGAAGGGATGCGGAGGCGAACGCAGGCCGCACGGCGCACCAACCGGTGCTCCGCCACTCCCGCGCGATTTCTGCGATCACTGCGATCGCCTCCGGGTCCGTGGACCCCGCCGAGGCCAGCACGACCCCGGTCGAGGACTTGTCGGCGGGGGTCAGCCCCGCCTCGTACAACCGCCGTTCGAGCGCGGCCGTCAGCAGCGGTGACGGGCCGAGCACCTCCGCCTGGCGGATGCGCAGCCGCGACGGGGCCTCCCGCAGCACTGCCGGGATGTCCGACTTGGCGTGGAACGCGCGGGTGAGGAGGAGCGGCAGAGCGACCACATCTCGTACGCCCTCCTCCGCCAGGGACTCCAACACTCCGTTCACCGACGGGATGTTGAAGTCCAGGAAGCCGGTCTCCACGCGCAGCCCGGGGCGCATGGCGCGTACCCGTCGCACCAGGGCGTGCACGGTCGCGGCGTGCCGCGGGTCGCGGCTGCCGTGAGCGATGACGACAAGGACGGGGCGGACCGGCTTGTGCATGACGGACTCAGCTCTTCACGAGGAGACCGCGGCTGCGCAGCACCCACCGCTCCACCGGGCTGAAGATGAGCAGGTCGATGGCGATACCGACGAACAGGATGAGGAAGATGGCGAGGAAGACCATCGACATGGAACTGGCGTTGCGGCCGTTCTCCAGCAACTGGCCCAGGCCCACGCCCAGGTCGGGGGAGGACGCGATGATCTCCGCCGCCATCAGCGAGCGCCAGGAGAACGCCCAGCCCTGCTTCAGGCCTGCCAGGTAACCGGGCAGCGCGGCCGGCATGAGAATGTGCCAGGTGCCCTTCAGGCCCGTCGCGCCCATCGTGCGGCCGGCGCGCAGGAACAGCGGCGGCACCTGGTCGACGCCCGACACCAGGCCGTTGGCGATCGACGGAACGGCGCCGAGCAGGATCACCGCGTACATCATCGAGTTGTTCAGGCCGAGCCAGATGACGGCCGGCGGTACCCACGCCACCGAGGGCAGGGACTGCAGGCCCGACAGGACCGGGCCGATCGCGGCGCGGATGAACCTCACGCGCGCCACCACCAGACCCAGCGGGGTGCCGATCGCCAGGGCGAACAGGAAGCCGAGCAGACCGCGCGACACGCTGGTCCAGATGTAGTCGAGCAGCGTGCCCTGCAGCCAGGCGTTCTTGACCTCGCCCCACACGTCCGAGGGCGTGGGCAGCTTGGTCGGGTCCGTGACGATGTCGAACGAGATCAGCGACTGCCAGACCACGAGCACCACCGCGAACGCGATGAGCGGGGGCAGCACCTTCTGCTTGAAGGTCAGCCCGAAGGACCGGCTGGTGGAGAGACCGGTGACGCCGACGTCGAGGGCGTCGAGCCCGGCCTCCAGACCGGCCATCTGGTAGTTGTCCTTGCCGGGGCTGTCGTTGACGGGAGTGTCCGTCCGCTTCGTCTCAGTGCTGGCCATGGCGGCGGATCTCCCCACGCAGTTCTTCGGTGATCTGGATGGACAGTTCCGCCACGGGCGCGTCCTCGATGCGGCGCGGCTGCGGAATGTCCACCGTCCATTCGCGGGCGATCCGCCCGGGACGGGAGGACAGCAGGATCACGCGCTCCGCGAGCCGTACCGCCTCGCGCACGTTGTGCGTGACGAAGAGGACGGACAGCCCCGTCTCGCTCCAGATCCGGGTCAGCTCGTCGTGCAGCATGTCCCGCGTGATCGCGTCCAGCGCCGCGAACGGCTCGTCCATCAGCAGGATCTGGCTGTCCTGCGCGAGCGCGCGGGCCATCGCCACGCGCTGGCGCATACCGCCGGACAGCTCGTGCACCCGCTTGCCGTACGCGCCTCCCAGCCGTACGAGTTCGAGCAGCTCCTCGGTCCTGTCGCGCCGCTCGTTCTTCGGAACTCCCCTGAGCCTCAGGGCGAGTTCGATGTTCTTGCCCGCGGTCAGCCACGGGAAGAGGGCGTGCTCCTGGAACATCAGGGCCGGGCGCCCGTTGGTCGTGATGCTGCCCGCGGTCGGGGCGTCGAGGCCCGCGACCAGGTTGAGCAGCGTCGACTTGCCGCACCCCGAGGCCCCCAGGAGGGTGACGAACTCGCCCGGCGCGACATCGAGGGTGATGTCGTCGAGGACCAGCTGCTGCCCGCCCGGCCCGGCGAAGGACTTCGAGACATGCTCGATCCGGGCGGCGTACTCGACCGCTTCGGCGCCGTCGGCGTCCTTGGCGAGGGTCGTGGTCGTGGCCATGGTCGTCACCTCCTGGGAACTCATCGGGATCCGGGCTTACTTGACGCCGAGACCGGCGTCGTCGACCGTGCTCTCGCCCGCGGCCTTGAGGACCTTGTTCAGGAGCGTGAGGTCGTAGATGCCCGTCAGGTTCGGCTTCTCCAGCAGACCGGCCTTCACCGCGTGCTCCGCCTCGGTGTTGAGGGTGGCGGCCAGCGGGTCATTGGTGATCTGGATGGAACTCCAGGCCGGGTCCAGGACGTCGGTGGGCAGCGCCTTGCCGGAGTCCGTCGCCAGCTGCTTGTTCGCCGCGGCCTTCGCCTTGTCGGGGTTGGCGTTGATCCACTCGTTGGTCTCGACCGAGCCCTTCAGCACGGCCTCGACGACCTTCGGGTGCTCCTTGAGGAAGCTCTGCGACACGATGATGTTCGTGATCACGAACTTCTTGTCGGGCCACAGGTCGGCCTCGTCGAGCAGCACCTTGCCGCCCTCGGCGACCAGCTTGGACGCGGTCGGCTCCGGCACCCAGGCGCCGTCGATGGAGCCGGACTTGTACGCGTCCGGGGTGATCTTGTTGTCCGTGCGGACGACCGAGACATCGCCCTTGCCGCTGTTCGCGTCGACCTTCCAGCCCTGGTCCGCGATCCAGTTGAGGAACGCCACGTCCTGCGTGTTGCCCAGCTGCGGGGTCGCGATCTTCTTGCCCTTGACGTCCTTCAGGGACTTGATCTTCTTCGGGTTGACGACCAGCTTCACGCCGCCGGACGCCGAACCGCCGATGATGCGCAGGTTCTTGCCGAGCGACTTGGTGTAGCCGTTGATCGACGGCGAGGGGCCGATCCAGCCGATGTCGATGGACTTCGAGTTGAGCGCTTCGATCTCGGACGGGCCGGCGTTGAAGGTCTGGTACTGGGCCTTCGTGGCGCCCAGCTCCTTTTGGAAGAGGCCCTCCTGGCGGCCCACGAGCGCGGTGGCGTGGGTGAGGTTGCCGAAGTAGCCGATCTTCACGGAGTCGAGACCGTCGATCTTGCTGGACCCGGCGGCGACCTTCTCCTTCGAGGAGGTGTCGCTCTTCGACTCGGAGCCGTAGCTGCAGGCGGCGAGCGCGAGCAGCGGGAGTGCGGTGATCACGGCGAGGCCGCGACGTACAGCGGTGGAGCTGATGGCAGGCACGGGAGGGGTTCCTCTCGTTGGCCCGGCGGTCACGTTTCAGTCGTGGCCGGGAAGGTCGGCAGGTCTTCGTCGCGTCCGGGACGTCGGGTGGGGGGACGGGGCGCGCAAGCGGTGCGCGTACGTCATCGCGCACATCGCGCGACTCCGCCCTGCCCGCTGCCGAGGGCGCCGCTGCCGACGCGGCCGCCCTCCTTCGCGAACGTGGAGTAGAAGTCGGTGGACGTCATGTCAGAAGTCCCACCCGTCGTCGTCGGCCTCGTCCTTGACCGGCTGCGGCGCGGCGAAGGACTCGCCGACCATGCCCGCGGTCAGGGTCGTGCCGTCCGCCGGGTCGATCAGGATGAACGCGCCGGTGCGGCGGGAGTCGGCGTACGAGTCGAGCGGCAGCGGCTCGGCGGTACGGATCACGACGCGACCGATGTCGTTGGCGACCAGCTGCCCGGGGTGCGGGTGCAGCGACAGGTCGTCCAGCGTCAGCCGGGACGGGATGTCCTTGACGATCGCCTTGACCGTGCGGGTGCCGTGCTTGAGCAGCACGCGGTGGCCGACGGTGAGCGGCTGGTCGGCGACGTGGCAGACGGTCGCCTCGACGTCCTGGGTGGTCGGGGGCGCGTCCGTGGTCGGCACGATCAGGTCGCCGCGCGAGATGTCGATGTCGTCCTCAAGGAGGAGGGTCACCGACTGCGGGGTCCACGCGACGTCGACCGGCTTGCCCAGCAGGTCGATCCCGGCGACCTTCGACGTACGGCCGGAGGGCAGCACGGTGACCTCGGAGCCGACGCGGAACGTACCGGCCGCGATCTGACCGGCGTACCCCCGGTAGTCGGGGTGCTCGGCGGTCTGCGGGCGGATCACGTACTGCACGGGAAGGCGCGCGTGGCAGTGCGCCAGGTCGTGGCTGACCGGCACGGTCTCCAGGTGCTCCAGGACCGTCGGGCCGCCGTACCAGTCCATGTTCGCGGAGGCGTCCACCACGTTGTCACCGGCGAGTGCCGAGATCGGGATCGCGGTGATCTCGGGGACGCCCAGCTCGGAGGCGTACGCCGTGAACTCCTCGGCGATGGCGGCGAAGACGGACTCCTTGTACTCGACGAGGTCCATCTTGTTCACGGCGAGGACGACGTGCGGGACGCGCAGGAGTGCGGCGACGGCGGCGTGCCGGCGGGTCTGCTCGATGACGCCGTTGCGGGCGTCGACGAGGACGACGGCCAGGTCGGCGGTCGAGGCACCGGTGACCATGTTCCGCGTGTACTGCACGTGACCCGGTGTGTCGGCCAGGATGAAGCGGCGGCGCGCGGTCGCGAAGTAGCGGTACGCCACGTCGATGGTGATGCCCTGCTCGCGCTCGGCGCGCAGGCCGTCCGTGAGCAGCGCGAGGTCGGGGGCCTCCTGGCCGCGGCTGGCCGAGACGCGCTCCACGGCCTCCAGCTGGTCCGTCAGGACCGACTTGGAGTCGTGCAGCAGGCGTCCGACGAGGGTGGACTTGCCGTCGTCGACGGAGCCCGCGGTGGCGAAGCGCAGCAGGGTGGTCGCCGACAACTGCTCGACCGACAGCGGCTCGGTGGGTTCGGTGGTGCTGGTCATGACTAGAAGTACCCCTCGCGCTTGCGGTCTTCCATCGCGGCCTCGGACATCTTGTCGTCGGCGCGGGTGGCGCCCCGCTCGGTGAGGCGGGAGGCGGCGATCTCGGCGATCACGGCGTCCAGCGTGGTCGCGTCGGAGTCGACGGCGCCGGTGCAGGACATGTCACCGACGGTGCGGTAGCGGACGAGCCGCTTCTCGACGGTTTCGCCGTCCTTCGGGCCGCCCCACTCACCGGCGGTCAGCCACATGTTGGATCGCATGAAGACCTCACGCTCGTGCGCGAAGTAGATCTCGGGCAGCTCGATGTCTTCGCGGGCGATGTACTGCCAGACGTCCAGCTCGGTCCAGTTGGAGAGCGGGAAGACGCGGACGTGTTCGCCGGGTGCGTGGCGGCCGTTGTAGAGCTGCCACAGTTCGGGGCGCTGGCGGCGCGGGTCCCACTGGGAGAACTCGTCGCGCAGCGAGAAGACGCGCTCCTTCGCCCGCGCCTTTTCCTCGTCGCGGCGTCCGCCGCCGAAGACGGCGTCGAAGCGCTCGGACTGGATCTTCTCGGTGAGCGGCACGGTCTGCAGCGGGTTGCGGGTGCCGTCCGGGCGCTCCTTGAGGACACCGCGGTCGATGTAGTCCTGTACGGAGGCCACATGGAGGCGCAGCCCATGTTCGGCGACCACACGGTCGCGGTACTCCAGGACCTCGGGGAAGTTGTGTCCGGTGTCGACGTGCAGCAGCGTGAAGGGGATCGCCGCGGGGGCGAACGCCTTCAGCGCGAGGTGCAGCATGACGATGGAGTCCTTGCCGCCGGAGAAGAGGATCACCGGCCGCTCGAACTCGCCCGCGACCTCACGGAAGATGTGGACGGCCTCGGACTCCAGCGCGTCCAGGTGCGACAGCGCGTACGGGCTGCTGGCGCCCTCGGAATCGTCAGCAGTCTCGGAGACAGTGGCTGCGGTCGTCATGCGAGACCCCTTTCGGCGAGCAGCGCATGCAGCGCGGCCGCGGACTCCTGCACGGACTGGGTGTGCGACTCGATGCGCAGATCGGGCGACGCGGGCTCCTCGTAGGGGTCGTCCACGCCGGTGAGCCCCGAGATCTCGCCCGCGGCCTGCTTGGCGTACAGCCCCTTCACATCGCGCACGGAGCACACCTCGACCGGAGTCGCCACATGCACCTCCAGGTACGCGGTGCCGCCCGTCTGGTGGCGCCCCCGCACCGCCTCACGGCTGTCCGCGTACGGCGCGATCACCGGCACGAGCGCCTTGACGCCGTTGCGCGCCAGCAGCTCGGCGAGGAAGCCGATCCGCTGCACGTTCGTGTCACGGTCCTCGCGGGAGAAGCCGAGGCCCGACGAGAGGAACTCGCGGATCTCGTCGCCGTCGAGCACCTCGACGCGGTGGCCCTCCTCGCGCAGCCGTCCTGCCAGCTCGTACGCGATGGTGGTCTTGCCGGCACTCGGCAGACCCGTGAGCCAGATGGTGGCTCCGGTTGTCACTTGCTGCTCCTGGGAAATCTGAGTGGTCGTAGTCATCCGTGCAGCCCGCACTCGGTCTTCGCGCGTCCGGCCCAGCGGCCCGCGCGCGCGTCCTCGCCCTCGAGGACCTGGCGGGTGCAGGGCGCGCAGCCGACGGAGGCGTAACCGTCCATCAGCAGCGGGTTGGTGAGGACCCCGTGCTCGGCGACGTACGCGTCGACGTCGTCCTGCGTCCAACGGGCGATCGGCGAGATCTTGACCTTGCGGCGCTTCTCGTCCCAGCCGACGACCGGGGTGTTCGCCCGGGTCGGGGACTCGTCGCGACGCAGGCCCGTGGCCCAGGCGCTGTACTTCGTGAGCCCCTCCTCGAGGGGCTTGACCTTGCGCAGCGCGCAGCACAGGTCCGGGTCGCGGTCGTGCAGCTTGGGGCCGTACTCGGCGTCCTGCTCGGCCACCGTCTGACGCGGGGTGAGCGTGATGACGTTGACGTCCATCACGGCCTCGACCGCGTCCCGGGTGCCGATGGTCTCCGGGAAGTGGTAACCCGTGTCGAGGAAGACCACGTCGACGCCGGGGAACGCGCGGGACGCGAGGTGGGCGACCACCGCGTCCTCCATGGAGGAGGTCACGCAGAAGTTCTTGCCGAACGTGCCGGCGGCCCACTGAAGGATTTCCAGAGCGGAGGCGTCCTCAAGGTCGCGCCCCGCCTGCTCGGCGAGGCTCTTCAGCTCTTCGGCCGTACGCTCTTCCTGAATCGCCGTCATATCTCGTCCCCTCCACCGTCATTGCGCTGAACCCCACGGGCGAGCAGCCCGAGGAACTTCAACTGGAAGGCTCGATTGCACGCCGCGCATTCCCATGCGCCGTGACCCTGCTCGCTGGGTCGCAGGTCCTCGTCTCCGCAGTAGGGGCAGTAGAAGGGGGCGGCACGCTCACTCATGAGAGCGACTCCTCGCTGGCGCGCGTGGCCCAGGTGGCGAAGCGCTCGCCGTCCTCGCGCTCCTCCTGGAAGCGCTTGAGGACACGCTCGACGTAGTCGGGCAGCTCCTCCGAAGTGACCTTCAGGCCACGGACCTTGCGGCCGAAACCGGCCTCCAGGCCGAGCGCGCCGCCCAGGTGCACCTGGAAGCCCTCGACCTGCTCGCCCTGGTCGTTGAGGACCAGCTGGCCCTTGAGACCGATGTCCGCCACCTGGATACGGGCGCAGGCGTTCGGGCAGCCGTTGATGTTGATGGTGATCGGCTCTTCGAACTCCGGGAGGCGGCGCTCGAGTTCGTCGATCAGGGAAGCACCGCGCGCCTTGGTCTCGACGATCGCGAGCTTGCAGTACTCGATGCCGGTGCAGGCCATCGTGCCGCGCCGGAAGGTGGAGGGCCGCACGGTCAGGTCGAGCGCCTCCAGGCCCTCGACGAGCGAGTCGATCTGCGCCTCGTCCACGTCGAGGACGATCATCTTCTGCTCGGCGGTGGTGCGCAGGCGGCCCGAGCCGTGCGCCTCGGCCAGCTCGGCGATCTTCGTGAGCGTCGCGCCGTCCACACGGCCCACGCGCGGCGCGAAGCCGACGTAGTAGCGGCCGTCCTGCTGCCGGTGCACACCGACGTGGTCGCGCCAGCGGGCCACCGGCTGGTCGGGGGCCGGGCCGTCGACGAGTTTCCGCTGCAGGTACTCGTCCTCCAGGACCTGGCGGAACTTCTCGACACCCCAGTCGGCGAGCAGGAACTTCAGGCGAGCGCGGGTACGAAGGCGCCGGTAGCCGTAGTCGCGGAAGATCGAGATGACGCCCTCGTAGACGTCCGCGACCTCGTCCAGCGGGACCCAGGCGTTCAGGCGCTGGCCGATCTTCGGGTTGGTGGAGAGACCGCCGCCGACCCAGAGGTCGAAGCCGGGGCCGTGCTCGGGGTGGTTCACGCCGACGAAGGCGATGTCGTTGATCTCGTGCGCCACGTCCAGCAGCGGCGAGCCGGAGATCGCGGACTTGAACTTGCGGGGCAGGTTCGAGAAGTCCTTGTTGCCGATGATCCGGCGGTGGATCTCTTCGAGCGCCGGGGTGCCGTCGATGATCTCGTCCTCGGCGATGCCGGCGACGGGCGAGCCGAGGATCACACGGGGCGTGTCACCGCAGGCCTCGGTCGTGGACAGGCCGACGGCCTCCAGGCGGTCCCAGATCTCGGGGACGTCCTCGATGCGGATCCAGTGGTACTGCACGTTCTGCCGGTCGGTGAGGTCGGCGGTGCCGCGCGCGAACTCCTGCGAGATCTCGCCGATGACGCGCAGCTGCTCGGTGGTCAGCCGGCCGCCGTCGATCCGGACGCGGAGCATGAAGTACTTGTCGTCCAGCTCCTCCGGCTCCAGGATCGCGGTCTTGCCGCCGTCGATGCCGGGCTTGCGCTGGGTGTACAGGCCCCACCAGCGCATACGGCCGCGAAGGTCGTTGGGGTCGATCGAGTCGAAGCCCCGCTTGGAGTAGATCGTCTCAATGCGTGTCCGCACATTGAGACCGTCGTCGTCCTTCTTGAACTGTTCGTTGCCGTTGAGCGGGGTGAAGTGACCCACGGCCCACTGACCCTCGCCGCGGTGACGGCTCACCTTGCGGCGGGGCGCGGCGGCGGGATTCTGCGGGGTGGCGGCCATGGTTGTTACGTCCTTCGAGACTGCGGGACAAGTCTGACAGCGGCTCTGACCTGCACATACGGGCGCATACAGAAGTATGGGCGCGTCATTGCGCAAGGGTCGCAAAAGAAAGGGGGTCGGCGGTGCTGCCCGGGCCGGAGGCCCTGTGGCGCAGCGTCAGCTCGCCGGACAGATGGCGCTGGACATGCGGCCGAGGTCGACGTGCCGCCGACTCACCAAGGCAATTCCAGTTCCAGACATGACGGAAGCGTGTCACGCGGATCTCGGGCCAGTCCACCGTCATCCATCATGTGGACACCCTTGTCCCGAATGGTGAGACAAGGGTGTCGTCGGTCACACGTCCGGGTCCCCGGCCGCGTCCCGGCAGGTCAGACGGTGTGCGCTCCAGGCCAGGGGCCCGGTGCGGCTACGTCCGGTTCGTCCTCGACCTTGGTGTCGAAGAGTTTGAAGCCGCGCCGCAGATAGTTGTCCATCGCGTGCTCCCCGTCCAGGCTGCAGGTATGCAGCCAGACCCGCTTGGTCTCGGCCCGCTCCGGCCAGCGCTCGGCCAGGTCCCAGGCCCGCGCGACCCCGTGGGAGAGGAGGTGGCCGCCGATCCGGCGCCCCCGGAAGGCGGGGATGAGCCCGAAGTACATGACCTCCACGGCACCGTCGTCCTGCGGGTCGAGCTCGACATAGCCCGCGGGCGTCCCCCAGTCGTACGCGACCCAGGTCTCCACGGCCGGCCGCTCCAGGACTTCCTGCCACTGCGCGTACGTCCAGCCGAGCCGGTCGGTCCAGCTGATGTCCCCGCCGACCGACGCGTACAGGAAGCGGCTGAACTCGGGCGAGGGGACCTCGGAGCGCACGATCCGGAAATCCCCGTCGGGCGCGCTCGCGGGGAGCAGGTCGGTCGGGGCCGTCTGCTCCAGGGACCAGGTGGTCACAGTGACGTTGCTCATGCCGGCCAGGGAACCATGGGGGTGCGTCCGCCTCCAAAAATGACCGCGGACCGCTTTCGCGGGCAGGCCTGCCACCGGACCCGCTCTCAAGAACGGGGCCTGCCCCGAGGCGGGCGTCTACTCCAGCGAGCCGTCGACCGACGACAGCGGAACCGCGTAGAGCACCCGATCCGCCGCCGCGCCCGTCAGCGTCCACAGCTCGCCCGTCTCCTGCCAGTAGGAGAGGGACGTGGCGCCCAGGCCCCAGCAGGCGTGCGACTGGTCCGCGGTGCAGGTGGCCGCCGTGGCGCCGCTGTCGGTCTGGCGCCACAGGGCGGCGTGCTGGGTACGGCTGTGCGGGGCGCGGCCGACGTACCAGTCGGCCTTGTCCGCGCCCCGACGCGTGTGTGAGAGGACGCCGGACAGTCCGACGGCCTTGCTCCGGTACGCCTCCGTCGCGTCGACGCGGCCGTGGATGTCACCCGCGAGCAGACCCGTGCGGTAGGCGGAGGTGCTGTACGTGTAGCGCCAGACACGGGTGCGGTCCGCGCCGCCGGACGTGGACGGCTCGGTCGCCACCAGGCTGTCCGGCGCCGTCGTACGGTCGAGGGAGAGGGAGCCGAAACAGGGGACGGCCTTGTCGCTGCCGGCCGTACACGCGCCGCCGGTCACGTCGTACGAGCCGATCGCCGGGAGCACGTACTGGTAGCCGTCGGCCGAGTAGCCGCCGCTCGCCTCGCCGACGGCGCCGCTGTCCACGTCGGTCTTCAGGATGCGGTGCAGGTCGAAGACGAGCAGGCCCGCGCCGTTCGCGGCGGTGACGATCAGCTTGTCCTGGTACCAGACCATGCCGCCGAGGCCCGAGCGGACCGCCGCGAAGTCCTTGCCGCCGTCGCGCGGGGCGACGAGCAGGACCCAGCGGTAGGTGAGGGCGTTCGGGTCGGTCGCGTCGACGAAGGCGATCCGGGCCAGGCCGTTGTCCTGGGTCGGCGCGGCGGCCTGCCGTTCGTTGTGCGACCAGCCCGCGAGGATGACCCGGCGTGCGCCCCACTGCCCGTCGTCGTCGGCGTCGCCCGAGGTGGTGACGGACCGCGGCTGCCACTGCCGGGTCGTCGCGTCACCGCTGTCCCAGCAGTACGCGCGCGTGGCCTTCGGCTCGACCGGCAGCGCGGCCCGCTCAGAGGCCGAGCAGTCGGACCTGCTCCGCATCGCGTGGTCGGCACTGTCGAGGACGCCCTCGACGCCGACGTTTCCGCCCATGCGCCGGGTGAGCGTGTCGAGCGTGTCCTGGGAGGCCAGGTTCTCGTGGAGGCGCAGCTCGCCGATCGCGGACGCCGAGGTGAGCCGGGTCAGCGCGCCCGGACTGCCGCTGCTCGTGGCCTGGGAGGTGCTGATCAGGGTGGCGGCCGCGGTGAGCGCGAGGGCGGTTCCGGCCAGGGTGGCGCGCAGCGCCTGTCCCCGCCTGCGACGACGGTGCCTGCCGCGGTGCTTCATGCGTCCTCCCGGGAAGGCCAACTGCCTCTCACGCTCAGGACGTTGACGGAGAGACGGGTGGGGTGGCCTGTGAGGGGATGCTACGGCAGAGAGTCACGTGCCTGGTCGAAGACCCCGGAAGACGCTCACGAAATACGCATACGACGGTCCGTCACCTGCGCGCGGCCCTCGACACGCTCACCCAGGGAATGAAGTCCCTCATGCGCACGCGGGAGTCCCCCGTCCTTGTCATACGCACGCGGGAGTCCCCTACCCCTGTCATGCGCACCCGGGAGTCCCTACCCCTCTCCCGTCGCCCCGCCCGCCCGCACCCCCAGCACCGCGGGCGCCGCCGAGTGCGGCAGCAGATCGCGCGGATCGTCCGGCAGCAGGACCTCGACCTCCACCTCCTCACGGAAGCGGTACGGCCGGTGATCGAGAAGCCCCGTGAGACGTCGCCGTACCCGGGACAGTTCGGCGCGGACCGTCACCGTGCGGGTCGGGTCGTCGAAGAGGTCGACCGCGAGCTGGGCCGCGCTGCGCCCCTGCCGGTGCACGGCCAGCACGTACAGCAGCTCGGCGTGGCGGGGGCTCAGGTCCTGCGTCCAACTGCCCGCCGCGCCCGAGACGGTCGCGCACAGCCGCCGCGGCTCGCTGAGGTCCAGCACCACACGGCTCGCACTCGCCGGGGTGTCGGCCTCGATGACCCGCAGCAGCCAGCCGCCGGGCATCGGCTCGGCGACGCAGGCTCCCAGGGAGGGCAGCCAGACGCGGCCCGCCCCGAGGGAGTCGGGCAGCGGGACCCGGTCGACGGGCGGCATCCCGGTGACCGCGGCGAGCCAGCCGTGCGTGTCCACCACCAGTGCCTTGCCGCCCAGACGGCACAGGAGGGGCGCGGCCACCGCGCGCAGCCGCTCGATGGCCGCCAGATGCCGGTACCGCAGTTCGCTTTCGGCCAGCCGGGACACCGAGTCGACCAGGGCGAGCGTGGAGGGATGGAAGCTGCTCTGGGGTCCGCTCACGTCGATGATGCCCAGCAGCCGCCCGTCACGCGGGTCGTGCACCGGGGCGGCGGCGCAGGTCCAGTCGTGCAGGGTGCGCACGAAGTGCTCGGCCGAGTGCACCTGGACGGCGCTGCCGGTGCTCAGCGCGGTGCCGATCGCGTTGGTGCCCGTGGTGTCCTCGCTCCAGGCGGCGCCCTCCTCCAGACAGATGGTGTCGGCCCGGCGCAGCACGCCCGCGTTGCCCTCGCGCCACAGCACCCGGCCCTCCGGGTCGGTGACCACCATGATCTGCAGGGACGCGTCGGCGACCGAACCGAGACCGCCGCTGAGGGTCGGCATCACGTCGGCGAGTGCGGTCGAGGTGCGGCGGTGCTCGAGCTCCTCCGTCTGCAACCGCACGCTGTCCGTGCCCTGTTCGGGTTGAATACCGAAACGTTTCATTCTTTGCCACGATTGTCCGATGACCGGGCGCGGTGCGCTCGGGGAGTGCCCGTCCCCGAGTGTCGCGGCCCAGGTCTCCCGGAGATGCCGGACCGTTTCGGACGCGTCCAGCGGAGCGAAACGGGCGGGGTTGAACGATGTGGTCTTCACAGGGCACTCCCGAAACCGGTACCGCGCACGAGCTGTGACGCCGCCGTCACCACACATCGTGCCTGTTCTCGGCTCATGACGCCGGGAGTTCGTACAAGGAGCGCAAACGAATGCAACGGTCTGCAACTCTCGCCAACGGTCACAAGGTTCCTTGAAACTGACAACGACGTCGCCCGTGCGGCGTCCGCGCTCCTTGAACGGGGCCGGAGAGCGGGGGTGGTGCCGTGTCGGCGCAGCACCACCCCCGTATCCCGGCGGGTATGAGCGGTTCAGGACACCGGCCGCGCCCGCTCCACCACCGTGGCCAGATCCAGACTGTGCGGCAGGGTGCCGAAGGCCGAGCCCCAGTCGCCGCCCAGGCGTGACGCGCAGAACGCGTCGGCGACCTCCGGGGGCGCGTACTGGACGAGCAGTGACCCCTGGAGCACCAGCGCGATGCGCTCGACGAGACGGCGGGCGCGGCCCTCGATGCCGTCCAGGTCGGCGAGTTCGGCCAGCAGGTTCTTGATCGCCCCGTCGAGGCGGTGGTCGGCGCCCCGGGCTCGTCCCACCTCGCGCAGATACGCGTCGAGGGCACCCGGCTCCCGCTGCAGCGCGCGCAGGACATCCAGCGCCTGTACGTTGCCCGCGCCCTCCCAGACGGAGTTGAGCGGCGACTCGCGCAGCAGCCGGGGCATGCCGGACTCCTCTACGTACCCGTTGCCGCCCAGGCACTCCAGGGCCTCGACCGCCACCGGCGTACACCGCTTGGTGACCCAGTACTTGGCGGCCGGCACCGCGAGCCGCAGGAACGCCCGCTCCTGCTCGCTGCCGTCGTCGTACGCGGCGGCGAGCCGCAGCGCCAGCGTCGTCGCGGCCTCGGACTCCAGCGCCAGATCCGCCAGTACGTTCCGCATCAGCGGCTTGTCGATGAGCCTGCCGCCGAACGCCTCGCGGTAGGTGCAGTGGTGGATGGCCTGCGCGACGGCCTGCCGCATCAGCGAGGCCGAGCCGAGCACACAGTCGAGGCGGGTCGCCGCGACCATCTCGATGATGGTGCGCACCCCGCGCCCCTCGTCCCCGACCCGGCGCGCCCAGGTCCCGTCGAACTCGACCTCGCTGGAGGCGTTCGACTTGTTGCCGAGCTTGTCCTTGAGCCGCTGGATGCGGAAGACATTGCGCGTGCCGTCCTCCAATACGCGCGGGACGAGGAAGCAGGTCAGCCCGCCGGGAGCCTGCGCGAGCACGAGGAAGCCGTCCGACATCGGCGCCGAGCAGAACCACTTGTGGCCCGCCAGCTCGTACGTCCCGTCCTCGGCGAGCGGTCGTGCCTCGGTCGTATTGGCCCGTACGTCGCTGCCGCCCTGCTTCTCCGTCATGCCCATCCCGAAGAGCACACCGGCCTTCTGGGAGGCGGGCCGCAGCCCCTCGTCGTAGATGGTGGACGTCAGCCGCGGCTCCCACTCGGCGGCGAGCGCCGGGTCGGTGCGCAGCGCGGGCACCGCCGCGTGGGTCATCGACAGCGGGCAGCCGTTGCCCGCCTCGGCCTGCGTCCAGACCACGAAGGCGGCCGCGCGCCTGAGGTGTCCGCCGGGGCGCGACCAGGCAGCGGTCAGCCCCGCCGACACGCCCTTGCCGAGCAGCCGGTGCCAGGCGGGATGGAACTCGACCTCGTCGATCCGGTTGCCGTAGCGGTCGTGGGTGCGCAGCTTGGGCGGGTTCTCGTTGGCCAGCCTCCCCCACTCCTGTACCTGCGCGGACCCGGACGTGCGCCCGAGTGCCGACAGCTCCTCGCGCGCCTCGTCGAGGAGCCCTGGATCGAGATGCCGTTCGACCGCCTCCACGAGGGCCCGGTCGGCGGCAAAGACGTCATATCCGACCAGGGGCGGAGCCTGGTTGGTCACGGTGTGGGTGCTGGCTGCCATACGGATACGGTAAGGAGGTGCACCAGGCAAAAGAAACACCTGAACGGCCTCCCTCGGGCCGCTTTCACCGCGCCCGCGCGCTGTACCGGAACGTGTCGAAGCGCAGGACCGCCTGGCTGCTGCTCAAGGACACCGTCAACTCGTGCATGGAGTACCGGATCCTGGGGCTGGCGGCCGAGGCCGCCTTCTTCACGCTCCTGTCCGTGCCGCCGCTGCTGCTGAGCATGATCGGACTGCTCGGCTACGTGGACGCCTGGACCGGCGCCGACTCGATCGCCAGCCTGGAGAACAACATCCTGGAGGCGTCCCGCACGGTCCTGTCCGACAAGGGCGTGCACCAGATCGCCGAGCCGATCCTCCACGACGTGCTGAAGGGCGGCCGTCCCGACGTCATCTCCCTCGGCTTTCTGTTCGCCCTGTGGTCGGGCTCGCGCGCGGTGAACGTCTTCATCGACACCATCACCGTGATGTACGGCCTCGACGGCACCCGCGGGATCGTGAAGACCCGTGTCATGTCGTTCCTGCTCTTCATCGTGGCGCTGATGATCGGTTCGATCGCGCTGCCGCTGATGGTGGCGGGCCCGGACGCGGTGGTGAACATCGTGCCGTGGTCGGCGACGCTCGTGCAGGTCCTGTACTGGCCCGTCGTCATCGTCCTCTCGGTCGTCTTCCTCACGACGCTCTACCACGTGTCCGTGCCGGTGCGGTCCCCGTGGGTCGAGGACGTGCCGGGCGCCCTCGTCGCCCTCGCCATGTGGGTGCTCGGCAGCTTCCTGCTCCGCATCTACCTGACCAACACCGTCGAGGGCCCCACGATCTACGGTTCGCTCGCCGCGCCCGTCGCCGTCCTGCTGTGGATCGGTGTGTCCGCCTTCGCGGTGCTGGTCGGCGCCGCCGTCAACGCCGCCATCGACCGTGTCTGGCCGGCCGCCGCCACGGCCGCGGCCCGCGCCGCCAATGAACGCCTGCGCGAGGCCCAGGCCGCCGAGTACGTCGCCCGCGCCGCCGCGCACCGCTCGTACGACGCCGATCCCGAAGACCCGGACATGCCCTCCGAGTTCCCGGAGCGCTGGTCGCGCTTCCTGCCGCCGGAGGACGTGACGTCCCGGCTGCGGACCCATGCGAAGAGCACGCATCACCACCCGCACAAGAACGGGGACGTCCCGCCTCCGGGGGAGTGAGCCCTCCGGCTTTCCGGCTCCGGGGGAGTGGCCCTCAGGCCCTCAGGCCCTCAGGCCCTTCGGCTCCGGGCGACTGGCCCTCAGGCTTTCCAGGCTCCGGCCGCCGCGGCCTCCCTGGCGAAGTCCGTGAAGTCGCGCGGCTCGCGGCCCAGGATCTGCTGGACGCCGTCCGAGAGGTAGGAATTGCGGCCGTCGAGCAGGCTCTCGAAGAGTTCGACGAGGAAGTCGACCTCCTCGGGCGGCACCCCGAACCCGGCCAGGCTGTTGCCGTACTCGCCCGCTGTGAGAGGGGTGTACGTCAGCTCGCCGCCCGTCGCCTTCGAGATCTCCGCGACCGCCTCGCGGAAGGTCAGCAGCCGGGGCCCCGAGATGGCGAGCTCCTGCCCGACGTACCGGTTGCCCGTCGTCAGCGCGGCCACCACGACGTCGGCGATGTCCCGCACGTCGATGAACGGCTCGCCCACCTCACCGCCAGGAAACACCAGCTCTCCGTGTCGCAGCCCCTCCACCAGCGGCCCCTCACTGAAATTCTGGGCGAACCACGAGGCCCGTACGATCGTCCAGTCCGCGCCCGACGCCTTGAGCGCCTCCTCGGTCGGCCGGGCCCGCTCCTCGCCCCGCGAGGACAGCAGCACGAGCCGCCGTACGCCGAGATCGACCGCCCGCCGCCCGACACCGCCGACCGCGACGGCGGCCTTGGGGGAGCCGACGTCCGAGGGGCAGACGAGATACGCCGCGTCGGCGCCCCGCAGGGTGTCCGCCCATGTCGTGGGGTTGTCCCAGTCGAAGCCCTGGGCGCGGGACGCGGCCCGCACCGTGAGACCGGCCGCCCGCGCGGCCTCCGCGACCCGGCGCCCGGTACGCCCCGAGGCCCCTGTGACCACTACCGTCATGTCCTGCTCACGTGCTGTGTTGTCCGTCATGCAGCCAGTGAACTGCCGTGCGCGACACAGGGACCATCGCTGAACGGCTCATTCCCATAAGCGGACGTCTACGGCCTTCCGCCGCCTGCGTTTACGCTGACGCCATGGACGCACTCGCAGGCCTTCTGGAAGGCCCACGCGCGCGTGGCGCCTTCATGATCCGTGCGTGCTTCGACCCGCCCTGGTGCGTGCGCATCGAGGACCGCGCCCCCCTGACGATCATGCTCGTGGTCCGCGGTGACGCGTGGGTCGTGCCGGACGGGGGAGAGCGGGTACGGCTGCGGGCCGGCGACCTGGCCATCGCGCGCGGCCCGGACCCGTACACCTGCGCCGACGACCCCGGGACCGCGCCCCAGGCGGTGATCCTGCCGGGCGGCGAGTGCACCTACCCGGACGGGCGCTCCCTGAAGGGCCACTGGGACCTCGGCGTGCGCAGCTGGGGCGACCGGCTCGACGGCTCCACGGTGCTGCTGATCGGGACGTACATGATGCAGGGCGAGGTCCACGGCAGGCTGCTGGACGCACTGCCGCCGTTGCTCTCCCTCACCTCCGACGAGTGGGAGTGCCCGCTGACGCCGATCCTCGCCGAGGAGATGGTGCGCGACGAGCCCGGGCAGGAGGTCGTCCTGGACCGGCTGCTCGACCTGCTGATGATCGCGGCCCTGCGGGCCTGGTTCTCGCGCCCGGAGGCGGCCGCGCCCGCCTGGTACCAGGCTCTCGCCGACCCGGTCGTGGGCCGGGTGCTGCGCCTCGTGCAGGACGACCCGGCCCACCCCTGGACGGTGGCGACGCTCGCCGCCAAGGCCGGGGTCTCGCGGGCCGCGCTGGCCCGCCGCTTCAGCGAGCTCGTGGGCGAGCCCCCGATGACGTATCTGACCGGCTGGCGCCTCGCCCTCGCCGCCGATCGCCTGCGCGAAACGGACGACACCCTCGAGTCGATCGCCCGCCACGTCGGCTACGGCAGGGCGTTCGCGCTGTCCAGCGCCTTCAAGCGGGTGTACGGGGTCAGCCCGCAGGAGCATCGGACGCGGGCCGCGTAGCCTGGCGTACGTGTACGTGGAACGCGCGTCCCGGCTGGCGGGCGCCGTGGTGTGGTCCCGTGAGGTGTCCGTTCCCTCGGCGGGAGCAGGTTCCTCGGTGGCAGCCGTCCTGCCCGACGGCTGCATGGACCTGCTGTGGAACGAGGGACGGCTCCTGGTCGCCGGGCCCGACACCCATGCGTACCTCCCGGAAGGCGCGCCCAGCCGCTGGGCGGGCGTGCGTTTCTTCCCCGGTACGGCGCCGGCGCTCCTGGGTGTGCCCGCGCACGAACTCCGCGACCAGCGCGTCGACTTGGCGGAGCTGTGGCCCAGCTCGGAGGTACGGCGCCTCGCCGGGCACATCGCCGCAGCCGTCGACCCCGTGAACGCGCTCGAAGAGGTCGCACTGGAACGGGCGGCCGACGCGGAGCCCCCTGATCCCCAGCTCCTGCACCTGGTGGCGGCCTTGGACGCGGGCCGCCCGGTCGCCACCGCGGCGGACGAAATCGGTCTGGGCGTACGGCAGTTGCACCGGCGATCGCTGGCCGCTTTCGGGTACGGCCCGAAGACACTGGCCCGCGTGCTGCGGCTGCAACGGGTGCTCGCCCTCGCGCGGGACGGGGTGCCCTTCGCGGAGACGGCGGTGCGGGCCGGGTTCGCGGACCAGGCCCATCTGGCCAGGGACGTACGGGAATTGGCGGGGACGACGCTCGGCGAACTAGTCGGTCACCGGTAGCCGCGCGAACAGATCCACCCCGTTGCCGTCCGGGTCGTGCACGACCGCGTACCGCATGCCCCAGAAGGCGTCCCACGGCTTGAGCTCGCCGTGTTGACCGGCGCCGACCAGGTCCTCGTACATGGTGTCCACCTCGGCCGGGGTGTCGCACAGGAAGGCCAGGGAGACCCGGCCGCCCCCGGTCGGCGGCCGCCACCCGGCGTGGAACGACCGGACGGTGTCCTCCGTGTCCAGCGCCAGCCGCAGCCCACCGGGCAGCTCGGCCTCGACGTGCGGCTCATTCTCGGCGCCCTCGGGGAAGACGAGCCCGAGACGGCGGTAGAAGGCGAGAGAGGCGGCCATGTCGGAGACGACCAGGCCGATCACATCGAATCGTGGAGTCATGCGGTCACCGTAGGCAGGCCGCGGGCCGTGGGTCTTGAACGAATCGGACACGCTCCCGGTTCGGCACTTTGCACGGCCTTCCGCCCGGCTGCCGAGTGAACCCTGAGTCCTTGAGGGGGCTTTGAGGCGCACCTCCTCGGCGGCGTCACCTGGGCGGCCGCCTCCTAGGCGGTCGGCACCGGGCCCGTGCTCGATCGCTCCACCAGACGCGTCGACAGCTCCGTACGCGTGCCCTCCGGCTGGTCGCCCGCCATCATCCGTACCAGCAGGCGCAGCGCGGTCGCGGCCATCTCGGAGAGCGGCTGGCGCACGGTGGTGAGGGCCGGGGTGGCCCAGCGGGACTCGGGGAGGTCGTCGAAGCCGACCACGCTGATGTCGTCCGGGACGCGCAACTTCCTGTCGGCCAGGGCCTGGTAGGCGCCGAGGGCCATCTTGTCGGAGCAGACGAAGACGGCGGTGGGCGGTTCGGGGAGGTCGAGGAGCTGCAGCATGCGGCGGTGGGCGCCGGATTCGTTGAAGCTGCCGTAGCGGATGTACTCGGGGCGGTGCCGGACTCCGGCCGACGCGAGGGCGGAGCGGTAGCCGGCGACCCGGGCGCTGCTGCATATCTTGCGGCGGTAGCCGCCGATGACGGCGATGCGTTCGTGGCCGAGGGAAAGCAGGTGGTCCGTCGCCAGCAGGCCGCCCTGCCAGTTCGCCGCGCCCACCGACATGACGCCCGGCGGCGGTTCGTGGACCGGGTCGATCATCACGAAGGGGATGCGGTGCTGGTCGAGCCAGGCGTACTGGGACGGGGTCAGCTCGGCCAGGTTGAAGAGCACTCCGGATGAGCCCCGGGTGGTGAGTTTGTCCAGCCAGCCGCGCTCGGGGCGGCCGCCCGTGGTCCGGGTCAGCCCGGCCGAGACCACCACCTCCAGTCCCGCGTCGTGCGCGGCTCCCTCCACACCGTGCAGCACCGCGCCCGACCAGGAGCTCTCCAGGGAGTGCACGACGAGATCCACCAGGCCCGGCGCCTTGGCCGCCTCGAAGCGGGGTCTGCGCACGTAGCCGAGCCGGTCGAGTGCCTCGGTGACCCTTCTGCGGGTCTCGGGTGCCACGTCCTCCCGGCCGTTGACCACCTTCGACGCCGTCGGCACGGACACCCCGGCCTCACGCGCGACGACCGCCAGCGTCGGCCCGGTCGTCACGCTCCCGCCACGCACCATCGCGGCTCCATCCCTCAGGCCCCGTCCCGAGGGCCGCTGAAATTTTCGAACAGCGTCGCTCGCGCGGCGGAAACAGGGGCCGCATAGCAAGCGCTTCCTACATTAAAGCCACCTCAACTCGGCGTGAAGAAGCAGGGATTCATCAGACTGCTCCGGGCCGAAACCTTCGAAACTTCGAACAGGGGGCTGTGCGCACCGCCGCGTCACTCGGGCGTGCAAGTCAACCGGAACCCGGTGAAGTCGGCGGTGAAGGCGCCCTCGACGAGGTCATGGGCGTGGATGCCGGCGAACGCGCCGGTGAAGCGCAGCCGGGATCCGTAGTCGTCGGAGAGACGGCTGAAGTCGAGAGGCGGGCCGAGCAGTGTGCGTGCCCCGTCCCGGAGGTACCAGAACTGCGCCTCGGCGCCGTCGACGGTCACGCCCAGGGTGACCGGGGCTGCCGCGTCGACGCCGACAACAGCCACCTGCCGGGCGCCCTCCTCGTCGCGTTCCAGGAGGCTGAGCACAGTGCGGCCCGCGCCCTGCCACTGCTGACCGCGCTGCGGTTCGCCCGCCGGCTCGGCCCAGGTGAGGTCGAGGCTGAGATAGGACTCGGTGTTGTACCAGAGCACCAGGCCGGCGGCCTGGCTGAACGTGTGCGGCCCTGCCTCGACCGTGACCTCGGCCTCTGCGCGGTGCTCGGTGATGCGCTGGGCCAGCAGGCTCTGGGCCCACCGGGACTCGGGGCCCTGACGGCCGCGCAGCCGGATCCAGCCGGGGCGGGTGGTCGTGTCGGCCCAGGAGGGATCCGCGTAGCCGCGCAGTGTGCTCCACGGCCAGGACAGCGCCTCGGCCTGCAGGGCGTGCGGCGGTGACTGCGCCTCGGGCTGTACGGCGGGCGACTGTGGCTGTGTCTCGGCCTGCACGGCGGGCGACTGTGACTGCGCCTGGGCCTGTGCGGCGGGCGGTGACGGCCACGTCTCGGTGCGCGTCGGTACGTCGACCTCGACCGCGGGGTGCCACCCGCCCTGCCGCAGCCGGGGCCAGCCGTCGGCATCCCAGACCACGGCCTGGATCGCCGTCTCGCGGCCGAGCGGGCAACGGGGGCCGTGCGCGGTCCGCAGCGGACGGGCCGTCAGATGACTGAGGAACCATTCGCCGTCCCGCGTCTCGACGAGTTCCGCGTGCCCGGCCTTCTGCAACGGCACTTCAGGGTCGTCCCGCGTAGTCAGCAGGGGCCGGGTATCGAGCTCGTACGGCCCGGTCATGGCACGGCTGCGCGCCACCAGGACTCCGTGCTCGAATCCCGTACCGCCCTCCGCGAGGACGAGGTAGTACCAGCCGTCCCGCCACAGCAACTTCGGCCCCTCGATGAGGCGTTCGTGCTGGAGCAGCAGATGTGTGTCGCCGACCGTGGCCAGGGTGTCGCGGTCGAGTTCCGTCAGGACGATCCCGGCGAAGCGCCTGCCCCCGGGACGGTGGTCGCTCTGCATGTTCAGCAGCCACAGGCGGCCCTCGTGGTGGAACAGCGCGGGGTCGAAGCCATGGCCGGCGACCCGGCGCGGCGCGGTCCACTTCCCGCCCACGTCGGACGAGGGTCTCCCCGCGCATGGGGGTCCCCCCGCTCGAGCGGAGCCGAGAGTGGGGGAGAAGCCGAGAGCGGGGGAGGTGCTGACGTAGGTGTCCAGGTCGAAGTAGGGGGTGCCGACCGAGCGTACGATCGAGTACACGATCCAGAACCGTTCGCCGTCCCAGCTCAGCGACGGTGCCCAGATGCCTCCGGAGTCCGGGATCCCGGCCAGCGAGTCCCCGGGCACCGCGCCCCGCACATGTCCCGCGTACTCCCAGTGGGCCAGGTCCCGGGACCGGTGGAGAGGAATCGTGGGGAACCACTCGAACGAGCTGGTGGCCACGTAGTACCACTCGCCGACCCGGACCAGCGAGGGGTCCGGGGCGAAGCCGCGGATGACGGGGTTGTGCGCAACGGTTCGGGGCCCGGTCACTTGAGGGCTCCCAGGGTGACGCCCGTCCGCCAGTAGCGGCGCATCGCGGTCATCATGACGGCGAGCGGCACGATGGACAGCAGCGCGCCGGTCAGGACGAGACTGGTCAGGTCGACGCCGGACTCCAGACGTTTGCCGGTCCAGTTGTACAGGCCGATGTTGAGAGTCCAGTTCTCCTCGCCGCGCAGCACGGTCAGCGGGAGGAAGAACGCGTTCCAGGTGTTGACGAAGGCGAGCAGGAACACGGTGGCGCCGCCCGTGGTCATCATGCGCAGCACGATGCTGAAGAAGATCCGCACTTCTCCGGCGCCGTCCAGGCGGGCCGCCTCCAGGAGTTCGAAGGGGATCGTGGCTTCGGTGTAGACCTTGGCCAAGTACACGCTGAACGGGTTGATCAGACACGGGATGAGCATGGCCCAGGGGGTGTCGACCAGTCCGATCTCCGAGAACAGCAGGTACAGCGGGAGAGTGAGCAGGGCGATCGGGATCAGGAACGAGCCCACGACGCAGGCGAACACCGCATTGCGCCCGGGGAATTCGAAGCGGGCCAAGCCGTATCCGGTGGCGAGGGCGATGAGGGTGCCGCCGAGGGAGCCGACTCCCGCGTACAGGAACGAGTTGGCGGTCCAGCGCAGGAAGATGCCGTCCTCGTAGGTGAAGAGCTGATGCAGGTTCTCCCACAGGTGCATGCCGGAGAACCACAGGCCGTTGCTCTGGTACAGCCCGGTGCGGTCCTTGGTGGCGGCGACGATCAGCCACCACACCGGAAAGAGGCTGTAGGCGCCGGCCAGGATCAGACCGACCAGGAGGAAGCGCTGGCCGCCCCGCCCGCGGGAGGCGCCGTCGGGGCGGGTGAGCCGCCGGACGGGGCGGGCGGGGGGCCGCTCGGTGCTGTTTTCGCTCCGATGTTCCGTCAGCATCATCAGTCGACCTCCTTCGAAGTGAACCGGTAGAAGAGGAAGGAGGCGACGCCGAGGATGACGGCGAGCAGCACCGACAGGGCCGCGGCGTAGTGGTAGTTGCCGGCGTTGAACGCCTGGTTGTAGATGACCATGATCGGGGTGAAGCTGTCGTTGACCGTCTGCGGCGTGACATTCCGGAACAGCGCGGGCTCGTTGAAGATCTGCAGCATCTGGATGATGGAGAGCAGGCCGGTCAGCACCAGCGCTCCGCGGACGTACGGGATCTTGATGCTCCGCGCGATGCGCACCTCGGAGGCACCGTCGAGGCGTGCGGCCTCGAACAGGTCGCGGGGCACGCCTTGGAGCGCCGAGTAGATGATCACCATGTTGTAGCCGATGCCGTGCCAGGTGAGCAGGTTGCCGATGGACGGCCAGACCATCGAGGGCGCGAAGAAGTTCCAGGAGAGCCCGAAGAGCTTGCCCAGGGGCGTCAGCGGGCCCACGTCGGGGCTGTAGAGGTTGATCCAGACGATGGCGGCGACCACCCCGGGGATCATGTACGGGATCAGCAGCAGGATCCGGAACCTGCCGGCCGCTCGTGAGGTGAGCGAGTCCAGGAACAGGGCGAGCACCAGGCTGATGAGGAGCATCACCGGGATCTGGACGCAGGCGAACAGGAACACCCGCAGGACGGAGTTCATGAACGCCGAGTCGGTCAGGCCGTGCTGGTAGTTGTCCAGACCGACGAACTTCTCCGTCGCGCCGCCGAGTCCGAGTCCGGACTGCTGCTCGAGGAACAGCGACTGGTAGACGGCGTAACCGATCGGAATCAGGTACAGGAAGACGAAGCCGAGCTGGAAGGGCACCGTAAAGGCGGCGCCCTTCCAGCGCTGGGAGCGGATCATACGGAGTGCCTCAGCTCTTGACGCTGATGCCGCGGGACTTCAGGTCCTTGACCGTCCACTCCTGCATGTGGGCCAGCAGGTCGGTGACCTTCTCGTCCTTGTTCATGACCTTGGCCCAGCCGGTCTGCAGCTCCGTGAACATCGCCGTCCAGTCGGGGCCGAAGGTCCAGTCGGTGGTGACCGTGCCCAGGCTGTCCGTCACGACCTTTTTGGCCGGCTCGTAGTTGTCCCCGAGCAGCTTGTCGGAGATCGCCTCGCCGACGTACGAGTCGCTGTCGGCCAGCGCGGGCATGACGCCGTTGCCGGTCGTCGGGCTGGCCATGGTCTTGACCGCGCCGGTGTTGGTGGACATCCACAGCGCGGCCTCGGCTGCCTGCTGCTGGCTCTTGCATTGCTTGGTCACCAGGGTCACGCCACCGCTCTGGTTGGTGCCGGCCGGGGTCTTGGCCGCCTCACCGCCGAACGTCGGCCACGGTGACAGCGCCCACTTCCCGTTGGACTTGGTGAAGTTCTGCACCATGCCCGCCATCTGCCAGGTGGAGATCTGCCGGGTCGCCGTACCGCCGTTGTCGTAATTGCGCTGTACGGCCGCGTAGTCGGCGAAGGAGAGCTTGGAGTTCAGGTCGTTGTCGATGATCTCCTGGATCACCTTCGCCGCCTTGAGGGTGCCGGCGTCCTGGAAGTTCACCTTCCACGCGTTGCCGTCGATGGAGTACCAGTGCGCCCCGGCCTGCATCGAGAGCACCTCCAGGGTGCTCGGGTCCTCGCCCGCGTAGTTGGTGACCTTGATGCCGTGCTTCTTCAGCACCTTGCCGGCGGCTATGAAGTCGTCCCAGGTCGCGGGTGCCTTCAAGCCGTACTTCTTGAAGAGGTCGGTGCGGTAGATGGTGAAGGCGGGCGCGGAGCTGGTGGGAACGCCGTAGATCTTGCCCTGCACCTGGGCGCCGGCCCAGGAACCGGTGTTGAACTTGTCCTTGCTGGACTCGACGTACTTGGTGATGTCGGCGAGCGCGCCCTGCGAGACCCACGTCGTCACGTACTCGGCGGTGTTCTGCACCAGACAGGGCGCGTTGCCGGCCTTGACCGCGTTGGTCAGCTGCTTCTGCATGGTCAGCTGGTCGGTGATCTTCGTGTACTTGAGCTTGATGTCCTTGTGGCTGGCGTTGAACGCCTTGACGACGTCCGACTGGCCGTTTGCCCAGCCCCAGAAGGGGAGGGTGACCGGGCCGGAGGCTCCCGAGGACGAGTCGTCCCCGGAGCCGGATCCGCCGCACGCGGAGAGCAGACCTGTCAGCGCGAGGCCCACGACAGCGGCGCGGACGACTCTGCTGCGGGGGCTGGTGGAGTTCATCTGACCGTGATCCTTCTGATGTAGGCGTTCTCAGAACGAGAGGACGGCGGCTCGGTGTTGGCCAGAAACGGCGGCCGGTAAACCGTCGGCTCGCGGTTGCGGGGGCTCGGCCAAGCAGAAGTTGTAGAAACCGGTTGCCGTGGACGGTAGGCCCATCGGTCGTCCCCCATCAAGAGGCCGGATGAAAATTGTTACGCCGGGTTGTCTGCCAGGTTATGTCCGGACACCTTCACCTGCTGTCGCTCGCGAGGCTGTCAGCGCAGGTCAGCAACCCTTATTAGGGTGTCCGGACCGGACCTCGGGAGCGTTGCGCGCGTGCTCGAAGAGGTCTGGATACAGTGTGAAAACGTTTACGTAACCACGCTTGTGGTGCGCGCGACGTCAAGAGCGCCGAGCAGGCGGCCGGACGGACTGCCGTACGACGACATGCGTGCCCAGCACCAGATGGTCGCCGTCGCTGCCCTTGCGGCGGCCGGCGCCGCTCTCGCGCCGGTCGGCCACCGCGCGCAGCGCGACGCGGCCCATCTCCTCGTACGGGACGTGCACGGTCGTCAGTTGCGGAGTGAGCTGGGAGGCCAGCGGGATGTCGTCGTAGCCGACGATCGACACGTCCTCGGGCACCCTGAGGCCGGCCGCGCGTAGGGCCTGCATGGCACCGGCGGCGACCACGTCGGTGCCCGCGAGCACCGCCGTGAAGTCCGGGGTGTGGTGCAGGGCCTGCTCGACCGCGTCGTACCCGTGCTCGTAGTCGTAGGTGCCGTGCAGTACCAGGCCCGGATCGAACGGCACGCCGTACGCCTCGTAGGCGCGCTGAGCACCCGTCAAACGGCCCTGGGCGGTGGTGAGTTCGGCATGGCCCGGCAGTACCAGGATCCGGCGGTGACCGGCGGACAAGAGGTGGCTGGCCATGGCGTAGGCGCCGCCCTCGTTGTCGTAGTCGACCGTCGTCGCCGGTACGTCGCCTTCCAGTGGAGGCCTGCCCACCAGCACGAGATGCGAGCCGGCCGCATCCAGGGAACGGGCGAACCGGGCCATTCTCAGCTGGTACTCGTCGAGTCCGTACGCGCCGCCGAGCAGGATCACCGCGGCGACACCCTGCTGGCGCATGAGGTTGACCAGGGTGAGTTCCCGTTCCGGATCGTCTCCGGTCGTGCCGACCAGCGAGAGCCAGCCGCGCAACGAGGCGGCTCCCTCGACTCCCTTGGCCACGTGCGCGAAGGCGGCGCCGGTGATGTTGTTGATGAGGATGGCCACCGTCGGCGTACCGCCGCCGGCGAGGGAGCGGGCGTGGGCGTTGGTGACGTAGTCCAGGTCCCGGACCACCTTCATCACCCGGCGGCGCAGCGTCTCCGAGACCGGATAGTTGCCGGACAGGACGCGCGACACGCTGGCGACCGAGACGCCCGCCTGCTGCGCCACGTCCCGGATGGTGGCCCGTCCGGTGTCACCCGACGCCTTGCGCTGACTCACCGTAGCGGCTCCTTCACCGTAGTGACTCCAGAGCCTGTTCCTGATCCCCGACCGCGGATCGGCCACAGGCGCTCGCCGGACGGGGCGGGGTCCCGCCCGCCACCGGTGCTGGAACCGTATCCCATTGTTTCTTCGAGTGTTTCTCCGAGGCGGGTACGGGTCGTCGGGGCGGGATCAGGCGACATGGGTCAGGTCCGCATGGCGTACTTCGTGGGCCGGTGGCAGGCCCGCGACCAGACGTTCCAGCTCGTCGGCCACGATCCGGCCGAGGCGTTCCAGCTCGTTGCCGAGGGAGCCCGCGATGTGTGGCGTGAGGAAGGCGTTGGGCAGGGCGTACAGCGGGGATCCGGCGGGCAGTGGCTCGGGTTCCGTGACGTCCAGTACCGCACTCAGGCGGCCGGAGACCAACTCGTCGGTGAGCGCGACGGGGTCGACCAGGGCTCCGCGGGAGGTGTTGATCAGAACGCCGCCGTCCCTGATGAGGGCGAGCTTGTCGCGGTCGAGCATGCGGTAGGTCTCGGGGATGTCGGGGGCGTGCAGGCTGACGATGTCGCTACCGCGCAACAGATCCTCCAGCGGCAGCAGTTCGGTACCCAGCGCGGCGGCTTCGGCGGTGTCCACGTAGGGGTCGCACAGCGAGACGGTGAGGTCGAACGGGCGCAGCAGCTCCAGCAGCCGACGGCCCACGCGCGAAGCACCGATGATCCCCACCCGGCGGCCGAGATTGCCCGTGTCCGAGGTCTCGGCGGAGCTCGGGTAGGCGTGGGTGCCCCGGAAGCGCTCGCGGTGGGCGAAGGCGTCCTTTCCGGCGAGCAGGATCATGGCGAGCGTGTACTCCGCGACCGGCAGCGCGTTGCCGGCCACCGCGCTGGAGACGGTGACTCCGCGATCCCAGAGGGCCTCGCCCACCAGCGAGCGGACGGAGCCCGCGGCGTGCAGGACGGTGCGCAGCCGGGGCGTCGCGGCCAGGACGTCCGCGTCGAGGTGGGGGCAGCCCCAGCCGGTGATCAGCATCTCGGCCCCGGCCAGCGCGTTTGCCGCCGCCGGATCGGCGAAGTCCTGCACGACGAGCGCGGGGTCGATCTCGGCCGCCTGCTGGAGCCGTGCCATGAGCGGCGACGGAAAGAGCAGCGGGAGGTGCACCGGATCCATGGCGAACACGGCCTTCGGTGACTGAGGGCTGGGCATGACTCTCCTGAAGTACGAAGCACTGGGGGACTGCTGCGGAAACATTTTCAGAAAGCGTCTTCTACCGTAGATCTGGCGTGAAGACCGGGTCAATCGGCATGACAAGGTGACGGGTTCGGGGATTCCCGATCTCGTTACCGAAATCGGTTACCCGACGCTCCCGAGGGACCGCACCTCGGGCGGCTCGGGGTGCGGGAGCTCGGCTGTCACACGTTCTGCGCGCAGGCGGCGGCGACGGCCGTGCAGATGCTGTCCCAGGCCGTGCGGGCGCTCGCCGTCGAATGCCTCGAAGTGCTGCTCAAGGCGTCGGGGCGGGTGGGGGCGTGTGGGGGCGCGGAGTTCGAGGCCTCCGGAGTGGGTGACGAAGGCGGTCAGGCCGGGGGTTTCCGCTGGGCGCCGAGGGCCTGGGAGTTGAGGAGGCCACCGCGCAGGGCGGGGGCGAGACCGGCGGACAGTGCCGCGACCGGGGCTTTTGGATCACAGGTCAGGCGGTCGCCGCGGACTTCCAGGTGGGCCGTGCGCACGGCTGAGCGGCGGCCCGTCGGGTCGTCCTCGACATGGGTGAAGTAGCAGAGTAGGGCCGTGGATTCGCCCTGTTCGACGGCCATGGCGTGGTGGCCGTACGGGGCGAGGAGCTGGTACGGCTCGCGGGTCCAGGAGGTGAGGTCGGCGGAGCGGTAGACGGACAGGCCCGACCAGTTGTCGGTCACCATCCAGTAGGTGCCCGCGAGGCGGAAGACCGTCGGCCCCTCCTGAGGCTGGTCGGTGACGGCCGGGCCGCTCCGTTTCCAGGCGTACAGGTCGGGCGAGTCGGCCGCGTGGATGCGCGAGCCGTCGCGCTCGTCCTTGAACCACATGCGCCAGCCGGTGCCGCCGGGCAGGGGATGCACCGCAGCGTCGATCACCCGGTCGCTGCTCAGGTCGAGTACGGAACGGAACTCCCAGCGGATCAGGTCGGCGGACGTGTAGTGGAGAAGGTGCGCGTCGCCGACCCAGTCCGCGGGGACGCCGGGGAGGTAGGAGACGTACATGTGGTACGTGTCGTCGTGCTGGATTACCTCGGGGGCCCAGTAGGTGTTGCGGCCGGGCTCGTAGTCCAGGCCTTCGGCGATGCCCCGGTGGATCCACGTGCGGCCGCCGTCCGCGCTCGCGGCGATGCCGATGTCGGTGCCGTGGACCCATTCGACGCCCTCGCAGTCCGCTCCCGGGCGACGCTGGGTGTAGAACATCCACCAGTCGCCGCTCGCGTGGTCGCGGACGAGGGTGGGGTCGGTGGCCCCGTCGTGGACGGGGTCGCGATACACGAGGTTCAACTCGGTCTCCATAAAGGTCGGTTGACGCGGTTCACCATTCGGCGAAGGACCCGTCCTGATGGCGCCGGATCTCGTTGCGCCAGCGATGGCCCTCGGACGCCGCCCGGCGCACGGCCTCCTCGTCGATCTCGATGCCGAGACCGGGCCCCGTGGGCCGCTCCACATGGCCTTCGGCGACCCGCTCGCCGGCCTTGCCGTCGATGTCCGCGACGACCACGGCGGCGCCCTCGCCCGCCAGCCGCCGGGCACAGGCCTCGCCGATACCGCTGCCGCCGCCGGTGATGACGGCGACCTTGCCGTCGAAGCGCCCCGTATCGGCTGTCGTACGGGTTGTACGGGTCGTCATGCGGTGATCCCCTTCACGGTCATCCGGTTGAGCGCGGCCGCCAGGTCGGGTGTCTCGCTGAGGACCAGGGCGGCCCCGCCCAGGGCGCCGACCCGTGCGCCGAGCCCCAACTCGGCGGGCACGAGGTCCACTTCACGGACGAGGGGCAGCGCGTGGCGGCGGATCGCATCGCGCATCGGGCCGAGCAACGCCTCGTCGGCCCGGGACAACTCGCCGCCTACGACGATGCGTTCGGGGTTGAGCAGATTGCAGAGATTGGCGAGGGCCTGGCCGACCACGGTGCCCACGCCGGTGAACACCTTCTCGCCCGCGGGGTGTCCGGCCGCGGTGCGGGCCAGCATCTTCTCCAGGCCCACCTCCTCGCCGAACGCCGACCGCAGCGCCGCGAGTACGGCCGGGAGGCCCGCGTGCAGCACCAGGCAGCCCCGGTTGCCGCACGGGCAGGGCGGTCCGTCGACGCTCACCGACACATGGCCCAGCTCGCCGGCGGCGCCGACCGCTCCGCGATACAGCCGCCCGTCGAGGACCAGCGCCGAGCCGATGCCGCTGGACAGGCCGAAGTAGAGCAGGTTCGCCACGCCGAGGCCCGCGCCCCAGCGGGCCTCGGCCACGCCCTCCAGGCGGGTGTTGTTCTCCACGGTGACCGGCAGTCCGAGCGCCCGCTCGAACTCCTCGGCGGCGTGTACGTGCGACCAGGGCTGGCCCGGCAGTGACACGCCCACGACTCCGGTCTCGCGGTGGATCGGGCCCGGCACACCGACGCCGACGCCGATGACCTGCGACTTGTCCAACTCCGCTGCGTCCAGGAGGCGTTGGAGAACCGAAGCACCGGCCGCGATCCGCTCGGCCGCCGGCGTGTCGGGGTCCAGCTCCTCGCCGGAGCTCGCGATCTGACCCGCGGCCAGGTCGCTGAGGTGCACCCAGATGCCGTCGAACGTGTGGTTCATGCCGGCGACCACGGCCGCCCGTGGGTTGACCAGCAACCGGTTTCCCGCCCGGCCGTCAAGATCGCTGTCCGGCTCTTCGTCGGCCGCGATGATCAGGCCACGCCTCATCAGCTCGCTGACGATCGTTGAAACGGTGGTTCGGGAAACCCCCGCTTGACGTGCCAACTCGGCCCTGTGCAGGGGACCTTGAGCCAAGAGAAGGGCGATGAGCTGCTCCTGGTTCGACCGCCGCAGGTTCCGCAGCGACCCTCCGGCGTTGTGCTTCATGTCCTCGAGGTTACCCAGACTTTTCGAAAGTTCGTCAAGACTCTTGACGCAGTTTCCGGACAGGAAGAAGCTCTGCCCCAATGCACGACAACCGGTTGTCGAGACTGGTCGATCGCGGTCGGTAACTCGATCTACGTTCGGTATTTCGTGCAGGTGGGTCGTTCAACTCGAAGCAGGAGGTGGTGCGTTCATGCACACCCATGCCGGTGCTCCACTGAGCCGCCGCCGATTTCTCGCCCTGTCGGCGGGTGGTGCCGCGGCCGGCGCGGCCGCGCTCAGCGGCTGCGCCCTGCAAGTGGCCGGTGCCGCGACCGGCGGCGGTGAGAGCGTCACGGTGATGGCCAAACTCGACGACATCCCCACTGCGCTGATCCAGCAGGCGCAGAAGGAGCTCGGCATCAAGATCACCGTGGTGCAGGACGACATCACCCGGCTGATCGCGATGCTCACCAACGGCAATCCGCCGGACCTGGTGCGCGGCATCGGCGCCCTGGACACGCCGTACTTCGTCGCCAGGGGCGTGGCCGAGAACCTGGACCCGTACTTCGCCAAGTCCACCGTCCTCAGGACCGACGACCTGGACCCGGCCAACGACCTGTGGCGATACGACGGCAAGACCCAGGGCAAGGGCCCCCGCTACGGCATGGCGAAGGACTTCTCCCAGGACGCGATGTTCTGGTACAACACCTCGAACTTCGACAAGGCAGGCGTCGACTACCCCTCCGACACCGAGCCGATCACGTACGAGGAGTGGCTGGACAAGGCCAAGCGCCTGGTCCAGCACAAGAACGGCCAGACCACCGTCTACGGCGGCAGCTACAACGGCCTGGGCCTCGGCATCCTCTTCACCAACCTGACGGCCGCCGCCGGAGGCAGCCTCTTCTCGGCGGACTTCAGCCGCGTCGACTTCACCACCCCCGAGGCCCGCAAGGCTCTGACCTGGTACGTGGACTACGCCAAGACCAAGGTCGGACCGAGCCTCATCCAGCCCAACCCAGACACCTGGGACGGGCCCACCTACGTCGCGAACCGGATGGCCATGTCCGGCAGCGGCTACTGGCTCGGCGGCATGATCAACACAGTGCCGAAGGTGGCGGAGGTCTCCCGCCTCGCCCCCGCCCCCGTCTTCGAGGGCGGCCCGCGGCTCAGCTCCTGCCAGGCCGGCACGGGCATGTGGATGCCGAAGAAGGCGGGGAACAAGGACGCCGCCTGGCGGGTCTTCGAGTGGTTCTTCGGTGAGGGGCCGGCCAAGGCGCGTGCGGCGGGCGGCTGGGGGATACCGACACTGAAGTCGCTCCAACCGCTGATGCCACGCAAGGAGGACTACCAAAAGCGTGTCCTCGAGGTGCAGGAGGCCGAGCTGAAGCACTTCTCGGTGACCCCCTTCACCCCCTACGCCAAGTGGGACGCGCTCGAAGCCCTCATCAACCAGGTCATTCCGGCCGCCATGAACGGTCAGATATCCATCGACACCCTCGCGGGGCGCCTCAACTCGGTCCTCAACGAACAGCTGAAGCGCGGTAAGGAGCAGGTGGGATGACAGTCGGCCAGATCCCCTCCGTCGCGGAGCGACCCCGGCCCGCCACGCGCACCGGCGGCGGCGCGCACTCCGCCGGCCGGCCCCGGACCTCCATCACCGCACGCCGGCACCGGGCGTTCTACCTGTTCACCTCTCCCTGGATCATTGGGTTCCTGCTGCTGACCGTCGGCCCCATGGCGTACGCGCTGTGGCTGAGCTTCACCACCTTCGACGGCATCTCCCCGCACTGGCGCTACGTCGGGTTCGGCAACTACCGTGAGCTGCTGTCCGACTCGGTGACGTGGGACTCACTGAGCCGCACGGGCGTGTTCGCCATCACCTCGGTCCCGCTGTCGATCATCGCGGGGCTCGGGCTCGCGGTCCTGGTCAACCGCCCGCTCAAGGCGCGCGGCCTGTGGCGCACCCTGCTCTATCTGCCGGCCGTGGTACCGCCGGTGGGCGCGGGGCTCATCTTCAAGCAGCTCTTCAACAGGGACTCGGGTGCCACCAACGGCTTCCTGCACCTCTTCGGCATCGACGCCGTCGCCTGGCTGGATGACCCGTACGCCCGCTACGTGATCCTGATGGCGGTGCTGTGGGGCGCCGGAAACGTCATGATCATCTCGCTGGCCGGACTCCAGGACGTGCCCCGCGAGCTCCACGAGGCGGCCCGCATCGACGGCGCGAGCGCCTGGCGGACCTTCCGCAGCATCACCGTGCCGCTGCTGTCGCCGGTGCTGCTCTTCCAGACCGTGACCGGGATGATCGCCTCGGTCCAGACGATCATGCCGATGCTGCTCGCCGCGGACGCCAGCCCCAAGGGCGTCCCCGCGATCCCGCAGTCCAACTACATGTACATGATGCACGTGTTCGCGCAGTACTTCGCGCTCGGCCGCTACGGCTACGCCTCCGCGCTCCTGTGGGTGCTCTTCGTCCTGATCCTCATCGCGACCGGCCTGATCTTCAAGGCCACGTCCGGCGTGGTGTTCTACAACGTCGACCCGGAGGCGAAGAAATGACCGCCACCAGCGTGACCCCCAAGACCTCCCAGGCCTCCGAGACTCCCAAGACCGCCAAGTCCGCTGCCCGTGTGCGGGTGCGCGCGTCCCGCCTGGTCCTCTACACGGTCCTCGTGGTGATCACCGGCCTGATGCTCGGACCCTTCGGCTGGCTGATCATCACCGGTCTGAAGACCACGCCCGAACTGGCAGCCTCCCCGGTGCACTGGCTGCCCGACAAGATCCAGTGGCACAACTTCGCCGACGCCTTCACCAATATCGACTTCCTCGGCTACGCCCGCAACTCCCTCATCATCGCGCTGATCTACGCCACCCTGGTCACCCTGAGCTCCGCCTGGGTCGGCTTCGGATTCGCCCGCCTGAACGCTCCCGGTAAGAAGACCCTGTTCCGTGTGCTGCTCGGCTCGATGATGCTGCCGCAGATGATCACGCTCTTCCCGACGTACCTCATCTTCGCGAAGCTCGGCATGGTCAACACCTATTGGCCATGGGTGCTGTGGGGGTTGGCGGCCGCTCCGTATCTGGTCTTCCTGTTCCGGCAGTTCTTCGCCGGGATGCCGAGGGAGCTGGAGGAGGCCGCGATCGTCGACGGCTGCGGCTACGCGGGGATCTTCTGGAGGATCTTCCTGCCGCAGTCCTGGCCGGTCCTGGCCGCGAGCTTCGTGATCGCCTTCACCTGGACCTGGGGCGACTTCATCGCCCCCATGCTGCTCCTGTCCAGCGACCGCACCACGCTCTCCGTCGCGATCATGACCTCGTACGTCACGACGGGCGGGATGCCCGTGAACAATCTCCTGGCCGCCGGCTCCGTGATGTACGTCGTCCCCATCCTCCTGATCTTCCTCGTCGCCCAGCGCGGCTTCGTCGCCGGGATGTCCACCACCGGCCTCAAGTGACCTTCCCCACCGCACTGTTCACCCTTGCTAGGAGTCATGCATGAACACGCCTCTGTCACGCCGTACCGCCCTCCAGGCGGCGGGCGCCACCGTGCTCGCCGCCGGCCTGTCCGGCCTGACGGCCACGGCGGCCCGGGCAGACGACGACAACTCCGCGCCGAAGCTGGTCACTTACCCGCGCCCGTCCACCATGCCGACCAACACCAGCTTCAAGGTGCGGGTCCGCACCGCCCCCGACGGCGACTGGCAGACCCTCGACGTCTACCGGCCGCGGCTGGAGGAGATCAACCCCACCACGGGGTCGGGCAAGGTCTGGGACACGTCGATGGTGTACTTCGACTTCCAGGGCTCCGTCGAGATCGAGGTCACCTATCTCAAGGGCGGCACCACCAAGGCCCGGGTGAGACCGGACGCGCTGGGCATCAAGCCCGAACTGCTCGGTGACACCCTCCGCTTCACCCTCGACGGGCCGCGTGACGTCGTCGTCCAGATCAACGACGAGATATTCGACGCTCTGCACCTGTTCACCAACCACATCGACCCCAACCCGCCGGCCGCCGACGACCCGGACGTCATCTACTTCGGCCCCGGCGTGCACACCGTCACCGGCAACGTCCTCACCGTCCCCAGCGGCAAGACCGTCTACCTGGCCGGCGGCGCCGTCCTGGTCGGCCAGGTCTTCTTCAAGGACGTGGAGAAGGCCTCCCTCACCGGACACGGCATGGTCTACGGCGGCACGGCGAACGGTGTCCTCTGCGAGGGCAGCAAGAACATCCGGATCGAGGACGTCATCATCATGAACCCGGGCGGCGGCTACATAGCCACCCTCGGCGAGAGCGAGAACGTCCACATCAAGAAGGTGCGCGGGTTCAGCTCGCGGGGCAACGGCGACGGCATCGACATCTTCTCCAGCAGCAGCGTCGTCATCGACGGCTGCTTCCTGCGCAACTCCGACGACTGCATCGCCATCTACGCCCACCGCTGGGACTACTACGGCGACACCCGCAACATCACCGTCCAGAACTGCACCCTGTGGGCCGACGTCGCCCACCCGATCAACGTCGGCACGCACGGCAACACCGACGCCCCCGAGGTGCTGGAGAACCTGGTCTTCAAGAACCTGGACATCCTCGACCACCGTGAGCCGCAGATGGGCTACCAGGGCTGCATCGCCCTCAACCCCGGCGACTCCAACCTCATCAAGAACGTGCTCATCGAGGACGTCCGCATCGAGGACTTCCGCTGGGGCCAGGTGATCCACATGCGGGTCATGTACAACACGAAGTACAACACCTCGGTCGGCCGCGGCATCGAGGACGTCTACGTCAAGAACCTCACCTACACGGGCACGCACGCCAACCCGTCGCTCTTCCTCGGCTACGACGCCGACCACGGCATCAAGAACGTCACCTTCGAGAACCTGGTGATCAACGGCACGGTCGTCGCCGACTCGATGAAGAAGCCCAAGTGGTACCTGACCACCGACGCGGTGCAGTGGTACTACAACGAGCACGTCACGAACCTCACGTTCCTCACCACCGCCGAGGCCGAGGCGGCCGCCGCGTCATGACGATCCACGCCACGAGCCGCCGGGGCTTCCTCGGCGGCGCCGCGGCCCTGCTGCTGGTGTCGGGCGCGAGCGGACTGCTCGTGCCCGGCACGGCACGGGCCGACGACGACAGCACCGAACTCAGAGCCTTCACCCACCCCGGGCTGCTGCACGGCGCCGGCGACCTCGTCCGGATGAAGGCCGCGGTCGCCGCCAAGGAATCGCCGGTCTACGACGGCTACCTGGCCCTCGCGGCCCACGCCCGCTCCTCGGCGACGTACACCGTGCAGAACACGGGCCAGATCACCTCCTGGGGCCGCGGCCCCGCCAACTACCAGAGCCAGGCCGTCGCCGACTCGGCCGCCGCCTACCAGAACGCCCTCATCTGGTCCGTCACCGGCGAGCGCGCGCACGCCGACAAGGCCCGCGACATCCTCAACGCCTGGTCGGCGTCGCTGACCGCGATCACGGGGGCCGACGGGCCACTCGGCGCCGGGCTCCAGGCCTTCAAGTTCGTCAACGCGGCCGAGCTGCTGCGGCACAGCGACTATGACAACTGGGCGGACGCGGACATCGCGCGCTGTGAGGAGTCCTTCCTGCGCGTCTGGTATCCGGCGATCTCCGGCTACATGCTCTATGCCAACGGCAACTGGGACCTGACGTCCCTTCAGTCCATCCTGGCCATCGGCGTGTTCTGCGAGCAGAGTTCGCTCGTCGAGGACGCGCTGCGGTTCGCCGCGGCCGGCGCGGGCAACGGCAGCGTCCTGCACCGCATCGTCACCGACGCGGGCCAGGGCCAGGAGAGCGGCCGCGACCAGGGCCATGAACAGCTCGCCGTCGGCCTGCTCGCCGACGCCGCCCAGGTCGCCTGGAACCAGGGCGTCGACCTTTACGGACACCTGGACAACAGAATCCTCGCGAACGTCGAGTACGCCGCCCGCTACAACCTCGGTGGTGACGTCCCCTTCACCCCGGACCTCGACCGCACCGGCAAGTACATCAAGAAGGCCGTGTCCGCCACGGGACGCGGCACCCTGCCGCCGATCTACGAGATGGCGTACGCGCACTACGCCGGCGTACGCGGCCTCGACACCCCGTACACGAAGGCCGCCGTCTTCCGCGGCACCGGTGGCGCCCGCGTCGTCGAGGGCAGCAACGACGACCTGCCGAGCTGGGGCACCTTCGCCTACGCCGGCGCGACAGCCCCTTCGGCCACCACGCCCATGCCTCCGGCGGGCGTCACCGCGGTGGGGGAGGACGACTCGATCACCGTCTCCTGGCTGCCGTCCGTGTGGGCGAGCGGCTACACCGTCCGGCGGGCCACGAGCCCCGGGGGAGAGTACGAGCGGGTCGCCACCGGGGTGGACAAGCCCACGTACACCGACAGCGACGTACACCCGGGCCGGACGTACTACTACACGGTCACCGCGACCAACTCGTTCGGAACAAGCGGTAGTTCGGCCCGGACGGCGGCGACCGTCGGTCTCCCCGAGCCCTGGTCCACCCAGGACGTCGGTGACGTGAAGATCCCCGGCTCCGCCGTCTTCGACGGTGAGCGCTTCGTGCTGGAGGCGGGCGGCACCGCCGACACGTACCGCCTCGTGCATCTCCCGCTGCGCGGCGACGGCACCGTCACCGCACGGGTCGTTTGGCCGCTGAGCTCGCAGTACTCCAAAATCGGCGTCACCGTCCGCGACTCCCTGGATGCGGACGCCGCGCACGCCTCGATGCTGATCCAGGGGCTGCCGCTGCACACCTGGAGCGGCGTGTGGACCGTACGCCCACAGGCCGGAGCGGACGTCTCCGCCACCGGCAGCACACCCGTGCCGCCGTCGCAGCAGCAGACGATCACCACCGCCGCGTCGTTCCCGATCTCCGACCTGGGCGCTCTGCCCGAGTCGGCGACACCCCTGGAGGCGCCGTACGTCGAGGGCGCGGGCGACGGCTACCGGCTGCGGATGCCGTACTGGGTGCGCGTGACCCGGAAGGGCAGCAGCTGCACCGGAGCCATCTCTCCGGACGGTATCCGCTGGACCGAAGTCGGGTCCACGAAGGTCGAGTTGGGGCGCACCGTGTACGCGGGACTCGCCCTCACCTCCTGCCTCGGCGTCGATGCGGACTACGCCGAGACCGGCACCGGCGCCTTCGACAACGTCAGCGTGGTCGCGTCCACCGGTGCGGACTGGTGCACGCCGCGGCCCACCCGCACCGCCGCCGGCCTGCGGGCCTCCACTGGCGCCGACGCCGTCGAGCTGGCCTGGACCGACCCGGACCTCTCGGCCCGGTACAAGGTGCTGCGGGCCACCGACGCCGACGGCCCGTACGAGACGATCGCGACCGGCGTCGGCCCGGTCGGGTTCGGCACCCGCATCCGGTACGCGGACGCGACCGGAGTCCCCGGAACGACATGCCACTACGCCGTCGCGAGGTCCAACTGCGGTGGGCGCGGACCGCTCTCGGAACCGGCCGCCGCGCAGATGCCACAGCCCTCGGTGCCGGAACTCACCTCCGCCACCACCGCGTTCGCGAGTCAGGGCGTCGCGTTCCGTCACCATCTCCGCGCCTCGCACGAGCCCATACGGTTCACCGCGGACGGCCTGCCCGACGGCCTGCGCGTCGACAAGCGCACCGGAGTCATCTCCGGAACGTCCACCAAGACCGGCGAGTTCACCGTGACCACCACCGCGGGCAACGCGGCCGGTGACGCGGCGGGCACCCTCACGCTCACGGTCGGCACGCCCCCGCCCGACCCCTGGGCGTACGGCGACCTCGGCGACGTGGTCCTGGACGACCGGGCGTTCGGCACCTTCGGCGTGGCGGCCATCCGCACCCCCGGCATCACCGCGTACCAGGACGGGACCTTCGTCGTGCGGGGTGCCGGGACCGACCTGAACGTCAACGGACAAGGAATGACAGGGCAGTGCGTACGTCGTCCGGTGAGCGGCGACTGCGAGGTCACCGCCCGGCTCGTGTCCCGTGAGGGCGCGGTGAAGGCCGACCGGGTGGGGCTCCTCATGGCCAAGTCCCTGTCACCGTTCGACCAGGCGGCCGGGGCGATCGTGACCAGCGCGGGGACGGGTGCGGCCGGGACGCCGCAGCTCATGCTCCGCAAGACGGTCGCGGGCGCCTCCGCCTTCACCGGGACCGCCGGAGTCACCGGCCTGCCCTGCCTGCTGCGGCTGAAGCGCACTGGGAGCGCCTTTGCCGCGGCCGTGTCCACCGATGACGGCGCCACCTGGACCTCCATCGCCACGGGCGAGATCCCCGGCTTCGGTGACGCCCCCTATTACGTGGGCCTCGTGGTCTGCTCACGCGACCCCCTGGCCCGCTGCACCACGCACTTCGAAGAGGTGAGCATCACCCCCACCTGAATCCTCCAGAGGATTGGAGATGCAAGAGTGATGAGCCGCATCACAAACCCCCACGCGCAAGGCAAGCCAGGCGAGTTGAGCCGCCGCGGTCTCCTGAAGACCGTCGGCGGGCTCACCGCCGCACTCGCCGTCGGAGCGTCCGCCGCCGCCGTGACCGGCGGCAGCGCGGACGCCGCGCCGGCAACCTTCACCCACCCCGGAATGCTGCACGCCTACGGCGAACTCAACCGCGCCAAGGTACGGGTCGCCGCGGGCGACGACCCCTGGCTCTCCGGCTGGAACCGCCTCACCGCCAACAGCCACTCGGCGAGCACCTGGACCCCCAACCCGCAGGCCACCATCATCCGCGGCGGCACCGGCGAGAACTACGGCATCCTCTACAACGACATCCACGCCGCCTACCAGAACGCGCTGCGCTGGAAGATCGCGGGCACCACCGCCAACGGCGACACGGCCGTCAAGATCCTCAACGCCTGGTCGTCGACCCTGACCACCGTCACGGGCAACGCCGACCGGTTCCTGGCCGCCGGGATCTACGGCTACCAGTTCGCGAACGCCGCCGAACTCATGCGTGGCTACAGCGGGTTCGACCTCGACCGGTTCAAGACGATGATGCTCAACGTCTTCTACCCGCTCAACAACCAGTTCCTGAACGGCCACAACGACGCCTGCATCACCAACTACTGGGCGAACTGGGACCTGTGCAACATGAACTCGGTCCTCGCGATCGGGATCCTGTGCGACGACGCCGCGAAGTACGACCAGGCGGTCAACTACTTCAAGACCGGCGCGGGCAACGGCTCTCTCGCGCACGCCGTCCCGTTCCTCTACAGCGACGTGGACGGCTACGACCTCGGCCAGTGGCAGGAGTCGGGCCGCGACCAGGGCCACACCGTGATGGGCATGGGCCAGATGGGCGCCTTCTGCGAGATGGCCTGGTCCCAGGGCGACGACCTGTACGGCTACGACAGTAACCGGTTCATGAAGGCCGCCCAGTACGTCGCCAAGTACAACCTGGGCAACGACGTGCCCTACACCACCTACAGCTGGGGCACCGGGCAGAGCTGCGCGTACAGCGAGCAGACGGTGATCTCCAGCGCCTCACGCGGTCAGGTCCGGCCGGTGTGGGACATCCTCCACTACCACTACGCGCGCCGCAGGGGACTCGACGTCCCGTACATCACCGCCATGGCCGAGAGCGTCCGCCCCGAGGGCGGCGGCGGTGACTACGGCTCGACCAGCGGAGGCTTCGACCAGACCGGTTTCGGCACGTTGATGTACGCCAAATAGCGATGTCCGCAGGAATACCGGGAGGTGATGTGATGCTCTGATCTGAACGACTCGGAGCGGTGAGGAGCTGGTGGCCGGATGGCGGTGGACGCGGTGGGCCCGGTTGCGGAGACGCAGGACCCGGTGGTCGCCACACCGTACGGAGCGGTGCGCGGCCGGTACGAGGACGGGATCGCGGTCTTCCGCGGCATCCCGTATGCGGCACCGCCGTTCGGTCCCCGCCGCTTCCGGCCCCCGGCGCCGCCCGAGCCCTGGGACGGGGTGCGCGACGCCGGCGCCTTCGGACCGACGGCGCCCAAGCCGCCGTACTCCGAGGCCTTCGCCCGGCTGCTCGCAGACCCCGTCGTGCCCGGCGACGACTGCCTCAACCTGAACGTATGGACGCCGGAGCCGGGACCCGGCGCCCGGCTCCCTGTCATGGTGTGGATCCACGGCGGGGCGCTGACCCGCGGCTCCTCCGCCGTCCCCCTCTACGACGGGCGGGCGTTCGCGCGCGACGGAGTCGTCCTCGTCTCCATCAACTACCGTCTGGGCGTGGAGGGTTTCGGCCTCTTCCCGGACGCTCCGGCCAATCCCGGACTGCGTGACCAGCTGGCCGCGCTGGAGTGGGTGCGGGAGTCCATCGCCCGGTTCGGCGGCGACCCCGACCGGGTGACCGTCTTCGGCGAGTCGGCCGGAGCCATCAGCATCGGCGCGCTGCTCGCCGGCCCGCGCGCCGAGGGCCTGTTCCACCGGGCCGTCCTGCAGAGCGGGCCGCCCGAGTCGAACGACCGCGACAAGGTACGCCGCATGGTGCGCAGGATGGCCACCCGGCTGAAGATCCCCGCGACGGCCGAGGCCTTCGCCGCCGTCGACCGCGAGCTGCTCCTGCGCACCCAGGCCGACGTGGGGAAACTCAGCAGCCCGGTGCTCGGCGGGCCCGCCTTCGGCATCGTCGTCGACGGCGACCTCGTCCCGCGTGACCCGCTGGAGGCCCTGGTCGAGGGCGGCGCCGCGCCCGGCGTCGACCTGATGCTCGGCTGGACCAGCGAGGAGTACCGGCTGTGGTTGGTGCCCGGTGGGCTCCTGGAGCGCGTCGACCGGCTCGGGCCCGTCGCCCTCGCCGGTGCGATGGCCCGCTGCCACTGCGGCCACGAGGTGCCGCGCGGCTACCGCGCCATCCACCCTGACGCGGGCACCGCGGACCTCGTCGGCCAGATGGTCACCGACCACATTCTGCGGGTCCCCCTGCACCGCCTCGCGGACGCCCGTACCTCCGCGGCATACGTCTACGAGTTCGCCTGGCCCTCGAACGTGCCGGACCTCGGTGCCTGCCACGCCCTGGAGCTCGGCTTCGTGTTCGACACCGCCGACGTGCCGGAGTCCGCGAAGCTGGCGGGTGAGGGCGCCCCGCAGGAGCTCGCCGACGCGATGCACACGGCATGGGTGCGGTTCGCGGCCGAGGGCGACCCGGGGTGGGCCGCCTGGGACGCCTCGCACCCGGTGCGCGTCTTCGGCACCGGTGAACCGCACACCGTGCACGGGCCGCGTGATCGCGAACTCGCCCTGTGGGACGCCGAGTCGACGCGGCAGGTCACCTCTGCGGAATCCACACCCGCATCGCCCCCTCCCGCCGGTTCGCCCACGCGTAGTACGGCACCGCTGTCAGCCGTACGGCGCTTCCGTCGCTCCGGCGGTGCCCCGCGGCCGTGACGACGGTGACCCCGCCGAGCAGTTCCGGCTCGTGCGTGACGGTCAGGCTCGATCCGCAGGGCAGGGTGACGTCGTCGAGGCGGACGCCCGGCTGGCCGGGGGCGAGCAGGGTCTGGCCCGCGCGGCGAGCGGTGCAGTTCCTTGGCGCCAGTGAGAGGGGAGCGGGGGCGGTCGGCGTCCGGCGCGGGCGGAGGGGCCGTCCGGCCGTCTTGCCAGGCGGATCACCGGTCGGCCGGATTCTCCTACCATGACCCGATGGAACTCCGGCAGATGCGGTACTTCGTGGCGGTCGCTCAGGAGCTCCACTTCGGGCGCGCGGCGGAGCGTCTGCACATCTCGACGCCGACGCTCAGCCAGCAGATCAAGGCGGTGGAACGCGAGATCGGTGCGCTGCTGCTGTTGAGACACAGCCGCGGCGTCGCCCTCACACCGGCCGGGGAGGTCCTGCTGCGGCGGGCCCAGGATGTGCTGCGCGCCGCCGAGGAGGCGCTGCGCGAGACCCGGCGCACGGCAGGCGTCGCCGAGCCGGTCCTGCGGCTGGGGCTGCTCAACGGTGTGCCGCCGTGGTTGCCCGCCCGGATCGAGGACCTGCTGGCCGCCCGCCTGCCCGGCTGCCGGACGGTCATGACGGGCGGCACCACGGCCGCGCAGGTGCGACTGCTCGACGACGGTGAGGTCGACCTGGCGCTGCTGCGTACTCCGGTGGTCCTGCCCGCCGGTCTGCGGCAGACGCCGATCGCCGAGGAGGAACTCGGGGTTCTGATGTCGGCCGGGCATCCGCTGACGGACCGCGACACCCTCGACCTCACGGACCTGACCGGCCAGGAACTCATCCTGTTCGCCAGGGACTCGGCACCCGGCCTGCACGACATGGTGCTGGAGACGATGCGGTCCGGCGGCGCGGGCGTCACCCTCAGCGACAGCGCCATGGGACATGCGCATCTGCGATCGGCACTCCCTCTGCTCCCCGCCTCGATCGGCCTGAGCTCGGTCCGCGGGGCCGCGCTGCCAGACCTGGCGTGGCGGCCACTGCGGGGGCGGCCGCTCATCGTCGGCTACGCCGCCGCCTGGCGCTCCGGGAGCCGGGACCCGGCTGTCCACGCCGTCCTCGCGGCACTGTCCGACGGCCCTCTGGAGCCCGCCTGACCAGGGGCGTCAGCCTGCGGCTCACGCTGCTTCAGGGATACGACATGGACCGTCCGCGACCCCGGTGATGTCCTTGCGGCATGTCTGCACCTGACACCACACCTGGTACCACACCTGGCGGCACTTCTGAGCGCATCGTCATCGTCGGCGGCAGCTCCGGAATGGGCCTGGCCCTGGCCGAGAGCGCGCTCGCCGACGGCGCCGACGTCACGATTGTCGGCCGCTCCCTGGAACGGCTCGCCGCGGCCGAACGGCACCTGCGCGAGAGTGATCGCCACCTGCCCGTGGGTGATCGGCTCCCGCACGGGGGCGATCGGCATCCGCACGGAAGCGGTCGGCTACGTATCGTCGGCGCCGACATCACCGAGGAGGCCGACGCCGAGCGGTTGTTCAAGACGGTGGGCGAGATCGACCACGTGGTCCTCACCGCGGCCGACGCCACCGGCGCCTATCAGCCGATCACCTCCTTCGACATCGAGGCGGGACGCGGCCTCATCGAATCCAAGCTGATCGGCGCCGTGCTGCTCGCCAAGTACGCCGCGCCGCGCCTCACCCCCGACGGATCGATCACCTTCACCTCGGGGATCGCCGCCCACCGTCCCGCCCCCGGCGGCTCGATGGTCGCTGCGGTCAACGGCGCCTTGTCCTCGCTCACTTATGCACTCGCCCTGGAGCTCGCACCGATCCGCGTGAACGCACTGTCACCCGGCTGGGTCGACACCCCCATCTGGGACACCATCGCCGGCGACGGCAAGCGGGCACGGCTCGACGCGATGGCGCAGCGGCTGCCGGTCGGCCGGATCGGCACCCCTCACGACATCGCCGAGGCCTTCCTGGCGCTGATGCGCAACAGGTTCATCACCGCGACGGTGTTGCACGCCGACGGCGGCCACCGCCTCATCTGAACATCCGGTGCAGGGCCGGCGCGGGCACGCTCACTCCCCACAGCGGGGCGAGCGTGGGCAGCCGCCACAGCACGGCCGCCCAGGTCACACAGAGTGATCGCACCCCACCCATACCGTCCCCGTTCTTCGGCCCCCGCCCCGATCCGACGACCCCCTGTGCGAGCCGCGCCCGCATTCACCGCCCCCCGCCTTCCATCCCCACTCCCACTCCCACCCCCGCCACCGAATCACGCACGACCACATGCGTCCCCAGCAGCAGGTGTTCGTTCGGGGCGTCGGGGGTGCGGCCGAGGGCGGTGCGGACGGCGAGGCGGCCGAGTTCCTCGTAGGGGACGTGGACGGTGGTGAGCGGGGGGTGGAGGTCGCGGGCGAAGGGGATGTCGTCGTAGCCCGCGAGGGAGACGTCGGTGGGGACGCGCAGGCCCGCCTCGTGGAGGGCGGTGAGCGCACCCGACGCGACCATGTCGGTGGAGGCCATCACGGCGGTGAACTCCAGCCCCTGCGCCAGGGCTTGGCGCATCAGACGGTGGCCGGAGTCGCGGGTGAAGTCGCCGTACAGGCGCAGCGCCGGGTCGGGTTCGAGGCCCCGTGCCCGGTGGGCGGCGAGATAGCCGCGCTCGCGGCCCTGGGACGTGGTGTTGTCCCCCTTGCCCCCGAGGAAGAGGACGCGCAGGTGCCCCTGGGCGAGGACGTGCGCGCACAGGGCGTAGGCGCCGCCCTCATTGTCGTACTCGATGACCGTGACCGGCGTTCCGGGCGCGAGCGGCGGCCGCCCGCACAGTACGAGCCGTGACCCGGCGGATGCCAGGGAGTCGGCAATCCGGGCCATCCGCTCGCGGTACTCGGCCGTGTCGGTGGCGCCGCCGACCAGGATCACCGCGGCGGCCCGCTGGGCGCGCATCATCTCGATGAACTCCAGCTGGTGTTCGGCATCCCCGTCGGTGCTGCACACCAGGCACAGATGCCCGAGCCGGGTCGCCTCGCGCTCCACGCCGTGCGCCATGTGCGCGAACGAGGGGCCGGTGATGTCGTCGAGGACGAAGGCGAGCGTGGGTGTGCCGACCCCCGCGATCGCCTTGGCGCGGGCGTCCGCGACATAGTCCAGGTCACGGACCGCCCGCAGCACCCTCGTACGGGTCGTCGTGCTCACCGGGTACTCACCGCCGAGCACCCGCGACACCGTCGACGCCGACACCCCCGCACGGGCCGCCACATCCCGGATCGTGTGGCGGTTCCCGGCGTCCGTCGTGCTCTTCCTCGTCATTCCTTGCCCCTTCCCTCCACCCCGGCCGGCGCTTCTCCGCCACCGGGGCCGCCCCCCTCGGGAAGTGCGGCAACACCTGAGGCAACCGGTTCCCGAGCCGGAGGCTAGCAGCGGGAGCGGCGCAGGACGAGGGGCGGGTAATTCGAAAGCCGACGACGACGGTGCTGCGCCACGGCTGACTCACGCGGAAGCGGCGGCCGCCTCCTCGGCCGAGATCCGGGGCCGGGCGGTCGCGGCTCTCAGCTGAGCGGAGACCGGATCGGCCGGCCGGCGCGTATGCCAGTCGGTGACCGCCTGATACGCGGCGGCCACCTCCAACAGCCGGTCCTCCTCGTACGGTTGACCGCCGAGGATCGCACCGACGGGCACGCCGTCCGCGTCGAAGCCGATGGGGAAGGCGATCTCCGGCAGCCCGAGGATGTCGAACGGCACGGGACCGGTCTGCAACAGCACGTCGCAGCGGTCCATGAGCCCGTCGAGAACCTCCCGCAGCAGATGGTTCTTGGCACGCTGGGCGGTGATCCACTCGTCGCCCGAGAGCATCAGGCCCTGGAGCCAACTCAGCAGCGAGACACCGAACCTGGCCGGGTCCGTGCGCAGCCAGTGCCGGAAGGGCTCGGTGCGCTCGGCGAGCCGGGCCGCGTTGAAGGTGCCGGTCAGCAGGGTCCAGTCGGCGGGATACGTGATGTCGACGAGCGTGACGCCCGCGATCGCGTCGAGCCGGTCGAGGAGGGCCCCGCGCAGCTCCTTCTGCGCGCTCAGGAAGTCGGACGGCACGCCGATCCGCGTCGCCCGCCGCATCCGTACCGCTCCGTCGCGCGAGACGACGGGCGTCGCGGCCCGGACCAGATCCGGTACGTCCGGCAGCCCGAGCGTGCGCGGATCCTGGGCGTCCGGACCCGCCATGACCTGGAGCATGAGCGCCGCGTCCATGGCGTCACGGGCCAGCGGGCCCGAGTGGTCGCGGGTGAAGGACAGCGGAATCACGCCGTGGATCGACACCCGGCCCATGGTGGGCTTCAGGCCGGTCAGGTTCTGCTGGTTGGAGGGCAGCACGATGGAGCCGCCGGTCTGTGTGCCGATCGACGAGGACGCCAGCCGCGCGGCCACCGAGCAGGCGGGCCCCGTCGAGGAGCCGCCCGGGTCGACGGCCGGGTCCTCGGGCGTCCAGGCGTTGACCGTGGTCACCGTCCCGTTCGGCTTGGTGGCGCGGGTGGTGGCGAGCGGCCCCATCTGTCCCTTGCCGAGGACGATGCCCCCGGCCGCCTTCAGCCGGGCCACGGCCGTGGCGTCCTCGTCCGGCACGAAGTCCTCGAAGATGAGGGAGTTGCAGCGCGTCGGCACGCCCTGGGTGAAGTAGTTGTCCTTGATGCACAGCGGGATTCCGCGCAGGACGCCCCGTACTCCCTGCCCCCGGTCCGCCTTCCGGGCCGCCGTGAGCGCCGCGTCGCCGGTCACCTCCGCGTACGCCTGATAGGTCGCGTCGTAGCGCTGGATCCGGTCGAGGTAGGCCTCGGTGAGGGTCGTCGAGGTGAGTTTTCCGCGCCGCATCAGGACGACGGCCTCGGCGAGGGTGGCCTCGGAGGGGTCGTGCAGGGCCGCCTGGCGTACGTCGATGTCGGGGACCCGGGGTGCTGTCGACGCGCTCGCGGGAGTCGCCGTCCGCAGGGCGACTCCGCTCGCCACGGCCGCCGAACTCGCCAGAAAAATACGGCGGTTGAGGGATCTGCTCATCAGGCGCCCGCCTTCCCGGTCCAAGCCTCCGTGATGGAGGGATAGATGAGGGGAGGCGAGGCCTGTTGCGCGTACCCGGGACTCGCCGCGGGCGGGGTCCACCCGGATATCGCACCGGGGGTGGAGGCCACGAACGACCTCAGGGAAGCGAGTACTTGGTCCCGGGTCGGTACCCCGGTGTCCGGGTCGTACTGTTCGGGCAGCAGGGCGAGATCGAATCCGGCGAGCGTGAGACGCGTCCGTACGTAGGCGTCCAACTGTTCCTGAGTGGGCGGTTGTACGTCGCTCAAGCGGACCTCCTGGGTTGTCGCACGGTCAGGTGGGGACTTCATCACCCGGCCGTGAAGTCCCCATTGAGCCCGTGCTTCACAGGAGTTACGCGAGCCTCAGCGCGTCAGCGCCTCAGCGGCCAAGCCACTGCGCCTTCCAGCGCCCCAACGACTCCGCGCCCCAACGACTCCGCGCCCCAACGACTCCGCGTCCCAGCGCCTCCGGGTCTCAGCGTCCGAGCGACTCCGCGATCCCCGCGATCGCCCCCGGCCCCACCCGGCAGCACCCGCCGATCAACCGCGCCCCGCCCTGGTACCACCCGTCGACCTGCTCGGCGGTGAAGGAGGACCGTCCGGTCCACGCGCGGGCCTCCGCGTCCCAGGCCTCGCCGCTGTTCGGGTAGACCACGACCGGCTTGCCGGTCACCCGCGCGGCGGTCGCGACCGCGCCGTCCACGTCCTCGGGGGCGCAGCAGTTCACGCCGACCGCGATGATCTCGTCGGCGTCGGCGGCCAGGGCGAAGGCCTCTTCCAAGGGCTGCCCGGCCCGCGTGCGGTCGCCGGCGACGGTGTACGACAGCCAGGCCGGTACACCGAGGCCGCGTACGGCACGCAGCAGCGCCTGCGCCTCGTCGGCGTCCGGCACGGTCTCCAGGGCCAGCACGTCGGGCGCGGCGGCGGCCAGCACCTCCAGGCGGGGGCGGTGGAACCGCTCCAGTTCGTCGACGCTCAGCCCGTACCGTCCCCGGTACTCCGAGCCGTCCGCGAGCATCGCCCCGTACGGGCCGACGGACGCGGCCACCCACAGTGGCCGCGTGACGCCCTTCGCGTGGGCGCGCCGGGCGGCCTCGCGTGCCAACTCGACACTGAGGCCGAGGAGTTCGGCGGCCCGCTCATGCGGGATGCCGCGCTTGGCGAAGCCCTCGAAGGTCGCCTGGTAGCTGGACGTGATCGCTACGTCCGCGCCCGCCTCGAAGTAGCCGAGATGCGCCTCGATGATCGCCTCGGGCCGCTCGGCGAGCAGCCGCGCCGACCACAGTTCGTCGCTCAGGTCGTGACCGGCCGATTCGAGCTGGTTGGACATACCGCCGTCGAGGACGACCGTTCCGGCCGAGAGGGCGTCGGCGAGGGTGCGGGAGGTGTTGCTGCTCATGTCATGACGCTAGTCGATGCGGGCTCCGAGGCCTCATTGCGTCCACTAGATGAACATTTAGCCCACGATATGGGATGCGGACACCGACATGGTCTTTCGCCCCCGCCGCCCCTACCCGTCCCGTCCTGGGGCTCCGCTCCAGACTCCGCTCCTCAAACGCCGGAGGGGCTGAATCTTTCCCCGGCCGGGGCGAAAAACCCTCCCAGCTCACCTCGACACAGCGTGTCGGCGTCCGCCGCGGCGCCGTGCCCGCCGGCGCCGAGCCGACGGCACGGCGAGCGCGCCGAGCAGCATCGGTAGGAGCAGGAAGGGCCACCAGGCCCGGGAGGTGTCGCTCTTGGCGAGGGCGGTGTGTTTGACGGACGGAGCGGCGGAGGCGGACGGACTCGCGGCCCGGTGCTTCGACGTGGCCTTCAGGACCACGTCGTTGCCGTCACCGCCCCGATAGCTGATGCGATACGTCGTGTCGGCGAGCTTGAGGGCGGTGCCCTCGGGAAGGTGGGTGAAGGCGCCGGTCGTCTTCGCGTGGCCCGCGTGGTCGAGAACGGTGATCTCGCGCGCGGAGTCGGTCCCGGCGGACGAAAGATCGAGGTCACCGGCGAGGCGGACCGCGCCGGTCACCTTCAAGGGCTTGTCGCGGAGGACCAGCGTGCCCTGGGCGAGCTGGGTGTAGTCGCCGCTCACGGTGAGGGCGCCCGCGACCACGCCCTCGTTCGTCACCGAGCCCCTCACCGCGCCCTTGCCGGTGAGGGACGTCGTCACCCGCAGTCCCGTCGTGCGTGCGTCCAGCCGCGCCCCGGCCGAGGTGAGCCGGATGGCCTTGCTGTGTGTCAGCGAGGCACCTCCGGCCAGGGCGAGCGTGCCCTTCGTGACCGTCGTCGTTCCGGTGTACGTCACCGCGCCGCCCGTCAGTGTCGTCGTCGCGGCGCCCGACTGGGTGAGCCCACCGCTGCCGCCAAGTCGGGACAGTGATACGGGAGTTGACGTGTTGCGGACGATGAGCGTGCCGTCGTTCAGCACGCGCCGACGCGCCGTACCCGTCATCAGTGAGCCGTCGCCCCCTGCTTCCCCCGAGCCGAGGCGCAGCACGGCCCCCTTCTCGATCGTCGTCGACCCGTCGTAGTACTGCTTCGCCGCGAAGGTGACGTCGTTGCCCCGCGTCCCCTTGATCACGACGTCCCCGGCGCCGGGCGCGGCCAGCGTGTCGTGGTACTTGCCGCCGCCGATGGGGGCGCCCAGCGTGACCGGCCCGTCGTAGGCGAACGTCAGCAGGGAGCGCCGCCCGCTCGCCTCGTGCAGGTTGATGTAGACGGTGTCCTTGGTCCCCGGCATGAAGATCTGGTGGGTCGTGCCGTCGCCCCACTGGACGTTCGCGCCCTCGATGTTGGTGCCCCGCTTGTTCACGTCATGGGCGAGCTTGCGCCAGTTGATGCCGGGGTCGCTGAGCGAGGGGTTGGTGTCGCCGCCCTGGTCGCTGTAGCTGTACTGCCCGGTGAGCACCACCTTGCCGCCGGGCCGCGTGTGCACGTTGACGTCGCTGCCGTACGCGCGCTGGTAGAAGTTCTGGCGCAGGGTGATCGTCTGGTACAGCGGGGTGTCGATGATCCAGGAGCCCTGGTTGAGGATGGCGCGGGCGTTCGGGAGCGCCACCGGGTACTCGGGGCGGCCCACCGCCATGCCCGTACCGTTGTCGATGACCCCTGAGAAAGGGTGGGTTCCGGCCAGGTCGAGCGTGCCCCACATGTTGCGGGGCTGGGTGACCAGGCCCGAGCCGCTGATCGTGCCAATGTTGAAGGTGCGGGTCAGGGACAGGCGCAGGGTGCCGTCGACCCGGACGTTCAGCTGGTTCAGCTGATAACCCGGAGTGCTGTACGGGAAGTGGCCGATCAGGCCCGTACCGCCGCCCGTGCCGTACTGGAGGGTCGCGCCGCGCTCCACCGTGACCGCGGGCGGATCGGGGTTCCCGACCGTGGTGTACGGGTGGTTGCCGCCCTGTGTCTTCACGGTCTGCCGCTGCCGGGACACGGGCAGCGTGAAGTCGCTGTCCCTGGTCAGGATCAGGGTCCCGGTGCCGCGCACGGTGAGCGTGCCCTCACCGCGCAGGACGCCGCCGTACGTCGTCGTCCCGGCGGGCACGGTCACCACCGCGTCGCCGGTGAGCGTCACGTCGCGGCCGGCGAGCACGTCGGCGGTGATGTCCCCGGCGCCGGTTCCGGCGGCGGTCGCGGTGGGGGCGGTGAGCGTGAGGGCGACCGCCGCCAGGACTCCCGCGGCGGCTGCTGCTTTTTTCTGGGTATGGCTGCGCACATCGTCGGAGACGGCCGGGACGCCGAGCCGATAACAGAAATCTCGCGTCCATCTTTGTCTCGCCCGACCCGTTGACCTCCCCGTAACACACCCTTACCTTTTCGGCGTTCGGAATAACAGATGACGTACGAAATATCGGACACCAGTCACCGTCAAAGCTTCGTTTCCGGACTTTCGGGACTGCCCGCCACTTCACCGAACTGAAGGAGAGTGTGTACATGAGACGTGTGTACGCGGTCCTCGTGGCCCTCTGTCTCGCTTTCGCCGGCGCCCTCACGATCGCGGGACCCGCCCAGGCGGCGGCTCAGACCATCACCAACGGCACCCAGTTCACGGACACTTCGGGCAGCCCCGTACACGCACACGGCGGCGGGGTCATCAAGGTCGGCAGCTACTACTACTGGTTCGGCGAGGACCGCAACGCCGACAACACCTTCAAGTACGTCGACGCCTACCGCTCCACCGACCTGAAGAACTGGGAGTTCCGCAACCACGTCCTGACCCAGTCGAGCAGCTCAGAGCTCGCGAGCGCCAACATCGAGCGACCGAAGGTCATGTACAACGCGTCCACCGGCAAGTTCGTGATGTGGATGCACAAGGAGAACGGCACGGACTACAGCGAGGCGCGGGCCGCCGTCGCCGTCTCGGACACCGTGGACGGCAACTACACCTGGCAGGGCAGCTTCCAGCCGCTCGGCCAGTACATGTCCCGCGACATCACGGTGTTCGTGGACACGGACGGCACCGGCTACATGGTCTCGGCCGCCCGTGAGAACTACGACCTCCAGATCTACAAACTCACCGCCGACTACACGGGCATCGACAGCCTGGTCGCCGACCCCTGGCACGGCGGCCACCGCGAGGCCCCGGCCCTCTTCAAGCGCAACGGCGTCTACTTCATGCTGACGTCGGCGGCCACGGGCTGGAGCCCCAACCAGCAGCAGTACGCGACCGCCACCTCGCTCGCCGGTCCCTGGACCGCGATGACGAACGTCGGCGACTCGACGGCGTACGGCTCGCAGACCGCGTACGTCCTTCCCGTGCAGGGCACTTCGGGCACCTCGTACCTCTACCTGGGCGACCGCTGGGGCAACTCCTTCGGCGGCACCGTCAACGACTCCCGTTACGTCTGGCTGCCGCTGACCTTCCCGACCTCGACCAGCCTGAGCATGAGCTGGTACCCGGAGGTCACCCTCGACACGGCGGCCGGGACGATCAGCGGGACCAGCGCCACGTACGAGACGCTGACGGCCCGGCACTCCGCCAAGTGCGCCGACGTCCCCAACCAGTCCCTGCTCGCGGGCGTCGCGCTCAGCCAGTACACCTGCAACAGCGGCAACAACCAGAAGTTCTGGTTCAAGTCCGTCGGCAGCGGCTACTACGAGCTGATGGGCCGGGGCAGCTCCCTGTGCCTCACCGAGAACGCCACCAATGTCACCCAGGAGAACTGCGCCGTCGCGACCACGCAGCAGTGGTCGGTGACCACGTCGGGCAGCTATGTCAGCCTCAAGTCCCGCGCGAGCGGCGAATGCCTGGACGTGTCCGGCGCGTCCACCGCCAACTCCGCCGCCATCATCACGTACACCTGCAACGGGGCGACGAACCAGCAGTGGACGCGCACTGGTTGACCTACCGGACGGGGTTCCAGCCGTCCGTGCCCGCCAGATACTTCTGGGCCGTGTAGTTCGCGGCCTGGGAGTCGGTGAGCTGCGGGCGGTTGGAGTTCACCGTCGCACCGGCACCCGTGTTCCTGTACTCGAAGAAGCGGGCGTTCTTCCACGAGTAGCCGCTCATGTCGGTCCACGGCCCGGCGATCTTCACCGCCGCCGGCAGCGCGGTCTCACGGATCACCAGCTGGCCCACGGCGTCCGACGTCGGGTGCCAGGGGCGGCCCAGGTAGTACGTGTTGGCCGCCGCCGAGCTGGACACGGTGCTACCGGTGATCAGCATCCCGTACGTCTTCGCCGAGTTGGTGTTGGGCGCGGCCAGGAAGCCGTTGAGTCCGCCCGCCGCCGCGCCCGAGTCGCGCAGTTGGATGTTCACGCGGTCGTAGACGGCGGTCGCGTTGCCGAAGACGAAGTCGACGTCGCCGGCGATGAAGGACGAGGAGAAGTACTGCCGGTACTGACCGGTCGCGGACGGCGCCCAGTTGAGGACCGTGTCCTGGTGGCCGATGAACCGGTCGTTGGTGAACGTCTGCCGGTCACCCTGTGCGGTGATCGCCACGGCCTGGGTGTCGGTGATCTCCGGATGGGCGGACCTGTCGAAGGTGTTCTGGACCGTGACCCCGGTGACGGTGAGACCGCTCGCCGAGAAGGTCGCCACCGAACTCCCCGCGGTGCCGAACTTGTTGCCACTGGAGTCGGTGTAACCGGCCGCCCGGTCATAGGTGATGACGACGTCCTCGGCGTTGCCGGTGGCCCCCGTGATAGTCAGCCCCGTTTTGCCGGTGGGCACCTTGACGATCTCCGTGTAGGTCCCTTTGCCGATGGAGATCGTGTCGCCCGCCGAGGCCGCGTCGACGGCCGCCTGCACGGTGGTGTACGTACCCGAGCCGTCTTTGGCGACCGTGAGCGTGGTGGCGGCCTGCGCCGGGGTGGCCGGCGGCACCACGGCGAGCCCGAGGGCCGCCGCGGTGCCGCCGACGAGGGAGAGCGCTCGGCGGGTGCTCACGCGAGCAGATCCAGCGCGTCGATCGACGTCCCCGCGCTCAGGTAGGCCGTCGTCCCCGAACCGCTCACCACGTCGATCTTCAGCACGTTGTACTGGCTGGTGTCCGTGAGCCAGGCGCTGGCCGGAACGTTGTAGGTGAACGTGTTGTTGTTGCCCCGGTACGAACCGACCGTCAGGGACCGGGTGCTCGGCTGGGTTGGCGGTGACGGGATCGACGACACCCAGCTGTTGACGGTGACCTGCGGGCGGCCGTTCGCGTAGGCCGTCGTCACGCCGATCCGCAGGGTGTGCGCGGCGGCGGCCTGGGCGGCGGTCAGCTTGAAGTAGACGAGCAGACCGCTGTTGACGTCCTTCCAGATGTAGGCGGGGAAGGACGCGGTCTCGGTGCCGCTGCCGATCACCACGTTGCCGGTCCAGGAGGAGGCACGGGGGTCGGAGGGGTGGGCGTACGTCATCAGCGCCGCGTTCTTGAAGCCGCTGGGGGTGCCGGTCCAGTCGCCGATCCGCCAGATGGCGCTCGCGTTGCTCGGGTCGTTCGAGGAGGGGACGGCGATCGTGTTGAGGGTGGTCGTGGCGCCGGCCGTGACCGTCACCGAGGTCGTGTAGACGGCGAGTTCGTCCTTGAAGACGGTGAGCGTGTACGTCCCCGGCAGCACGCCCGCGATCGAGAAGTAGCCGTCGGAGGCCCGTGCCGAACCCCAGTACTGCGCGGCCGAGTTGGCGAGCCCGACCGTGTACGGGTACGCGGTGTCGCGGCCGGTGATGCCGACACCCGCGACCCTGCCCCGGCCGCTCGCGGCGACGTACCCGGAGATGCCGAGGGAGTCCGCCCAGGAGGTGGTCAGGGTCCCCGGGTACAGCGCCGACGAGGGCGCGCCGCCGTCCGTGAAGGCGATGACGTAGGGGCCCTGGAGGCCGAAGCGCTGGGCCTCGGTCTGGTTCTCGCCGTAGTACAGGATCTCGTACAGACCGCCGCCGTCCGCGCTCTGGTGGCGCAGCAGGGAGCGGTAGAACGGGCCGCCGGAGGCCTTCTCGTGGTTGGAGCGGACGACATACAGGCCGACGCTGCCGGTGGTCCAGCCGATGTAGTTGTAGTCGCTGACGCGCAGCTTCGAGTAGTGCTTGGAGCGGGTCTGGCCGTCGGCCTTCGCGAACACGTCCGCGGACTCGATGGTGGTGGGCGCGTACGTGTAGGAGTCGGGCTCGTCGTTGAGGAACAGGCCCGCCTTGACGCGCACGATGTAGCGGGTCGCGCTGACCGAGTCGTCCGCCTTGTTGGTCCACAGGTAGACGTTGTTCTCGCCGCTGCGGGCCGCGTAGTAGTGCTTGAGCGTGCCGTACGCGACGGAGACCAGGATCGTCGAACCGGACTGCGCGATCGTCACGGTGGAGGTGCCGAGCCCCGACTCGACGTGCGAGTTCTTGCCGCCGTAGCCCTGGTACTCGGTGCCGCGGTAGACGAGCGAGGTCAGGTCGCCGTTGGTCTTGCTGACCTTGAAGACAAGGTTGGCGCCGGTGTCGATGACGTAGTTCGAACCGTCGTCCGTGTAGCCGAAGCTCGCCGCGCTCGCCGTCGGCGCCAACGGGCCGGCGAGTGCGGCCGAGCTGGCGGCGGCAGCGGTGCCGAGAACGAAGGTGCGGCGGCGGACCGGTCTGGGAGCGGATCCGGACATGGGGGGTGCCTCCTTCGGGAGGTGTGGGGGTGCGGGTGCCTCGCAGCGTGACAGTTGAATCGATTTCGCGAAAGGGCTTTCGCGCGCTGGGAGTTGGCAATCACGTGAAATTGAGCCGCGGACTAGAAAGCGCTTGCCCGGAGCGGTACGGTCCAGCGGCCAGGTCTTGTCGCCCTGTTGGAGGAGCCGCACATGAGACGTTTCAATATCGCCGTGCTGGTGGCGCTCACCGCCGCCGCCGCGCTCTCGGTCACACCGGCGCAGGCAGGCGAGGGGCGGTCTGCCCTGGGCCCGGAGAACTGCACCGCGACCGCCTGTCACTTCGACGTCGCGCCCGGCACGTACGACGTCCGTGTGGTCCTCGGCGGCGACACCGCGGCCAGTACCGCCATCAGCGGCGAGACCCGCCGCTCCCTGCTCCCCGAGACCGCCACCGAGGCGGGTCACCGGGTGGCCCGCAGCTTCACCGTGAACGTCCGCACCCCCGAGGGCGAGCCGACCGGCCCCGAGGGCACGCCCGGCCTGGACCTCGTCCTCGGCGGCTCGGCACCCGCGCTGGCCGACATCCGGGTGACCCCGGCCCGCTCCCACACCCGCCAGATCTTCCTGGTCGGCGACTCGACGGTTTGCGACCAGCCCGGCGACCCGTACTCGGGCTGGGGCCAGCAGCTGCCCCAGTACCTCCGCAAGGGCCTCTCGGTCGCCAACTACGCGGATTCCGGCGAGAGTACGGTCACCTACCTCGCCACCCCGGCGCTCTTCCCGACCGTCCAGCCGCTGATCCGCAGGCACGACCTGGTCCTCATCCAGCTCGCCCACAACGACAAGACGACCGACGAGCCGACGTACCGCGCCAACCTGGAAACCCTCGTCGCGGGCGTCCGCGCACAGGGCGGCGAGCCCGTCCTCGTCACCCCCATCGTCCGCCGCTGGTTCAACGCGGACGGCACCTTGAACAACAACACCGCATTGCTGGTGAACGGCCTGGGCGTCGACCACCCGGCCGTCATCCGCTCGGTCGCCGCCGCGGAGAACGTCCCGCTCATCGACCTCACGGCCAAGACCAAGGCGCTCGTCGAGTCCCTGGGCGTCGAAGGCTCCAAGGCGATCTACCTCTACAACGAGAAGAAGGACAACACGCACACCTCGGTGCACGGCGCGACGGTGTACGCGGGTCTGGTCCGTGACGAACTCGTCGCCCAGCATCTGGTGCCGGAGGGCCTGGTGAGGGTGGGATGAACCCCTGGGGCGTTCCGACCGGAACCGGGGCGCCCCAGGTACCAGACGATCGGCCCACCGAGACAGGAAGTCCGACCGATGCCCCCTGAGGTCTCCGAGGACCGCACGCTCAGTCCGTACACCGGCTGCACCCGCGCCCACTGGGAGGCGGCCGCCGACTCGCTGCTCGCCGCCGTCGCGCCGTACGCGACCGAGGACGGCGCGCTCTACCACCTCCCCGGCGAGCACACGAGCTGGTCCGGCCGGCTCTCCGACGGCCTGGAGGGCTACGCGCGCACACTGCTCCTCGCCGCCTTCCGCCGCGACGAGAAGGCCCTGGAGCGGTACGCGGACGGCCTCGCCGCCGGAACCGCCGGTGTCTGGCCCCGCGTCGAGGACCGAAGCCAGCCGCTCGTCGAGGCCGCGTCGATCGCCCTCGCGCTGCGCCTGACCCGGCCGCTGCTGTGGGACCGCCTGGACGACGGCGTACGGCAGCGGGCAGCCGAGTGGCTCGGCGACGCGCTGACGGCCGAACCCTGGGCCTGCAACTGGGAGTTGTTCCCCGTGACGGTCGGCGGCTTCCTCCAGGAGATCGGCTACGAGCCCGACGCCTCGCGCGCCGCGATCGACCGCGGCCTGGACCGCATCGAGCAGTGGTACGTCGGCGACGGCTGGTACACCGACGGCCCGGGGCGCGCCTTCGACTACTACAACGGCTGGGCCATGCACCTGTACCCCGTGCTGCACGCCTGGCTGGCCGACGACACCCGGCTGCTCGACCTGTACGGGGGCCGACTGGAAGTCCATCTCGCCGACTACGCCCTCCTGTTCGGCGGCGACGGCGCCCCGATGCACCAGGGCCGCTCCCTGACGTACCGCTTCGCGACCACCGCACCGCTGTGGCTCGGCGCCCTCACCGGACGTACGCCCCTGCCGCCGGGCGAGACCCGGCGGCTGGCCTCCGGCGCGCTGCGCTACTTCCTCGACCGGGGAGCGGTCGACGACCGGGGCCTGCTCACCCTCGGCTGGCACGGACCCAACGAGGCGGTCCTGCAAGGTTATTCGGGCCCGGCGTCCCCGTACTGGGCGAGCAAGGGCTTCCTCGGCCTGCTCCTGCCGCCGGAGCACGAGGTGTGGACGGCAAAGGAGGAGCCCGGCCCGACCGAGCGGGGTGACGCGGTCACCGCCGTCCACCCGCCCAACTGGCTCCTCCAGTCGACCAGTTCCGACGGTCTGGTGCGCCTCCACAACCACGGGAGCGAGGACGTCCGTTACGACCCGTACTACACGCGGCTCGCGTACTCGACGGTGACGGGGCCGACGGTGACGGAGCCGTCGGCGTCCTACGACAACAGCGTGGTCGTCGGGGGCGACGCGAGCCGTACGGGCATCGAACCGCTGGGTGCGGGCGAGGGATGGGTGGCGTCGCGTCATACGGTCTCCGAGGGCATCGGGGTCACCAGCCTCGTGGTCGCCCGGGGGGCGGTGGAGGTGCGAGCCCACCTGGTGTCGGGGGCGCCTCCCGGCACCCCGGTGCGCGTCACGGGGTGGGCCGCCGGTGACGGCGTACGCACCGAACTGCTCCCCGTGCACGGCCTGTTGGGCTCTTCAGGCGCCACGGAGGACGAAGAAGCGACCCTTTTCGTCGCTCTCGCCCGCCTCACCGCCGATCCGGACCCCCTGCCCCTCACGGAGTTGGTGTCCGTGAAGGTCGAGGGGGCGTACGACGTGCGCGTGAACTGGGCCTCCGGCCCGCAGGCCCATTTCCGCTTCAGAGCTCCAGACGGCCGATCTTCAGAGTCGTCGTGGTCGGTGAAGCCCCTGTGAGCGCGCTCGTGTAGGACGGGGTGACAGGGGCGTATGCCCAGGTCAGCGAACCGTTTGGAAGGGCGGCGAGGTCGCCGGAGATACGGGCCTGCACGACCTTGTCCGCCGTGCCGCCACCGTCGCTGCCCGAGCCCGTCGTGGTCGCCGTCGCGTACCACGCCCCGGCCAGCAGGGACGCGGCCGCGAGCGCGCCCACGACGGGCTTGCGGGCGATACGGCGACGGCTGCGGCGGCGGTGCGAGGCCGTGCGTCCTTCGCTTGCTGCGCGTCTTGCGGTTGTCATGCCTCGAAGTCGCCGCCGACGGGTGGAAGGTTGCCTCGAAGCCGCCGGCTGGGGGTGGGAGGGCCGCCTCGCTGGTCACGGGTACGGTTCGGCGGGCGCCGAAGGGTTCCGCATCTAGCGTTCTTGCCATGAACGATTCCTCGCAGGAAACGCAGGAGAACCCGGTCGAAGCCGTCGTGAGCATGGTGGACCACGTCCTCGACCTGGCGGCGACCTGGACCGCCTGGGACGGCAAGCCCGCCCATGTCGACGACCGCGTCTACACCCCGCACAAGGCGATCCGCCGTGTCGCCGACCATCTCGTCGACCACCTGGCCGAGTTGGAGGCCCGCCTCGTCGGCGAACAGCCGCAGCCCGACCACTGGCACGCCTCGACGAGCACCACGGCAGCCGACCTCGCGCCCTTCACGCAGGACGACCTCGACGAGGCGCGCAGCCGCCTCACCCGGCTCGCCCGGATCTGGGCGAACCGGCTCACCGCGCTGACCGAGGAACAGCTCGACGACTCGCCGGGGGAGGGCTGGACGTTCCGCGAACTTGCCCTGCACCTCAAGGAATCGACGTACTACGCCGATGCCGTCGGGAGGTTGACATGATTGAAGTTGACATGACTGAAGTCGGCATGACCCCCTTCGCCGCGCTCCATCACACCGATGTGCCGCTCCTCCTGCCCAACGCCTGGGACCACGCCTCGGCGACGGCCCTCGCCGCCCAGGGCTTCACGGCGATCGGCACCACGAGTCTCGGTGTCGCCGCTGCCGCCGGTCTGCCCGACGGGGCGGCCGCGACCCGGGACGCCACGTTCCGGCTCGCCCGGCAGCTCGGCCCGGCCCCCTTCCTGCTGTCGGTCGACGCCGAGGACGGGTTCGGGCAAGATCCTGACGACGTCGCGGAGTTGGCGCGCGAACTGGCCGCCGCCGGAGTGGTCGGCATCAACCTTGAGGACGGTCTGGCGTCCGTGGACCGGCACGCCGCGAAGATCGCCGCGGTGAAGGCCGCCGTACCGGACCTCTTCGTGAACGCCCGCACCGACACGTACTGGCTCGGCGACGGCGGCCAGGCCGAGACGTGCCGCCGCCTCGACGCCTACCAACAGGCGGGCGCCGACGGCGTGTTCGTCCCCGGGCTGAGCGACGCGGCCCGCATCACCGCCCTCGTGAAAACCCTCGACGTGCCGCTCAACATCCTCTACTCACCTCTGGGTCCCACCGTGGCCCAACTCGGCGACCTCGGAGTGCGCAGGGTCAGCCTCGGGTCGCTCCTGTACCGGACGGCGCTCGGCGCCGCCTTGGACGCGGTCGCGGACATCCGGACCGGCCGCCCGCCGCGGGGCGTCGTGCCGACGTACGCCGAGGTGCAGGCGCTCAGCACACAGAGCCCCCACCCCTAGCACCAGCGGAACCACCAGATACACCCCGCAGAAAACCAGGACGACGGTGACCAGCGCGCTCCCCGCGTACGCGCTCCGGCGCAGCAGACTCCGCCGCGGGAGGAGCACGACCGCGGCGAGCATTCCGGCCAGCGTGACGGCGGCGAGGCAGGCCGACGTCGCCCGGAGCAGCACTTCCAGGCCGATCACGCCCGGTGCGGCGGCGAGCAGCACGGCCGCACAGGCCCCGGCGAGTCGCAGCAGACTCCGCCGTACAGTCACCGTCCGCGGGCCCTCGGCAAGTGCCGCACCCAGCCGGGCGCCGCCCGCCAGATACGCGTTGACGGCGCCGAAGGTCAGCAGCACCGCCGCACCCGCGGCCACTCCACGGGCGTACGAGCCGATGCCGCGCTCCAGGACGAGGGTGAGCGGCGTCGACGTCGTCCCGGCCCGGGTGCCCAGGACGCCGATGGTGACGACCGCGAGGCCGAGGTAGAGGCAGGAGACGACGGCCCAGGCCAGCAGGGTCACGCGGGGCAGATCACGTTCCGGCGCCGCGAACTCGCCGGACAGATGGCTGATCGCCTCCCACCCCGCGAAGGCGAAGAACAGCACGCTCGCCGCGCTGCCGACCGAGGACCAGCCGTGCGGGAGGAAGGGCGCGAAGTGCGCTGCCCGGAGGTGCGCCGAGCTCACCGCGACGGTCACGCACAGGAGCAGGGCGAGCAGCCCCGCCATGAGCAACTGGACATGCCCGGACACCCGCAGCCCCATCAGGTTCGCGCCCACCGCGGCGGCCAGCACCAGCGCGGCCACTACCGGTGCGGCCCCGCTGCCCCACCCGGCCGCCGCGGCTACGTACTCGCCGCCGATCAGCGCCGCTGCGGGCACGCCGAGCGGGACGGCCCAGTAGAACCACCAGCCGACGGGCGCGGCGGCCCGCGCCCCGAAAGCCCGGCGGACGAACGCCGAGACGCCGCCTCCGTCAGGGTGCCGGGCGCCGAGCGCCGCGAACACCAGGGCGACCGGCAGGCTCAGTGCGATCAGCCCCGTCCAGGCCAGGATCGACGCGGGCCCGGCCGCGGCGGCGGCAGAGGAGGGCAGGGCCAGCACCCCGGGCCCCAGGACGGCTCCCATGCACAGGGCTGTGCCGGTACGCAGCCCCAGCCCTGTTCGTACGTTCGTCACCGCGCCTCCTCGCTCACTGTTCGGCAGCTCGCGGTGAACGTAGGCAGAGAGGGCACCGCACCGCGGATCCGCCGAATTCAATTCGGTACGGACGGCAGAATGACTCCCATGGACGAACTTGATTCGGCGATCGTGGAGCACCTCCAGCGCGATGCGCGGCAGACCAACCGGGAGCTGGCCGGCAAGCTCGGCATCGCGCCGTCCACCTGCCTCGAACGCGTGCGGGCGCTGCGCAACCGCGGAGTGATCACCGGCTATCACGCGGCCGTCGACCTGCGCGCCCTCAACCGACCCGTGCAGGCCCTACTCTCCGTGCAGGTAAGGCCGTTGAGCCGCGAAGTCATCGAGGGCTTCAAGAGCTACGCCGCCCAACTGCCCGAGGTCCTATCGGTGTTCGTCGTCGCAGGCAGCGAGGACTTCCTCGTCCACGTCGCCGTACCGGACGTCGACCACCTGCACGCCTTCCTCCTGGACCGCTTCAGCAAGCGCCGCGAGATCGTCAACTTCCGCAGCTCGGTGATCTATCAGCACCTGAGCAATCCGGTGACGAGTCCGCTGGGGTCAGCTGAGTGACCGCCGGGGTGATCAGCAGGACGGGCCCGTTGCCGCGCACGTCGTAGTACCGGTCACTCATTCGTCGCCGTCCTTCGTCTGCGGCCAGTGCTCCAGTGCCACGTGCAGGGCGCCCAACGCCCGCTCCCAGGACGTCTGTACGTCACGGGGCGCGCCGAATCCGCCGATGGCTTCGAGGGAGCAGTAACCATGGAAGGTGCTGCGCAACAGCCGTACGGCGTCGGTGAGATCGGGCTCGGACAGCCCGTACGCGCGAAGCATTCCGTACGTGACCTCGGCGGTGCGCCGGCCCGCGGTGGACTCGGCGGCGACGGCGGGGTCGAGCTGCATGTGAGTGGCGCGGTACCGTCCGGGCCGCTCCAGCGCGTACTCCCGGTAGGCGCCCGCGAAGGCGACGAGCGCGTCCTTGCCCGCCCGACCGGCCACGGCGGTGGCGATCCGGTCGATCATCTCGCCGGCCGCGAGCAGCGCGATCCGTGACCGCAGCTCCTGCACGTTCTTGACGTGCGAGTACAGACTCGCGTCCTTCACCCCGAACTGCCGCGCCAGTGCCGTCACGGTGACGTTCTCGAACCCGACCTCGTCCGCGAGATCGGCCGCGGCTGCCACGACACGGTCGGTCGTGAGCCCTGCGCGAGCCATGGGGACCACCTCTGTGACACATACCTAGACTGTCTAGGTAATAGCCTAGTCGACCCCGAACCGTATCTCGTCACCCACGGGTGGCGAACTCCAGGAAGTCCGCCCAGGTGGTGGGGGAGAGGGGGAGGTGGGGGCCGCGGGTGTTCTTGGAGTCGCGGATGTGGATGGTGGTGGGGCAGGTGGCTACTTCGACGCAGTCGCCCTGGCTGCCGCTGCTGTAGCTGGACTTGCGCCAGGAGAGGGCGGCTTCGACACAGTCGTCGCCTTGTGAGCCGCTGTAACTGCTCTTGAACCAGGCGAGTTCGGTTGTGGTGGTGCTCATAGCGCTCCTCGCATCTCCCGGAGCAGGCTCACTGAGTCTTCGGGCGTGAGAGCCTGTGAGCGCATCTTGGCATACCGCTGCTGGATCAAGCTGATCTCCTTCCGGTCGGAGACCGGAACGCCGGTCTGCTGCCCCTCCGAGTACGCGAACCACTCGTTCTCCGGGGACTCCAGCAGCTGCACCGGGCCGTCGAGGCCTGCGTGCTTCGTCTGCCGAAGGGGCATCAGCTGCAACTCGCGTACGACTGGTGCTGCGCGAGGGCGTCGTACGCGTGAAGGTGGCCGACGGGCGGACGGACCGGCTGCCCGCGCTTCAGGAGCCGGCCGACGAGGGCGGGCGCGGGCTGCTGCTCGTCGCGGCGGTCGCGGAGCGGTGGGGTGTGGAGCCCCGGCCGGGCGCGCCGTACAAGGTCGTCTGGGCGGAGGTCCGCGTGCGCGGCCGGTGAGGCGGGCAGTCGGCTGGAACTGTCGTGACGGTTCCAGCCGACGTTGCTCCCCCCACCGACCACGCTACGGAAGCGACGGCGGCGCGAGTCTACGGCCAGTCGGCGCGCGACCTCCGGCACGGCGGACGAGGACAGCCGGGGGTGCTGAAGAGCCCTTCTACGCCGCCGGATTGAGCCCGTTCGACAGCCCGGTGTAGGCGGGCTTCGCCGCGTAGCTCTCGTCGTACGGCAGGGCGGCGCCGTACCCGCTGAAAGTCCCCGGGATCCACGAGTACTTGTCGCTGACGCCCCACACCGTGACGCCCGCGCAGCGCGCGACGCCCAGGCAGTTCTCGCTGCCCGTCTTGTAGTCGGCGGACTGCTGGGCGAGTTCGGCGGAGGAGGCGGGCAGCGGGATGCGGATGTCGAGTTCGGTGACCGAGACTTCGAGGCCGAGGTCGGAGAAGCGCTTGAGATTGGCCTTCATGGTGGACGGCACCTGCCCGACCACGAAGTGCGACTGGAACCCGATGCCGTTCAACGGCACGCCGTCGGCGAGGAATTGCTTGGCGAGCGTGTACAGGGCGTCGCTCTTCGCGTTGTCCGCCTCGATGTTGTAGTCGTTGATGTACAGCTTGGCGGCGGGGTCGGCGGCATGCGCCCACCGCAGGGCGTTCGCGATGTACCCGGTCCCGAGCTTGTCCTGCCACAGCGAACTGCGCATCGAACCGTCCTCGTTGAACGCCTCGTTGACGACGTCCCAGGCGTACACCTTGCCCTTGTACCGCCCGACGGTCGTGTCGATATGACCCTTGAGGATGGTGTTCAGCTCGGAGGCGGAGAAGTTCCCGTTCTTCAGCCAGGACGGCAGCTGGCTGTACCAGGCCAGCGTGTGCCCTCGTACACCCTGATTGTGCGCCACGGCATGCGCGACGAGCCGGTCGGCCGCGGCCCAGTTGTACGAACCCCGACTGGGCTCGACGGCGTCCCACTTCATCGCGTTCTCCGCGGTCACCGAGTTGAACTCCCGGTCCAGCACGGCCGTGTACGCCGAGTCGGAGGTCAACGGAGTGTCGCCGACGGCCGCGCCGATCTTCACGCCGCGGCCGTCCGCGTACCCGCGCAGCGTGGTGGCGGCACTGGCGTCGGGCGTGAGCTGTGGCAACGCGACGGCCGCCGCGGCGATGAGCGTGCCTGCGGCTACGAGGGGAAGGGGTCGCAGATGCCGGCGACGATGACGTACGGGTAATTGCTGCACGGCTACTCCTCTGGTCCTTGCGGAAGGGGACGGGGGTGTGCGGGTGCGGTGCTTCCCCGTTGTGTTGCCGCCGCGGGAAAGAAGGTTGCCTTCGGATACGGCCCCCTCCCGGTCGGCCGGGGCGGCACGCCGTCGTCACTCCGGCGGGTGGATCTGCGGCGTCCAGTGAGCCCAGCGCGTGGCCCGGCGTCGGGGTGTCTCGCATGTGTGTCCGGATGCTGGGCGCATGTCCACCCTCACTTCTCGCCCTACGTGCCGCTCACGCTGGCGGCAGGTCGCGACGACCCTGGCCGTGGCGCTGGCGGTCGTCGTCGCGCTGCCCGGCCACGCGCTCGCCGCGCCCGGCGATCTCGACCCGTCCTTCGGCAGCGGCGGCAAGGTCACCGTCGACCGTGGCTCGGAGGGCGGCTCGGACGCCGTCCTCCAGCCCGACGGCAAGATCGTCACCGTGGGCACCAATGCCCAGGCCGGGGCGACCACTTACGACTTCTCCGTCATGCGGCACAACGCCGACGGCAGCCTCGACACCTCGTTCGGCAGCGGCGGGGAGGTGGTCACCGACTACGCGGGCGGGTCGGATGTGGCCGGGGGTGTCGCGCTCCAGTCCGACGGAAAGATCGTCGTGGTCGGCACCTCCGAGGTCCCGGACGAGGGCTGCTGCTGGTTCACGCTGGCCCGCTACAACGCGAACGGCACCCTGGACACCGCGTTCGGCGACAACGGCTGGATCCGCGTCCAGGAATTCGGCGGTGCCTCGGACGGCGCATCGATCGCCGTGCAGCCCGACGGGCGGATCGTCGCGGCGGGCCAGTCCGGTGGCCGGTTCGCGGTGGTGCGCTATCTCCCCGACGGCAGTCCCGACCTGGGCTTCGGCGTCGCCGGCCAAGTCGTCGACGACTTCGGGGACCGCTTCACCGGCGCGCTCGGGCACGACATGGCGCTCCAGCCGGACGGCCGGATCGTCGTCGCGGGCTACACGGGAAGCACCCGCTTCGACTTCGCGGTGGCCCGGTACAACACCGACGGCAGCCGGGACACCACCTTCGGTACCGGCGGCCACGTGATCACCGACTTCGGCGACTACGACGTGGCGAACAGCGTCGCCGTACAGTCCGACGGTCGGATCGTCGCGGCCGGATACACCGGCAGCGGCTTCGCGCTGGCCCGCTACAACACCAACGGCAGCCTCGACACCGGCTTCGGCACCGGCGGCCGTACGACCACCGACTTCGGTGGCGCCGGCGGCCAGGCGAACGACGTGGCGCTCCAGTCCGACGGCCGGATCGTCGCCGCGGGCGTCAGTGCGGGCAACTTCGCCCTGGCCCGGTACAACGTCAACGGCAGCCTGGACACCGGCTTCGGCACGGGCGGCCGTACGACCACCGACTTCGGCGACCAAGACGTGGCGAACGCCGTCGCCCTGCAGCCCGACGGCAAGATCGTCGCGTTCGGCGGCAGCGACGAAAACCGCGCACTGGCCCGCTACCTCGGCGGCGCCGGCAGCCCGCCCCCACCCCCGAGCGCGGATCTCGCGGTCACCAAGACCGGTACCACCACGGTCGCCATCAGCGACCGCGCCACCTACACCGTGACCGTCACCAACAACAGCACCACCACCTCCGCCACCGGCGTCGCCCTCTCCGACACGCTCAGCGGCCCGGCCGCTTCGGTCATCTCGGCGACGCCCGGCCAGGGCACCTGCACCACCACCGCCACCAGCGCCACTTGCTCCCTGGGCACCCTCGCCCCCGGCGCCCGCACCACGGTGACGGTCGTCGCCGAGCCGCGGGCCACCGGCACCCTCTCGAACCGGGCCGCGGTCACCGCCACCCAGACCGACCCGGCCACCGGCAACAACACCTCCACCGCGACCACCACGGTCAACAACTCCCGCGGCTGCACGATCATCGGCACCAGCGGCAACGACACCCTCAACGGCGGCTACGGCAACGACGTGGTCTGTGCCCTCGGCGGCGACGACACCGTCAACGCCAGCTTCGGCGACGACACCGTGTACGGCGGCTACGGCAACGACCGCCTCGACGGCAGCTACAGCAACGACACCCTGAACGGCGGCCCCGGCAACGACAACCTGATCGGCAACTACGGCAACGACAACCTCAACACCGTCGACAACGTCTCCGGCAACGACACGGCCAACGGAGGCCTGGGCACGGACACGTGCACAACGGATGCGGGGGACACGCGGATCAGCTGTCCCTAGGGAACATCGACGGCATCAGCGGCATCAGCGGCATCAGCGAGCGGGGCCCGGACCGGTCATCGGTCCGGGCCCCGTCGCCGTACGACGCTCCTCACTCCTTGACCGGTACCCGCCCCGCCGGCAGCGCCGCGCCCCGGCTCGCCGCAGTGCTCATCCGTTCACGCCGGTGTAGTGCCGCAGGCTCCAGCGCCACAGCAGTCGTGCGGCCAGATACGCGACCACGCCCAGCAGGGGGGATGCCGCGGCCAACCAGTACGGGACGCCGGTGTCGTGGCCGTGGCCGGTCAGGACGGCGGCTGGGAAGTAGGCCACGAACGCGAGCGGAAGGCCGAACGTCAGGAAACCGCCCACCGCCCTCGGCAGCACATTGAGCGGATAGCTGCCGAACGTGCCGAGGAGTTCCTCCAGCCAGCGGCCCCAGTAGTCGGCGGCCGGGAAGCGCAGCGAGGCGCAGGCCACCGCCGTGAACAGGGCGGCCTCCAGGAGCATCCCGCCGAGCACACAGACGACGAGGTACGAGATCCGGGCGGCGTTCCAGTCCAGGTGGCTGTGGCTCAGCGCGCCCGCCATCAGGCCCGCCGCCACCGTCAGGTCGCCGATCGCGTTGGTGGGGAAGTAGGAGAGCTGGAGCTGGCGGTAGACCGGCATCGGCCGGACGAGATAGGTGTCGATCACTCCCTCCTGGATGCGGTGGCCGAGTCCGTGCACCCGCCCCAGGAAGAGTACGAAGAGGCCGTGCGCCACCAGCCGCGTCGCCGCGATCAGCAGGACGTCCTCGCTCGCCCAGCCGCCCATCCCGGTGAACCGGGTGAGCAGCACCGTCGCGAACACGATCACCGACACCTGCCAGACCGCGCCGATCGCGATCATCAGCAGAAACTCGGCGCGATACTCCAGCTGCGCGCGGAAGTTGAGACGAGTGATGCGCCACGCCACCCGCCAGGCCTGCAAGGGATGCGAAGACTGCGAAGACTGCGAGGACATGGTCAGCCTCCCTGGGAGATCACTCGCCGGGCAGCGCGCCGCCACAGCAGTCGGGTGAACAGGGCGAGCGCCACCACCCAGGCGGCCTGGAGGGCGAGCTGCGGGCCCGCGTCGGACACCGGTATCCGGCCCACGTACAGCGACAACGGCACACTGAGCGTCGCCTGGAACGGCAGGAAGCGGCTGAGCGTGATGAACCAGTCGGGGAAGAACCACAGCGGCGCGTACACCCCCGACAGCAGGTTCTGCGCGAAGATCAGGATCATGATCGCGACGTCGTTGTGGAGCGTCCAGAAGCAGAGCTGGTCGATGACGAGCATGACGTAATAGAGAACCCACTGGCCGAGCAGCACGCTCAGTGCGAACACCCCCGCCACGGCGGCGGACTTCGGGGGTTCCACGACCCCGGCGGCCAGACAGATCACGAATCCGGCCAACGCCCAGATGAATCCGTAGAGTTGCTCGCCGAGCGCCCGCAGCGCGTAGTAGCGCTGCGGGGGCAGCGGGCGCAGATACCAGTACACGATGGTGCCGAAGTGCATGTGCTGCTGGACGGTGTCGCGGCCCGAGTGCTGGTCCAACTCCCGTATCCGGGTGGCCAGTACGGCGAGTACGGCATACGTGACGGCCTGGTCGCGGCTCATCCCGGCGGTGGTTCCGGTCGCCGCGTACAGGCCGCGCCACAGCGATGTCACCAGCACCACCTGCACGGTGAGCCGGAGCAGCGCGGCGGTCATCCGGGGCGGGGTGTGCAGCTCGCCGAGCGGGGTGACCCGGGCGACCCGCCAGCCGCGCAGGGCGGACGGTGTGGCGTGCGGGGTGGACGGCGTGGCGCGCCGGGTGGAGCGTGAGGCCACGCTCATGATTCCCCCGCCTGGACGTACGCCGCTCGCATCACGTCCTCCAAGTCGGCCTCGTCCAGGGCGACATCGGTCACCTCGTACCGCTCGATGACCTGCTTCAGCGCCTGGTGGACTGTCGGGGCGGTTTCCCCGTCCGGCCCGAACACCACCTGCGGGCCCTCGCGCCGCAGCAGCGCGATCCCGGGCAGCGGCTCGACGCGGGCGTGCGGATCCGCCAGCGTGGCCCGCACCTGCCAGGTCGAGCCGAACTTGCGGCGGATCTCGTCGAGCGTGCCGTCGAGGACGAGCCGCCCGTGGTTGATCAGGACGACGCGCTCGGCGAGCCGCCCGACCTCCGTCATGTCGTGCGTGGTGAGCAGCACCGTCCGGCCGCGTTCCTCCACCTGGTGCTTGAGGAAGCCGCGCACCTGCTCCTTGACCACCACATCCATGCCGATGGTCGGTTCGTCGAGGAACACCACCGGCGGATCGTGGAGCAGTGCGGCGGCCAGGTCGCAGCGCACCCGCTGGCCGAGCGAGAGATGCCGCACCCGGGTGTCCCAGAAGGAGGAGAGGTCGAGCAGGTCGTCGAACTCACCCAACCGGGAGCGGTGTTCCCGCTCCGGCACCCCGTAGATGTCGCGGAGGATGCTGAACGACTCGCGCACCGGCAGGTCCCACCACAGCTGGGTGCGCTGTCCGAACACCGCGCCGATGTTGCGCGCGTTGCGCTCGCGCTCCTCGTACGGGACCACACCCGCGACGCGCGCCTCGCCGGCCGTGGGGGTCAGGATGCCGGTGAGCATCTTGATGGTGGTGGACTTGCCCGCGCCGTTCGGCCCGAGCAGGGCGAGCAGTTCGCCGGGGGCCACGTCGAAGGTGACGTCGGAGACGGCCTCCTTCGCGACCCGCTCGGGACTGACGAGGGACTTCAGGGCGCCGGTGAACCCGGGGCGGCGGACGGTGGTGTGAAAGGTGCGGGACAGACCGCGGACTTGGATGCTGCCGTTCACACCACTGACTCCGTGTAAGCCGTTCACACCACTTGCACCGCCTAAGCCGTTCACGCCACTTGTGCTGTTGACCCTGTTCACAGCGCTCATCCCGTACGTCCCCTCGTGAGCCGCATCAGCCAGACCGTCGCCACCAGCGATGCGCCTGACAACACGGTCAACAGCCACGGCACCGCGTGAATCCCGGATGCCTCGATTCCCACGCCCAGCAGTGGCGGGGCCGCCACCCCGCCGATCATCGACGCGGCGATCACCCAGGCGCCTGCCCGCTTGGCCCCCGGCAGGGCCTGGTTCAGCCAGGGCAGACCGGTCGGGAACACCGGTGCGATGAAGAGGCCCACACCGGCGTACGCCACCGGCGCCGCCCCGGGTATCAGCGCCAGCAGCAGACATGCCGTCATCCCGGCCGCGCAGACCGCGAGGATGCGCTCGGGCGCGTATCGCAGCGTGATCGGGACGACGAGGAAACGGCCCGCCGTCATCATCAGCCAGTACACGGAGGTGGCGGAGGCGGCGACCGTGGCGCCGTAGCCGACGGTCTCCAGATGCGTGGGCTCCCAGCCGCCGACGCCCGCCTCGACGGCGACGTTCAGGATGTAGAGCGCGAGGAAGCCGACCAGCACCCGGGAGAGAAGGCCCCCGGAGGGGGACGGCTGCTCGTCGGGCGCGGTCTCCGGCGCCTCGCTGCGGACGCCGCCCGTGCACAGGATCAGCGCCGTCGCCAGCACGGCACACGCACCGAAGGCGTACGCGTAGTCGTCGGGGCCGACCCAGGCGATGAGCGCCGGACCGAGCACCGCGCCGATGCCGAAGTGGGCGTTCAGCACGTTCAGCATCGCCGTCGAACGGTCGCCGAAGCCCACCGCGAAGAGCTGGTTGAGCCCGTAGTCGATACCGCCGAAGCCGAGGCCGCCGAGGAAGGCGGCGGCGAGGGCGAGCGGCCAGTTCGGCGCGAAGGCGAAGCCCGCGCCGCCCGCCGCCATCAGCGCGTAACTCGCCGCCAGCAGTGCCCTGTTGCTGATCCGGGAATGGATCGCGTTGAAGGCCAGGACGCCCGCGACTCCGCCGGTGAAGTGCAGGCTCAGGCCGAGCCCGGCTCCGGACGGAGACAGCCCGAACTCCTCGCGCAGACCCGGAACGGCGGGACCGTAGAGGGCCTGAAGCATGCCGATGAGGACGAACGCGACGCATGACGCGACCGCGGCCGGACGACTGAAGAGTCGGCCGGCCGCAGTGCGGGTGAGGGTGTCAGCCATGGATCTCCGAGAAGACGAACGAGAACTCTGCGGGGGCGGCCCGCAGTTGGTACTGCGGCAGGGCGCCGGGGCCGCACGACTGCGATCCGATGCCCTGCTGGCCGTGGTCGAGGTTGATCCAGACGGTGTCGCCGGGCTCCAGGTCGGTCAGATGGGCGGCGGCGTCGAGTTGCTCCGTCGTCCACCGTCGGGCCGTGAACCAGAAGGATGGATCACCCTCGACGCGCAGGCCACCGATTTCCGCCCAGCGGACATCGGCCCGCGCACCGTTCTCCTGCGGACGCACGTACGGCGTCTGCAGCTCGTCCACCGACGACTCCCAACGCCCCACCATGGAGGCCGTCTTGGTGTCCGGGTACCCCTCGCCGGGACCTCCGCCGAACCACTTCACGCGGTCCGCCGATCCCGAAAGCCCCAGGCGGATCCCGAGCCGCGGCAACGGCAGCGTCCAGTCGCCCTCGGGTGCCACGGACACGGTCAGCCGCAGCCGCGTCCCGTCGGACGTCCACCGGTACACCGTGCGCAGGCCCACCTCCCAGGCCGCGGGCGCCACCCGGGTCCGTACGGTCAGGGCGTCGTCGCCCAGCTCCACCGCGTCCGGGCGGTGTCGCATCCGGTGCAGGCCCAGCTTGCGCCAGAGCAGGCCGTAGCGGGCGTCCGGCTGCCAGTGCGCGCCGTTGTCGTTGTCGGTCGGAGCACGCCACACGTCCAGCCGAAGACCGGTGACGTCGACCCCGCCGATCGTCTTCAGCGCGCCGGTGCGGGCGTCGAACGCGGCGGGGCCGAGGGTGACGATCCGCTCGCCGAGCACCGGACCTTCGGACTGCGTGACACGTGCCAATGTCCGTTCAGCAACCGGCAGTTGAGCCCAGGCGACCTGATGGCCGCGCGGGCCCCACGCCGTCTCGGCGGCCAGCACGGCCCGTACCGTCCATTGCGTCTCGGCCCCCCGGCCGTCCGCGGGCGGCGTCGGCAGCTTCACATCGGCCGACTCGCCCGGCGCGAGCGCGGGCACCGACAGCACGCCGGACTCGACGGTCTCGCCGTCGACCTGGTACGACCACTCGAAGGCGAGCGACGAGAGATCCGCGAAGTCGTACGCGTTGGTGACGCGCACGGTCCCGTCCGTACCGTCGCCCTCGATGCGAACGGGTTCGATCACCTTCTTGTACTCGACGAGCCCCGGCGACGGCGTGCGGTCCGGGAAGACCAGCCCGTCACAGACGAAGTTCCCGTCGTGCAGCTCCTCGCCGAAGTCGCCGCCGTACGCGAACCCGTACCGCTCGTCCTTGATGCCGTGGTCGATCCACTCCCAGATGAAGCCGCCCTGGATGCGGTCGTACGACTCGAAGAGGTGCTGGTAGTCGGCGATGCCGCCGGGGCCGTTGCCCATGGCGTGCCCGTACTCGCAGAGGATGAAGGGGAGTTCGCGCCGCTTCAGCCCGCCGCCGTCCAGGCCCCGGCCGATCCGCTCGACCTCGGCGTGGTCGGCGTACATCCGCGAGTACATGTCCGTGTCACGGCAGTCGATGTCGCCCTCGTAGTGGATGAGCCGGGAGCCGTCCCGGCCGCGGATCCACTCGGCCATGGCGGTGAGCCCGCGCCCGGTGCCGGCCTCGTTGCCGAGGGACCAGACGACGACGGACGGGTGGTTCTTGTCGCGCTCGACCATGCGGGCGGTGCGGTCGAGCAGCGCCGGGGTCCAGCGGTCGTCGTCAACAGGGTTGTCGCGCCAGGCCTGTTCGACGAAGCCGTGGGTCTCCAGGTCGCATTCGTCGATGACCCACAGGCCGTACTCGTCGCACAGGTCGAGGAAGGCGGGGTGGGGCGGGTAGTGCGAGGTGCGGACGGCGTTGATGTTGTGCCGCTTCATGAGCAGCACGTCCGCGCGCATGGTCTCCAGGTCGAGGGCGCGGCCCTGCTCCGGATGCCACTCGTGCCGGTTGACGCCCTTGAAGAGGATCGCCCTGCCGTTGACCTTGATCAGGCCGTCTTCGAGCACGACCGTGCGGAAACCGATCCGGAGGGGGACGCGCTCGCCCTCCGTCGTCAGCACCCCGTCGTACAGGCGGGGCGTCTCGGCCGTCCACGCGGCGACCGGCACCCTCACGGACTCTCCGGTCGCGACGTCGATGCCCAGCTCGGGCACGGTGACCCGGCCGTCGACGTCGGAGTCGACCCGCAAAGTGCCCTCTTCGGCGACATGGTCGTACGACGCGTGCACGAAGAAGTCGAGGACGCCGCCCGCCGGACGGTGCAGCAGGGTGACGTCCCGGAAGATCCCCGGCAGCCACCACTGGTCCTGGTCCTCCAGGTACGAGCCCGCCGACCACTGGTGGACCCGGACCGCGAGGACGTTGCCGCTCGGCCTCAGCAGATGCCCGACCGCGAACTCGTGCGGCAGCCGGGAGCCCTTGAACTCGCCGATGTCCGTGCCGTTCAGCCAGAGGCGGGCGCAGGACTCGACACCGTCGAAGCGGAGGACCGAGCCGCCCTCCGACAAGGCGGGCCAGTCGTCCGGCAGGTCGAAGAACCGCAGATGGTCACCGGTCGGGTTCTCGGTCGGCACACGCGGCGGGTCGACCGGGAAAGGGTAGAGGTGGTTGGTGTAGATCGGTGAGCCGTGTCCCTGGAGCACCCAGTGGCCGGGAACGGACACCTCCGCCCAGTCCCCGGCGTCGTACCCCTCCTCGGCGAAGGAGTCGTCCTGGCCGTCGGCGGTGGGGGAGAGACGGAAGCGCCAACTGCCGTTCAGTGACAAGGATGTGGCATCCGAGGACGCGTACCAGGCACGCGGCGGCAGCGCGCCGCTGCCTGGCGAGACGTCCTCGACATAGTCAGTGGCGGTAGTCGTGCGGAAAGACATCGGTCTCCTAGCTCAGCCCTTGATGCCGGTCTGCGCGATTCCCTGGACCAGCCAGCGCTGGAGGAAGAGGAACACGAACACCAGGGGCAGGATGGAAATGGCGGTGGCCATGAAGATCAGATGGAAGTTGACGGTCTGGTTGGTCATGTACGACGAGAGCGCGACCTGGACCGTCCAGGCCTGCGGGTCCTGGCCGATGACCAGCGGCCACAGGAAGGCGTTCCAGCCGCTGATGAAGGTGATGGTCGCGATCGCGGCGAAGAAGTTCAGCGAGTTGGGCACGACGATGCGCCAGTACGCGCCCCAGTAGCCGAGCCCGTCCACGCGCGCCGCCTCCTCCAGCTCCTTGGGGAACCCCAAGAAGTACTGCCGGAAGAGGAAGCAGGTGAAACCGCTGAAGAGCCCCGGGATGATGAGACCGCGAAGACTGTCCACCCAGCCCAACGACGAGACGAGGACGAAGCTCGGCACGAAGGTGACGGCTGAGGGGACCATCAGGGTCACCAGGACCCCGTAGAAGATCTTGTTCGCGTGCTTGTACGGGATACGGGCGAGGGCGTAGCCGGCGAGCGAGCAGACCAGCAGGGTGCCGAGCGTGTGCAGGACGCCGACGACCGCCGAGTTCCACAGGGACCGGGCGAAGGGGACCGTCGTGTCGTTGAACAGCTCGCTGATGTTGCCCCACTGGAGGTCGGTGGGGAAGAACTTCCAGTTCTCGCCGGTGATTTCGGCGTCGGTGGAGAGCGAGTTGCGGATGAGCAGATAGAAGGGGACGAGGAAGAGCAGCGTGGCGACGCCGGTGGCGACGTAGAGGCCGGTGGAGCCGATGACCCCGCGCCGGTCGCGCCTGCGTTCGCGCTTCTTCGGGGGGACGGCATCGGTCTTGTGCGTGTCGGTGATCGCGGTCACTTGGACTGTTCCCCCTGTCCGAATCCCATGAACTTGCCCTGGAGCAGAGTCACGATGCAGATCAGCAGGGTCAGGATGACCGCGCCCGCGCTGCCCGCGCCGTAGTCCTGGGCCTGGCCGAGCGCCGTGTAGTACAGCTCGACGAGCGGCGGGCGGCCCCACGTGGTCTTCGACAGCAGGTTGTAGAACTCGTCGAAGGCCTGGTAGGCGGCTACAAGGAGCAGCAGGATCACGGCGGTTGACGTGGCCCGGAGCTGCGGCAGCGTGATGTGGCGGAAGGTCTGCCAGCCCGGCTTGGCACCGTCGATGGCGGCGGCCTCGTACAGCTCCGGCGGGATGTTCTGCAGGGCGGCAAGGAACAGGATCATGTAGAAGCCCGCCTGCAGCCACAGTCGGGCGGAGACGATGACCAGCCAGTACCAGGGCGGGTCGGGGTTGGCGAGCCAGGCGATGTTCTCGATCCCGAACCAGCCGAGGACCGTGTTCATCAGGCCGAAGCGGACCCCGCTGAAGATCGACATCTTCCAGATCAGCGAGGCGGCGACATAGCTGCACGCGGTCGGCAGGAAGAACACCGACCGGAAGAACGCCCGCATGAACCGCAGCCGGTTCACCATCAGCGCGAGGCCCAGCGAGAACGCCCAGGTCAGGGGCACGATGAAGGCGGCGAAGACGGTGAAGGTGACGAGGGCGCCGGTGAAGTTGCTGTTCTCCAGCATCTGCCGGTAGTTGTCGAAGCCGACGAACTTGCTCGGCGTGACCGTGAAGCGCGCCTCGAAGAAACTCAGCCAGAGGCTCCACCCGATCGGGATGTAGACGAAGACCAGCAGGCCGATGAGGAAGGGGCTCGTGAAGAGCCAGAAGTTGAACGTGCTGCTGCCCCGCAGCCCCCGCCGCGGCCGGGTCTTGGAGACCTTGGCCGGGGCGGGGCGCGTGGCGCCGCGCGTCGTGGTGGTCGACATGTCGTGGCTACCCGTCCGTCGGTCTATCCGAAGAGCTTCTTGAGCTCGCGGTTGACGGTCGTGTCGGCCTTGTCGAGAGCGGCCTCCGGGTCCCCGCCCTTGCGGACGCAGTTGGCGAAGACGTCCTCCAGCGCGGTGATCATGGACTGGGTCCAGCCGATGTTGTCGAAGTGCCCGTACTCGTTGAAGAGCTTGACGCCCTCAGCGGGCAGGCCCGACTTGAGCTTGGTGGCGGACGCGGCGAGGGAGGAGCGCGGCGGGATGTGGAAGCCGTACGACAGCGACCAGTCCTCCTGGTACTTCTTCTGCTCGATCCACAGCCACTTCACGTACTCCTTGGCCAGGTCGACGTTCTTGCCCTTGGCGTTGACGAACATCGACCAGCCGCCGTTGTAGACGGAGGGCTTGCCGCTGTCGGTGACCTGCGGGAAGGCGAAGACGCCGATGTCGTCGCCGAGCGTCTTCTGCATCTGCGGCATGGCCCACATGCCGCAGAACTGGATGGCGCACAGGCCCTGGTTGATCGCGGACGGGTCCCAGTAGTCGGCCGGGGCGTCGAGGAGCAGGTCGCCGCTGGTGAAGAGCTTGCGCATCTTCTTGAGGCCTTCCTTGACCCCGTCGGTGTGGTAGGCGATCTGGTTCTTGTCGTCGAGGGTGTCGGCGCCGGCCGACCAGATCAGCGGGTTGATGACCGCGTGCAGGTCGTTGCCGAGGAACAGGCCCTTGACTTTGTCGGTGGTGAGCTTGGCGGCCGCCTCGATCAGCTCGTCGAGCGTGGTCGGGACCTTGACGCCCGCCTTCTCCAGCAGCGAGGGCCGGTAGAAGAAGAACTGCGGGTCGTCGATCATCCGGACGCCGTATATCTTGCCGTCCACCGTGTGCGACGCGATGTCGGCCGGGTTGAAGTCGTCCTTGACCGGGTTGATGATGTCGCTCAGGTCCGCCACCTGGCCGCTCTTGACGAGCTGGATCTGCGGGTGGAACTCGAAGAGGTCGGGCGCGTTCTTGGTGAGCAGCGAGGCGAAGAGCTTGCTCTCGAAGTTGGAGCCGGTGATCCACTGCGTGGTCACGTTGGCCTTGTCGTAGGCCTTCGCGTACTTCTTGATGGCCTGCTCGGTGCCGGCCTCACCGTACGCGTGGAAGTACTGAACCAGGCTCTTGCCCGAACTCCCGCCTCCGGAACGCCCGTTGTTGCTGCCGCACGCGGCCAGCGGGCCGAGGGCGGCGAGGCCCGCGGCGGCCCGCAGTACGGATCGACGGTCCCAGTTGCTGCTGCTCATTGCCGACATGCTGACGTCCTTGTCTCGAGTACGGCTGCGGCTCAGTCGCTGAGTCGGTGATGGCTCAATTCGTGCTGCGGTGCGGGACGTTAACCTTCGGCTAAGCCTTCGGCAAGGGGTTGGACGAAGCCTGTTCGAAGTGTTGTGGAGGGTTCGGGATACCGGACATGGCGGCATGCGGGCCGCCGCAGCAGCGGCCCGCAGCCCTCAACTCACCTCTGTGGGCGCTCCTGCTTGTTACTGCCTGGACCAGGCCCCGTTGGCATCACTGATCCTCAACGGAGCACTCCGGGCGGGCAGTCGGCGACGAAGCGGGAAACCCCATGGCGCGAGCCGTAGGAATCCGCCCTCATGCACGAGTGGGGAGGCAGCCAAGTGCATCCCTTCCGTCGTCATGCGTCACGAAGGCGGTGCTGTACGGCTCCTTGCCGGGGTGGCGGTGCGACGCGGGGCGGTCCTGCCGCCCGCGGGTTTCTGGCCCACTGAGGTGAGGGCTCCCTCGAGGGCGAACGTCGCGGCGCCCAGGCAGACCGGATCGGTGGGGATGGGGGAGAGGACGATCTCGGTGGCGGCGAGCGGGCGGCGCAGCGCGTGCCGGGAGACGGCCTCGCGCACCTCGTGCAGCAGCGGCTCGCCGAGCGTGGCCGCGACCCAGCTGCTGAGCACGACCACCTCGGGGTTGAGGAGGTTCACCAGGTCGGAGATGCCGGCACCGAGGTAACGGGCGGTGTCCCGCACGACCTTGAGCGCCACGGGATCCTGCGCGGCGACACCCCGGGCGAGCGCGTTGATCGTGGCGGTCTGGTCCTCGGGGTGCAGCAGGGTGCTGCGCGGGCTCAACTCCCGCAGGTTCAGCATGATTCCGGGTGCCCCGACGTACGTCTCCACGCACCCGTGGTTGCCGCAGTGGCACAGCCGGCCGTCCAGCACCAGCGTCGTATGGCCCCATTCGCCCGCGCTGTTGCTGACCCCGCGGTGCAGCCCGCCGCCCAGCGTGAGCCCGGCGCCAACTCCCGTGCCCAGATTGACGACCACGGCGTCACCGCGCCCGCGCGCCGCGCCGAACCAGAGCTCGGCGACCGCGCAGGCGCGCAACGGATTGTCGAGGTACAGCGGGTAGGCGATGTGCTCGGCGAGCAGATCGAGCAGCGGCACATCGTGCCAGTCCCAGTTCGGGGCGTACTCGGAGACACCGCCCTCGCGGTCCACCTGACCCGGCACGCTCACCCCGACGCCGAGGACGCGCGCGCCCTCGACCCCGGCCTGCGCGACCACCGAGCCGACGGCCGCCGCGACATGCCCGACGACCTGCTCCGGGCGGCTCTCACCGGGGCGCATGTCCTCGTCGGCGCGGGCCAGCACGTTCAGTGCGAGGTCGAACAGCTCGACGCGGACGTACGTCTCCGCGATGTCGACGCCGATCAACGCGCCCCCCGACGCGTTGACGGCCACGAGTCCCCGAGGGCGGCCCCCCGCGGAGTCCTCGAACCCGACCTCGGTCAGCATCCCGAGGTCGAGCAGCTCACCGACGAGCGTGGCGACCGTGGCCAGGCTGAGCCCGGTGGCGGCCGCCAACTCCTGCCGTGAGGTGGGAGATTCGGCGATGATCTGGCGAAGTACCTCATAGCGGTTCGCGGTGCGGATGTCGCGTGATGTGCGCTTCACCGGATGTGCCACCTCGATCCCTCCGAACCACGACAGGTTCACTGCGCCCCACAGCGGGGCCACGGCGGCCCATGGCGGGGCGCTCGGCGGCCGCGGCGCGGCGCAAGGCTATGGCCTGGGGCGGACTTTCGACAAGGGGTTAGGAAAGGGGGTAGAGAAAGTTCCGTACGAAGGTGTTGGTGAACTTGCCCGCGGGGTCGAGGGAATCGGCCAGTGCCCGGAACTCGCCCAGCCGCGGGTACCGCCCGCGCAGCACCGCCGAAGGCACCGTGAACACCTTGCCCCAGTGCGGCCGGGGATCGAACGGCTCCAGCGCCTCCTCCACGCGCCGTACCACCGGCAGCACGGCCTCCGTGTCCTCGATCCAGGTGAAGTGCAGGGCGACGGTGTCCCGCCCGTACGCCGGGCTCAGCCACTGGCGGTCGGCGGCGACGGTGCGCACCTCACAGATCTGGAGCACCGGCGCGATCGTCGCGCGGATCTCGTCGAGGGCGTGCAGTGCGGCCAGGGCGTCCGAGCGCGGCAGCAGATACTCGGACTGGAGCTCGGCCCCGCTGCTCGGGGTGAACTCGGCCCGGAAATGCGGGAGTCGCTCGTGCCACGGCCCGGGGACACCGAACTGCTCGGTGCAGTTCTCCGCCGGCATTCCCGGCACGGGGTGCATCGCCTCGGTGGCGGGCGCGGCCCACGGGAACTCCGGCAGCGACTGGTCGGTGCGTCGCTTCAGCCACACCTGCCGGAAGCCCGGCCGCCCCCAGTCGGTGAACAGACTCACGCTGTACGCCGTCGCCGCCACCGACTCGAAGTCCAGCCCGGCGAGGGGGAGTTCGGTGAAGACGTGCTGGCTCACCTCGAAGTCCGGCTCCAGGTCGAGGGTGAGCGCGGTGACGACACCGAGCGCGCCCAGCGAGGTCACGGCGCCGTCGAAACGCTCGTCGCCCCGGCCGATCATCACGGTCGAGCCGTCGGCCGTGACCAGCTCGACCTCGCGTACGGCGGAGGCGAGCGAACCGTTCGTGATCCCCGAGCCGTGCGTGCCGGTCGCCACCGAGCCCGCCACGGAGATGTGCGGCAGGGACGCCATGTTGTGCAGCGCGAACCCGTGCTCGTGCACCCGGCGGGCGAGTTCGGCGTACCGGACGCCGCCCGCGACCCGTACCGTACGGGCCGTCGTGTCGACGTCCACGGCGGGCGGCAGCGCGGTCAACGAGAGCAGGACGCCGTCGCCGCCCGGCTCGGCGATCTCGTTGAACGAGTGCCCGCTGCCCAGGACGCGCACCCGCGCGCTGTCCGCGACCAGCGCGCCGAGCGCGTCGAGGGAGTGCGGCCGGTGCAGCTCCTTGGCGGTGTACGTGATGTTGCCGGCCCAGTTGGTCAGGGTCTCGGTCATCCCTGTCGTCCCTCCCCGGGAAATTGCCGTTCGCGGCCCGTGTGATGCCACCTGGGGAAACTACCTCGCGATGTCCGGGGCGGGTCGACCCGCCCGGGTCACCCCACCGACGCTCCCGTCCACCCACGGACGCTCCCGTCTCCTCACGGACCCTCCCGTCGCCTCACCGCCCCGTCCATTGACCCTCTCGCTCGGCCGCACCTACCGTAGAGACCGGTTGCTATCAGTGGAGTCACCGAGCCGGAAGGTCACCTCTCTTGCCCGAGCGTCCTCAGGCTGTATTCGCCATGTCCGCGCAGAATGTGCCGCAGATCTTCCCTCCGGAGGTGCTGGCCCGTCTGCGTGACGCCGTAGAAATCGATCCCGCTCTGGTGGCCGAGGACTTCACCGATCCACGGGTGCGCGAAGTCCTCGCCAGGACCGAGATCCTGATCACCGGCTGGGGCTGCCCGAAGCTCGACGAGGCCACGCTGGACGCGGCGCCGAAACTGCGTGCCGTGCTGCACGCCGCCGGTTCCGTCAAGAGTTTCACCACGCCCGCGGTCTGGGGGCGCGGGCTCGTCGTCTCGTCGGCGGCCGGGGCCAACGCGCTGCCCGTGGCCGAGTACACGCTCGCCATGATCCTGCTCACGGGCAAGGACCTCTTCACATACCGGGACCGCCTCCGTACCGAACGCGCCTTCCCGTACGGGGAGATCGTGCCGGGCATCGGCAACTTCGGCCGCCGTGTGGGCATCGTCGGAGCCTCCCGCATCGGCCGACGGCTCATCGAGCTGCTGCGGCCCTTCGATCTGCGGGTGAGCCTCGCCGACCCGTACGTCGACGAGGCCGGGGCCGCCGCACTCGGTGTCCCCCTGCTGCCGCTCGACGACCTGCTCGGCGGCAGCGACATCGTGACCGTCCACGCCCCGCAGACCGCCGAGACCCGGCACATGATCGGCCGCCGCGAACTCGCCCTGATGCCCACCGGGTCGGTGCTCATCAACACCTCGCGCGGCGCGCTCGTCGACCACGACGCCCTCACCGACGAGCTGCGCGCCGCCCGACTCAGCGCCATCCTCGACGTCACCGACCCCGAGCCGCTGCCCCCCGACTCCCCGCTCTACGACCTCCCCAACGCGTTCATCACTCCGCACCTCGCGGGATCCCAGGGGAACGAGGTCGCCCGGCTCGGCCTCACGGTGGTGGAGGAAGTCGAACGGCTGCTCGCAGGGCGTGAGTTGGCCTTTCGGGTGGACCGTGACGGGCTGGGGCGGGCGGCGTGACGGGAAGTTCCGCGGGCGGGCGTTGGATCACTGGACCGGGGGCGGCTCCTCGTTGTCGAGCGACGCCGAAGTTCACCCGTCCCGCGCACTTCCACGCACCTGCTGCCATGTGGGCACCGTGACGCGGGGCCGACCCCGGGGACAGGGCCATCCGGTCCGCATGCGCCTAGTGGTCGTCCTCCAGATGGAGCTTGAGCAGGTCCCGCAGGGTGCTGCGGATTTCGTTGTCTCGTGGCTCATGCGTGACTGATGTCGTCAATTTGTGGCGCCTTGCATGCGATATCGGTAGCTTCTTGCCCATGACGTACGGCCCCCTCCCTGAAACCGACCTCACTCGCCACCGCCGCCTCCGCGAGCAGGGCAGCCTCGATCGCGCCGACCTCGACGCCATCCTCGACGCGGGATTCATCTGCCATCTCGGAGTGATCGTCGAGGGGCGGCCGGTCGTCGTGCCGACCGTGTACGGGCGGGACGAGACGCAGCTTTACGTGCACGGCTCGGTGGCCAGCCGGAGTCTTTCCGGGTCGGCGCCCGTGTGTGTCACCGTCACGCATGTGGACGGGCTCGTGCTCGCGCGGTCCGTGTTCGAGCATGGGGTGAACTATCGGAGCGCGATGATCCACGGCGTGCCGCGCAAGGTCACCGACCCGGAGGAGAAGGCCGAAGGTCTGCGGCGGCTCACCGAGCACGCCACGCCCGGTCAGTGGGACTACGCGCGCAGGCCCAGCCGCAAGGAGCTGGCCGCGACCACCCTGCTCGCGCTGTCCCTCCAGGAGGCCTCGGTGAAGATCCGTACAGGCGCTCCGGACGACGGGGACGGGCCCGACGCCGCACTGGGCCTGTGGGCCGGGACCCTGCCGCTGGCCTCGACCTGGGGCGCGCCCGAGCCCGACCGGCTGCTGCCGCCGGAGCTGGCCCCTCCGGCGCACATCGCGCGGCGCGAGGGGACCCGGCACGGCTGACGCCCAGGCAGGGGCATACCGTGAGGAGTCGAGCACAGAGCCGGGAGTCACCGGACGCGAGCCGGGAGCGAGGAGAACGGGATGGGCAGCCGCACCGCGCTGGTCGAGGATCTGATGGAGCGGTTTCCGCACGTGCCGCGCGAAGCGGTCTTCAAGGAGGACCTGCTCCGTGGGGGAGTGGCCTTCGACGATTCGGCGCTCTCCGACAACGAGGACGGGGACGTCAAGCCGAAGTCGTACTTCATCTTCTCCTTCGACCACGGCACCCTGCCCGAGCTGGGCGAGGCGGCGCTGCGGCGACCGCCCGAGGAGATCATCCTCACGGGCGGCCCGTACGACCTGCGGCGGACCGTGGTGTCCGTGCGCGTGAATCCGGCCTCGCCGTACCGGGTGGCGGCGGACCCGGACGGGATGCTCGGGCTCTACCTCGACGGGAAGCGGATCTCGGACGTCGGGGTGCCGCCGATGCCCGAGTACTACCGGCACACCCTCTCCAACGGGAAGTCCGTGATGGAGGTGGCCCCGACGATCCAGTGGGGGTATCTCATCTACCTCACCGTCTTCCGCGTCTGCCAGTACTTCGGCGCCAAGGAGGAGTGCCAGTACTGCGACATCAACCACAACTGGCGCCAGCACAAGGCGGCCGGACGCCCGTACACCGGCGTCAAGGACGTCGAAGAGGTCCTCGAAGCGCTGGAGATCATCGACCGGTACGACACCGCGAAGGCGTCCACCGCGTACACCCTCACCGGTGGTGCGATCACCTCGAAGCTGCAGGGGCGCGACGAGGCCGACTTCTACGGGCACTACGCCAAGGCCATCGAGGAGCGCTTCCCGGGGCGTTGGATCGGCAAGGTCGTCGCGCAGGCGCTGCCCCGGGACGACGTGCAGCGCTTCAAGGACTACGGGGTGCAGATCTACCACCCCAACTATGAGGTGTGGGACCGGCGGCTCTTCGAGCTGTACTGCCCCGGCAAGGAGCGCTACGTCGGCCGCGACGAGTGGCACAAGCGCATCCTCGACTCGGCGGAGATCTTCGGCCCCCGCAATGTCATCCCCAACTTCGTGGCGGGCGTGGAGATGGCCGAGCCCTTCGGCTTCACGACGGTCGACGAGGCCATCGCGTCGACGACCGAGGGCCTGCGCTTCTTCATGTCGCACGGCATCACGCCCCGCTTCACCACCTGGTGCCCGGAGCCGACCACCCCGCTCGGCAAGGCCAACCCGCAGGGCGCGCCGCTGGAGTACCACATCCGCCTCCTGGAGGCCTACCGCTCCACGATGGAGGACTTCGGCCTCTCCTCGCCGCCCGGATACGGCGAGCCCGGCCCCGGGCGAGCGGTGTTCTCCGTCAGCTCCTTCATGGACAGTCTTCCGGCGGAAGAAGGCACCCGGGTGTAATCCGCGCCGCCGGACATTGAGGGGTGTCACCCCGGGCAGGGAGTCGTCCCGGATGCCGATCCCGTGGTGCCGGCCCGCATCCTGGCCACCGACCCGCGGGCGGGTCGGTGGCGCCCGCCACGGCACCGGCCGCCCACCCGCCGCCGGGTCGTGGACACCACCGCGCTCGCCGGACGGCGGCATCGAGAGTCCCGTCAATGTCGACGGGAATCGAGACGTCCCGGCCTTCCTTGCGTACAACACTCGGGACGCCGGCGACTGGGCGACCTGCAAGGCCGAAGCACATCGCAGCGCATGGCATCGCATGGCATGCATCGCACCGCACAAGCGGTGCGATGCAACCGCTTGCCGCATCATTTGAATACGTCGCTTGTCAGTTGTGTGGGAACCGTGAAAGGCTCGGGCACCGTCGTGAGACGGGTCCCCAACTCCCTTGTGTCGATGCCGAGTTGGGAATTGCATGACTTCGCACATGAAAGCAGCGGATGCAGGAGCCCCCATGCCCGACCTGCCGACCCCCCAGGACGCCGCCGAGGCCGCGCTGTTCTCGGAGTGCTGGGACGCGGTCCTGTCGTACGCCGATCTGTGCACGTCCGGCTCCGCCGGGGCCACCCAGCTGGCCACCGAGGCGTTCACGCACGGCATTCGTGAGGCGCGCGCCGTCGATGCGGGAACGAGGAGCACCGGACGCAGGACACTCCGGTTGCCCCGAATTCCCTTGCTGCTGACGTCGGTTCGGACCACGGCCGCCGTCTGGGAGGCGCACGGGCAGGGCCACCGCCTCGACCCCGACCTCAGGCTGTGGCTCAACTCCGAGAAGGCCGCCCGCTACACCGGGCCGCCGCTGCACCGCCCGCTGGCGCTGCGCGGCCTCAGGGACATGCAGGAACCGGACGCGGCGCTGCTGTGGCTGGCCGAGGTCGAGGCGCTGCCGTTGCCCGCGGTGGCCCGGCGGCTCGGCCTCGACCCGGCGGCCGCCAGCGAGGAACTCGCCCAGGTGCGGGCGCTGTTCAGGGACCGGTGCCATCGCAATCACCTCGACACACCGATGGACGCCAACTGCCGCAGCTACGCCCGGCTGCTCGACGCGGTCACCCGCTCGCCCGGCGCAGAGACGCCCGAGGACCTCTCGCGGCATCTCGCCCGCTGCGTGGAGTGCTCGGAGGCGGCCGCCTGTCTGCGGCTGCACGGCGGCGGGCTGCCCGCGGCGCTCGCGGGCGGGGTGATCGGCTGGGGCGGCCTCGCGTATCTGGAGCGCCGGCGCCGGGCCGCCGAGGCCGGCCTGGCGGGCGGCCGTACCGACGCGACCGTGGACACCGGCATCGCCGAGGGCAAGGTGGCCGGGCCCCGCATAGGCCGCACGGGTTTACTGGTCGCGGCGGTCATCGTGTCGGCGCTCGCCCTCGCGGTCTCGCTGATGCCCTTCGGCGGTTCCACGGACGGAGGAGCCTCCGCGCGCGGCGACTCGGCGGACCGGCAGCCGGTGGCCGACCCGGCCCCGTCGTCCCCCTCGGCCACCACCCGCCCCGCGGGCTCGCTGGTCTCGCCCCCCGACCCGTCGGAGTCGGCGAACGGCGACACCACGAACCCCGACACCACGAACCCCGACACCGAACCCCAGGGCACGTCCTCGTCCCCGGCCCACACGGGCGACAGCTCGGCGAGCCCCACGAAGAGCGGGTCCTGCGAGGTCAAGTACGAGATCGTCAATCAGTGGCCGGACGGCTTCCAGGCCACCGTCACCGTCACCTCCGCCAAGGCCCTCGCCACCTGGGACGTCGCCTGGACCTTCGACGACGGCCAGCGCGTCAGCCAGATGTGGGACGGCACCTTCGTCCAGCACGACTCCCGGGTGACCACCACCGCCGCCGACTACAACAAGACCGTCCAGGCCGGCGGCTCCTTCGCCGTCGGCTTCCTCGCCTCCTGGCACGACAAGAACACATCGCCGGACAACTTCACACTGAACGGCGGGAGTTGCGCGACGGCCGGCTGACGACGCCGGTGCGCACCACCGACCTGTCGGGAGTCTCCGGCATGCCGACGGCCAGCAGCCCACCGAAGGCGCCGCGGCCCGCGTCGCCGTCCCGCGCCCGGCGCAGCGCCGTGAGCGTCGGAATGTACGAGGAGACGACCCGGTCCGGCACCGACGAGGCCTCGGCCTGCCCCGCCGTACCCGGTGGGTCATCGCCTTGACCGAGGTGACCGACATGAAAGTGGTCAAGTCCTGCCCGTGACGACGGCTCCGGGCACACCGGGTGGACCCGCCGGATGAGCGGAAGAGCGGGGTCCACCCGGTCGCTGTGCGCCGGTCAGCAGCCCGACTTGTAGAAGTACTTGCTGATCGCGGGTTCGTTCATGTTGGCCTTGGTGATGGCGACCATGTTGGTGCCGACCGACTTGCTGACGGCCTTGCCCTCGAAGGCGGCGGCGAGCTGGTCGACGGCCTCCTTGCCGATCGCCGCCGGATCCTGGGCGACCAGGACCTGCAGGGTGCCCGCCTTGAGCGCGGCGATCTCGTCGGGTTCGGCGTCGAAGGCGGCGACCTTCACGGTGCCCTGCTTGCCGGCCTGCTTGAGGCCGGTGGCGATGCCCTGGCCGGTGTTGGTGTTGCCCGCGAAGACGCCTCCCAGGTCGGGGTGGGCCGCCAGCGTCGACTGGATCTGGGAGGCCGCGGTGGCCGGCAGGTCGTTGTCGTAGAGGGTGGGCAGCAGCTTGATCTTCGGATACTTGGCCATCTCCTCGGTGAAGCCCTTGATCCGGGCGTCGGTGGTGGAGACGCCGGGCTTGACGCTGATCACGATGGCCGAGCCCTTCTCGTTCATCAGCTTGGCGAGCGCGTCGGCGGCCACCCGTCCGCCCTTCTCGTTGTCGGACGAGATGCGGGTGATGCCGATCGACGAGTCGCTGACCGTGGTGTCCACGAGCGCGACCTTGGTTCCGGACGACTGGATCTGCTTGAGCGAAGGGGTGAGCGCGCTGGTGTCGACCGGCGAGATCATCAGCCCGTCGGGCCGGGCCGCCGCGACGGAGTCGAGAAGGGGGCGCTGGACCGACACGTCCCACTGCGCGGAACCGTCGGCGGTGAAGTCCATGCCCTTGGCCTTGGCCTCGGTCTGCGCGGCGCACTTCATGGTGATGTAGAAGGGATCGCTCTTCACACCGGTGATCAGCCTGACTTTCTTGCCGGCGGCGCCGCCCGCCGACCCCGAACTTCCGCTGTCGCTCGACGAGCTGCATGCGGCGGCGCCGGCGAGGGCCAGCACGGCACCTGCGGCGACCAGGACCCTGCGCTTGCTGCGAATGCTCGGCATAACGGTGTTCTCCTTAGCGTGGGCTTGCTGTTTCGGCACACGTGGGGTGTTGAGGCGGATGGAGGTGGTCATGCGTTGCGGCGGACGGGGTGGTCATGCGCGCTCTCGGGTCCTCCTGCGCATCTGGTCGATGTAGACGGCCGCGACCAGCACGACGCCCACCGCGACGTCCTGCCAGTACTGCTGGACGCCGATGACGATCAGTCCGGTCGTGAGCACCGCGGGGATGAACACGCCGATGACGGTGCCCAGCACCGATCCGCGCCCACCGAACAGGCTGGTACCGCCGAGGACCACGGCGGTGATCACCTTCAGGTTGTCGGTGGAGTGTCCGGCGATGGATGTCGTGCCGTACGAGGCCAGCCACATCACCGCGCCCAGTCCGGCCAGCAGGCCCATCAGCCCGTACACCTTGATCAGGTGCCGCCCCACCGGGATGCCCGCGCGCCGTACGGCGGTCGGGTTGGATCCGATCGCCAGGGTGTAGTTGCCGAACTTCGTACCGCCGAGCAGCGCGCCGAACAGGGCGGTGACCACCGCGGCGAGGATCACCATCCACGGGATGCCGAGCACCTTGCCGAAGCCGAGGCTGTTCTGCAGGTGGGCGGCGGCCGCACCGGCCGGATCCTGGCCGCCGGTGGCGAGTTCGGCCAGCCCCAGCGCCGCGCCCAGGCCGCCGAGCGTCACGATCAGCGGGGGCACCTTCCCGGTCGCCACCACCGCTCCCTGCAACGCGCCCCACGCGGTGCCGACGGCAAGAGCGATGAGGACACAGACCGCCACCGTGCCCCAGCCGGCGGTGGGCCCGCCGTGGTGGATGTTGTATTCGCCCGCGGCCACCGCGGCCAGGACCAGGACCGAGCCGATCGACAGGTCGATGCCCGCGGTGATGATCACGTACGTCATGCCGACGCCGAGAACCAGGTAGATGGCCGCGTTGACGGCGATCTGCGTGAGGTCGTACGTGGTGAAGAACTTGCCGGGAGCGGCGATGGTGAAGAACGCGACCAGCGCCGCGAGGATCACGAAAGTCCACAGTTCACTGATCGAGGCCGCCCGCCGCAGCCATGTGGGTACGGCGATCCCTCCACTGGCGGACCGGGGCGGATCCTGCACCGGTGCGGCCGGCTGGGTTTCCTGGCTGTCGGCGGTCATCGCCCGTCCTCCGATTCCGTCGCACCGGCCGGGCCGAGGGCTCCGTTCGTCGGCGCGGCGCCGTCCAGCGATCCGGTCATGGCCCCGACGAGTTCCTCGATCGTGGTGTCGGCCGCGGTGAACGAGGCGACCCGTCGACCCAGCCGCAGCACCTCGACCCGGTCCGCCACCGACAGCACCTCGGGCATGTTGTGGCTGATCAGCACCACGCAGATGCCCTGGTCGGCGACCCTTCGCACGGTCTCCAGGACGCGGGCGCGCTGCACGACACCCAGAGCGGCGGTCGGCTCGTCCATGAAGATGACCTTGTTGGCGAACGCGACCGCGCGAGCCACGGCCACGGACTGACGCTGCCCTCCCGACAACGTTGTCACAGCTGCCGTCACGTCCTTGAGTTCGACGCCGAGTTCGGCGAACGCCTTGACCGCCTGCCGTCGCATCGCGGGTCGGTCAAGGACGCCCAGGCGGCCGAGCAGGCCACCGCGCAGGAGCTCCCTGCCGAGGTACAGATTGGCCGCCGCATCCAGATCGGGTGCCAACGACAGATCCTGGTAGACGGTCTCAACGCCGCGGCGCTGCGCGTCCATTGGCCCGGCGAACCGAACCGGCACCCCTTCCAGGCGGACTTCGCCGCCGTCAGGGACGATCACGCCCGACAGTACGTTCACCAAAGTCGACTTGCCGGCGCCATTGTCACCGATCAGCGCTACGACCTCTCCGGGGTACGCCGTGAAATCGGCGCCCTGGAGCGCCTGGACGTGGCCGAAACGCTTGACCACGCCATGTGCCGTGAGAAGTGGTTCCCTTGCAGAGGCCATGTGGTGCCTTCTGGTTGGTATCGTTAACAGCTCGTCGATTCTGGGAGGCCCGTGGGTGGGCGTCAAGGGTCGGGTACGAACGGGAAGTTGTGCGGACACCGTCGGCACCACAATGCCGGTCGCACCGGATGAGATCTGGGAGGACGCGGCGTGGCCACGCGGCCCAGGATGAAAGACGTAGCCGCGGAAGCGGGCGTCAGCGTGATGACGGTGTCCCGGGTCGTCAACGGCGATGCGGGCGTGGCGCCACAGACCGCCGCGCGAGTCGAGGCCGCGGTCCGCAAGTTGGGCTACCAGCGCGACGACGTGGCCCGCCAACTGCGCCGCACCGATCAGTTGAGCCAGACCATCGGGCTGATGGTCGACAACGTCGCCGACCCCTTCATGGCCGCCGTCGCATCGGCCGCCGAGGACGTCGCCCGCCAGCGCGGCAGCATGGTGCTCATCGGCTCCAGCCGTGCCGACCTGCGCCGGGAACGGGAGGTCATCGCGGCCTTCACCGCTCGCCGCGTCGACGGGCTGATCCTCACCCCGGTCGTGGGCAGCCACCGCTTCCTGCGCTCGGCCCAGGAGCAAGGGACCAAGATCGTGTGCGTGGACAGGGCGGCACCCGGCCTGGATGCGGACGCCGTGGTGGTGGACAACTTCGGCGCGGTGAAGGAGGCCGTCCACCACCTGATCGCGCACGGCCACCGCCGCATCGGCTACGTCGGCGACAAGCAGGAGATCTGGACCTTCGGCGAACGCCACCGGGGTTATCTGGCAGCGCTGGAGGCCGAGGGCATCGACGCGGACCCGGCGATCGTCCGGCAGGGACTGAGGTCGGGCCCGGACGCCGCCCGGGCCGTCACCGAGATCCTCTCCTCGCCCGAGCCCCCCACGGCGGTACTGGCCGGCAATGAAGTCCTCGCGTTCGGGGCGCTGGCCGTCCTGCCCCCCGACATCGCGTTTCTCAGCTTCGACGACTTCGCCCTGGCCGCGCAGTTGACTCCGCCGGTCACCGTCATCGCCCAGGACCCGGTCGCGCTCGCGACGAGCGCCGCCCATCTCCTGTTCGCCCGCATCCACGGGGACACCTCCCCGTCCCGCACCGTCGTCATGCCCACCGAACTGATCCGGCGAGGGTCGGGGGAGATCCTGGGTCCCCATGCGCCGCACGGGCGTTGACCTGGAAGCAGGGCAAGGCGACGTGGGCGGGGGCGCGACAGGACGTGGGCGGGGGCGCGGTAATTCGGTGGCGCCTCGGTCCGGATGTCTTTATCTTGGGTGTCGTTCGCACGGCGGCGGTGGCCGCCGTTGTCGGCCGAGCGAGGAAAGGGAGGTGTGACCGTGATGGCTGTCTCTGTGATGGGCGCTGCCCGCATCCCGAAGTTCATCAAGTCCACCTCCGTGGCCGCCGGCTGACCTTCCTCTTCCTTCGCGCCTGAGCGCGTGCCGGGGCCGCCCTTGTGAAGGGTCTCCCTTGACTTCCAGCTCTGCCTCTTCTGTCTTTTCCGCGCTCGCTCCCTATGGCTGGGACGACGCATGGGCGGACGAGTTCGCCCCGTACGACTCCGAAGGGCTGATCGCCGGACGAGTGATCCGGGTCGACCGCGGTCAGTGCGACGTGGTCACCGCCGACGGGGTGATGCGCGCGGACACCGCGTTCGTCACGCCGCACGATCCGATGCGGGTCGTGTGCACCGGTGACTGGGTCGCCGTCGAACCCGCGGGCAACCCGCGCTACGTACGGACGTATCTGCCGCGCCGTACCGCCTTCGTACGCTCCACCTCCTCCAAGCGCTCCGAGGGGCAGATCCTCGCCGCCAACGTCGACTACGCGGTCGTGGCCGTGTCACTCGCCATGGAACTCGACCTCGGTCGCATCGAACGCTTCCTGGCCCTGGCCTGGGAGTCCGGCGCACAGCCCGTGGTCGTGCTGAGCAAGGCCGACCTGGTGCCCGACGCGGCGACGCTCGGGCATCTCGTCCAGGACGTGGAGACGGCGGCGCCGGGCGTGCCGGTGCTGCCGGTCAGCTCCACCAGCGGAGAGGGCCTCGATGTGCTGGAGGCCGTTCTCTCCGGTGGGACGAGCGTCCTGCTCGGGCAGTCCGGCGCGGGCAAGTCGACCCTCGCCAACGCGCTCCTCGGCGAGGACGTCATGGAGGTGCAGGCCGCTCGTGACGTGGACGGCAAGGGCCGCCACACCACGACGACCCGCAACCTCCTCGTCCTGCCGGGTGGAGGTGTCCTCATCGACACCCCGGGGCTGCGGGGCGTCGGCCTCTGGGACGCCGAGAGCGGTGTCGGCCAGGTCTTCTCCGAGATCGAGGAACTCGCCGCGGGGTGCCGATTCCAGGACTGCGCCCACGTTGTCGAGCCCGGGTGCGCCGTCCTTGCCGCCGTCGACTCCGGCACCCTGCCGGAACGCCGCCTCGACAGCTACCGCAAGCTCCTCCGCGAGAACGAGCGCATCGTCGCCAAGACGGACGCGCGGCTGCGGGCCGAGATCCTGCGGGGCTGGAAGCGGAAGGGGGCGGAGGGGAAGGCGGCGATGGAGGCGAAGCGGGGGCGTTGGCAGTAGGGTTTTCGCCCCCGCCGCCCCTACCCTCCCCCACTCTCGGCTTCGCTCGAGCGGGGGGGACCCCATCGTCCCCGGGGGCTGCCGCCCCCAGACCCCCGCTGTCGGCCTGAACGGCCTCGTCCTCAAACGCCGGAGGGGCTAAAACATTTCAGCCCCTCCGGCGTTTGCCTTCAACGCCATGTCCGTTTTCCGCCAGCCCCGCGGCGAGCGGCACCGCACACTGGAAGGGTGATTGACGAGGAGACCGGATACGAGGCGGTGCGGAGCCGGGACGCCCGGTTCGACGGGGAGTTCTTCTTCGCTGTGGAGACGACGGGGATCTACTGTCGGCCGAGCTGCCCGGCGGTGACGCCGAAGCGGCAGAACGTCCGGTACTACGCGACCGCGGCCGCCGCGCAGGGCTCGGGCTTCCGGGCCTGCCGCAGATGCCGCCCGGACGCCGTACCGGGGTCCGCGGAGTGGAACGTACGGGCCGATGTGGTGGGCCGGGCCATGCGCATGATCGGGGACGGCGTCGTCGACCGCGAGGGCGTCGGAGGTCTCGCGACGCGGCTCGGGTACAGCACCCGCCAGGTGCAGCGCCAGCTCACCGCGGAGGTCGGCGCGGGCCCCGTCGCCCTGGCCCGCGCCCAGCGCGCCCACACCGCGCGGGTGCTGCTCCAGACCACCGGCCTCCCGATCACGGAGATCGCGTTCGCGGCCGGGTTCGCCAGTGTGCGGCAGTTCAACGACACGATCCGCGCGGTCTACGCGTCGACGCCCAGCGAGCTGCGCGCGGCCGCCCCGCGCACCGGCACCCCAGCCCGGCGCACGGCCACCCCGACCGCCGGTATCCCGCTGCGCCTGGCCTACCGGGGGCCGTACCAGTCCACCGCCGTCTTCGACCTCCTCGCCGCCGAGGCTGTCGCCGGGATCGAGGAGGTCGGCGGCGCCCGCGGCCGCCGTACCTACCGGCGCACCCTCCGCCTTCCGTACGGCACCGGAATCGTCGCGGTGGACGAGCGTGCGGACGGGGGCACGGGCCGTCCCGCACCCACCGACGCCGCCCACCCCGGCGGCTGGCTCGACGCCCGCCTCCACCTCACCGACCTCCGCGATCTCACCACCGCCGTCCAGCGGCTGCGGCGGCTGTTCGACCTCGACGCCGATCCGTACGCCGTGGACGAGCGGCTGGGAGCCGACCCGATGCTGGGGCCCCTGGTGGCGGCACGTCCGGGGCTGCGGTCGCCGGGTGCCGCCGATCCGGACGAGCTGGCCGTGCGCGCGCTTGTGGGGGCGGCGGAGGCCGAGCGGCTGGTGCGGCGGTACGGGAAGGCGCTGGACGCCCCGTGCTCCACGCTCACCCATGTGTTCCCGGAACCGGCCGTCCTCGCGGAGGCCGAACCGGACGGCACCCTCGGTGCCCTGACGGCCGCCCTCGCCGACGGTGCTCTGCGGCTGGACGCGGGCGCCGACCGTGACGACGCGCAGGAGACGCTGCTGACACTGGCGGGCATGGACGAGCGGACCGCCGCCGTCATCCGCACCCGCGCCCTGGGCGATCCCGACGTGGCCCCGCCCGACGAGGACGTACCGGACGCCTGGCGGCCGTGGCGTTCCTACGCCGTGCAACACCTCAGGGTTGCAAAGGAGTTGGGACAAATTCTCCAAAGGCCCCCCGGGAGCCCGGAAGGTTCCTAGTCCCGCGGCGGCGGCAACAGGCGTGGCTCGACGCGCTCCTCGACGGCCGAGTCGCCCGCGCGGCGGACGACGTACGCGCCCTTCCCGGGTATCTCGGTGACGGCCTCCACGAGTCGGGTGCCGCGGTAGACCAGACCCACTCCGTCGTCGGTGCAGTGGGTGACGGGCAACGTGCCGTCGGCGACGAGCCGGTGCACCAGCGGGCGGCGGCCCTGGTCACTGTCGTAGTGGACGCCGTTGCCGTAGGGCAGATAGCCGAGTCCGTCGGTGAGCGGGCGCAGTTCGGGTCCGAAGGAGTCGGTGGTGCCGCCCTGGAACCAGCAGATCGACCCGGCGCTCACCCCGCTGAGGACGACCCCGGCTTCCCAGGCGCGCCGGAAGATCGCGTCGAGCCCGTGCACGCGCCACACGGCGAGCAGGTTCGCGGCCGAACCGCCCATGACCCACACGACGTCCTGTTCGAGCACCGATCCCTCGATGTCCTCGAGGTTGGGCATCGGGAAGAGGTGGAGCGGGGTCAGGTCGAAGCCCGCCACGCGCGCGGCCTCGCTCATACGGGTGGTGAAGTGCTCGGCGTCACCGATCGCCGTCCCGACGTACATGACACGGGGCCGGCGCCCCCGGACGCCCGACAGCTCGACCGCGTGATGCACGAGGGCGTCGAAGGTCAGCCTGGTGCGGTCTCCGAGGCGGTGACCACCCGAGGTGGCCAGGATGGTGGGCTCGGCGGCGGTCATGGTCGGTGACCTTACCAAGCCGTCCAGGGCGCGCGATCTTCAATGTCCCCTGTCTTCACGGGTGTTGATCGGCGAGGTGCCTCAGTCCTCCAGCCCCCAGCTGTGGATCCGCTTCGGGTGGATCCGGATCAGCTCCTCGCTGAAGTGCGGCCCCAACTCGTGTGGCCCGGTGAGGAGTTCGGCCTCGCCGCGGATGTCGATGCCGCGTACCTTCCACGGCTGGAAGCTGACGATGTCGTCGACGACCAGGGCGACCTTCGGGTTCTTCTGCAGGTTGCGCCACTTCTTGGTGGTCCCCATGGCGTAGCCGCCGATCAGGATCGTCCCGTCGTCCTGCGGGAAGAACCCGACCGGGTTCGCCTGCGGCTGCCCGTGGGCGTCGACGCTGGCCAGCCTCCCCAGCGGCTGCGATGTGAGGTACGCGCGCTCTGCCTCGCTGAATTGGGTCATGACAGCAGCCAAACACGCGCGTGCGGGCCGCGCATCGGGTCGTGGCCCTAGGACCAGGGATGTATGAGGGACGTACTACGGGTGCGGCCAATGGTGTGACAGTGCGTTGAGGGGGCCGATGGCCAGGGAAACCATGCCCCCATGACCCGCGCGATCAAGGTCCGGCACCTCCTCGCCACCCTGGTGACAGCCCTGACGCTCGCCCCGCCGGCCGTGAGCGCCGACGCGGGGCCCGCTCCCGCCGCCCATCGCACGCCCCGCCGGACCTGGACCGGCACCTGGGAAGCCGCCGCCTCCGGCACCGCCCCCGCACTGCCCGGCGCCTCGATCCGCAACGTCGTGCACACCAGCGTCGGCGGCACCGCCGCCCGTGTCCGGATTTCCAACCGGCTCGGCACGGCACCGCTCCAACTCGCTGCCGTCACCGTCGCGTTGCAGCGTCCGGGCGCGCCCGGGAGCCCGGACGCCGTCCCGGGATCCCTGCGCACCGCCACCTTCGCCGGCGCCCGATCGGTGACGATCCCCGTGGGCAGAGACGTGGTCACCGACCCCGTCGCCCTCCCGGTCCCCGCCGACGCCAACCTCCTGATCTCGGTCCACACCCCCGCCGACTCGGGGCCGGCGACGTACCACCGCTCCGCCCTCCAGGCCAACTTCCTGGCCCGCGGGGGCAATCGGACCGCCGACGAGAGCGGCGCCGCCTACACCGCCGCCCTCGGCAACTGGTACTACGTGACCGGAGTCGACGTGCTCGGCCCGTCCGAGGCGGGCAGCGTGGTCGCGCTCGGCGACTCCATCACCGATGGCTCCGGCTCGACGTTCGGCGCCAACCACCGCTGGCCCGACCGGCTCGCCGACCGCCTGCGGCACCTCCCGCCGCACCGCAGAGCCGGCGTCCTCAACGCGGGGATCGCCGGAAACCGCGTCCTGTTCGACGGCCGCGGCCCCAGCGCCCTGTCCCGGCTCGACGCCGACGTCCTCTCCCGCACCGGCGTACGCGCGGTGATCTTCCTGGAGGGCATCAACGACATCAAGGGCACGCCGGAACAGACGAACCCCCGCGCCTTGGAGGACGCCTACCGGCGCATCGTGCGCCGCGCCCACGCCCATGGCCTTCGCGTCATCGGCGCCACGATCACCCCGTACGGCGGCCACAGCGCGTACACGGAGAAGCGCGAGGAGGTGCGCCGAGCGGTCAACGCGGCCATCCGCGCAGGCGGGCTGTTCGACGCGGTCGCGGACTTCGACGCCGCCGTCCGCGACCCGTCCCACCCGAACCGGATCCTGCCCGCCTACGACCCGGGCGACCACCTCCACTTCAACGACGCGGGCATGAGGGCGATGGCCGACACGATCGACCTGACCGCCCTCGCTCCCTAGCGTCTGGCTTTGGAAGGGCCTGTCTTTGGATCAGGCCGCCCCCGGCAGTCCCCACCTTGGTGCTGCCTCGTTCGGCGCGACCGGCGCGACGGTGAGGTCCGGCCGGTCACCCTTCGCCGTGATCAGCGCCGACTCGCCCTTGCGCAGGGCCACTTGGACCGCGCCGTCGCCCACCTCCTCGTACAGCAGCGGCCGTCCCCGTCCGTCCCGTACCTCGATCGCGCCCGCGATGCCATGCCGTACGACGCAGGGGGCGCCCGCCTCGCTGACCAGCCGGACCCAGCGGGTCGCCCCGCCCTCGCGTACCGCGCTCAGCAGAAAGGCGCCCTGCGTACGGAAGTTGTGGATCACCAGGTCCGCCCAGGCCGCGGGCAGGGCCGGGAAGACCCGGATGGTGCCGCCCCACGACTGGCAGACCATGTCGTGCAGGGACTGGGCGGCCGAGAGCGGGGTCTCGATGACCGGGCCCGACTCCTTGTACATGGTGTTGGCCTGGATGAAGCGGGTCATCAGCTCGCCGAGATACTTCAGTGCGTCCTCGCCCTTGCCGAGCAGCGCGGACATCGACGCGGCGCCGGTGAAGGTGTAGCCCTGGAGCGCGCCCTCGAAGCCGACCCAGTGCGCCAACGACGTCTCGATCAGGGCCCGTTCGTCGGAGGTGCGGCCGGTCAGCTCGTACAGCGGGTACACGGCGAGCAGGTGTGAGTAGTGGCGGTGCGACTTCGCGAAGGGGATGTCCGCGCCGATCATGAAACCGTTGGCGTCGGTCGGATACGCCACCCGCCTGGCGAGCACCTCGCGCCAGCGTGGCGCCAACTCGTCGTCGATGCCGAGGAGTTCGGCCGACTCCAGAAGGGTGCGGCAGCCCCATGTCAGCAGCATCAGGTCGTAGTTGCAGTCGCGCGAGTTGCCGCCGTACTCGGGGGAGAAGGTGGCGGGAAGGTGCAGCCTGCCGTCGGTGCCCGGCTCCAGGAAGTGCAGGTAGTAGTTGATCGCCTTGCGGAGCAGGGGGAACAGGACGTCCCGGAGGATCGACTCCTCCATGGTGTGGCGGTAGCTGAGCCAGACGTTGTGCAGGGCCCACGTGAGGTTGCCGACCTCGGGAGTCGGCGGGTCCTGGCCCGGGATGCCGACGCCGTAGCCGGTGAGGGTGCCCGCCGCGCCGTTGACCAGCTGCGGGTCCGTGGTGCGCGGGATGCCGAGCGAGTCGCCGCGGTACTGGGTGGCGACCTCTTTGGAGAGGTTGTCCCGGAACTCGCTCAAAGCCCTGGTCACCGCGTCGAGTTCGAGGTGGTTCGCGCCGTGGATCAGCCAGTACTCCAGCTGCACGTTGAGGTTCCACCATGTGTTCGGCCACGGCGTGGACTCCAGCCAGGGCCCGCTCGTCGCCATCACGGGCGCGTCGCGCCGGGCGGCGGACGCCGTCTTGTAGAGCTGGATCCAGTAGAAGCGCTGGATGCGCGCGTCGGGGAGGGAGAGGAAGCTCTTGCGGTAGTAGGCCTGCCACCAGGCGCGATGCGCCACGGCCAGTGCGGAGTACGGGAGTTGGGCGGCGTCCAGGACAGCCTTCAGCGCGCGGTCGAGGGCCGTGGCCTTCGGGTACGAGTGCGCCACGTGTGCGTACAGCGTCCGCGTCGTGCCCCGTGTCCGCTCCCGCCACGCGGTCACGTGCTGCCCGCCCGACAGCAGCGGCTGTACGGCGGCCCAGGTGCCGTCGTGCTCGCCGACCTCAGCGGGCGGGTTGCCCTGGTAGCCGTCCGGCAGCGGCTTGAACGCGGCGCGCGGGCTGATCGCGTCCGCCGGATGGAACACCCACCGGAAGTCGCGTTCGCCCTCGCTCGGTGTCACCTCCACGGCGAGGACCGAGCGGGAGGTATGCACCAGGGCGCGCAGCGTGAGCGTGCCCCGGTCCGTGGTGAGCGTGCCGCTCAGCTCGGCGTCGCGCAGCCCGAGCCGCCAGTCCAGTCCCGTGATCGTGCCCACCGGCTCCAGCGTGAAGTACCCGATGGGCAGGCGGGCGAGCCCGAAGAGCGAGCCGAACTCGGGGCGGTGGTCCTGCACCTCGGAGTGCTGCACGTTGAAGCGCACGGCGCGCGTCTCGGCTCCGGGCTCCGCGTAGATCCCGGAGCCGAGGAAGCCGTTGCCGAGGTACGGGCCCTCGTACCAGGTCTTCGGCATCCGCTGCCAGAGCAGGTCGGCGTCGTCGAGGACCGCCTTCCAGGGATCGGCCGGGGGCGCGGCCTCCCGGCCCGCCGCCCCGGCCTGCGTGGGCAGGCCCCCGGCGAGCAGCGCCCCTCCCAGGGCGGATCCGGTGGCGAGCACGGTACGTCTTGACGGGCTGGGCATCGCGCCTCCTGGCGGCTCATACGGCAACGTACGCACGGTGATTCATCGGAGCTATCCCAGATCGCAACCTAGGGATGGTGCGGTGAGTGGTCAATGGTCGGGGAGAGATCCGATGTGTTGATGCGTACGTGAATGACGGCCGTCTCACTGGACGGGAGGCCTCAGCGCCAGATCACCGCACCCAGCCACGCCCCCATGATCAGCAGACAGGCGAACAGCTCCGTGAGCACGCTCCACCCGCCCGACCGCATCGCGGTCCGCACGGCGGCCACCGCGTGCCCGTGTCCCCCGAGCCGCAGCCGTTCGGAGAGGTAGATCCCGCCGAGGAAGCCGGGTATCGCGCCGAGCACCGGCACCAGAACGAAGCCGAGGAGCGCCCCGGCCCCGGCGTACACCGCCATTCGGGTGGTGGCCCCGCCGGCGCGCAGTCGTCGGGGAGGCAGCATCCAGCGGACCGCCTGGGACAGCAGCAGGACCACGGTCGCGCCCACGAGGACGGCCCAGGAGAGCGCCTGCGGGTCGCTCAGCGCCCACCACAGGACCGCGGCCCAGACGAGCCACGACCCCGGGACGCCGGGCACCAGTACTCCGGACAGGCCGAGCAGGATCACCACGCCGACCAGCAGGAGTTCCCACACTCCCATCTGCCCAGGGTGCCGGAGCGGGCGGGAAAGCGCAGGTCAGTCCCGCGCCACCCAGCCCCGCTCGTACGCGTGCCAGCCCAGCTGGAGCCGTGTCGTCACGCCCGTCAGCTCCATCAGCCGCTTGACCCGGCGCTGCACGGTCCGCAGCCCCAGATCCAGCTGCTTGGCGACGCTCGCGTCGGTCAGCCCGGCGAGCAGCAGCGACAGGATCTCCAGGTCGGTGCCGTCCGGGCCGTCCTGCTCCTGCTCCGTCACGCCCCGGCTGCCGAGCCGTAGCGGCAGCGCCTCCCGCCACACCGACTCGAACAGGCCCGACAGCAGTTCCAGCAACCCGCTCGCGTGCACGACCAGCGCGGCGGGCTCCGCGCTGTGCGCGGTGAGCGGCACCATCGCGAGCGCCCGGTCGGCGATCACCAGCTTGGTCGGCACCTGGTCCACGACCCGCACCTGCTCGTCCCGGCTCAGCGCGGCCGACAGCTCGGTGATCCCGTTGGGCAGGTCGAGGACCGCCCGCTCGACCACCACCCGGTAGCCGACGCCGCGCCCCGCTGCCTGCTCCTCCGCGTCGTTGTCCATCCCGGACACCACGACCGGGTTCCCGGTGACCAGCGCGCATACCTCCTCGCTCGCGCCGAGCTGGAGCTGCAGGAACCGCTGGGAGACCGCCGCCGCGCCGATCACCACCTCGACCAGGTCGTGCACGGCGGGCTCTGCGGCCTGCGCCCGGTACTCCTCGGCGAGCAGCGCGGCCGCCAGCTCCGCCTTCTCCAGCTCGTGCCGCTGCTGGGTGAGGAGTGCGCCGAGGGCGACCCCGGGCGGCGCCGCGACCCAGCGGCCGGGCCGGGCCGACGACTGGGCGGCGAGACCGTGCCGCTCCAGGCGGCGCAGCGCGCGCTCCGTGTCGTACTCGCCGAGCGTGAGCCGCCGCGCGAGATCGGGCACGTCGGCGGCGCCCACGGACACCAGTGCCCGGTACGCCGACTCGTGCGTGTCGTCCAGGCCTATCGCTCCCAGCATGCGGCGACGTCCCTCCCCAAGGATCCGTTCCGGCCGGTGGGTGGCGTCCGTGGCGGAAAACGGCCACGGCGCAAACCCGCCTCGGCACATCATCGCCGCACCACCCGGCTCTCTGACAAGCTCACGCCACCGCAGCATCAACCACCGCCCGTAATGCCCTGCTTGGGCCTGCTCGGCCTGCGCGGATGCGAGCCTCACGGGCTCGTGCGGACAGGGCCTCACCGGCTCGTGCGGACACGGGTGGAGCGATCTTGGGGAGTGGGATTTTGGGGAAAGCGACAGTGCGTACGGCTCTGGGCGCGGCGACCGCCGCCGTCCTGGCCGTCACGACCGCCGTGCCCGCAGGGGCCGCGCACGCCACGAACGTGCCCGCGGGGGCCGTGCAGAACACGAACGTGCCCGCAGGGGCCGCACAGGACACGAAGAGGCCACTGACCGGTAGCGAGGCCACCGCCTCGGGCGCCGTCGTCACACTTGTCACGGGCGACCGCGTCCTGGTGACGAAGGACGGGGCGACCGCCCTGCCCGGTGCGGACGGCACCACTCCCTTCACCCAGACCCGGCAGTCCGGCAAGGACCTGTACGTCTACCCCGAGGGCGCCGTGGCGGCCATCGCGGCGGGCCGCGTCGACGAGGAACTCTTCAACGTCACCGGTCTGGTCCGGCAGGGCTACGACGACGCGCACAGCGCGACGTTGCCGCTCATCGCCACGTACGACACGTCGGTCGCGCGGAGCGCCCCGGTCACCCCGCGCGGCGCGGAGCGCGGTCTCGTCCTCGACCCGATCGACGGTGTCGCGCTCAAGGCCGACAAGAAGAAGGCCGCCGAGTTCTGGGCCGACGTCACCAACTCCCGTACGCGGGCGGCCGGTGACCTGAAGAAGCTGTGGCTCGACGAGAAGGTGCAGGCCACCCTCGACCGCTCCACGAAGCAGGTGCACGCCCCCGAGGCCTGGGCCGCGGGCTACGACGGCAAGGGCACCAAGGTCGCCGTCCTGGACACCGGAGTCGACTCGGACCACCCCGACCTCAAGGGCCGGATCGCCGCGTCCAAGAACTTCACCGACTCCGAGGACGCGAGCGACCACCAGGGCCACGGCACCCACACCACGTCCACGGTCGGCGGCACGGGCGCGGCGAGCGGCGGCAAGAAGAAGGGCGTCGCCCCCGGAGCCGACCTGCTCAACGGCAAGGTCCTCAATGACTACGGCTCCGGTGAGACCTCGTGGATCATCGCCGGCATGCAGTGGGCGGTCGACCAGGGCGCCGACGTCGTGTCGATGAGCCTCGGCAACCCGGCCCGGACCGACTGCACCGACCCGATGGCCCAGGCCACCGAGGAACTCGCCCAGTCGGCCAAGAACACCCTCTTCGTCATCGCGGCCGGCAACACCGGGCCCGCCAACAACACCGTCTCATCGCCGGGTTGTGCGCCCAGCGTCCTCACCGTCGGCGCCGTCGACCGCGACGACTCCACGGCGTCCTTCTCCAGCCGCGGCCCGGCCTACGGCTCGCACACCCTCAAGCCGGAGATCACCGCGCCGGGCGTGGGCATCTCGGCCGCCAACGCGGGCGGCCGCGGCGTCTACGCCTACCAGTCCATGAGCGGTACGTCGATGGCGACCCCGCACGTCGCGGGCGCCGCCGCCATCGTCAAGGAGCGCCACCCCGGCTGGAACGCCCAGCAGATCAAGGCGGCCCTCGTCTCCTCCGCCGACGCGGACATACCCGGCGACGTACGCGAGACCGGCGGCGGACGCCTGGACGTGAAGGCCGCGATCGACCAGACCGTGCTCGGCGCGCCCGCCGTGCAGGGCGGCACCTTCAACTGGCCGCAGGACGCCGGCGACCGTACGACGGTCGACGTGCCGTACACGAACACGACCGACACGTCAGTGCAGTTGAAGCTTGACCTGAGCGGTGTCACCGGCAACGACGGCTCCGCCGTACGCTCCTCGATCGCCCGGCTCGGCGCGCGCTCCGTCGCCGTCCCCGCGGGCGCCACCGTCAAGGTCCCGATGACGCTGGACCCGGACGCGTCGCTGACCAGCGCCCAGTACGGCGATATCACCGGCCGGGTCCTCGCCACCGCCGACGGCGTCACCGTCTCGACCCCCTTCTCCCTCTACGTCCAGCCGGAGACCGTCACCCTGCGCGTCAAGCTCGTCGACCGACTGGGCAAGCCCGCGAACGGGGCCTCGTCCCTGGACCTGATCGGCACGGACGACGCGAGCGGCGAACGGCGCTTCAACGAGGGCGCGAGCGACCAGACGTACGAGATACGCCCCGGCAGCTACTTCCTCTCCAGCTTCATCGCGACCCCCGAGAGGGAGGGCACGCTGCTCAACTCCCTCTCGTACATGGCCCGTCCGCAGCTCGACATCCGCAAGGACACCACCGTCGTCCTCGACGCCCGCACGGCGCACAAGCTGAGCGTCAAGACGGACAAGGCCTCCGAACTCCGGGGAGCCACCCTCGGGTTCGCCCGCTCCTGGGGCGACACCTGGCTGCACGCGGGGACCGCGGCGGGCGGACGTGCCCTGCGCGGTTACTACGCCTCCGTCAGCGGCCGGGCGAGCGACGGCACCTTCGAGTTCGACAGCTTCTGGCGGGCAGTCGCTCCGCAGATCTCCGAACTCGCCGTCGTGGGCGGGAAGTTGCTGCATCCCGTGACCGGCTCCACCACTTCCGCCAACCTCGACGGGACCGGACAGGCGCAGCTCGTCGACGCCAAGTCGGGCACGGCGGAGGACCTGGCGGGCGCCAAGGGGAAGATCGCCCTCGTCAAGCTGCCGGACAGCGGCAGCGCGTCGGCCGTCGCGGCGGCGGCGAAGACGGCGGGCGCGCTCGCGGTCCTCGCCTACCGCGAGGCACCCGGCCGCTGGTACCCGGCCACCGGATTCACCGGCGGACCGCTGCCCGTCCTCGCCATCCCGACCGAGGAAGCGACAGCCCTGCTCGCCGCCGGCGACGTGACCCTGCGCTGGAAGGCCACCGCCAAGAGTCCGTACGTCTACAACCTGGCCTTCCCGGAGACGGGCCAGATCCACGACGACCGGACCTACCGCGTCCATGACCGTGACCTGGCGGCCACCAGCGCCACCTACCGCGCCATGGGCACCGCCACCGACTACATCGACCTGCCCGCCGTCACCCGCCCGAGCGGACTCACCGGCTACTTCGGCGACTTGGAGACCGTGCCCGCGCCATTCCAGCGCACCGAGTACTACTCGGCGGGCACGACCGGCTGGGAGCACGAGGTGTCCAGCAGCTTCCCGTGGGGCGAGTTCATGATCGACCCGGTGCGTACGTACGAGAAGGGGGAGCGGCGGACCGAGGAGTGGTACGGGGGAGTGCTCTCGCCGGTGGCGCCCCTCGACTCCTCGGGTGAGCAGGCGCTCGCCGCCGAGCGGCAGGGCAATCTGATCGGGGTCGCTCCCGGGTTCTGGGGCGACGCCCAACACCAGGGCGTGCAGGGGAGTTTCGGGGACATCGGCTCCATGGAGCTGAAGCGCGACGGGGAGACCATCGGCGACAGCCCCTTCCCCTCCGGAGTGTTCGAGGTCCCGGCCGACGACTCCTCGTACCAACTCACCCTCACCACGATGAAGATCGGCTCGCGGGTCTGGAACCGATCCCCGCGGACGGTCACCACCTGGTCCTTCCGCTCGCATCTCGACGAGGACGCGTACTCACAGGGAATCCCGCTGCTCTTCCCGCGTTACGAGCTCCCCGAGGACGGTCTCAAGACGCTGGCGGCGCGCGACGGCCAGCGGATCTCGCTGACCGCGACCGGCCACGCGGGGTACACGCCCGGTGCGCTGACCTCGGTGAAGCTGGCGTACTCGTACGACGGCGGAGAGACCTGGACGCAGGCCGAGACCGCGCAGCGGGACGGCCGGTGGACGGCGACCGTGAATCACAGCGAAGCCTCAGGAAAGCAGGTCACACTCAGGGCCGAACTGACCGACAGCTTCGGCAACTCGGTCGTCCAGACCGTGACCCGGGCCTACGACGTGCGCTAGGCCCCGGTCACCCCGGCACCGCCGGGCGGTTCTCCCGTGGGGGGTGGAACCGCCCGGCGGTTTCTTTCCGGACTCTTTTCGGGCCGGCCGCTCTCGCATTGCCGTTCGAGGCGTCGTCCGACACGCCGTTCGACAATCAGTCCCCTGGCCGGTTTTTCCGGATGCCCCGTTTTCATCCGGCTCTCGCGGTGGACAATTAGGGGCATGAGCCAGCAGGGGGAGAAGCCCACCGGTCATGAGGACGACTGGTGGGGGCAGTTGTACGACGACTCCACCGAGGACACGGGACCCGTGTCCGCGGCGGATTCCCTCGACGACCGGTTCGCGTCGGCCGCCGGGACGGTGGGGCTGGGGGCTGCACCGCGACCGGATTCGACCGAGCTTGAGCTTGAACGTGGGGGTGAGCGCGGGCTCGAGGCCGAGTCCGGGCCCCGGCCCGAGGGGGATTTCGATGTCCCGCCTCAGCCGGAGCGGCCTCCTGCCCCGCAGGGACTGCCTCCTGCCTTGCGGGGACAGCCTCCTGGCGTGCCGGAGGGGCCACCCGCCGTACCGCAACAGTCACCTGCTCTTCCGGAGCGGCCCTCCGCCCTACCGGAGCAGTCTCCCGCCGTGCCGGACCAGCGCGCCGGTGGCTCCGGGGCCTGGCCCGGCGCGACGCCGCGTGGTGAGGGGCCGCGCGGTGAGGGCGGGCGCGGTGCGGGGCCGGCGCCGCGCCCCGGCCGGTGGGAGCGCGATGACGTCCCCGGGGCGAGCGCCGACCCCGGCCCGCTCCAGCGCAGTGGTCTCACCCCGCAGCCCGCCCCCTGGGCGCCCCCGCCGGCCGATCCGCCGGCTCCCGCGACGTTTCCGCCCGGGCCGACACCGCCGGGATTCCGCGCGCAGGAGCCCCCGAGCCGTCCGTCCACGGAGCCGCCCGTCGCGGCGGTGCCCGGGTCGAGGGCGCCCGCGGACGCGCCACCGCTCCCCGCCACGGCCCCGGGCGACACCGTGCCCCTCGCCCCGGCCGACGCCCCGCGACCCGGCTCCGCCCCGCAGGACACGCCGCCCCGCGAGCCCGCCCTCTCCGTCCCCCACCAGCCACCCGCCGTCGACCACGTGGGCTCCGGCCCGCCCACCTACGACGCCGAGCCGACCGCGCTCCCGCCCGCGGACCCGGACGACCTGGACGACCTGGTCGCCGACACGGTGCTGGACGGGGCGCACTACGGGACCAGCACCCTGCGCGCGGTGTCCGTGCGCGGGGACTCCGCGCGCTACCGGGGCGAGCCGCGCCGGGACTCGCTGCTCACCGCACGGTTCGGGACGGGGGAGCAGGCGCTGGTGCTCGTGGCGATGGCGACCGGGGCCCGGGCCACGCCGGACGCGCACCGGGCGGCCGCCGAGGCGTGCCAGTGGATCGGGCGGGCCGTGGGCCGCAGCCACGCGCAGCTGGCCGAGGACATCCGGGCCGCCCGGCGCGGGGACCTCAAGTCCGGGCTGCACCGGCTCACCGACCGCAGCCTCGGCAAGCTGCGGGCGACCGCGGCCGAGCAGGGCATCGAACCCGAGGAGTACACCGCCAGCCTGCGGTGCCTGCTGCTGCCCGCCGACCCGGAGTGCCGTACGCGCGTCTTCTTCGGCGTCGGGGCCGGGGGCCTGTTCCGGTTGCGGGACGGCGAGTGGCAGGACATCGAGCCGCGGGTCGCGGAGGCCACCGGCGATGCCGTCGTCGGCTTCGGATCGCTGCCCCACGAGACGCCCGAGGGCGACCGGCTCACCATGGACCTGGGCATCACGACGCCCCCGAGCCCGTACGAGCCCGCCCCCGTGCCACCCCGTGACCCCTTCCGTTTCCGCGCCTCCGTAGCCCGCCCGGGTGACACGCTGCTGCTCTGCACCGGCGGCCTGGCGGAGCCCCTGCGCGGCGAACCCGAGCTCGCCGAACATCTGACGACGCGGTGGTCGGCGGGGGAACCGCCGGGCCTCGCGGCGTTCCTCGCGGACACCCTGGTACGGGTCAAGGGGTACGCCGACGATCGGACGGCCGCGGCTGTTTGGGAGGCGTAATCGCGCTCCCTGTGAATTCATGGACCCAAGGGATGGACCCGAGGGATCCCAGGATCACAAAGGGGTGCGTGCAGCATGGCCAAGCAGAACGTCGCCGAGCAGTTTGTCGACATCCTCGTCCGTGCGGGCGTCAAACGTCTGTACGGAGTCGTCGGCGACAGCCTCAACCCGGTCGTGGACGCGATCCGGCGCAACTCCGCGATCGACTGGATCCACGTCCGGCACGAGGAGACCGCCGCCTTCGCCGCGGGCGCGGAGGCGCAGATCACCGGCAAGCTCACCGCCTGCGCGGGCTCCTGCGGCCCCGGCAACCTCCACCTCATCAACGGCCTGTACGACGCCCACCGCTCCATGGCCCCGGTCCTCGCCCTCGCCTCGCACATCCCCTCCAGCGAGATCGGCCTCGGCTACTTCCAGGAGACCCACCCCGACCAGCTCTTCCGCGAGTGCAGTCACTACAGCGAACTGATCTCCAGCCCGAAGCAGATGCCGAGGCTGCTCCAGACGGCCATCCAGCACGCGGTGGGCCAGTCGGGCGTCAGCGTCGTGTCCCTCCCCGGCGACATCGCCTCCGAGCCCGCCCCGGACAAGGCCGTCGAGACCGCCCTCGTCACGTCCCGGCCCAGTGTCCGCCCCGGCGACGCCGAGATCGACAAGCTCGTCGCGATGATCGACGAGGCCGACAAGGTCACGCTCTTCTGCGGCAGTGGCACGGCGGGCGGGCACGCCGAGGTGATGGAGTTCGCGGAGAAGATCAAGTCCCCGGTCGGGCACGCGCTGCGGGGCAAGGAATGGATCCAGTACGACAACCCCTTCGACGTCGGCATGAGCGGACTCCTCGGCTACGGCGCCGCCTACGAGGCCACCCACGAGTGCGACCTCCTGATCCTGCTCGGCACCGACTTCCCGTACAACGCGTTCCTGCCCGACGACGTCAAGATCGCCCAAGTCGACGTCCGGCCCGAGCGCTTGGGCCGCCGCTCCAAGCTGGACCTGGCGGTCTGGGGCGATGTGAAGGAGACCTTGCGCTGTCTCATCCCGCGGGTGAAGCCCAAGGAGAACCGGCGCTTTCTCGACAAGATGCTGAAGAAACACGCCGACACGCTCGAAGGCGTCGTCAAGGCGTATACGAGGAAGGTCGAGAAGCACGTCCCGATCCACCCCGAGTACGTCGCCGCCGTGCTCGACGAACTCGCCGCCGAGGACGCGGTGTTCACGGTCGATACCGGCATGTGCAATGTCTGGGCGGCCCGCTACATCTCGCCCAACGGCCGCCGCCGCGTCATCGGTTCGTTCTCGCACGGCTCGATGGCGAACGCGCTGCCGATGGCGATCGGCGCCCAGTTCACCGACCGGAACCGGCAGGTCGTCTCGATGTCCGGCGACGGTGGATTCTCCATGCTGATGGGCGACTTCCTCACCCTCGTCCAGCACGACCTGCCGGTGAAGGTCGTCCTCTTCAACAACTCCTCCCTGAGCATGGTCGAGTTGGAGATGCTGGTGGCCGGTCTTCCCTCGTACGGCACGACGAACAAGAACCCCGACTTCGCCGCGGTGGCCCGCGCCTGCGGCGCGTACGGCGTCCGCGTCGAGAAGCCCAAGCAGCTCGCGGGCGCCCTGAAGGACGCCTTCAAACACAAGGGCCCGGCCCTCGTGGACATCGTCACCGACCCCAACGCCCTGTCCATCCCGCCGAAGATCAGCGCGGAGATGGTGACGGGCTTCGCACTGTCCGCGTCGAAGATGGTGCTGGACGGCGGGGTCGGCCGCATGGTGCAGATGGCCCGCTCCAATCTGCGGAACGTGCCGCGGCCTTAGCCTGTCGCTCGACGTCGGGTGCGCGCCGCAGCGTGATCAAATGGGGGATGGCTTCATTCTGGACTGGCAAGCGGGTACGCCTGCGCGGTATAGAGCCCGACGACTGGACCGCGTTCATGCGCTTCGCCCATGACGAGGAGCGGTTGGGGGACCTGTTGCACGCCCCCCGTTCCGCCGAGGGCTACCGTGCCTGGACGAAGGAGCAGGCCGCCGGCAACCCCGATGGCGACTGCTTCCAGTTGGCGGTCGAAGCCGTCGACACGGGGGAAATGGTCGGTACGGTCGGCTCGCACCACGCCGATCCACGTGCGGGCCGGTTCGAGTACGGCGTCACGATGGGCGCTGATCATCGGCGTAAGGGCTACGCGGCGGAAGCCGTGGTGATGCTGCTGCGCTTCATGTTCGCCGAGCGGCGCTTTCACAAGTGCGGAGCGCGGGTCTTCGCACACAACGAGGCATCGCTGGCACTTCAACGTCGGCTCGGTTTCATCGAGGAGGGCCGCCTCCGCGATCACGCGTTCTTCGCCGGCCGGCACCACGATGTCGTCATCATGGGCATGCTCGCCGACGAGTTCGCCCGACTGCATTCGATGGGCGAACTGTGAGCCGGCTTCAGCTGGTGAGAGGGACCCACTGGCGGTTGGCGTACCAGTACCGGGGCAGATCCCTACGGTGCTCCGCACCGCAGCCAGTGGGCACACCTTGTACGGCTCCGCCGGACAGGAATCCGCGACCCTCCGCGTAGCACAGCCCGCCCCGGCCGGGGCCTACGCCGGGCGCAACCGCAGCGTGAGGATCTGGAACGGCCGCAGCTCGAAGTCCGACGGGGCTTCGTGCAGCGGCCGTTCCAGCAGGTCGGTCACCTCGGCCCGCGCCACCGCGAAGCCCGTGCTCAGCCTGGCCCGCGCGCGCCCGCCCCGGGACTCGTACAGCCGGACCACCACATCGCCGCTGCGGTCCTCCGCGAGCTTGACCGACTCGATGGTGACGGCCGGGTTGTCCACGCCGACCAGCGGATCGAGCGAGGGAGCCTCGGCCGCCCGCAGCGGCAGGTTCAGCGCGAGCCCCTCCGCGACGGCGTCCCCCACGCCCGCCCCCGGCAGCAGCGCGTACGTGAACCGGTGCGTGCCCAGGTCCGTCTCCGGGTCCGGGCTGTGCGGGGCGCGCAGAAGGGTCAGCCGTACGGTGGTGCCGAGGCCCTCGGGGTGCGGAACGCGGGTCACATCATGGCCGTACGTCGAGTCGTTGAGCACCGCGACCCCGTACGCCTCCTCCGCGACCCGCAGCCAGCGGTGGGCGCAGATCTCGAAACGGGCGGCGTCCCAGCCGGTGTTGGTGTGGGTGGGGCGGTGCACGTGCCCGAACTGGATCTCGGCGGCGGACCGTTCGGCGTGCACGTCCAGCGGGAAGGCGGCCTTGAGCACCTTCTCCGACTCCTGCCAGTCGATGTCCGTCACGATGTCGAGGCGGCGGCTCGCGGCGCTCAGCCGGATCTCCTGGGTGACGCGGGACTTGCCGAAGACGCGGATGACGCGCACCACCGCCCGCAGCGGCCCGCTCTCCACGAGTTCCACCGACTCGGCGGCCGTCAGATCCGTGTGCGTGCGCCGGTAGTGCCGGTCGATGTCCCAGGCGTCCCACGCGTTGGGGTGGTCCGGGTGCAGCTGGAGGAGGTTGCCGGGTCCGCTGAGCACTTCCCGGTCCGCCGTCCGGTCCCGGACCGAGGAGAGCAGCCCGTCGCGGTCGACCGTCACGCGCAGCCACCCGTTCTCCAACAGGATCGAGCCATGCGCCCGTTCCGCCCGGACACCCTCGGTGTCCACGGCCGGGCGGGCCGCGCTCCCCAGCCCCGGCACGGTCACCAGCTCGTCCCCGACCACCTCCGTGCGCTCGTACGGCGAGGCGTTCAGCACCGTGGGCGAGCCCGGCCCCAGCGCCCGTACCGCCTCCGCCGTGATCTCCGCCAGCTCCGCCAGTACCCGCGCGTACGTCTCCCGCGCCTCACGGTGCACCCACGCGATCGACGAGCCCGGCAGGATGTCGTGGAACTGGTGCAGCAGCACCGTCTTCCAGAGCCGGTCGAGGGCGTCGTACGGGTAGGCGTACGACGGATCGCGCACGGCCGCCGCCGTGCACCACAACTCGGCCTCGCGCAGGGCGTGTTCGCAGCGCCGGTTGCCCTGCTTGGTCTTCGCCTGGGTGGTGTACGTGGCCCGGTGCAGCTCGAGATAGAGCTCGCCGGACCACACCGGAGCGAGCGGGCCGTACTCCTCCTCGGCGGCCGCGAAGAACGCCGACGGCTTCTCGATCTCGACGCGCGGCGAGCCCTCCAGGGACCGCAATCGCCGGGCCTTCTCCAGCATTTCGCGGGTCGGGCCGCCTCCGCCGTCGCCCCAGCCGAAGGGGACGAGGGAGCGGGTCGCGCGGCCCTTGTCGGCAAAGTTGCGTTCCGCGTGGGCGAGTTCGCGGGCGTGGAACTGTGAGTTGCACGTGTCCACGGGCGGGAAGTGGGTGAAGACGCGGGTGCCGTCGATGCCCTCCCACCAGAAGGTGTGGTGCGGCATCTTGTTGGACTGGTTCCAGCTCAGCTTCTGGGTGAGGAACCAGCGGACGCCCGCGAGCTTCGCCAGCTGCGGGAAGGCGGCCGTGTAGCCGAAGGAGTCGGGCAGCCAGATCTCCTCGGTCTCGACGCCCAGCTCCTCCTGGAAGAACCGCTTGCCGTGCACGATCTGCCGGGCCAGCGCCTCGCCGCCGGGCATGTTGGCGTCGGACTCGACCCACATGGAGCCGACGGGAGCCCAATTCCCCTGCCCCACCGCCTTCTTGATGCGCTGCCAGATGTGCGGCTGGTGCTCCTTGACCCAGGCGTACTGCTGGGCCTGCGAGCAGGCGAAGACCAGCTCCGGGTAGTCGCGGGCCAGCGCGGTGACATTGGCGAAGGTGCGGGAGGCCTTGCGGACCGTCTCGCGCAGCGGCCACAGCCATGCCGAGTCGATGTGCGCGTGACCGGCCGCCGAGATCCGGTGCGCGCTCGCCGAGGCGGGCCGGGACAGGATGTCCGTGAGCCGGGACCGCGCGGCGCCCGCCGTGCCGGCGACGTCGTGCAGGTCGAGAGCGTCCAGCATGTCCTCGAGGGCGCGCAGGATCTCGTGCCGCCGCGACCGGTCCGCGGGCAGCTCGTGCATCAGCTCCGACAGCACCTCGGCGTCGAGGACCAGCCGCCACACGTCCTCGTCGAGTACGGCGAGATCGGCAGCCGCGAATCGGTAGATGGGCCGATCGCCCGCGGTCAGCACGTCCCCGAGGAGCGTAGGCTCGAAGCCGTGCAGGACGGCCGGGTTGGCCGCCGCCTCCAGCAGCAGATGGACCGCCTCCCCTCCCCTTGCGGGCGCTCCGACGGTCAGGTGCCGGTTGCGTGGATGGATGCCCTTGAGGGGGACGCCCGCCGCGTCGTACAGGAGGCCCTCCGCCTGGAAACCGGGCCCGTCCCCCGTGAACCCGGGGTCGACCAGCACCTCCACCTGGCGGCCCGCCCACTCCTCGGGCACCCGGCCCTCGATGCGGAACCAACTCGTCGACCAGGGCTTTCCCCAGACCGTACCGGTCGTGAAGGGCTCGTACGCGGCCTGGAGTGCCTGGTCGACCGGGACCGGCTCGCCGGGCAGATGCCACACGGACAGCACCAGCGGCACCCGGTCCGCGTACTGCGCGGGGCGCAGGAACTGCCGCAGCGCGCGCTCCAGGCGCCCCTCCACCAGCGAACGGTCGTCGTGCACGGCGGCTCCTCGGCGTTGGGACGGCTCTGCCCAGAGTTTCACTTCCCCGGACGAACGCGGCGCATCCGCGGCGGCACGGCGGGTGGTTGACGATTCGACATGACTGTCGCGTTCCTGACGGGGCATGGATTCCCGTGAACGTGGTTGAGCAGGAGGGGAATCGACATCGGCGTGCAGGCGGGGGTCATGAAGAGGCAGGCACGAGGAGGTGGTCCCGTGGCCACCGGAGCCTCCTCTGCGAAGGCAGTGGAGGAAGAGGCCGACAAAGCGACGGACCAGCCGGGCGGCGCGCAGCTCAGGCGCAGGCTGGGCAGGGCGGACCTGCGGGCGGTGCCCGAGGCCCGGAAGGCACTGAGGGAACTGTTACGGCACTGGGGGAGGCCGGGAAGGTCCGAGATAGCCGAGCTGCTGACCAGCGAGCTCGTCACCAACGCACTCATTCACACCGACCACGACGCGGTCCTGACGGCGACCGTCGGACCCCGCGGACTCCGCGTGGAAGTAAGGGACTTCGTGGGACGCAGGCCCAGACTGCGGGTACCGAACGCCGACGACGGTACACATGGCAGAGGCCTCGTCCTCGTACAGTCCCTCGCGGACGCGTGGGGAGTACGGGCACATGGCGTGGGCAAGGCGGTGTGGTTCGAACTGGACGGCGGCGTGGTGTAGACACCACGCCGCCGTTGTCCTGTCCGGGCCCGGCCGGAAACCGGCCGGGCCATGCGGGCCTGAGCCTGGCAGTCAGCCGAACTGCTGCTCGAGATCCTTGAGCTTGCGCTCCAGGGAGTCGAGTCGCGGCAGGGCCGTCGTGTCGTCCTCGGCGGTGAGGTCGACGGTGAACGGCTCAGTACTGTGGCGGACGGGCGTAAGGGAGGGCCGTGAGCGTACGGGCAGCTGCTCCGGGGTTGATATGGCAGGCTCCGCGGAGGCCTGAGCGGAGGCCCGCTCCACGGTCGCCGTCTCGAGTTCCCGTCCGCCACCGCGGCCGGCCAGGCCCCGGTGGCCACGGCTGAGCGCCTTGAGGTGCGCCCGGTTGACGCGCTCCTCGTTCCGGCGGCGCAGTCGGTTCTGCTCCTTCTGGCGGCGGTCCTCGCGCACCTCGTCCACGGCCTCGTCAAGGCTGCGGACGTTCTCAAGCAACATCAGCGACCAGGCGCTGTACGTCTCACGGGGCGCGCGCAGCCAGCGGACGATCCGGATCTGCGGCAGCGGACGCGGGACCAGGCCCTGCTCACGCAGCGCGGCACGGCGGGTCTGCTTCAGTGCGCGGTCGAACAGCACCGCGGCCGACAGCGACATGCCCGCGAAGAACTGCGGGGCACCGGCGTGGTCGATGCCCCGGGGAGCGTGCACCCAGTTGAACCAGGCCGCCGCGCCCGCGAACGTCCACACGAGTATCCGGGAGCCGAGCGCCGCGTCACCGTGGCTGGCCTCGCGCACCGCGAGTACGGAGCAGAACATGGCCGCGCCGTCCAGGCCGAACGGGACCAGGTACTCCCAGCCGTCGGAGAGACCGAGGTTCTGCTCACCGAAGCCGACCAGGCCGTGGAAGGAGAGTGCCGCGGCGACCGCGGCACAGCAGAACAGCAGTACATAGGAGGCCGTGCCGTATATGGCCTCCTTACGCCTGCGGCGCTCCTCGCTGCGCTCCCACGAGTCGTCGCTGCTCGCGCTCTCCCCGGACCGCTTGCCGCGCGTGAGCACCGCCACCGCCGCCAGCAGTCCCAGGAGCAGAACGGCGCCCGGAAGCAGCCAGTTCAGCGATATGTCGGTAAGTCTCATCTGGGGTCCCTTGCATTGGGATAGGGCGTAACGCCCGCCATAGTGGCCCAATCACGTCGGCCCTCAGGGGGTTTCGGGGCAAGAGGCCGCCAAGGGAGTGCAAGGGGATGCGCAGGGCGACTTTCTGCTCGAACTGCCGGGCGAGGGACGGGAGTTGAGTGCGAATAAGATTACCCGCACGGATGGTTCCAAGGAAACTTCCTGCGACAAGTGAGGAAGTTGTGAATCGCCTGTAATCCGCGCGGAACCCCGTGGGGAAGTCGGTGGGGAGTCTCAGTGGGGGTTGATCTTAGGACACGCGCGGGCCGGAACGCTCCGCGGGACGCCTCAACTGGCCGCGCCAGCCGTCAACTTGGCGACGCGGTCGGCGTCGCAGGTGCGCGGGCAGGTGGCGCAGGTGTCCTCGGGGCGCAGCGTGTAGAAGAGGCAGCAGCTCGCGCGGTCGCGGGTGGGCAGCGACTCTCCGTCCGGACCGGTCAGTTCGCGGAACGCGGCGGAACCGACGTACGGCCGGGTCGCCCCCGGCAGCAGCTGCTCCAGCTCGCGCATCGCGCGCCGCTCCTCGCCGAGGAGGTGGGCGACGTACCAGAGGCCCTCGACGATCTCGTCGGTCGCCATGCCCCACAGGGCCCGGCCGCGCCGCCGCATGCGTGGGCCGAAGCCGCCGAGCACCGGTTCCAGGTGCTCGGCCACGGCGGCCCGCACCTCGGCCCGCAGGGCCTCCTCGTCGGGTACGACGCGGGCGCCGGGCAGGCCGGCCGCCGGGTCGTCGGGCAGACAGGCGAAGGTGGTGACGCGGACGGCCATGCGGCCGAGGGTGCGCTCGTATGTGACGTGCTCCACAGGGAAGCGGGGCACGCGGCGCAGCAGGAACCACGGCGCGGTGATCAGCAGACAGGCGGGCCAGGCGTACCGGTGCAGCCCGAAGCTGGCGATGACGTCCGGGCGCGCCCGCTGTCCGTAGTCCCGGATCACCTGCACCTCGTCCCACGCGAGAAACGTGTCGAGATCGGCCCCGCCCTCCGCGAGCCGCGCGGCGGCGACCCAGCCGCCGTCCCGTGGCTCCGCTTCCCCGTGTCCCAGCTCCGTGACGCTCAGCCCGGGAAAGACCTCGGTCAGCTGGGCGTACGCTTCCGCGACGGCCGAGGGGGCCGGGCGTGCGTCGGGGCCGGCCGGGGTGCCCGAGGGCAGGGCGGGAGCGGGCATGGGGAACCTTCGCTTCACGATCGTTAGCAGGTTAGGCTTACCTTACCCATTTTTTTGGATGTTTGAACTGAGGCCATGTGCGCCTATGGTGCTTGGCGGACGGGTGACAACCGCCGCAATGACCCCCAAGTACGACCAAGCCCGGAGGAGGACCCCGTGGAGCAGGCCGGTCCGCGCAGCGCGCACGGCTCCGCCGGGGCGGGGGTCCCGGACATCCGTACGGGGGCCGTTCGGGTGCCCGTGCAGCCACAGGCCTCGGACATGGACCGCAAGCGGGGGGTCGGCTCCGGAGGTGCCGGGATCGGAGCCGGTGTCGGGGCCGCGGCTCGTGGTGAGCACACGCACAGCGAGACGCCCATCCCGCGCCCCCGCGCCGAGGGCGCCCGCCCCGTCGTGCAGCGTGCCTCCGTGCGCGGGCAGATCCTCGACGCCCTGCGGACCGCCCTCGTCGCGGGAGAGCTCGCCCCGGGCGAGGTGTACTCGGCGCCCGCGCTCGGCGAGCGCTTCGGGGTGTCCGCGACGCCCGTACGGGAGGCGATGCAGCAGCTCGCGCTGGAGGGCGCCGTCGAGGTCGTACCCAACCGGGGGTTCCGGGTCGTCCGGCGCGGCACGCGTGAGCTGGCCGAGCTCGCCGAGATCCGCTCCCTCATCGAGGTCCCGGTGATGCTGCGCCTCGCGCGCACCGTGCCCGCCGCGCGCTGGGCGGAGCTGCGTCCGCTCGCCGAGGCGACGGTACGGGCCGCGTCCTCGGGCTGCCGCGCGACCTACGCCGAGTCCGACCGCTCCTTCCACCGCGCGGTGCTCGCGCTCGCCGGCAACGCCCAGCTGGTGCAGATCGCGGACGACCTGCACCGCCGCGCCCAGTGGCCGCTCGTCGGCGGCCCCGTCTCCCGCGGCCGCGCCGACCTGGTGGCCGACGCCGCAGAACACACCGCCCTCCTGGACGCCTTGATCGCCGAGAACCTGACGGTCGTGCAGTCCCTGGTGCGGGAGCACTTCGCCGGCGCGTCCTGAGCTGGTTCCCCGGCCTCGGGGCCGGGCGCGCAAAAACGCGTATCGCCGCACGCGACGGCGCGTCTAGCCTGTGGGCCATGCATCAGGACCGAAGCCGCGGCCGGCGGTCGGCCCGCCGCGTGGGGACGGCACGGACGGGGCACCAGGGGGCTCCGGCCTTGACGGTCGCGGGGGCCGATGTCGTCCTCGTCGGGTACTTCTCCGCCAAGCAGAAGGACTTCGCCGCGCTCATGGACTCGGCGGCCGCGGAGATGACGGCGCGCGGCGCACGGGTCGTGGGGCGGATCATCCAGCGGCGTGGCGTCTCGGGCGGCGGAGCCAAGAAGATGGCCCTGCCGTATTCGTCGCGAACTCTCCTGAGCCGGGGAAAGGCCCGCGAAGTGGCCGAGGCCTGTGCGCGGACCGATGCTGACGCGGCGGTGTTCCTGACGCCGCTGACATTTCTGACGGAGCATCAGGGGCAGGTCCTGGCAAGGCTGTTCGGCTGTCCCGTGGTGGGTCTCGGTGAAGTCCTGGGAGCGGAGGGCCTCAGAGGCGGCCGCTGAAGCCGTGGGTGCGTGCCCTTCCGCTCGCCCGTGTCACGGATCCGTACGGTCCGCGCAACACCCCCCGACGTCGGGAACCCGGCCTGCCCCGCCCGCGTGCCCCCGGGTACACGGCGAGAGCCGGACCGAACCCGGGGGAGATTCCGATGCCCGACCCGTCCTGGATGGCGCAGCAGGCCGCCCAGCAGGCCCAGCAGATCCACCAGAACAATGTGCGCCACCACCGCCACATGCACGACATGGCCCGCATTCACGGCGGCACACCCCAGATGCACCGCCCCATGTCGTACGGCGGGCGCCGAGGCGGCGGCCTGCGCGGCTTCCTGACGCTCCTGGTGATCGTGGCCGTGGTCGTCTACGTGGCTCACGACCCCGAACTCCGCACCACCGTGGCGACGTTCGCCCGCAACCTCTTGGCGCGTGTGCAGAGTGGCTAAGCGGTTCTTGTGGACCCTGGGCTGTGCAGCGCCCCGTCAGGGGCGCGGGGCTGTGACCTGTGCGACTCCGCCGCGTGGGCGCGACCAGCCACGAACAACCCGCAGCCGCCCCACAAGAATGCCCCCCGAGCTCTCACGCGGTCGCCGCAGGCGGAGTCAACTGCTGTGCCAGCCAGGTAGGTACACCCCCGAGCAACCGAAACAACCGCCCCGCCTCCGCCCGCAACCGAGACGCCTCAGGTTCGGCCTCGGCGTCGGCCAAAGACGCCAACGCCGGAGCCGTCCCCACGAGATACCCCAACTCCTCCCGGATCCGGAGGGATTCGGCGAACCCGTGCCGCGCCTCCGCCAACTCCCCGTCCCGCAGGGCAAGTCCGGCGAGATGCCGCCAGGTGAACGAGAGCAACAGCGGGTCCCCGTGGGCGACCGCGCCCGCGTGAGCGCGCCGATACGCGGCACGCGCGGCCTGCGGCGAGCGCGCGAGATTCTCGGCGAGCAGCCCGCGCCGGAAGTCAAGGAGGGCCCGCCCTGGCGCCCCGGGCGTGAGCAGCGCGGCGGCCCGGCCGAGCGCGGCCCGCGCCTCGTCCGCCCGGTCGCGCACGCCGAGCAGCGTGGCCGCGTACGCCAGCTGCCCGCGCTCACAGGCGGCAGCCCCCCGCTCGTCGTCGCTCCGGGCCACTGCCTCCGCCGTCCGCAGCGCGTCCTCCGCCTCGGCCCAGCCCTGCTCGGTGTACAGACACCGTTCGACGAGCAGCGACGCTCTTTGCAGTGCCGCCGGGGCGGTGTGCGGCTGGAGCAGCGCGGCCGCGTCGGCCCAGCAGGCTCGCGAGCGCAGCCGCCATACCGCGGTCTGGAGTGGATCGTCCCCTGCAGTCGTTCCGGAACCAGACATGGCGGTATGCGCCACGTTGCCCTCCCCGAGCACACCATTGAGCTGTTGAGTGGTGGCATCTCAGCACGGATCGCGGGGCCCGGCCAAGGGGGTGGGTGAAGGATTTCACAAAGTCGTGGGACAGCGGCGGCACTTGGGGACCTGCCGCCCACGGCTCCGCGACCTCAGCTCATGCGCAACGCCAGGAAGAAGTCGAGCTTGTCCTCCAGGCGCGACAGGTCCCGACTCGTCAACTGCTCGATACGGCCCACCCGGTAGCGCAGTGTGTTGACGTGCAGGTGCAGCCGCGTGGCGCAGCGCGTCCACGAGCCGTCGCAGTCGAGGAACGCCTCCAGCGTCGGGATCAGCTCGGCGCGGTGGCGGCGGTCGTAGTCGCGCAGCGGGTCGAGGAGCCGCGCCGTGAACGCCCGGCGCACGTCGTCCGGCACGAAGGGCAGCAGCAGCACGTGCGAGGCGAGCTCCTGGTGCCCGGCCGCGCACACCCGCCCGGGGCGCGCCGCGGCGACCCGGCGGGCGTGCCGGGCCTCCTCCAGCGCGCCGCGCAGCCCCTCCGCCGAGTGCACGGAGGCGCTGACGCCGAGCGTGAGCCGCCCGTCGTCGTTCAGACCGGCCGTCAGCGGGTCCCGTACGGCCTCCAGGAGCGCGTCGGCGAGCAGTCCCGACTCGGAGCCGTCGTGCTCCGTCGACACCGCCGGAAGGGGTACGAGCGCGATCGCCTCGTCACCCGTGTGAGCGACGGCGATGCGGTCGGAGTGCTCGGGACCGAACGACAACGGGTCGACGAGGATCTCCTCAAGGAGCGACTGGGCGACCGGACCGCCCTCGAGCTCGCCGCCCTCCCATTCGACGCGCGCCACCACCACCTGCCAGTGCGGCGCGGCGCCGAGGCCCGGCAGCAGCACCGGCGCGGCGACCCGCAGGCGCGCCGCGATCTCCGCGGGCGCGGCGCCCGTCTGCACCAGCTCCAAAATCTCCTGCGCGAGCCGCCGCCGCACCGTGCGCGCCGCGTCCCGCCGGTCCCGCTCCACCGCGATCAGCTGGGTGACGCCCTGGAGCAGGTCGATCCGCTCATCGGGCCAGTCCCCGGCGTCCGCCTCGACGGCGAGCAGCCAGTCGGAGAGCACCGTCTCGCGCACGTCCCGGGACGCGCCCGTGGAACGGCCCGAGGAGCGGATCGGGAAGAGCGAGTACGACGTCGTGCCCACCATCACCCGGTGCGGCCCCCGGCGCCCGGTGCGCGACGCCGCCAGGTGCTCGGCGGCCAGCTTGGCGCACACGTCGGCGGGCAGCCCGGGGCCCGCGAGCTTCGAGCCCGCGATGGGCCGTCCAGTGGGCGAGAGGACCCAGGCCCGCAGATCCAGGTCGGAGCCGAGCAGGTCCAGGACCACGTCGGGCCCGCCCCCCGCGGGACCGGACGTCATCATCCGCCGGTGCCGGTCCACCACGGCCGCCAGGTCTCCGGCGCGCTCGCCCGAGACCTGCCGTACGACGTGCTCGGTGATCGTCGCGAAGGCCACCGACTCGTTCACCGCGAACAGCGGCAGCCGGTGCCGGGCGCAGGCCAGGATCAGATCGTCCGGTACGTCGCCCAGCTCCGCCTCACCGGCGGCGAGGGCCGCGACCCCGGCGCTCGCGAGGATGCGTACGAAGGGCTCGGAGTCGCCGGCGTCGTGCCGCCAGGCGAGGCCGGTGAGGACCAGCTCGCCGCCCGAGAGGTAGCGGCTGGGGTCCTTGAGGTCCGTGGTCATCACACCGCGCACGGTGCGGTCCAGCTCGTCCTCGCCGCCGAGCAGCCGCAGGCCCAGCGCGTCGGTGTCCAGCAGTGCGCGCAGCCGCATTCTCGTCGCCGCCGTTCTTTGTCTCGAAATCTACGATGGATCTGTGGTGAGGACCCGCGAGCGGGTTCTCGGGCTCCGGAGAGCGGGCCCATGGGTCCCGAGGACGGTGGGTCCCGGCCCCTCCGAGGCTGTGTCCTGGGCTTTCGAGAGCTGTGCTCACTGTTTCCAGGGAAGAACAGAGAGGTTACTGATGACCTCCGTTCATACGAATCTACAAGATGAGCGCCCTGGCCAGCCAACTCCTTCATGGTTTCGGTGACTGACCCCGGTGGAGGACGGAACGGTGTACTGGCCCCAATCCGCGTTAACAACTCATGAACGAGCCGGGCCCGCCGCACACGATCTGGCTTGATCAGAACGACGATACGAATGAAGAGAGCCACTCATGGACTTCCTTCGCCCCGCCAGCTGGGAGGAGGCGCTCGCCGCCAAGGCTGAGCACCCCACCGCTGTGCCGATTGCGGGTGGCACCGATGTGATGGTCGAGATCAACTTCGACCACCGTCGGCCCGAGTACCTCCTGGATCTGAACCGCATCGGCGAGCTGAGCGAGTGGGAGGTCGGCGAGGAGAGCGTGCGCCTGGGCGCCTCCGTTCCGTACACCCAGATCATGGAGAACCTGCGCGGCGAACTGCCCGGCCTGGCCCTCGCCTCCCACACCGTGGCCTCCCCGCAGATCCGCAACCGCGGCGGCGTCGGCGGCAACCTCGGCACCGCCTCCCCGGCCGGTGACGCCCACCCCGCCCTCCTCGCGGCGGGCGCCGAGGTAGAGGTCGCGTCCGTACGCGGCTCGCGCCTGATCCCGATCGACGAGTTCTACACCGGCGTGAAGCGCAACGCGCTCGCTGCCGACGAGCTGATCAGGGCCGTACACATCAAGAAGGCGGACGGCCCGCAGCAGTACTCGAAGGTCGGCACGCGCAATGCCATGGTCATCGCGGTCTGCGCCTTCGGCCTGGCGCTGCACCCCTCGTCGCGCACGGTGCGCACCGGCATCGGTTCCGCCGCGCCCACGCCCGTCCGCGCCAAGGCCGCCGAGGAGTTCCTGAACGCGGCGCTCGACGAGGGCGGCTTCTGGGACAACGGCAAGATCATCACCCCGTCGGTCGCCAAGCAGTTCGCGGACCTCTGCTCCGCCGCCTGCAACCCGATCGACGACGTCCGGGGCACGGCGAGCTACCGCCGCCACGCGGTCGGCATCATGGCCCGACGCACGCTGACCTGGACCTGGGAGTCGTACCGCGGCACCGCCGCCAGCACGGAGGGAGTCGCGTAATGCGCGTCAATTTCACGGTCAACGGCCGCAAGCAGGAGGCCGACGACGTCTGGGAGGGCGAGAGCCTTCTGTACGTCCTGCGCGAGCGCCTGGGCCTGCCCGGTTCCAAGAACGCCTGTGAGCAGGGCGAGTGCGGTTCCTGCACGGTCCGCCTCGACGGCGTGCCGGTGTGTTCGTGTCTGGTCGCGGCCGGTCAGGTCGAGGGCCGCGAGGTCGTCACGGTCGAGGGCCTCGCGGACTTCGCCAAGCAGCGCGCGGAGCACGGCGGTTGCGCCACCGGAGCCTGCGGCACGTCCGGGAAGTCGGGCACGACGCTCGACGAGGCCAAGCACTGGGCCGCCAAGGGCCACGACTCGCAGACCGGTGAGGGCGGCGAACTCTCGCCCATCCAGCAGGCGTTCATCGACGCCGGAGCCGTCCAGTGCGGCTTCTGCACCCCGGGTCTCCTGGTGGCCGCGGACGAGATGCTGGAGCGCACCCCGAACCCGACCGACGCGGACATCCGCGAGGCGCTCTCGGGCAACCTGTGCCGCTGCACGGGCTACGAGAAGATCATGGACGCGGTCCGCCTGGCGGCCGCCCGGCAGTCTGAGGCGGTCTGACCATGGGTACGACTGGTACGCCCACCAACATCACACAGGGCTCCAAGACCAAGGGCGGCATCGGCGAGTCCACGCTCCGCCCGGACGGCACCCTCAAGGTCACCGGCGAGTTCGCGTACTCGTCCGACATGTGGCACGAGGACATGCTCTGGGGTCAGATCCTGCGCTCCACGGTCGCGCACGCCGAGATCGTCTCGATCGACACGGTCGAGGCGCTGAAGACCCCGGGTGTCTACGCCGTCATGACGTACGACGACCTGCCGACCGAGGTGAAGAACTACGGCCTGGAGATCCAGGACACCCCGGTCCTCGCGCACGGCAAGGTACGCCACCACGGTGAGCCGGTCGCGATCGTCGCCGCCGACCACCCGGAGACCGCGCGCCGCGCCGCCGCCAAGATCAAGGTGGAGTACAGGGAGCTGCCGGTCATCACGGACGAGGCGTCCGCGACCGCGCCCGACGCGATCCTGATCCACGAGGGCCGCGACGACCACCACATCGGCCACGTCCCGCACCCGAACATCGTGCACCGCCAGCCGGTCATCCGCGGCAATGTCGAAGAGGCCGCCAAGAAGGCCGACTTCATCGTCAAGGGCGAGTACACCTTCGGCATGCAGGACCAGGCCTTCCTCGGCCCGGAGTCCGGTCTGGCCGTCCCCGCCGAGGACGGCGGAGTCGACCTGTACATCGCCACCCAGTGGCTGCACTCCGACCTGCGCCAGATCGCGCCCGTTCTCGGTCTGCCCGAGGACAAGGTCCGTATGACGCTCTCCGGCGTCGGCGGTGCCTTCGGCGGCCGCGAGGACCTGTCGATGCAGATCCACGCCTGCCTGCTCGCGCTGCGCACGAACAAGCCGGTCAAGATCGTCTACAACCGCTTCGAGTCCTTCTTCGGGCACGTCCACCGCCACCCCGCGAAGCTCTACTACGAGCACGGGGCGACCAAGGACGGCAAGCTCACCCACCTGAAGGCCCGGATCGTCCTGGACGGCGGCGCCTACGCGTCGGCCTCCCCGGCGGTCGTCGGCAACGCGTCCTCGCTGGGCGCCGGCCCGTACGTCGTCGACAACGTCGACATCGAGGCCATCGCGCTCTACACCAACAACCCGCCCTGCGGCGCCATGCGCGGCTTCGGCGCGGTCCAGGCGTGCTTCGCCTACGAGGCGCAGATGGACAAGCTCGCCGACAAGCTGGGCATGGACCGGGTCGCCTTCCGCCAGCTCAACGCGATGGAGCAGGGGACCATCATGCCGACCGGGCAGCCGGTCGACTCGCCGGCCCCGGTCGCCGAACTCCTGCGCCGCGTCAAGGCGATGCCGATGCCGCCGGAGCAGCAGTGGCTCGCGGCCGGTGAGGCCGCCGACGTACGGCAGCTGCCGGGCGGCCTCTCCAACACCACGCACGGCGAAGGCGTCGTACGCGGTGTCGGCTACGCGGTCGGCATCAAGAACGTCGGCTTCTCCGAGGGCTTCGACGACTACTCGACGGCCAAGGTCCGCATGGAGGTCGTGGGCGGCGAGCCGGTGGCCACCGTGCACACCGCGATGGCGGAGGTCGGCCAGGGCGGCGTCACCGTCCACGCGCAGATCGCCCGCACCGAGCTGGGCGTCACCCAGGTGACGATCCACCCGGCGGACACCCAGGTGGGTTCCGCGGGCTCCACCTCGGCCTCGCGTCAGACGTACGTCACCGGTGGCGCCGTCAAGAACTCCTGCGAGCTCGTCCGCGAGAAGGTCCTGGAGATCGGCCGCCGCAAGTTCGGTACGTACCACCCGGCTTGGGCCACCGCCGAACTGCTCCTGGAGGGCGGCAAGGTCGTCACCGACGGCGGCGAGGTCCTCGCCGACCTGGCCGACGTCCTCGAAGGCGAGGCCGTCGAGATCGAGGCCGAGTGGCGGCACCGTCCGACGGAGGCCTTCGACCTGCATACCGGGCAGGGCTTCGGCCACGTCCAGTACACCTTCGCCGCGCACCGCGCGGTGGTCGAGGTGGACACCGAGCTGGGCCTGGTCAAGGTCATCGAACTGGCCTGCGCCCAGGACGTCGGCAAGGCGCTCAACCCGCTGTCCGTCATCGGCCAGATCCAGGGTGGCACCACCCAGGGCCTGGGCGTGGCGGTCATGGAGGAGATCATCGTCGACCCGAAGACCGCGAAGGTCAGGAACCCGTCCTTCACGGACTACCTGATCCCCACCATCCTCGACACGCCGACCATCCCCGTCGACGTGCTCGAACTCGCCGACGACCACGCCCCGTACGGGCTCCGTGGCATCGGCGAGGCCCCGACCCTCTCCTCGACTCCGGCCGTCCTCGCGGCGATCCGGAACGCGACGGGTCTGGAGCTCAACCGGACGCCGGTACGCCCCGAGCACCTCACGGGCACCGCGTAAAGGCACCGGGCACGACTCTCCGGGCGGCGCAGGAACGTCACACTTCGACGCGCCGCCCGGAGTACTCAAGTACCGCACCGCTCACGGAACTTGGACTCCAGTCAGTACCGCACCAGTCCCTTTCGTTCGTCTCGGGCCGTCCCCCGGGTCGTGCGGCCGAAGCACCTTCCCAAATCCCGCAACCGCGCTCGCGGTTGACCAGCCGTCAGGGCGGCTGGGGCGGGTGCCCCTTTGAACCTTGGGAGTAGGCCCACATGACCCAGCAGTCACTGGAGCCGAAGACCGCCGCGGAGGACGCGGGCACGGGTAGCCGTGTCCCGGCCGGACGGTCTTGGCTCGACCGGTACTTTCACATATCCCAGCGGGGAAGCTCGATCGCGCGTGAGGTGCGCGGCGGCACCACCACCTTCATGGCGATGGCGTACATCCTGCTGCTCAACCCCCTCATCCTGTCCGGCAAGGACGCGGCGGGGGACACGCTCGGCCAGAAGGCCCTGATCACCGCGACCGCGTTCGCGGCGGCCTTCACCACGCTTCTCATGGGCTTCGTCGGCAAGGTGCCGCTCGCCCTCGCCGCCGGACTCTCCGTGTCCGGTGTGCTCTCCTCGCAGGTCGCCCCGCAGATGACCTGGCCGCAAGCCATGGGCATGTGCGTCATGTACGGCGTGGTCATCATGCTCCTGGTCGTCACCGGGCTGCGCGAGATGATCATGAACGCGATCCCGCTGGCCCTCAAGCACGCCATCACCATGGGCATCGGGCTCTTCATCGCGCTGATCGGTCTGGTGAAGGCGGGCTTCGTCCACCAGGGCAAGGCGACCCCGGTCACCCTCGGCCCGACCGGTGAACTCGCCGGCTGGCCGGTCCTGCTCTTCGCGGCGACCCTGCTCCTGATCTTCATGCTGCAGGCGCGCGGCATCCCCGGCGCGATCCTGATCGGCATCGTCTCCGGCACGGTCGTGGCCGTCGTCCTCAACGGGCTCGGCGTCATCGACCCCAAGCAGTGGGCGAGCGGCGCCCCCGAGCTGCACGGCAGCGCGGTCTCCATGCCGGACTTCTCGCTCTTCGGCAAGGTCGAGTTCGGCGGCTGGGGCCAGGTCGGCGCGATGACGGTCGGCATGATCGTCTTCACCCTCGTGCTCGCCGGGTTCTTCGACGCGATGGCCACCATCATCGGCGTCGGCACGGAGGCCAAGCTGGCCGACGCGCAGGGCCGGATGCCGGGGCTGTCCAAGGCGCTGTTCATCGACGGCGCGGGCGGTGCGGTCGGCGGTGTGGCCGGCGCGTCCGGCCAGACGGTCTTCGTCGAATCGGCGACCGGCGTCGGCGAGGGCGCCCGTACCGGCCTCTCCTCGGTCGTCACGGGTCTCTTCTTCGCGGCCTGCCTCTTCTTCACCCCGCTGACGGCGATCGTCCCCGGCGAGGTCGCGGCGGCGGCGCTGGTCGTCATCGGCGCCATGATGATGACGAACGCCCGCCATGTGGACTGGGCCGACCGCGCCACCGCGATCCCGGTCTTCCTGACCGTCGTGATCATGCCGTTCACGTACTCCATCACCGCGGGCGTCGCGGCCGGAGTCATCAGTTACGTCGCCATCAAGATCGCCCAGGGCAAGGCCCGGGAGATCGGGGCGTTCATGTGGGGCCTGACGGCGATCTTCCTCGTCTTCTTCGCCCTGAACCCGATCGAGAGTTGGATGGGCGTGCACTGACGCCCTGGGCCCTCTCGGCACACCGGGCCCGCCTTCCACACAACCGCTGTTAAGGAGACCGAGAGATGCTGGACATCGCCGAAGAGCTGCACCGGTGGGTCGAGCAGGGACGCGACTTCGCCGTCGCCACCGTGGTGGCCGTCGGCGGCAGCGCACCCCGCCAGCCGGGCGCCGCACTCGCCGTCGACTCCGACGGCACGGCGATCGGCTCGGTCTCCGGCGGGTGTGTGGAGGGCGCGGTCTACGAACTGTGCCAACAGGCGTTGGAGGACGGCGAAACGGTCCTGGAGCGCTTCGGCTACAGCGACGACGACGCCTTCGCGGTCGGCCTGACCTGCGGCGGCATCATCGACATCCTGGTCACTCCGGTCCGTTCCGGCGACCTCGCCCGGCCGGTGCTCGCGAACGCGCTGGCCGCCACGGCCGGCGGCGAGGCGGCGGCGGTCGCGCGGATAGTGAGCGGTCCTCTCGAGTTGCTGGGCCGGGCCGTGGTGGTCCGCCCCGACGGCTCGTACGAGGGCGGCTTCGGCGCCCACCCCGAGCTGGACCGCACGGTCGTCGGCGAGGCGGCCGCCTTCCTGGACGCGGGCCGCACCGGCACCCTGGAGATCGGAGAGCAGGGCTCTCGTTGCGGAGCACCGCTCACGGTGCTGGTGGAGTCCTCGGTCCCGGCCCCGCGCATGATCGTCTTCGGCGCGATCGACTTCGCCTCGGCGCTGGTCCGCATCGGCAAGTTCCTCGGCTACCGCGTCACGGTCTGCGACGCCCGCCCGGTCTTCGCGACCGCCGCCCGCTTCCCCGACGCCGACGAGATCGTCGTCGAATGGCCCCACAAGTACTTGGAGCGCACGGAGGTCGACTCCCGCACGGTGCTGTGCGTGCTCACGCACGACGCCAAGTTCGACGTGCCCCTGTTGCAACTGGCGCTGCGGCTTCCGGTCGCCTACGTCGGCGCGATGGGCTCGCGGCGCACACACCTCGACCGGAACGAGCGGCTGCGCGAAGTGGGCGTGACCGAGCTGGAGCTGGCCCGCCTCAGGTCCCCCATCGGCCTCGACCTGGGCGCGCGTACGCCCGAGGAGACGGCGCTGTCCATCGCCTCGGAGATCGTCGCCAACCGGCGCGGCGGCACCGGGATTTCGCTCACCGGGGCGCACACGCCGATCCATCACGACACGGCTTCGGTGCCCGCGGGGCGGATCGGGTCGGTTGCCTGAGCTGCCTCTCAGGTGTACTTCGAGGGGGCGTATCCGAGCTGCACGCCCAGCGCCGAGTGCCGGCCGACCAGTGTGCCGCGCCCGGGCGGTTGCCGACTCGGCTTGACCGTTCCCAGCAACGGCCTTTCGGACGGATCGCCGGAGAGCACGAGGCCTTGTGCGCCGTGCTCTTTCATCCCCCGGACTCATGGCCGCCGAAGGCGATGAACAGCGGGTCTGCCTCGAAATCGAGGAGCACCGGGGACAGAGTGGTGTCGTCGACGCCGATGGCGACGCTGTGGCCGGGGTGTTCGCCCCGCCGGGAAGTTCGGTGGCGGGCCGCAGCTCCGACCCGCAGCAGCCCCAGCGTGCGCAAGTCACGGTACAGACCGCTGATCTGACGATCCGTCTGCTCCGTGGTGGCCTCGGGACCCGAGTCGATCCGGAGCTCCAAATGGTGCACGGTCTCCCCTTTCGCCGGTGCTCCGTGGCGACGTCGGTCGCGACGAACGGGGCATCGGCCCGCGGAGTGATCGTATCCACATCGCCTGACGCGCGACACGAGTTCGGGGTGGGCCGCGGAATCACGCGTGTGAGTCATCTTGACGACTGCAGGTCCCTCGGCGAGTCTCCTGTGGGAGCGCTCCCGCAAGTCCCTCGTGACCGTCGCGACCCAGGAGTGAACCCAGATGAGACGTGCCCCAACGTGGCTCGCCGCCCTGTCGGTCGGGCTGGCGGCCCTCTTCGCCGCACCCTCCGCGCACGCCGCCGATTCGGTGGATCACGGACCTTCGCTGTATGTCCCCGACGCCAACCCGGAGGCGTACACGCAGGCCTACGAACTCGCTCGCGCGGGCCACTACCTGGACGCGGCGGGCATCTTGGCCATGGTGAACACCCCGCAGGCCGTCTGGTACGGCGACCAGAGCCCGGCCCAGGTGGAGCGGCTGATCCGCGCGGTGGTACGGGACGCGGACCACGACGACGCGATCCCCGTGCTCGCGCTGTACAACATTCCCGGCCGCGACTGCTCCAACTACTCGGCGGGCGGAGCCGCCAACACCGCGGAGTACAAGGAGTGGATCGACGCGGTGGCACGGGGGATCGGGAGCCGCGACGCGATCGTCACCCTGGAGCCCGACGCACTCGCGCTGCTGCCGTCCGACTGCGGCCAGGACGACGCTCAGGGCACGAAGACCGCCGCGCGGTACGTGGAGGTCAACTACGCGGTCGACAAGCTGGAGCCGCTGGCCGGGACCCGGGTCTATCTCGACACCGGGCACCCGGGCTGGCACACCGTCAGCTCCATCGTGCCGCGCCTGATCAAGGGCGGTGTCGCGCACGCCTCCGGCTTCTACGCCAACGCCTCGAACTACAACACCGACGACGCCAACTCCTGGTACGGAAAGCTGATTTCGTCGTGCATCGCGTACGTCGACGGGGGCGGCGACGTGGCCGAGTGCCCGAACCAGTGGTGGCCGCGGGCCGACGCGCAGGCCTGGCTCGACACGCACGTACACCTGCCGGCGTCCCGGATGAAGCACTTCGTCACGGACTCCAGCCGCAACGGACAGGGTCCCTGGACCCCGCCCGCGGGCACGTACTCGGACCCGCAGGACTGGTGCAACCCGCCCGACCGGGGTCTCGGTGCCCGACCGACCCTGCGCACCGGTGACCCGTTGCAGGACGCCCGGCTGTGGATCAAGACGCCGGGCGAGTCGGACGGGCTGTGTCTGCGCGGCACGGCGGGGCCCGAGGACCCGGAGCGCGGGATGGTCGACCCCGACGCGGGGGACTGGTTCCCCGAACAGGCCCTGGAACTCGTCCGATTCGCCAACCCGCCGATGTTCAGTGGGTCTTGAGGGCCGCGGCAGCGCTTGAGGGCTACGGCAACGTCAGCGTGAACGCGTCCAGTTCCGCCAGCTGGCGCAGGAACGCGGCGGCGCGGAAGGCCTCGGCGGGCGCCGGTAATCCCGTCTTCTCCGGGCCGTCCCCGCTTGCCAGTTGGACGGCGGCCTCGACCGAGGCGACGGCGCCGGCCCGCCAGATGTCCCGGCCGCGTACGGGGGCGTTCCGCCCGCCCCGGGACGCGGCGGTGAGCTGGACCGCCACCGTGAACTCGGTCCGCGCGCGCTCGCACGCAACGCCTGATCGCTCCGCCGCTCGGCCAGGTCCAGGACCTTCCGGCCGGTCTCCCGGCGCTCCTCTGCCATGAACCAGGGTGCCCGGCGGCCCTCCGCCACGATGTCCTCGAAGCGTGTCCGCGCGGTCTCCAGGGCCTCGCGCAGCTCATCGTCGGCGGGACCGAGGGCGACCTTGTGTCGGACGTTCCGCCACTTCCGTACGCCCTGCCATGTCCCCGTCCCGACGGCCCACAGGAAGGCCAGCCAGCCGGGCGTGAACTTGAGCCAGTCGTCCCATCAGTGAGTGGGCGAGGGCGGTGCAACCATGCGCCAGATTCTGGCGGTAGTTCAGTGGGCTGTGTGGCCGATCCGCGAAGGTGTTGATCGTGAGGCTGGTGTGGCGCCCGGCTGCGGGTGATCCCTAGCCGTCCAGGGCAGCGAGCGGGGGCGCGCGTAACCAGGGCGTGCTCCAACGCGCCGTACACCTCGCTGTGCGGAGACTCGACAGCGACGCCACGCGGCAGGACGCTGGTCCGACCGTTGGGGGAGCCGCACATCCGAAGGTGGGGATTATGAGCACGGACGATGAACTACGGGACGTGAAGCGTCGGCGCGGTGCAGCGGACCACCAGGCGCACAACGCGCAGCTCAACTGGAAGCTGTCGCAGGAGGGCGCGCGGGCGTACCTCAAAGCCACAGAGGACGCGCTGGCCATCGTCAAGGAGCATGTGCAGATGGACCCCAGCTACGACCCTCACATGGCTGCGTACGCGATCCAGAGCCGCGAGGAGACCATCGCCGAAGTCAAGGCGGAGCTGCCGAACATCGACCGAGTATTCCCAGATCCCGAGTGGTAGTCGGCTCGGAGTTGGCAGCGGCCCATAGCAGGAACACCCCGGGCCGCCACTAGGAACAGCTACAGTCCGAATGTTCGACATGGACGCTCGGACGTTCCGACTCAGGTTGTGTTGAGAGCCCGACGCGCGGCGCTGATCACGCGCTGGGCATCGGTGCCGTACACGGCGGACTCACGGAGTCTGTTCCAGGTGCGGAGGTAGGTGTTCACGTTCGGCTCGTCCTCGATCCACAGCTCCGAGTGCCACGTCTCGACGATCACGCGGCTTTCGTCGTAGACCCAGAAGGCCGTGGCGGGCGGGATCTTCAGGGACGTGCTGAAGGGAATGATCCCGAGTTCCACCGTGTCCAGGCCGACGGCGCCGGACAGCCGATCGAGCTGTGCGGCCAGCACGGACGGCGGGCAGACGAGCGCGCGGAGCGCGGCCTCCCACAGGATCAAGTGGAAGCGCTTCGCAGGGTCGTACAGCGCCTCCTGGCGCTTGATCCGGGAACGCACGGCCTCCTCGGTGTCCCGGGGTGACTGCTGGAGTTCGGCGTACCGGTTGAAGATGTGCCGAGCGTAGTCCGGGGTCTGGAGAATCCCGAAGATCATGGAGGATTCCCAGCCTCGGAACACGGAGGCGTCGGCGTGCGCGGCCAGGTGCGTGTCCTGGACAGGCTTGTGCCCGGAGGCGAGCTGCCGCCGCCATGACCGGATGTGGGACTCGAATCCCCGCAGCCGGGCGAGCAGTTCGTCATACGCGTCCGGCTGGCCGGTTGCCTCGGCCCACGCTTTGAGGTCGTCGGGCGTGGCGGTCTGCCTGCCGTTCTCTAGCTTGCTGACCTTGGGCTGCGGCCAGCCGAGCTGCCGGGCGAGTGCGGAACCGGTGAGCCGACCGTCCGGGGCCGTGAGCCTCAGCTCACGCAGCCGAACGCCGAGCGCCTCGCGCGCCTGCTGAAAGTCTGTGCTCACCGGTTCCGCTCACTGCTACTCGGTCGCGGACAGGTCCGCCGCGAACGTCTCGTACGGGATTGCGTAGTGCCAGGCAGCATCGCGCACCTGGGCGTACCGGTTAACTTCCACCGGTTCCGTGATCAGCTCCACGTTCACGAGGTTGTCGGCGTCGTCGAAGTTGAGCCGGGCCACGAGTCGGGAGTCGAAGATCCAGAAGTCCTCTTCGGGGAGCTGGAGCCGTTCGGCGTCCGCGCGCCAGAGCTGCCGGATGTCCTCGCCGACCGCGCTGTTCCGGCGGGCGTTGTCGAGGAGGTAGAGCTGCCCAGGGGTGGGCGGGTCGTCGACGATGCGCACGCGCTCGAACCGCTTGCCCAGCGCGGTCTGTTCGCGGCGCTCGGCGCACCATTCAGCGTCTTTGCCCTCCCAGTCCACGGGCTCGCCCCGGGTGAACTGCGCGTAGGTGTCGGTCACCTCGTCTGAGGCGTACCGGCGGCGGGTCTCCAGCCGCCATGTGGTGTGCTCGAACTGGGTGAACAGCAGGTCGAACTCGTCCAGGCCGATGATGGTCGGCACGCGGGTGACCTCCTTGGGGCCAAAGTCGACGAGCAGTTCGCGCGGGACGACGATCGGGACCTCACCCTCTCCGAGATGCCGCAGGCGGGCGACGTCGTCGGGGTCGGTGAGCGCCGGACCGTGAATGATCACCTCGCCGGTGTCGAGGTCTTCGTGCACGGCGGGGCAGCCGTTCACGCCGCTCCCGGTGCCGTTGAAGCGAAGCCGTCGGGCCATGATCAGTTCCTTTCGCCGGGTCCTGATCCATTCATGATCAACGTGCTCAGGGTCGGACGGTACAGCTGCGCCGCGCCCTCGTGGATATGAACGGCTATAGATGGCCTGGTCTCGCGAATAACCGAGTATAGATGCTGGCCCTCTCAACTCGCCCACGCTGACGCTGAGTTCATGGTCACAGCGCAGCAAGAACCGGACACCGCGGATGTCACAGCAGCCGTGGAGGCTCTGCGGGAAGCACTGACGGCAGCGAAGATCGTGCTGCCGTCGCTGGGGGCGGACCAGGCGTCGCCCTCACTGAATCTGATCATCCTCGGCCGGGTGCGTGCCGATGTCGCGTTGCGGCTGGCCGACGTGATCCGGCGGGGGTGTGCATGAACGGGTATACGCCCCAGATCGACGATCTGGTGTGGGACGAGGCGACCCGCAAGGTCGGCCAGGTCATGGGTCGCGTGGGCCCGTGCTGGCAGCTCCGGCCGCCCGGTGGCGGGCGCGAGTGGGACGCGAGCGGTCCTCTGCGGCCTGCGACGGCGGCGGAGAGCCTGTCGGCGGGCGTGGCGCCGGCCAACGCCCGGAGCCGGGGAGAGCTGCCGTGAGCGCGGCCACCGCGACCGACGACGTGACGCTGTCGGTCGAGTGCACCTTGGGCCACCGGCCTGGCTACAAGGAGGTGCACCGGGAGTGCCGCCAGACCAAGGACGTGCCGCTCCCGCACTCCACCGGCATCCTCCTCGTGCGCAGGTGCGGCTGCGCCTGCCACCGCCGGGGTGGTGCATCGTGACCGCGACCCTGCACGTATGCCGTGCCTGCGACGAGGTGATCACGGACCCCGGGGACGCTGTCGCCGTCGCTCATGAGCTGGGCAACAGCGGACCGGGCTGGACGGTGTGGGCTCACCGTGATCACGCCGACGACGTCGAACTGATCGACCCGGACCTGTTGCGGATCATGACGCGCATCTGGGCCGCGAAGATCCAGCAGTAGTCCCGCGCCCCAACAGCACGACGCCCGGCCGGTACTCCCCCTGGCCGGGCGTCGTCGTGTGCAAATGATCAGGCTTAGGACCGCCACGGCTCGCGGCTGCTGGCGCAGCGGCTGCACTGATCCACTTTGTCTAGATCAGCTAGTCAAGTTTTGTAACCCTGAACAGGCCTCTCACCAGGCACGATGAGTCGCGGAACCGTACAAAACCTTCGGCTTGCGTTTCCCGCTCCGGGCGGGTCTACTGCACCTCTGCAAGCCCACGAGGGAGACCCCCGAACGGCCGTGTGTGCAACGTCACTTGAGGAGTTCGGCGGGCAACGGAACCCGGGTGTACGCCGTAGCAACACCCCACGAACACCCTGGGAATACGTTGGGCGGCGCTTGGCGCACGCGAATGCACCGAATCGCTGTCTCTTCTCCGTGTCCCTACACTCCTCATCACGTGCAAAGGAGCCCAGCCACCGCCCAGTTGGCCTACGAAACCGAGGGCGGGAAGCGGGCTCCCTGCACGTACCCCTACCGATGTGAAAATGGAAGGAGACCCATGCACCATAACCAGTCCGGCCCTGGCCTGCCCAGGCGGACCCTCACCTGTCGCGCCGCCGGGTGGCTCAAGCGGTACCGGCACGCTTTCGTACTCCGCGCCCTCTACGGCGCCGCGTACGGCGCGAGCACTACGGCCGCCAGTCTGTTCCTGCTCTGGCTGCACTCCCGCTTCTGAGCGGAGCCGGGCCGGACAACGGGCCCGTCACCTTCTGGTGGCGGGCCCGCCATGCCAACGGTTCTCGTGGCACTCACACGTCCGCCCCGTCGGCGTCGACCCACCTCTCGCCTTCGGGTCAGGCGTGCACAGCTGCCCCGGGTCGCAGCTCGCGCGCGAGCAACTCCGGCTCACCCTGGAGCTGTTGACGCGCCGACTGCCGGACTGCGACTGTCCGGGGACCACCCGGTTACGATGCGACCGACCATGATCCACCGCTCGCCCGAAACACTGCACCTCGACTGGTGACCCACCCCGCGACAGGAGCCCACGTGCCGGACCAGCCCTATGTCATCGACCCCGCGGGAGCCGACATCCACGGTGAGGCTGACCGCCTGCGCGACCGTGGTGGCGCCGCGGCCCTCATCGAACTGCCCGCCGGTATACGGGCCTGGGCCCCCACCCAGTACGAGACCCTCAAGCAGCTCCTCGCCGACGACCGGGTCTCGAAGGACCCCAACCAGCACTGGCCCGCCTGGATCGGTGGCGAGTTCCGCGAGAGCTGGGTCAACCTCTGGGTCGGCGTGACCAACATGTTCACCGCGTACGGCGCCAACCACCGCAGGCTGCGCAAGCTCGTCTCACCCGCGTTCACCAAACGCCGCACCGACGCCCTCAGGCCCCGTATCGAGGAGCTCGCCGCCACACTCCTCGACCGGATGGCCGAAGCGCCCGACGGACGGGCCGACCTCCGGTCCGCCTACGCGCATCCGCTCCCGATGCAGGTGATCTGCGAGCTGTTCGGTCTGCCCGAGGACAAGCGGGCCGACACCGCGCGCCTCATCGAGGCCAACATGGACACCACCATCACTCCCGAACAGGCCATGGCCACCTGGCAGGAGATCCATGAGCTGCTGGCCGGACTGGTCGAGTCGAAGCGCGAGCAGCCGGGCGACGACATGACGACCGCCCTGATCGCCGCCCGCGACGAGGAGGGCTCGCAGCTCAGCGAGAGCGAACTGATCGACACACTCCTCCTCGTCATCGGCGCGGGCCACGAGACGACGGTGAACCTGATCGGCAACGTGGTGCATGCCCTGCTGAGCCACCCGGACCAGCTCGCCCGCGTGCTCGACGCCGAAATCCCCTGGAGCGACGTCATCGAGGAGACCCTCCGCTGGGCCCCCTCGATCGCCAACCTCCCGCTGCGGTACGCCGTCGAGGACATCAAGCTCCCCGACGGCACGCTGATCCCGCGGGGCGAGGCGATCCTGGCGACGTACGCGGCGGCGGGCCGTGACCCGCTGCGGCACGGCGAGAGCGCGGCCCGCTTCGACATCGCCCGCGCCGACAAGGAACACCTCGCGTTCGGCCACGGCGTCCACTACTGCATCGGCGCCCCGCTGGCCCGCCTGGAGGCGTCCGTCGCGCTCCCCGCGCTCTTCGAGCGTTTCCCGGCGCTGAGTCTCGACGACTCCCAGGGACCCGCCCGCCTCGCCGAGTCCTTCATCGGCCACGGCTACCGGGCGCTGCCGGTGCGCCTGACCTGATGCTCCGTCAAGGCCGGTACACGGTACCCGGCTTGGCCTTCCCCGGTGCCAGCAACTGCGGCACCGTCACGAACACATACCCCCGCTTCTTCAGCGCGTCGATGATCCCGGGCACCGCGGGCACGGTGCCCGGGTAGAGGTCGTGGAGCAGGATGATCCCGTCCCGGGAGGCCTGCTCGAGGACGCGCTTCTCTATCAGCTCGGAGTCGTTGGTCGTGTAGTCCTTGGCGGTCACGCTCCACAGGACCTCCGCGAGGCCCAGCTCACGGCTGATCCGGTGCACCGTGTCGTTCGTGCGCCCCTGCGGCGGCCGCATCAGGGTCGGCTTGTGTCCCGTGAGCCGCTCTATCTCCTTGTTCGGCCGCTCCAGCTCCTCGCGTATCTCCTCGGGCTTGATCCGCGTCAGGATCTTGTGGTCCCACGTGTGGCTGGCCACCTCGTGTCCCTCGGCGGCCATCCGCTGGACGAGCTCCGGGTACTTCTCGATGTGCCGCTTGCCCAGCAGGAAGAAGGTCGCGGGGACCTTCTTCTCCTTCAGGATGTCGAGCAGCCGGGCCGAGTTCTCGCTCGGCCCGGCGTCGAAGGTCAGCGCGATGCACTTGGCCTCCCGGCAGTCCACCGTCCCGAACCGCCCCTGGACGTCGGCCGCGGCCTGTGCGCGGGCGGCGCTGGGCGCGGTGGTGTGGAGGGTCGTACACCCCGTGAGCGGCAGGGCCAGCGCGACGGCCGCCGAGATGGCGGCGGCCGCACGGAACCTGGTACCCGGTCTTTTCATCTTCTTGGTCGGAGAAGGCATGCCGAGACTATACATGCGGTGTATACACCGCATGTATAGTCTTTGAGTGCGCGCTACCGGGATTCATACGCAGTGCTCCGGCCTTCAGTCCGGGGTGAAGCGAATCTGATGGCCGTGACGCGGAGTGTCGCGCATTCTTGTCCGGCGGGGCCGGGCGCGCGCGTATTCACCGCCTGTGGCGCGGAGCGGCGCGAGGACCGGTCCCGGCGGAGCCGGGCGATGCTCACACGGGCCGGTTCTGCTGTTCGACGTACTGCTTGACCGCGAAGAGTGGGGCGCCGCCGACGGTGCCGGCGAAGTAGGAACTGGACCAGAGCCTGTTGGCCCACCAGTAGTGGCGTACCAAGTTGGGAAACTCTTGGCGCAGGCGGCGGGAGGAGACGCCCTTGACGGAGTTGACGAGTTTGGTGACGGCGACCTTGGGTGGGAAATTCACGAAGGTGAACGTGGTTGTCCTCGCCGTTGAACTCCACCAGCTCGCACTCGAAGTCCCCGCACACCGACCGCATGATCTCCTCCATGCGTGTCAGATGAGCTTCCGTGAACACCTTGTGCCGGAACTTGGTCACGAAGACCAAGTGAAGCTGCATCACGAAACACAGTGCCGGCCAGTTCTGATCTTCTGTATCCCGCCCATAACCCAAGTATCTAGCGTGGCCGTCATGCAACTTCGGTACGGCTTCCGCCTGTACCCGGATTCCGGCCAACGCATCGCGCTGGCCAAGGCGTTCGGGTGCGCTCGCGTCGTGTTCAACGATGCGGTGCGCGCCCGGGAGGACGCCCGCAGAGCGGGCGAGGCCTTCCCGGTGGCCGGTGAGCTGTCGAAGAGGCTGATCAACGAGGCGAAGCGGACCGAGGCCCGCTCCTGGCTGGGCGAGGTCTCCGCCGTCGTGCTCCAGCAGGCGTTGCGCGACGTGGAGGCCGCCTACAGGAACTTCTTCGCCTCCCTCAAGGGCGAGCGCAAGGGTGCGAAGACCGGTGCGCCCCGGTTCAAGTCGCGCAAGGACAAGCGGCAGTCGATCCGCTTCACGGCCAATGCCCGCTGGTCGATCACCGATTCCGGGAGGCTGAACCTTCCCAAGGTCGGCGCGGTGACAGTGAAGTGGTCACGCCCCCTGCCCGCACAGCCCTCTTCGGTCACCGTGATCAAGGACGCGGCCGGGCGGTACTTCGCCTCCTTCGTCATCGATACCGACCCGGCCACCGACGCCACCCGGATGCCCGACACCGACCAGACCATCGGCATCGACCTGGGCCTGACCCACTTCGCCGTCCTCTCCGACGGCACGAAGATCGACTCCCCGAGGTTCCTGCGCCGCGCGGAGAAGAAACTCAAGAGAGCCCAGCGGGAGCTGTCCCGTAAACAGAAGGGATCCAGGAACCGCGAGAAGGCCCGCCTCAAGGTCGCCCGCGCCCACGCACAAGTGACTGACGCCCGCAGTGAGTTCCACCACCAGCTCTCCACTCAACTGATCCGCGACAACCAAGCGATCGGTGTGGAAGACCTGGCGGTCAAAGGACTCGCGCGCACAAGACTGGCGAAGAGTGTGCATGATGCGGGCTGGGCGCAGTTCGTGCACATGCTGGAGTACAAGACGGTGAGGTACGGGCGGTCCCTGGTGAAGATCGGCAGGTTCACTCCGACCAGCCAGGTCTGCTCGGAGTGCGGGGCCAAGGACGGCCCCAAGCCCCTGCACATCCGGACCTGGACCTGCGCCGCCTGCGGCGCGGTCCATGACCGGGACCACAACGCTGCGAAGAACGTCAAAACGGCCGCCGGACTGGCGGTTGCAGCCTGTGGAGCGCAGGTCAGACCAGGACTCGTCCTGGCACAGCGCGAGGAAACAGGAAGCCACGGATTGTCTCCCGAACCCCGTGCCGCGTAGCGGCACAGCAACGGACGAGAAGGCCAGAATCCCCGGGCTTCAGCCTGAGGAGCAAGTCAATCGGCGTAGAACGTCGCGTCCGCCTTGGCCGTCGTGGTGTCGGCGGGCTGGGTGTAGAGCAGGTAGTTGTAGTGCCGGATGTAGCGGCCGGCACTGCTGTACGACTCGAAGGAGACGCCGGAGGCAGAGTCGGCGAGGCCCGCCCGCCGGTAGAAGCTGGCGTCGCTCCTGAAGGCCGCGGTCCCGTCGTCCTTCTCCACCCACACCTCGTAGTTCTTCTGGTGGAGGTAGTAGCCGGGATAGTTCGCCGATTCGAGCGAGACGGTCCCGGTGCCCGCGAGCCCGGTCACCACCCGGAACTGCGAGTCGGCGAGGTTGGTGACGTTCGGTTCGATCTTCGCGCGGAAGTCCCAGTGGCGGATGTAGCGGTCCGGGTAGTTGTACGAGGAGAAGCGGACCGGGCTGACGCCGTCGGCGACCGGGATGCCGAAGTTGGGGGTGCCGTCGGCGTTCCAGTAGATCTTCTGCAGGCGGGTGCGGCGGTTGGGGTCGTTGAGCGGGTCGCCGGTGATGTCCTTGTAGTTGCGGTCGTGGTAGACGAGGATGTCCGATTTGCCGTCCTCGGAGACGGTGAACGAGTTGTGGCCCGGTCCGTACTGCGAGGTCGCGGCGTTGCTCTGGAACACCGGCTGCGCGCCCTTGCTCCAGGAGGCGGCGTTCAGCAGGTCGGACGAGGCGGACGCGGTCAGCATGCCGAGGCAGTAGTTGGCGTCGGTGGCGCTGGCCGAGTACGTCAGGAAGACCTTGCCGCCGTGCTGGATGACGGCCGGACCCTCGTTGACCTTGTAGCCGACGGTCTCCCAGGGCAGCGTGGGCTGCGAGATCTCGGTCGGCGTGCCGCTGAGGGTCCACGGGTTGGCCATCTTGGCGATGAACAGGCTGGTGTTGTTGTCCTCGGCGGGATTGCGCTGGGCCCAGGCGAGATAGCGGACGCCGCCGACGACGAAGGTGGTGGCGTCGAGCGAGAAGGAGGACACCGGGGTGGCGATCTGGCCCTTCTCGGTCCAGGTCCCGGTCAGCGGGTTCGCGGCCGAGGTCTCCAGCACGTACATCCGGATCGCCCACACGTCACTGGTCGACCCGGCGGCGAAGTACACGTACCACTTGCCGTCGATGAAGTGGATCTCCGGGGCCCAGATGTGGGCGCCCATCACCCCGCTGGCGTGCTTGGTCCAGATGGTGGTCTCCGGCGCGGTGGCCAGGCCCTGGAGCGTGGTGGCCCGGCGCAGCACGATCCTGTCGTACGTGGGCACGGTCGCGGTGAAGTAGTAGTAGCCGTCGGTGTGCTTGAAGATGTGCGGGTCGGCGCGCTGTTCGGCGATCGGGTTGGTGAAGGTCACGGCCGGCGAGGCCGGGGCGGCCGCCTGGGCAGCCGTCCCCGACGTCAGCAGGCCGATCGCGACGAGCACCGCCATCAGCGCACGGGCAACAAGGCGTCTCATGGTTCCGTCGGCTCCCGGTCAGGTGGTGGGCTTGAACTGCCATTGCTGACAGGTGTTGTTGAGCCAGGTCCACTGGCGTACGTCGGTGCCGTCGGCCGTACCGCAGTCGGCGACGTCGGCGACCTTGCCGCTGTTGGCGTTGACGATCCGCACGTAGTCGCCGGTCGCCGTGTAGACCAGGCGGAACTTCTGGCAGTTGTTGTTCAGCCACGACCACTGCCGGATGTCGGCGCCGTCCGCGCTGGAGCAGTCCGCGGTGTCCACGACCTTGCCGGTGGCGACGTTGACCAGCCGGCTGGTGTCGTTGCCCTGGTCCTCGATCCGCCACTTCTGGTTGGTGCCGCCATTGCACGTCCACTGGAGGATGTTGGCGCCGTCCGCGGTGCTGCCGCCCTCGACGTCCAGGCACTTGCCGCTGTTGCGGTTCACCAGGGTGTAGGCGGTGGGTGTCGTCGCGGTCTCCCCGGAGGGCCCGGCGAGGGTGGTGCCGGTCGCGACGGGGGTGCCGAAGTTCGGCGTGCCGTCCGCGTTCCAGGTGAACTTCTGCGCCCGTGTCGTACGACCGTTGCCGCACCCGCCGCTCGCCGAGCTGTTGGCGTGGTAGACGATCCAGTTCTCGGTGCCGTCCGGCGAGGTGAAGAACCCGTTGTGACCGGGCCCGTAGACCCCGGCCGCGTCGTCGCGCTGGAAGACCGGGGTTTGCTTCTTCGTCCAGGACGCGGGGGAGAGCGGGTCGCTGCCGGTCAGTTCGAGCTGGCCGAGCTTGTAGTCGGCGGTCTGGCAGTAGCTCGCCGAGTAGGTCAGGAAGGTCCTGCCTCCGTGATACAGCGGCTCGGGCCCCTCGTTGACCGGGGCCCCGGAGGTCTCCCAGCTCAGCGTGGGGCTGGAGATGACCGTGAAGGTGGCGCTGCTGAGCGTGTACGGGTTGCTCATCGGCGCGATGACCAGGCTCTGCTTGCTGCCGCCGACGGAGCCGCTGCCCACCAGGTACAGCTTGCTGTTGTACTGGAGCACGCTCGCGTCGATCAGCCAGCCGCCGGGGTCGAGGTTGGAGCCGGTCAGGCTGTTCTTGTACGTGTACGGGCCCATGGGATCGGAGCCCGCGCTCTCCAGGACATGGGTGCGCTGGGTGTCGCAGCAGGCGGCTCCGCTCTGCGCGCCCGAGTAGTAGAGGTACCACTTGCCGTTGAAGAAGTGGATCTCAGGGGCCCAGAAGTTCGCGTTGCGCCCGGAGGTGGTGTCCGACCAGATCTGCACGCTGGGGGCGGTGCTGAGCCCGGCGAGCGTCGGTGACTTGCGCATGGTCAGCTCGTTGGTGAACGAGGTTGTCACCAGGTAGTAGTTGCCGTTGTAGTACTCCAGCCAGGGGTCGGCGCCCTTCTGGGCCTTGATGGGGTTGGTATACGGCCGGCCTTCGGCAGCGGCGGCGGGCTGGGTCAGCAGTGACCCGAGCAGGGCCAGCAGCGCTGCCCCCAGGACGAACCAGTGGCGGGTGCGGAACACGGCGAGTCCCCTTTGACGGCCAAGTGTGTTCGAAATCGCGAACGTTGTGCGGAGGTTCGACCAGAAGATAGGTTTCCGACGAGGACACGTCAACGCTTCTGACAGGTTTCGATTCCGGTTCGACTCACGCCACTTCAGGGCGGTCACCCGGCGACAGGGAACCCTGTCGCCGGTCAACGGGAGAGAGGGAACCCCTCGGTGCGGAACACCCTGTGTCCGGCGTCAACGGCGAACACTTCGCAGCCCTCCCGCGCGGCGGCCCACTCGATCCCCTCCGCACCCATGGCGAACGCCGCCGTCGCGGTCGCGTCCGCCTCGGTCAGCGACGGCGCCACGACGCTCACACTGAGGAGCTCGGTCGCCGGGCGGCCGCTGCGCCCGTCGAGGATGTGGTCGCCCCGCTCGTACCGCGCGGAGGTCGCCACCGCGCCGTCGGTGATCTCCAGCACGGCGCAGAGCCGGTCGGCCTGCTCGGGGTGCCGTACGCCCACCCGCCAGGGACCGCCGTACGCCACCACATCGCCACCGGCGTTCAGGCAGAACCTCCTCGCCCCGCGCGCCGCCAGCAGCTCCGCGGCCCGCTGCACCGACCAGCCCTTCACCATCGCGCACGGATCGAGCCCGCGGCCGGGCAGCCGCACCTGGAACGCGCCGCGGGTCGCGGCCCGGTACTGCTCGCACAGGTCGAGGACTTCGGCCACGTCCGGGCTGAGCTCGTGGGGTTCGAGCTCACCCCCGTCCAGCCGGGACACCTCGCTGTCCGGCCGGAACGGACTGAATCGCGCGTCGACCTCGCGCAGCCACGCGAACACCGGGTCCGCGGTCTCGTCGGACGCGCTCTCGTCGTCGATCCGCACCGAGACCGGGAACCCCATGACGTGCTCGACGCGCAGCACGTCACGCGCCCTTCGCGTCGATCGCGGCCTGGAGCGACCGGACGTATCCGTCGCTGGTGATCGTGGCGCCGGACACGGTGTCGATGTCGGCGCTCTGCGCCTGGAGCGTCTCCTCGATCAGCTTCGGCACGGCGGCCGTGGTCTGCGGGTGGTTCGGCTGCTGCAGCATCCGTACGGAGGCGATCTTGTCGCCCTCGAAGGTCACCTCCACCTGCACGGCACCCTTGTCGGTGTCGACGGTGCTGCCCTGGATGGTCTGTGCGGCGGACGCTCCGGACGAGGCCGAAGCCGAAGCCGAGGACGACGAGTTCGGGGTGGGCGTCGACGGCGCGGGCTGGGCGGCCGTGCTGGTCTGCGTCGTACCGCTCGACGGTGCGTACCGCCACAGCGGGATCAGCCCCGCGATCGACAGGGCCACGACGGGCAGTGCTCGGGGTATGGATCGCTTCACGGTGTGGTCCCCCTCATCCGGCCAGGCTGAAGCGCTCGGCGTGAATCTGCGGCTTGGGCACGCCCAGCTGTCGCAGGGTGCGCATGACGGCGGTGGTCATGCCGGGCGGTCCGCAGACGAAGACGTCGCGGTCGATCAGGTCCGGTACGAGCCGGGAGAGCGCCTCGGGGCCGAGCAGGTCAGGTACGGCCGGGCCGGTGACCAGGTGCAGTTCCGCGCCCTTGCGGTGCGCCAGGTCCCGCAGTTCGTCGAGGAGTACCGCGTCCTGGTCGGTGGCCACCCGGTAGATGAGGACCACGTGATCGTGGAGCTCCTCCAGGAGCGCCCGCATCGGGGTGATGCCGACGCCGCCGGCGATGAGCAGGGTCTCGGGGCGGGTGCGGTGCAGCGCGGTGAAGGCGCCGTAGGGGCCCTCGGCGAAGACGCGCGTGCCCACCTTGAGGTGGCGCAGCGCCGCGGTGCCGTCCCCGGCCGTCTTCGCGGTCAGCCGCAGCCTCCGGCCGTCCGGGGCGGCCGACAGGGAGAACGGATTGGCCTGCCACCAGCGGTCCCTGGTGAGGAAACGCCACAGGAAGAACTGGCCCGCCCGCGCGGGCAGCCGGTCCAGGTCCCGGCCCGTGATGTAGATCGACACCACGTTGTCGGACTCGGGCACCACGGCCGAGACCCGCAGCTGGTGCCGCAGGTTCCGCCACACCGGAAGCACCACGCGCCCCAGACACACCGAGCCGAGCGCAACGCCCCACAGGCACCACCAGTAGGCGGTGGCCGCGGACGACGCGGTGAAGGTCGTCCCCACCGCGACCTGGTGCGTGAAGGCCAGCACCACCGCCACGTATGTGTAGAGGTGGATGAAGTGCCAGGTCTCGTACGCGAGGCGGCGGCGGGCGTACCGCGCCGACACCGCGCCGATCACGATGATCAGGGCCAGCGCGACGATCGCCCGCAGGACGCCCTCGGTCGTGGTGGCCAGCTCCACCAGCTCGTCCCAGAAGGACATCGACGACGCCCCCGCGTAGCCGAGGACGATGAACAGCGCGTGCGCCAGCAGCGTCCACAGCAGGCCGAAGCCGACCCAGCGGTGCCAGGAGGTCAGCCGGTCCATGCCGATCCGGTGGTCGAGCCACGGGAGCCGGGCGACGAGCAGCAGCTGAAAGGCCATCAGCAGCGCGCCGTACAGCCCGGCCAGCCGGCCCAGCAGGAGCAGCGTGTCCGAGCCGGACCCGGCCTGGAAGAAGAAGACGGTCACCACGCACACGTTCGCGGCCAGCACGGCGTACAGGCCGGCGCGGGCCACCACCTGGGGACGTACCGCCGTGGGGGGTGGCTGGACGCGTTCCACAGTCGTCACGGACGCAGGCTCCTCGTTCGGGTGTGGGGAACACCGAGCCTGCCGGGTGGGAGCTGTCGTTTTCCTGTCGGTCGACTTTCAAGTCGTTATCGATGTGGATCAGGGGGGTCGCCGGGTATGGCGCGAGGAGACGCGTCACGCACTATGAGCGGGTGGAAAAAGTGCGCCTCCTGGTCGTGGACGACGACCCTCCCATCGCCGATCTGGTCGCGACCGTCGCCCGCTACGAGGGCTGGGAGGCGATCACCGCGAACTCCGGCGAGGAGGCGCTGCACCGTGCCGCCGAGTTCCACCCCGACATCGTGGTGCTCGACCTGATGCTGCCCGGCCTGGACGGTTTCGCCGTCCTCGACCGGCTGCGCCGGTCCGGGACGATGGTGCCCGTCGTGTTCCTCACCGCGCGCGACGGCGTCGCCGACCGGGTCGCGGGACTCACCCGGGGCGGCGACGACTACCTGGTCAAACCGTTCGCGGTGGAGGAGCTGATGGCGCGGCTGCGGACCGTGCTGCGGCGCAGCGCGGGACCCGGCTTCCAGCGGTCCGTGCTCCGGGTGGCGGACCTGACGATGGACGAGGACACCCGCGAGGTGCGGCGCGGCGACCGGCTGCTCACGCTCACCCCGACCGAGTACGAGGTGCTCCGCTATCTGATGCGCAAGTCGCCGACCGTCCTGACCAAGGCCCAGATCCTGGACCACGTCTGGGAGTACGGCTTCGGAGGCCGCTCCAACGTGGTGGAGCTGGTCGTCAGCCGCCTGCGCCGCAAGCTCGACGACAGCGGTGAGCCTGACGGTGGCGAGTCGCTCATCCACACCGTACGAGGCGTCGGATACGTGGTGCGGCAGGCCGCCGAGTGATCGGCCGCCTGAGCGGGACCTACCGCCGCATGCGCCTCGGCACCCGGCTGGCCCTGGGGATCGGCGCGCTGTCGCTGGTGGTGTTCGCGGTCGTCGGCACGGCGCTGACCACGTTCATGGGGGACTACCTGGAGCGCCAGCTGGGCGAGCAGATGAAGCTCGTCCAGGTCGCCCAGTCCAAGGACGCCCAGACACACGGCACCGTGGAGCGACAGCCGTACTACGGCTGGTACACCGCTGTGTACGACGTCTCGGGCGGCACGGCCGTGCTGCGCAAGCCCGCCGACGTACCGGCGGACACCGCGGCGCTCACCGCCGCGGCCGAGGCGCTGCCGTCCGCGGACTCCGGGCACATCCTGCGCACCGCGGACATCGAGGGGAAGGGCACGTACAAACTGCGCGCCTGCGAGGTCGAACCCGGGGTCGTGCTGGTCACGGCGGCGCCCACGGAGGACCTGCGGGCCACCCTGCGGCAGCTGATCACGGTCCAGGTCGTCACCTTCGCGCTCGCGCTGCTGGGACTCGTCGTGATCGGCCGGGCGGTGCTGCGGCGCGGCCTGAAGCCGTTCAGCGACATGGCGCACACGGCCCGCGGCATCACCTCGCACAATCTGACCGGCTCGGCGCGGCTCCCGGTGCGCGCGGGCGGCGGGCGGGGCGGACCGGAGGTCGAGGAGCTGCGCACCGCGTTCAACACCATGCTGGAACACATCGACGACGCGCTCGCCGTGCGCACGGAGGCCGAGCAGCGGTTGCGCCGGTTCGTCGCGGACGCCTCGCACGAACTGCGCACCCCCTTGATGTCGGTACGCGGCTACGCGGACCTGTTCCAGTACGCGGCGGCCAACGAACCCGAGGAACGGGAGAAACACCTGGCCCGGCTGCGCGCCGAGGCCGCCAGGATGGGCGTACTCCTCGACGACCTGCTGCTGCTCGCCCGCCTGGACGCCGCCGAGGTGGAGACACCGCTGCGGCTGGAGGACGCGGACCTGGTGGAGCTGGTCGGCCAGGCGGCGGACGCCTTCCGCGCCGCCCGGCCGGACCACCCGCTGTCCGTGACGGCCGGCCCCGAGACGGTGCGGCTGCGCCTCGACCCCCTGCGCATCCGGCAGGTGCTGGACAATCTGCTCACCAATGCCGCCGTGCACACCCCGGCCGGTACGAAGGTGAGCGTGGCGGTGTCGGTCTCGTCCGGCGCGGCGGTGGTGCGGGTCGCCGACTCGGGCCCGGGCATACCAACCGCCGACCAGGAGCGGGTCTTCGACCGCTTCTACCGCGTCGACAAGGCCCGCAGCCGCGACCGCGGCGGCAGCGGCCTGGGCCTCGCGGTGGCGCGGTCACTCGTCCGTGCCCACGGCGGCACCGTCGAACTGGCCGGCCGCCCGGGTTCGACGGCCTTCACGATCACGGTCCCGCTCGGCGAGAGGGACCGACAGCCGTCTGATAGTCGCCCCCTTGACTAATCAACGAGGTGTTAACTTGGGGTAATGGCTCTGCGCAATGCGGTGATGGCCGCGCTTCTGGAGGGCGAGGCGTCCGGGTACGACCTGGCGAAGGGCTTCGAAGCCTCCGTCGCCAACTTCTGGATGGCCACCCCCCAGCAGCTCTACCGCGAACTGGAGCGCATGGAGAGCGAGGGCCTCGTCTCCGCTCGTGTCGTTCAGCAAGAACGCCGGCCCAACAAGCGGCTCTTCTCGCTCACCGGGACCGGGCTCGAGGTCCTGCGCTCGTACGTCGCCGAAGGCACCGCGAAGCCGACCGCCATCCGGGACGAGCTGATGGTCAAGGTCCAGTGCGTCGACATCGCGGACACCGGCGACATCGAGGCCGTACGGGCCGCGGTCGCCGAACGCGTGGAGCGGTCCACGGCCAAACTCGCCCGCTACCAACGCCTCCAGGAACGCCTGCTGGCCGGACGTACAGAAGAGGAGTACTTCGCCACCGCCGAGCGCATCGGCCCCTACCTCACCCTGCTGGGCGGCATGGCCTTCGAGCGGGGGAACCTCCAGTGGGGCGAGACGGTCCTGAAGCGACTCCAGCAGCGCGTCGCGACGCCCGGCGCGTCGGCCCGCACCACGGACGCGGGCGAAGTTGATGTTGTATGACGTGGCGTGTGCCCATGCGCAACCTCCCCCTTCTCGCCGTGGTGTACGGCCGGGGGTCCGCCGGCGCCGTGGAGATTCTCGCCTCGGCCAAAAGGCTGTGCTCCGTCGTCTTCGTCTGTGATGAGGATCTGCCCGGATCGGCGGGCGCGGTGGCGCGGCTTGGGGAGTTGTCGCAGGCCCTCGACGTCACCGGGATGTCGCCCGAGGCACGGTGCGCCGCGCTGTCGGCGCTGGGGGCCGACGGGATCGGCATCACCGCAGGTGCCCGGTCAGGCGGGAGTCCTCAACGGTCGGCGGGGCGGGACAAGAGGTCGGCGACCTGTTGGCGGACCACTTCCCAAGCCGTGGTGTGAAGCGCGCCGACGGCCGTACGACGCAGGTCGTCGAGGACCTGTTCGGAGTCGGCGTCGCACTCGATGCTCTCCGTGAGCACCTCGTATCCGTCGCGGACGGCGACACGAAGGCGGGTTCCTCCGTCGTCGGCGGCGTGCAGAGCGGCGGCGACGACGAGAGGCGGCGGCCCACCCGCTTCGCCGGCCAGCTTGCGGTATCCGCTGGCGATCGGATCGCGCCAGCGGAGGCTGAGCAGCAGGTGACCCTTGGCCAGAACCTCGGCCAGATCGGTCTCGTAGATGCTGTCCGGCTCCAGGACCACTGCACGGGCATCCAGTACGAGGGCTGCGGGCAGCAGGCAGCGCAGCGTGCTGCCGACGAGGTTGCCGCCGACCGTGGCCGTCCGGCGCACGGCTCCGGTCCCCACGGTGGCGGCCGCCCGCTGCAGCGCCTCCGGCACACGGTCACCGATCCGGTTCAGCACCACAGCCGCGCCCAACGTCTCGGGCCCGATCGCATTGGCCTCCGGCAGGTCGCGCAGCGACATGGCGTGTTCGGGGAAGCCGTCCCGCTGCCAGGTGGCCCACACCAGCGTCGCCCCGCCGATCGGCACCGCCCCCTCGGCCATGCACTCCTGTGCTTCGGAAACGGATGTGGGCAGACGCAACAGCACGGCAGCCGACCTGCTTTCTGGAAAATTGGCGGCGGGGTACGTGATACCTCAGCCACATGACCGTCGACATGGCTCATTTTCCCGGGACACGCGGGGGCGCGTACAGGGCTCACTCCTTCACCCGGTGCGCCCCTCGCGCACGGGCGGGCTGCCGGTGAGTTGCCGGTGAGTTGCTGGGCGAGCCACTCGCGGTCGCCGCGACCGTGGCGGGGGATGTCATTGCCCGTCTCGATGACGGCGAAGGAAGCGGTAGTCCGCGCCGTCGAGGCGCCGCTCGCGGAGGGCGTCCGCTTCGAACGCCGCCTCTTTCACGCGGTGTTCGCGACCGCCGACCAGAAGGAAGGCATGGGCGCCGTCGTCGACAAGCGTCCACCCCACCCCACTTCGCCCACCGCTGACCCGCAGTTCACTCCGGCCGCGCCGCCTCCGCGGGACGAAGATCACGGCAGGAGGTGCTGGGCCTGCTGCCGAACACCCCAAGGATGCGCTCGGCGGCGAGCGTGGCGGTCAACTCCCCGTCCCGCACCTGCTGTTCGAGGCCGGGGGCGAGGGCGCGTACCGCCGGGTCGGCGTGCAGGCGGCCGAGGAGTTCGTCGCGGACCATCGTCCACGTCCAGTCGATCTGCTGGTCGCGGCGCTTGGCGGCGAGGCGGCCGGTGGACTCGAGGAGCGTACGGTGCTGTTCGAGGCGCTCCCAGACGGTGTCCAGGCCGGTCGACTCGCGGGCGCTGCAACTCAGTACCGGCGGGGTCCAGGCGGCGTCGGCCGGATGCATCAGCCGTAGTGCGCCCGCCAACTCCCGTGCCGCAGCACGGGCGTCACGCTCGTGCGGTCCGTCCGCCTTGTTGACGGCGATGACGTCCGCCAGTTCCAGGACGCCCTTCTTGATGCCCTGCAGCTGGTCCCCGGTGCGGGCGAGGGTCAGGAGCAGGAAGGAGTCGACCATGTTCGCGACCGCGGTCTCGGACTGGCCGACGCCGACCGTCTCCACGAGGACCACGTCGTAGCCGGCCGCCTCCATCACCACGATCGACTCGCGGGTCGCCTTGGCGACCCCGCCGAGCGTCCCGGCGGTGGGGGAGGGGCGTACGAAGGCCGCCGGGTCGACGGCCAGGCGTTCCATGCGCGTCTTGTCGCCCAGGATGGAGCCGCCGGTGCGGCTGGAGGACGGGTCGACGGCGAGCACCGCGACCCGGTGCCCGAGCGAGGTGAGCAGGGTGCCGAACGCGTCGATGAACGTCGACTTGCCCACGCCCGGTACCCCGCTGATGCCGATCCGCCGCGCCCGGCCGCTGTGCGGCAGCAGCTCGGTCAGCAACTCCTGTGCCAGGACGCGGTGTTGGGGCTTCGTCGACTCGACGAGCGTGATGGCGCGCGCCACCAGCGCCCGCTTCCCGTCGAGTACGCCCTTCACATAAGTGCCGAGGTCGATCGCCATGGGGCTCAGAGGACGTGACCGAGATCGGTGGCCAGGCGCTCGACCAAGTCGTACGCCGCGTCCGGGATCACGGTCCCGGGCGGGAAGACGGCCGCCGCGCCCATCTCCAGGAGCGTGGGCACGTCCTGCGGTGGAATCACCCCGCCGACCACGATCATGATGTCCTCGCGGCCCTCCTCGGCCAGCTGCTCCCGCAACGCCGGTACGAGGGTGAGGTGTCCGGCGGCCAGCGAGGACACCCCGACGATGTGCACGTCCGCCTCGACGGCCTGGCGGGCCACCTCGCCCGGGGTCTGGAACAGCGGGCCGACGTCGACGTCGAAGCCGAGGTCGGCGAAGGCGGTGGCGATCACCTTCTGGCCGCGGTCGTGGCCGTCCTGGCCCATCTTGGCGACCAGGATGCGGGGCCGGCGGCCCTCGGCCTCCTCGAAGGAGGACACCAGCGTGCGGGTGCGTTCGACGGACGGCGACTCGCCGGCTTCGGTGCGGTACACACCGGAGATCGTACGGATCTGGCTCGCGTGCCGCCCGTACACCTTCTCCAGGGCGTCGGAGATCTCCCCGACGGTGGCCTTCGCGCGGGCCGCGTGCACGGCGAGCTCCAGCAGGTTGCCGGTGCCTTCGGCGGCGCGGGTCAGGGCGTGCAGCGCGTCCTGGCAGACCTGTTCGTCGCGCTCGGCGCGCAGCCGCCGCAGCTTCTCGATCTGCTGGGTGCGTACGGAGGAGTTGTCGACCTTGAGGACGTCGATCTGCTCGTCGGTCTCGACGCGGTACTTGTTCACGCCGATGACCGGCTGGCGCCCGGAGTCGATCCGGGCCTGGGTGCGGGCCGCGGCCTCCTCCACCCGCAGCTTCGGGATACCGGCGTCGATGGCCTGCGCCATGCCGCCCGCCGCCTCGACCTCCTCGATGTGCTGCCAGGCCCGGCGCGCGAGGTCGTACGTCAGCTTCTCCACGTAGGCGCTGCCGCCCCATGGGTCGATCACCCGGGTCGTACCCGACTCCTGCTGGATCATCAGCTGGGTGTTGCGGGCGATGCGCGCCGAGAAGTCGGTGGGCAGGGCGAGCGCCTCGTCGAGGGCGTTGGTGTGCAGCGACTGGGTGTGGCCCTGCGTCGCCGCCATCGCCTCCACACACGTACGCGTGACGTTGTTGAAGACGTCCTGCGCGGTCAGCGACCAGCCCGAGGTCTGCGAATGGGTGCGCAGGGAAAGGGACTTGGCGTTCTGCGGGTCGAACTGCTTGACCAGCTTCGCCCACAGCAGCCGCGCGGCCCGCATCTTGGCGATCTCCATGAAGAAGTTCATGCCGATCGCCCAGAAGAAGGAGAGCCGGGGCGCGAACGCGTCCACGTCCATCCCCGCGTCCCGCCCCGCCCGGATGTACTCCACTCCGTCGGCCAGCGTGTACGCCAGCTCCAGGTCGGCCGTCGCTCCCGCCTCCTGGATGTGGTAGCCGGAGATGGAGATGGAGTTGTAGCGCGGCATCCGCTGCGAGGTGAAGGCGAAGATGTCGGAGATGATCCGCATCGACGGCTTCGGCGGATAGATGTAGGTGTTGCGGACCATGAACTCCTTGAGGATGTCGTTCTGGATGGTCCCGGCCAGCTTCTCGGGCGGTACGCCCTGTTCCTCCGCGGCCACGATGTACAGCGCGAGGACGGGCAGCACGGCGCCGTTCATCGTCATCGACACGGTCATCTTGTCCAGCGGGATGCCGTCGAAGAGCTGCCGCATGTCGTAGATCGAGTCGATCGCCACGCCCGCCATGCCGACGTCACCGGTCACCCGCGGGTGGTCGCTGTCGTAGCCGCGGTGGGTGGGCAGATCGAAGGCGACGGACAGGCCCTTCTGACCGGCCGCCAGATTGCGCCGGTAGAAGGCGTTGGACTCCTCGGCGGTGGAGAAGCCCGCGTACTGGCGGATGGTCCAGGGCTGGTTGACGTACATCGTCGGGTACGGGCCGCGCAGATACGGGGCGATGCCCGGGTAGGTGCCGAGGAAGTCCAGGCCCTCCAGGTCCTGCCCGGTGTACAGGGGCTGGACCGCGATGCCCTCCGGGGTCTCCCACAGGAGGTCGTCGCCGCCGGTGGCCTTCTTGACGGCGCTGCGCCATTCGTCGGTGCCGCCGTCGGCCTTCGGGGCCCCCAGCTCGATCCCGGAGAAGTCAGGGATTGGCATTAGGACACTCCCAAGCGGTCGAGGGTGGCGGAGAGCACGGCTACGGCGTCACAGCCCGCGAAGACATAGGCGTCGACACTGGGGTACTGGGCGGGGCGGCCGGCGAGGAACACATGCCCGGCGCCCGTCGCCTTCAGCTCCCCGGCGACCTCGGAGGCCCGCTCCTCGTACAGCGCGTCGCTGGAGCACAGGCAGACCTCGGTGGCACCGCTGTCCTCGAACGAGCCCTCGGTGACGGGCTCGATGCCACCCGCCTGGAACAGGTTCGAGGCGAAGGTGAGGCGGGCGGAGTGGGCGGCGGCGGGGCCGAGGGCGGCCAGGAAGATCCGTGGCCGGGTACCGGTCGCCGCGAGGTGGGCGTCGGAGCGGGCGCGCAGGTTCTCGTACGCCTCGTCGCGCCGCACGCGCGGCAGCCCGCCGGACGGCTGCACGGGGGCGGCTTCGCGTTCTACGAGGCGTTCGGCGAGGTTCGGGAACTCGCTGACCCCGGTGACGGGTTCGCGTCGCTCGGCGAGCTTCGCGCTGCGCGCCTCCCAGGTGTCGGCGAGGTCCTGGCCGAGCCGACCGGAGCGCAGGGCGGCCGCCTGGCCACCCTCCCGCTCGATCCGCTGGAAGAACTCCCAGCCCGCGTGGGCGAGTTCGTCCGTGAGTCGCTCCACGTACCAGGAGCCGCCCGCCGGGTCGATCACCCGGGACAGATGTGACTCCTCGACCAGGATCGTCGAGGTGTTGCGGGCGATCCGGCGGGCGAACGCGTCCGGCAGGCCGAGGGCGTGGTCGAAGGGCAGCACGGTGACGGCGTCGGCGCCGCCCACCCCGGCGGCCAGGGTGGCGACGGTCGTGCGCAGCATGTTCACCCACGGGTCGCGGCGGGACATCATCACCGGCGAGGTCACGGCGTGCTGGACCTGCCCGCCCGGGGCCCCGCAGACCTCGGCCACCCGCGCCCACAGCCGGCGCGCCGCCCGCAACTTGGCGATGGTCAGGAACTGGTCGGCGGTGGCCGCGTACCGGAACTCCAGCTGCCCACAGGCCTGTTCGGCCGTGAGCCCCGCCTCGGTCAGCTCCCGCAGATAGGCGACACCGGTCGCCAGCGAACTGCCCAGCTCCTGGGCCGCCGAACCGCCGGCCTCGTGGTACGGCAGCGCGTCCACGGTCAGCGCCCGCAGCTCCGGGTACTCCTCGACGCACAGCCGCGCGAGACCGGCCACGGGCGCGAAGTCGAAACCGTCGTCTCCCGTACGGGCCAAGTAACCCAGCGGGTCCGCACCCAGGTTGGCGCGGGCCGCCTCCTTGGCCACGCCCCGCTCCTCGTACAGCCGCAGCAACTCCCTCGCCGCAGGCTCGACGTCACGTCCGGCGTCCAGGACGACGGGGGCCAGGTCGAGATAGACACCGTCGAGGACCCGGCCGAGCGACGGCACGGGGATCCCGCGTTCGCCCATGACCAGCCACAGCGAGGTGACGCCGTTCTCCAGGTCCCCGAGGACCGCGTCGCCGTCGGCGGCCGTGTGCTGCTGCCGTACGTCCCAGCCGCCGAGGGTGTTGCCCTCGGGGCGACCGCCCCGGACGAAGGGAGCGCAACCGGGAAGGCCGGGATCGGGCGCGGAGTCGTCCGCGGTGTACAGGGGCCGGGCGCGCAGCCCGTCCTCCAGCGTGGTGGACAAGGAGTGCTCCGCTGCCGCGCCCGAGACTTCCTTGCCCGACTTGCGCAGTACGCCTTCTACCAGGCGTTGCCACTGCTCATGGGTCGCATCAGGGAACTCGGCGGCCAGCGAGAGCCCGTCGTCAGGCAGGACCGTCATGCTCGGATGTTAGGCCAGATTCGCAGGTGAGCAGCAGAGGATGCGGCTGTGACCTTGACCTCTGCGGGGCGGCCTTGATCCTCGGGCCGGGTGCGTACTAGGGCAGTACGTGGGCCTTGGACAGCGCCGGGTGCCGCGGGGCGAGGAAGACGACCGGCGCGCTGTTCGTCCAGCTCCGGTGAACGGTCGCGCGCCGACAGCAGCCGCAGGTGCACGAACTCCTCGACGACGTCGAGCGCCGGGGCCCGGCCGGAGTGACTGCCGACGGATACCGGCCCGCGCCTGAGCTCAAGCACGGTAGGCGCTGCCGGGGCCATTCGGAGTCGTTGTGGTGGCGCCCGCCGCGGTCGGCCCGCACGCTGGATCCGGATGTGGACGCGCCGCCGCGCACCGTGCGGCGGCAGGGCTCTGGGAGGACCGCGTGACCGCTTCGTCGCCCGCCACCGACGCACCGCCGGCCCGGTACGACGACCTGCGTGCTCTGGTGATCAACTGCACCCTCAAACGCTCGCCGGAGACGAGCAACACCCAGGGACTGATCGATCGCAGCATCGCCGTCATGGACGCGCAGGGAGTGCACGTCGATGTCGTACGGGCGGTGGACCACGACATCGCCACCGGTGTGTGGCCCGATATGGCGGAGCACGGCTGGGAGACCGACGCCTGGCCGGACCTCTACCAGCAAGTCCTGGCGGCCGACATCCTCGTGCTGGCCGGCCCCATCTGGCTGGGCGACAACAGTTCCGTGATGAAGCAGGTGATCGAACGCCTCTACTCCTGCTCCAGCCTGCTCAACGAGGCTGGACAGTACGCCTATTACGGCCGCGTCGGCGGCTGCCTGATCACCGGCAACGAGGACGGCGTCAAGCACTGCGCCATGAACGTCCTCTACAGCCTGCAGCACCTGGGTTACACCATCCCTCCCCAGGCGGACGCCGGATGGATCGGGGAGGCGGGCCCCGGCCCCTCGTACCTCGACCCGGGCTCGGGCGGCCCGGAAAACGACTTCACCAACCGCAACACCACCTTCATGACCTGGAACCTGCTGCACCTGGCCCGGGTGTTGAAGGATCTCGGTGGCATCCCCGCATACGGCAACCAGCGCACCGCGTGGGACGCCGGCTGCCGCCGCGACTACGAGAACCCCGAGCACCGGTAGGACAAGACGTGTGCCGCGCAACCCCGAAGCTCCCCACCTCCCCCGCGTTCTGGCGCAGCCCGCTGCGCGGTCCCTGGTTCACCTCGGTGCTCGGCGTTGTGCTGCTCGGCGGGATCATGGTGCTGTTCGTGACGGGGCTGCTGTCGTACGCCGCGTACAACCCGGACCTGGCCCCCGTGAACGACCAGACCCCGGACAAGGGTCTGCTCGGCTTCTACCTCTTCTCCTGGCCGACCGACCCGTCCTGGCTGTACCGCCTCACCCAGGGCGTCCACGTCACGCTCGGGATCACGCTGATCCCCGTACTGCTGGCGAAGCTGTGGTCGGTCGTGCCGAAGCTGTTCACGCTGCCGCCGGTGCGGTCACTCGCGCACGGGCTGGAGCGGATCTCGTTGCTCCTGCTGGTCGGGGGCGGGCTGTTCGAGTTCGTCACGGGCGTGTTGAACGTCCAGCTCGACTACATCTTCCCCGGCTCCTTCTACCCGCTGCACTTCTACGGGGCCTGGGTGTTCTTCGCGGCGTTCGTGGTGCATGCGGTGCTGCGGGTGCCCATGGCCGTACGCAATCTGCGCCATCTCCGGGACGAGGGTCAACGCCCGGAAACACAAGACGAGTTGGTGGCACCGGACCCCGACCCGCCCACCGTCTCGCGGCGTGGCGCCCTCGGGTTCGTGGGCGGCGGATCGCTGCTTCTGTTCGCCACCACGGCCGGGCACAGCTTCGACGAGCCGCTGCGGGAGACGGCCGTACTCGCCCCGCACGGCGGCCCCGAACCGGGCACCGGTCCCGGCGGCTTCCAGATCAACAAGACGGCCGCGGCGGTCGGCATCGACATGCGGGAGACGACCGAGGAGACGTGGCGGCTGGTCGTCGAGGGACGTGGCCGCACGGTCCGGCTGCGCCGGGCCGAGTTACTGAAACTCCCGCTCCACAGCGCCGCGTTGCCCATCGCCTGCGTGGAGGGCTGGTCGACCTCCGACCAGTGGTGGCGGGGGGTGAGGCTGCGGGACCTTGCGGCACTCGTGGGATACGAGGAGGACGCGGCGCCCGACGTGCTGGTGGAGTCGTTGCAGCGGCACGGGGCGTTTCGCCGGGGCGCCCTGCGCTACAACCAGGTGCGCGATTCGCGTTCCCTGCTGGCCCTGTTCGCCAACGGCGAGGACCTGACCCCCGACCACGGCTATCCGGCGCGGATCATCGTGCCGGCGGCGCCCGGTGTACTGAACACCAAGTGGGTGGCCCGGATGACGTTCGGAGATCTCTGATGCGGACACCTGTGATGCGACGGTCGTTCGGGAAGCCCGTCCTGGGCAGTCCGCTGCAGATCCTGCTGCTGGCCTGCTCGTTCGCGCTCGCCGGGTACGCGGGGGTGCGGCTGTTGGCGGGGGACTGGTTCGAGGTGGCGCTGTGGTTCGTGGGGGTGGCGCTCCTGCACGATCTGGTACTGGTGCCCTTGTACGCGGGGGCGGACCGGGCCCTCACGCGGGGCTTGGACGCGGTCGGCCATCGGGAGTGGACGCTCTACGTCCGGTTCCCGGCGGCCTTCTCCGGTCTCCTGCTGCTGATGTGGTTTCCGCTGATCAGCGGGCAGATGGCGGAGCACTACCGGTTGGCCACCGGCCTCTCCGGCGACGGCTTCCTGGCCCGCTGGCTGCTGGTCACGGCGGTGCTGTTCGGGGGTTCCGCCGTGCTGCTCGTGCTGCGCTCGCGGAGGTCGCCGCGGGGAACGAAGAGTTCGAACTGATGCCGCGATTCTCCTGCTCCGGTATGACGGACACGCGGAAGGAAGATCTGTTCCCATCGGGTGAGTGGGCAGCGACGTCGGCGCGGTAGAAAGGACGCATGCCGGAGAGGGAGACCCCTGCAGGGGCGATGGATGATGTCGATGCCGTCACCCGGGCGGTGCTGACCGCGTCCCGGCTGCTGGTGGCGGTCTCCGCGCGGTCGCTCTCCGAGGTCGAGGACCGGGTGACCCTCCCGCAGTTCCGGATGCTGGTCGTGCTGTCCACCCGTGGTGCCACCAAGCTGGTCACGCTGGCCGACCTGCTCCAGGTGGCGCCCTCCACCGCCATGCGCATGGTCGACCGGCTGATCGCGGCAGGGCTCGCCGGCCGCCAGACCAACCCCGGCAACCGGCGTGAGACCCTGCTGCAACTCACCGAGGAAGGGCGCAGCGCGGTCGAGGACGTCACCGCCCGGCGCCGAGTCGAGATCGCCACGATCGTCGAACGGCTGGACCCGCAGCACAGGGCAGCGCTCATCGAGGCTCTTGCCGCCTTCAACGAGGCGGGGGGAGAGCCCCCGGCTCCCGCGGCGGACGACCCGGAGCCGCATCCGCTCGGCTGGGTGATGGACGCCGCGGTGGCACACGACGCGTGACCCCTCGAGGGCGGTCGGCGGCGGATTTCGAGGCCGTCCTTCTCTGAGCCTGACGGATTGTGCAGAACGTGGGAAAGACGGTGGGGGTGGAGCGGGCATGCGCCGACGACGTCGACTCTCTCCTGTTGTGGAGCCACACCTGATGGCATACCTGCGGCGCGTGGTGTGAGGGCCCGCGGAGTTCGTCGGTCTGCCGCCGTGGTGGCCGGCCGGGCAGGGGCTCCTCGCCGGGACCCTCGGAGCCGGGGCTGTCGCCGACATGACGTTCGTCGGTGTCTGGACCGGGATGCCCGCGCCGGCCGACGGCGAGGCGGGCTCGGCCGCTACCTCTGCTCGGTGGCGGATCATCACGGGGCGCCGCTCAAGGTCGACACTGCCAGGGCTGTGAGCGGACCACCCGGCCCAGAGACGCGTTCGCGGTCGTCCGCTCCTATCGGCTTTCCGGCCCTTCCCCGCCATTGCCCTGATGTCCCCCGGAGGGGAAGGCGCCGGCCGGCGTTGATCAGCCGGCCGACGGGCTGGGCGTCGGGGAGGCGGTGTTCACGTTCAGGTCCGGCCGCGGGGTGAGGGCGACGACCGGCGCGCCCGGCTGCGGCGGGGGAGGGGTGACCTGGTCCTTGGGGAGCTTCGGCGGGGTGGTCTGCTGGAAGAGGACTTGGTCGAAGTTGACCGTGCCAGTCTTCTCCAGCACGGTGATGTGGTCGAGGACCGTGTCGTTGGCCAGGTCCGCCAGCTGACGCACCAGGGTGTTCTCGGTGCTGGCGCGGATCTTCGCGATGGCCGGGAAGATCTGGCCGTGCGTGACGCGCATGATGTTGGCGGCCGTGGTGTCGAACTGCTTGCCGGACTGGGCGTTCGAGGTCGCCACGAACTGCTGCTGTTGCGGGGTGGCCTGGTTGGGCAGGGTGATGTTCAGTTCCGGGGCGATCTTGCGACACAGCGCGTCGAGGCCGGCGTGTCCCACGATCAGGTGTTTGCCGGCCTCCCGCATCTCCGGTGTCGAGCCCTTCTTCATCGCGATCTCGCCCAGGGGGTACTCCCACAGTCCGGCTGAGCGGACCTTGACGACGAAGTCGCGGTCGGCCTCGGTGAGTGGGCCGTAGCGGGTGTTGGCGATGATCCGCGTGGGGGAGCTGGATGTGGTCTGGACGCCGAGTATGGCCGGGTAGGCGAGAGCGGCGAGGGTCAGGCTCAACGTGCCGCCCACGAACACCGTTCCTACCAAGTTGCGTGAGACGGGCATGGTGCCTCCTGACGTACGTACGGGGTATGGCAGGGGGTACGGACGTGACAGGCCGGTCGATCATTGCCCTGGGTAAAACTTGCATTGTGCTATGTGTTGTGCGTCACAGCAGGGGGTGGTGTGGCGGGTGGAGCGCACGTGCGACGTGGGCCTTGTGGCGAGCGCGACTGCCGGGGTGCCGACGGAGTGACCTGGGCGGCAGTCCATTGCAGGTCAACGCCTGTGATCGAGGGAAACCGCCCGGATCGGAGCGCGGCTCATTCTCCCCAGATTCTCCCCAGCGGCCTCGAACGCGTCGTCGGCGCCTGCGATCCGGGTTGCACTCCCTCACGGCAGCGCCTCTCGCGATGATTACTCAGGGCCAGTCCCGCCGCTTGAAGATCACGTACAGACTGACGCAAACCACTCCCATCAAACCGATCGCGAAGGGGTACCCGAAGCCCCAGTTCAACTTCGGCATGTTCTCGAAGTTCATGCCGTAAATAGTTCCAACGAGCGTGGAGCAGAGAGAATGACGGCCCAGCTGGAGATCTTCTTGAAGTTGTCTACCGGAAAGCCCTGACTTGCGGCGATGCCGCTGATCCTGCTTCTTGCCTGGGCTGATCCAACTTTCTGGATCTTTCAGATTCCTGTGCTGTTGCGCAGTCGATTCCCCCCACGCGCTCCCCAGCGTCGGCCGTACTCCCCGGATTCTCCCCGGAGGGCCTCGCCGCCAGTGGTCGATGGGGCATGTCGGCACGGCTCTTCCGATGACTTTCCACGGTCACGAAGGGTGGTCACGAGCAGTGTGCACGCGGCGTCCTGGAAGCTGTCGGTGGCCGCGTGGCCGCGTGGCCGCGTGGCCGCGTGGCCGCGTGGCCGCGTGGCCGCGTGGCCGCGTGGGCGATGCCGGCGATGGTCGACGGGCACCCGAGAGACATCGCCACTCTGTCCGCCGTGTGACGCCATCGCGCGATCGTGGATCCCAAGACCGTGAGACGACCCGCGAGAACAGGAAGTTCTCGTGGGTGGGGGCGGCGTGCCGGGACCGCCGCCCCCACCGCCTGTGCTCAGTGCACGGGGGCAGCCGGCGCGAGTGCCGTTTCCGCCGTGGTGTCGTGCTCCGTGGCGTCGGTCCGGTTGCCGCGGCCGATGTGGTTGAAGGCGAGGTTGAGCAGTACCGCGACGATGCAGCCGGTGCTGATGCCGGAGTCGAGGACGATGCGGACGCTCTCCGGGAAGTCGTGGTAGAAGTCCGGGGCGGCCATGGGGATCACGCCGATGCCGAGGCTGATGGCCACGATCAGGACGTTGTCGCCGCGCTCCAGGGCGGCCCCGGCGAGGGTCTGGATTCCGCTGGCGGCGACTGTGCCGAACAGGACGAGGCCGACTCCGCCGAGGACGGGCTGCGGCACCAGGGCGACGACGGACGCCAGCATCGGGCAAAGGCCGAGCAGGATGAGGATGCCGCCGCTCGCGGCGACGACGTACCGGCTGCGGACCTTGGTGATGGCGACCAGGCCGACGTTCTGGGCGAAGGCGCTCGCGGCGAAGCCGTTGAAGAGCGGGCTGACCGCGGTGCCCAGGCCGTCCGCGCGCAGTGCCGCGGCGAGGGTCTTCTCGTCGGCGGGCTTGTCGACGATCTGGCCGAGGGCGATGACGTCGGCGGTGGTCTCGGTCATCGACACAATCATCACGATGATCATGGAGAGGACCGCGGCGACCGTGAACTGGGGCGCACCGAAGTGGAACGGCGTCGGGAAGCCGATGACGTCGGCGTCGGTGACACCGCTGAAGTCGGCCATGTCGAGCGCCAGGGCGATCAGGGTGCCGACCACCAGGCCGAGCAGGATGGAGATCTGCTTGAGGAAGCCGGTCAGCACCCTGCGCAGCACCACAGTGATCAGCAGCGTCACGGCGGCGAGACCGATGTACTTGGCGTCTCCGTAGTCCTTGGCCGACGAGTTGCCGCCCTGGGCCCAGTTGAAGGCGACGGGCAGCAGGGACACGCCGATGAGCGTGATGACCGTGCCGGTGACGACCGGCGGGAAGAACCGGATGAGCTTGCAGAACCAGGGCGCGAGTACGACGCCGAAGATGCCGGCCACGATCACGGCGCCGTAGATCACGGGCAGCGCGTTCTCGGGGCCCTCGGCCTTGGCGATGGCCAGCATCGGGGCCACGCCCGCGAAGGAGACACCGTTGACGAAGGGGAGGCGGGCGCCGACCTTCCAGAAGCCGATGGTCTGGAGCAGGGTGGCGATACCGGCGGTGAAGAGGCTCGCGCTCATGAGGAACGCGATCTCTGTCGTGCTCAGTCCCACGCCGATGCCGACGACCAGCGGCGGGGCGACGACACCGGCGTACATGGCGGCCACGTGCTGGAGCCCGGCGCCGAGGAGTTTGGCGGGCGGCAGGATCTGGTCGACCGGGTGTTTGGCGTTGGGGTCCGCGGCCGGGGCCGGATCGGGCTCGGTGGCCGGTGCAGGGGTGGGACTGGGAGTGGATGGCACGGGACGTTCCTCCTGGACTGCTGTGACGCGCGATGCGCTCATCGAGGGCCCGGCGTCGGGGAGCGGCCGACGCCACCTGGAGCCGGTGGTGTGTTTCGACGACGCGGTCGAGCGGGCGGCAGGAGTGCCCGAGGAGACGGGCAACGCGGAGGTTGCCCGTGGTCAGGTGTCGCGGGGTGAGCGAACTCTGTTGTGCCCTGCCGAAGACTGCACCATCTGATCGTCCACGATGCGGAAAGCAGAATCCATTGGGCTGGGTCCACTCAGTGCCTCATGAGGCGGCGACTCTGTCAAGGGTTTCCCGGCGATGAGTAAGTCGGAGAGGTGCACGTCAGCGCGGTTCCTGGCCGCCGAGCCAGGCCCACAGACGCTCGTCGATCCAGTCGAGGAACACCGCCGCCTCCTGCTCGACCGCCTCGGCGGCGGCCCCCGTCCGGTCGTGGTTCTCGATCCGCTGGTATGCCAGGTGCAACTGCTCCAGGGTGCGCCGGATCTCCTCCTCGGGCACCGGGACGATCTTCGCGACGGGCCGTACGTAATTCGGCCACCACCCGGTGACCGCCTCGCGCAACAGCACACGCAGCTGCCCGGTCCGCCCGCACGCCCTGACGAAACACGCGGGTGGCGGGCGCAGCACGGTGAACAGCGCCTGGGTCTGCCGCGCGGACCCCCGCCAGCGATTGCGCCGCTCCGCCTCGGCGTAGCGGCCGAGTGTCATGCCGACCTCCGTGGCCACCTGTTCCACCGTCAGCCCAAGCAGCGTCCGGCACTGCAGAAGCGTGGCGGGCTCGCCGAGCAGATCGGCCGGCGAACACCACAACGCGGCGGCCAGGGCCTTGATCTGACGGGGTGTCGGTACTCCGGTGCCCTGCTCCCAGGCCAGGAGCGTGTCGGGGTGGAGCAGGTGTCCCTGGAAGGCGGACACGGCCCCGGCGACCTGGTCGGGTGTCAGGTCGAGTCGCTCGCGCTCCTCGGCGGCGCGGCGGGGTCGGAGTGGGGGATAGGCGGAAAATTCGCCCTCGGACAGGCTGTGGAGATCATCTGGGCGTGACATAGCCGGACACCGTAAGCGCGTGTGGCGCCCCCGCCAAGACCCGTGCCTCCGGCAGGCCTTGCGCATCCCTCGTAGGTACCTCCGAGGAATCACAGGAATCGCATGGGTTAATTGGAGGTGTTGACGGAGCCTACCGGAGTCCATAGAGTCCGGTCGTCCACAGCGGAAAGTAAGTTCCGCAAGAAGGAATTGCGCCGATCTCTGCACCACAGAACGCGGCGCGATTCCCATGTCCCCCCTCGGGCAGGTCCGTCCACCTGTTCCGGGTTCCACCGGCCGCACCATGCTCGTGACCGTCCGGCCGTGCGTCTGCCGGGCGGTCTCTCGGAGGGACTGTCCGCATGCGTTCCCCTGGCTCGCGCACGTCAGCCAAGCATCACCGCTCCACCCCGGCCCACTCCGGGCTGCCCACTCTTCCGACTCTTCCCGCGCATCCCGCCGACGAAGTGCTCCCGATACGCCGGATGATCCCCGCCGCACTGCAACACGTGGCCAGCATGTACGCCGGCCTCGCCGCACCTCCCCTGATCATCGGCGGCGCGCTCGGTCTGCCGCCTGCCCAGCTCACTGCCCTGCTGGCCGCGAGCCTGCTCGTCGCGGGCCTCGCCACCGTCGCCCAGACCCTGAACCTCTGGGGCGTAGGGGCCCGGCTGCCCGTCACCAACGGCGTCTCGTTCGCCGTGGTCTCGCCGATCCTGGCCGCCTCCGTGCCGCGCGGGCAGGACACCCTGCCCCTGGTGTTCGGCGCCACGCTCGTCGCCGGGGCCGTCTGCTTCCTGCTCGCGCCGGTCTTCTGCCGGCTGGTCCGCTTCTTCCCAACCGTCGTCAGCGGCTCCGTCATCACGCTGGTCGGCCTCTCGCTGCTGCCGGTGGCAGGGGAGTGGGCCCGGGGCGGTGACAGCGAGGCCGCCGACTTCGGCTCGGCGTCCAACCTGGCGCTCGCCGCCGGAACCCTCGCCGTCACCCTGCTCCTCCACCGGCTCCTCAGCGGGCGTTTCCTCCAGCGGGTCGCGATCCTGCTCGGCCTCGTCGTCGGCACGGCCGCCGCGATCCCGATGGGCAAGGTCGACTTCCAAACCCTTGCTCAGGCACCGCTGTTCGCGCTCCCCGAACCCTTCGCCTTCGGCGCCCCGCAGTTCGAGGCACCGGTCATCGCCACCATGCTCGTCGTCATGCTCGTCTCCATGACGGAGTCCACCGCCTCCCTCATCGCCGTGGGCTCGGTCGTCGGCAGACCCGTCGACGGCCGCGTCATCGCGGGCAGCCTGCGCGCCCAAGGACTGGGCACCGTGCTCGGCGGCACACTGGGGGCCTTCGTCAGCTGCTCCTACGCGCAGAACGTCGGCCTGGTGGCGATCAGCCGCATCCGCAGTCGCTACACGGTCACCCTGTGCGGGGCGATGCTCGTGCTCATGGGTCTCCTACCGGTCCTGGCCTCGCTGGTCGCCCTGGTGCCGCTGCCCGTGCTCGGCGGGGCGGGCGTGGTCTTCTTCGGCTCGATCACCGTCGCCGGCATCCGGACCCTGGCCAAGGCGTCCCTGAGTACCGGCCACAACGGCATCATCGTCTCCGTCGCCCTCGCGTTCGGCCTCTTCCCCGTCGCGTCGAGCGGCTTCTACGACGGTCTGCCCACGCCGGTCACCATGGTGCTGGGATCGGGCATCACGGCGGGATGCCTCGCTGCCGTCCTCCTCAACCTGCTCCTCAACCACTTCGGCCGGGGCAGCGAGGCCAACGAGAGCCACGTCCCCACGGCACAGGTCAACGCCTTCGGCGGCATCGACAGTCAGGCACACCTTCCCCCTCGTTGAGTCAGGCAACGCCGACGACTCAGGGCATGCCGCGCGATGTCGCGCGGCATGCCCTGAGTCGTTGCCGGTCCAGCCCTCGAAGGGCCGGGCCTGCGCCTTGACATGTGATCTTCGAGGTAGGGCTGGCGATCCTGTGGGGCTTCCTCTTCCAGCACGACGGGATCGCGGACGCCCTCGCCGGGGTGATGGGCGTGGACGACCCGCCCAACTGGCTCGGCCAGGAGAACCTGTTCACGGTCATCATGATCGGCCTGGTGTGGACCTCCACCGGCTTCTACACCACCATTCTGATGGCCGCCGTGGACCAGATCCCGCCCGGGCTGTATGAGGACTGCGACCTGTCCGGCGCCAACGCCCTGCAGAAGTTCCGGCACGTCACGCTGCCGCTGATGTGGGACGTGGTCGGGGTGTGCGCGGTGCTGTGGACCATCAGCGCCGTCAAGGTCTTCGAGTTCATCTTCGCCTTCGCGGGCGCCGCCGGGCAGATGCCCGACACCGGCGTCTGGAACACCCGTCTACACGTACGGCGAGGCGTTCGCCTCCGGCGGCATCCCTCGCTACGGCTCCGCCGCCGCGAGCGTCGTCGTCATGCTCACCCTCGTCGGCGTCCTCGTCGTCCTCATCCGCCGGGTGATGCGCCGCGATGCCGTCCAGTACTGACACCCGCACCTCATCAGGAAGGTCACCTCCCTGGAGCCTCCGTTGCCTGACCTGCCCTGCGGCCCCCGCCGGAGTGGGCCTTCAGTACCCTCGGCTGCCCCGAGGCCGGCCTCGACGAAGTGGCCGACCTCGCCCGGGCGAGCGGCAGCACCGGAGTGGAGCTGCGCTGCGCCCCACCCGAGGGCCTGCTCACCCCCATCTCCCCGGCTGCCGCGCGCGACCGTCTGGTCACCCGGCTGAGCTGGGCCGGCGCACGCGGTCTGTGGGTGGCGTCGTACGTACGGGTCGCGGACGAGCGGACCGGCGACTGCGAGGTACTGGCCGAGCTGCGCGGGCTGATCCAACTCGCCGAAGACATCGGCGCGTTGGGGGTACGGGTCTTCCCAGGCGCCTCGGCACCTGGGCGGTCCGCCGACGCGACGGCCGTACGCCGGCTGCGTGCCGCCGTCCCGCTCGCCGCCGACGCCGGGACGCGTCTGCTGCTGGAGACCCACGACTCCCACCCCCGCGCCACGGACGTGGCCCGCGTCCTCGCGGACGTGGACCATCCCGCCGTAGGAGCGGTCTGGGACGTCCTGCACACCTGGCGCGGCGGGGAACGCCCCGCCGACTCCGCGGCGACGCTGGCGCCCTGGCTGCACCACGCCAGCACACCTACGTCCCGTACACCGGCACGTACGGCATGATCCTGCTGCGCAGGCCTCGCCGCCCTCTTCGAGCTGACGGCCGGCTCCGACTGGGAGATCACCGACACCGAGGCCACCCACATCCACGACTCGGTCGACAGCGCCTTCGCGCCCTGGATGTGGAACGGCCTGTGCATGGACGCGGTCCGCGGCAGAGCCGTCAGCCGCTACGCCGAGACCGACTTCTACGACGGCAACCTCATCATCCAGTCGGTACTGAGAGCCGCCAACTCGGCTTCAACGACGGCCCGGTCGACCCGCTTCAAGCAGCTCGCCAAGGGTTCGATCACCCGGGGCGAGTCGTACGCGCCTTCGCCGACTCCTCGACCATCGCCGGTATCGCGCTGGCTGCACCCGTGCTTGCCGACTCCTCGATCACCGCCGCCGAAGAGCCGAACGGCCACGTCCAGTTCCCGGCGATGGACCGGGCCGTGCACCGCGTTCGGGCTGGGCGTACGCCCTCGCCATGTCGTCGTCGCGTGTGGCTTGCTACGAATCGATCAACACCGAGAACACACACGGCTGGCACACGGGCGACGGTATGGGCTATCTGTATCTGGCCGCTGACCTGGGCCGGTTCACCGACGCCTTCTGGCCCAGGTGGACCCGTACCGCATGCCGGGCACCACGGTCGACACCCTCACCCTCGCCGCCGCCGCCGGCCGGCACCGGAACCCGCTCCGCCGCGACCTGGGTGGGCGGGGCGAGCCTCGCGGGCCTGTACGGCAGTGTGGGGATGGACTTCCGGCAGTACGGCTCCACGCTGGTCGCGAAGAAGTCGTGGTTCTGCCTCGACGACTCGGTCGTCTGCCTCGGCGCAGGCATCACCGGCGGCAGCGGCGCGAACGTAGTCACGGTCGTCGAGAACCGAAACCTGCACGAGGGCGGCACTCAGGTGCTGACCGTCGACGGCACCGCCCAGTCCACCTCGGCCGGCTGGTCGAGCACGCTCACTGTGGCGTCGTACACGCATCTGGCGGAAGCGGGCGGCTATCTCTTCCCCGGCGGTGCGACGGTCCAGGCGGTCCGCACCGACAGGACGGGTGCCTGGAGCGACATCAACGTGAGCGGGTACGGACAGCCTGACCCGCCAGTACGTGTCGTTGTGCCTCCCGCACGGAACGGCTCCTTCGTCGGCCTCCTACGCCTACGTCCTCCTCCCCGGCTTCACCAAGGCCCGGACGTCGGCCCGCGCGGCCTCGCCCACGGTCACGGTGTTGTCCAACACGGCCTCGTGCGCTCCGCCCGGACGCGGACACCCCGGCCCCGCCGCGCACGACCGCGACCCTCACGGCCTACGGCGTCTCCGACACGTCGTGGACGGAATCGGCCCTCACCTGGAACACGAAGCCCGCACTTGGCACGGCCCTGTCGACGGTCACCCGCCACCACGACGAAGGCCTGGCTGGCCTTCGACGTGACGTCACACGTCGACGCTACTGGAGACCCGGTCTGCCTCGCCCTTGCCGAGGCGAGCGCGGGACTCGCCGTCATCGTCAACTCCCGCGAGAACACCACGAATCCACCGGTCCTGCGGCTCGTCCTGGCGGATGGCTGATCTCTCGGAGCGGTCCCTCAGAGCCAGTCCCGCCGCTTGAAGATCACGTACAGACTGACGCAAACCACTCCCATCAAACCGATCGCGAAGGGGTACCCGAAGCCCCAGTTCAACTCCGGCATGTTCTCGAAGTTCATGCCGTAAATAGTTCCAACGAGCGTCGGAGCAAAGAGAATCGCCGCCCAGCTCGAGATTTTCTTGATCTCCTCGTTCTGCTCGAAGCCCGCCTCGGCCAACGCGCGCATTTCGGCGTTCTGTTGCTGGGTGACCAGAGTCGCGTTGACCGTGAGGATGTCGGTGAGGGCCAGGCGGAAGGCGTCGACGCGTTCGCTGGTGTGGGTGACGTGGTCGGCGACGTCGCGGAGGTAGCGCTGGAGTTCCTCGTCGGTGCCGTACTTGGCGAAGCCGGCCATCAGGCCGTGCAGCATGCCGACCAGGGGGCGGGTGGCGCGCTGGAACTCGACCATCTCGCGGGAGAGTTCGTAGATGCGGCGGGAGACCTCGGGGTCGCCGCGGAAGACCTCGGTCTCGATCTCGTCGACGTCGTTCTGGACGCCGGAGACGACGGGGACGTAGCCGTCGACGACGGAGTCGAGGATCGCGTAGAGGACGGCCTCCGGGCCGAGCTTCAGCAGCTCCGGGGTGTCCTCCATGCGGCGGCGCACCGCCGAGAGGTCCGGTGCGGCGCCGTGCCGGACGGTGATCACGAAGTCGGGGCCCACGAACACGTGCAGCTCGCCGAACTCGACCTCCTCGGGCGCGTCCAGATAGCGCGCGGCGCGCAGCACGACGAAGAGCGTGTCGCCGTAGCGCTCCAGCTTCGGGCGCTGATGCGCCTCCAGCGCGTCCTCGACGGCGAGCGGGTGCAGGTCGAACTCGGCGGCCAGGGAGAGGAGTTCGGCCTCCGTCGGACGGGCCAGGCCGATCCACGCCATGCCGTGCGGCTCGTCGCGCAGCTGACGGAAGGTCTCGGCCAGTGTCGCCGGGGTCGAGACGCGTACGCCGTCGCGGTAGAGGGCTGCCTGGACGACGCTGCCGGCGTCGGCGGGCTCCGGCTCCGGCGGGTCGGGGCGGGGCGCCAGGGGATTCGCGGGCGGCGCGGCCGGTGGGGTCAGGGCGCGTCGCCAGACGGACTTCCTGGCGCTCTTCGAGGCCGGGCGGGCGCGTCGCTCGGACATCGCGGCTGCCTCCCCTGTCGAATGTCGAACAGTCGGTCGTGCGTCTGTGTGATCACGGAGCAGGATATACGGGTCAAATGTCCCCGGCGCGGGGGCGGGGCACAGTCGAGGGTACGGATCCCCCAAGGATTGCGGACAGGGGGTGTCCGCAAGTCCCACTAGCGTGCGGAGCATGACGAAGACGACCTCCGCGGCACCCGTGCTCGACACCCGCGCACTCAACCGCGCGACCCTCGACCGGCAGCACCTCCTGCGCAGGGCCACCCTCTCCGCCACCGACGCCGTCCGGCACCTCGTCGGCCTCCAGGCGCAGAACGTGAAGCCGCCGTACTACGCCCTCGCCGCCCGCCTGGAGGGGTTCCGGCCCGAGAAGCTGTCGGCGGCCATGGAAGCGCGCGAGGTCGTCCGCATCGTCACCCTGCGCTCCACCATCCACACGCACACCGCCGACGACGCCCTCACCCTGCGCCCGCTCGTGCAGGCCGCGCGCGACCGGGAGTTGGTCACCTTCCGCAAGGGCCTCACCGGCGTCGACCTGGACCGGCTCGCCGCGGTCAGCCGTGAGCTGGTGGAGGCCGAGCCGCGCACCATGAAGCAGCTGCGCGAGGAGCTGCTGGCCGAGTGGCCGGACGCCGACCCGTTCGCTCTCTCCGTCGCCGCCCGCTGCCGGCTGCCGCTGGTCCAGGTCACCCCGCGCGGACTGTGGGGCCGCAGCGGCCAGGTCGCGCTCACCACCGCCGAGCACTGGCTCGGCCGCCCCTCGGAGCCGTCCCCCGCCCCGGACGCGACCGTACTGCGCTACCTCGCCGCCTTCGGGCCCGCCTCCGTCAAGGACATGCAGGCCTGGGCGGGCCTGACCCGGCTGCGTGACGCCTTCGAACGGCTCCGGCCGCAGCTGGTCACCTTCCGTGACGAGAGCGGCGTCGAACTCTTCGATCTTCCCGACGCGCCCCGCCCGGACGCGGACACCCCGGCCCCGCCGCGCTTCCTGCCCGAGTTCGACAACCTGCTCCTGTCGCACGCCGACCGCTCCCGGATCGTGCCCGCCGACCTCAAGGGCCGCACCTGGCAGGGCAACCAGGCGTACTGCACCCTGCTCGTCGACGGTTTCCTGGCGGGCCTGTGGCGGCAGGAGGGGGCGGTCCTCACGATCGAGCCCTTCGGCAGGCTCACGCAGGTCCAGCGGGAGGAGGTCGTGGCGGAGGCCGAGCGGATGCTCACGGTGATGGCGGGCTCGTCGTCGTACGACATCCGTTTCGGGACCGTCGTCAAGTGAACCCTCACCCCGTGGGGGAACTCAGTCCGCCCGCCCCGTTACCGCCACGGTCAGCCCCAGCCCGATCATCGTGAAGCCGCCCGCGCCGCCGATCAGCGACAGACGACGGTCCGAGCGGGCGAACCAGGAGCGGGCCGCGGACGCGGTGAGGCCCCACAGGGTGTCCGTGACCAGGCCGATGGAGATCGGGACCAGACCCAACAGGAGCATCTGGAGGGGGAGTCGGCCCGCCGAGTGGTCGACGAACTGGGGGAGTACCGCGGCGAAGAAGACGATGCCCTTGGGGTTGGTGACGCCGACGAGCGCGCCGTCCAGGACGGTACGCAGATCGCCGCGGGCCGGGGCCGCGGACTCCGCCCGTATCGCCGAGACCTTCATCTCCTTGCGATGCCGGAACGCCTGCACGCCCAGGAGGACGAGATACGCCGCGCCGGCCAGCTTCACCGCCAGATAGACCGTCACCGAGCGCTCGACCAGCGAACCGATCCCGAACGCGACCGCCACGACCAGCAGATACGAGCCGACGACGTTGCCCAGGGCCGTCGCCACCGCCGTACGGCGGCCGTGCGCGAGCGCCCGCCCGATGACGAACAGCACGCTGGGCCCGGGAATCACGATCACCAGCAGCGACATCGCGGCGAAGGCCAGGAAGCGGTCCGTGGACACCACGCCCATCACCTCCAAGGGGGGCTCATTGAAACACGGCTCCCGTCGCGGCCTACAGTCCCGGACATGGAACTGCGGCAGCTCAGTTATTTCGTGACGGTTGCCGAGGAGCTGCACTTCGGCAGGGCGGCGGATCGGCTGCATATCGTGCAGTCGGCCGTCAGCCAGCAAATCCGGCGTCTGGAGCGGGAGCTGGGCGCCGAGCTCTTCGACCGTTCACCTCGGCACGTACGGCTCACCGGTGCGGGCGAGCGGCTGCTGCCCGAGGCGCGGGCGGTGCTGGCCGCGGCGGACCGGGCGCGTGCGGTGGTCGCCCCGGCGCGGGGGCTGCGGATCGGCACCAGCACCGGGCTCGGTGAGCATCTGGACCGGGTGCTCGCCGCCTTCGCCGAACGGGAGCCGGACATCCAGGCCGAGCTGGTCTCGCTGCCGGTGCGGGAGCGGCTCGTCCGGGTCGCGGACGGGCGGCTCGACGCGGCGTTCGTCCGGGCCGCGACGTCCGAAGGGCCCGTACCGGGCGTACGGGTGGTGCCGCTGTGGACCGACCCCCTGGTGGCCGCCCTGCCCGCCGGGCACCCGCTGGCCGCGCGGGACGAGGTGGCCCTCGACGAGCTGGCCGGGCTGCCGCTGATCATCACCGCGCGCCGTCTCAATCCCGCGCTGGTCGACCTGGTGATCGGAGCCTGTCACGACGCGGGGTTCGAGCCGCTGCCGGGACCGGTGAGCGGCTCCTTGCAGGACACGCTCGCGACCATCGGGACTCGGCCGCTGTGGACGGTCGTCTACGCGTCCCACGCGCGCGTCCTGCACACGCCCCGGGTCGCCTATGTGCCGTTCCGGGCGCCGGGGCTCGCGCTCACCACGAGGCTCGCCGTGCACGGCTCGACACCGCCGCCGTACCTGGACGCCCTGCTCGCGGCCTGCGGCGATCACGAAAGCTGATCGCTGCGGTCGCGGGCTGCTTCTTGGTCGGCGACGCCCCACGCGATGGACTGTTCCCACACCGCGGCGAGCACGTCGGAAGGCCGCCGTACACAAGGGAGTTCAGCCATGCCCATCGTCACCATCCAGCAGGGACCGCGCGACGTCGAGCTCAAGCGGGACCTCGTCAAGCGCGTCACCGACGCCTTCGTCGACGCGTACAAGATCCCGGCCGAGAGCGTGCACGTCTGGATCCACGAGGTGCCGGCGGACAGTTGGGGCACTGCGGGGAAGCTGACCGCCGACAAGTAGCGGGAACCGGAGTATGGATAGGGGGCGTTGCGGGCCGCTCGTGGTGGCCCGCAACGCCCCCTGGCATTCACCTGAGTGGTACTCAGGAGGTCATCGGTGACTACGAGTTGACCTGCGTGGTCACCAGGCTCGAGAAGGTCGTCAGACGGGTGTAGACACCCGGGTAGCCGGCCTCCGCGCAGCCCTCGCCCCAGGAGGTGATGCCTGCCAGGACGCCGCCTATGAGCAGCGGGCCGCCGCTGTCGCCCTGGCAGGTGTCGACGCCGCCGGAGGTGTATCCGGCGCAGACCATGTCGGTGGCCACGTAGTCGGAGCCGTAGGAGCTCTTGCAGCTGGCGTCGGAGATCGTCGGGACGGTCGCGGTGCGCAGCTGGTTGGAGGAGCTGCCGTTCTCCGAGGTGGTGCCCCAGCCGACGATGCGGGCGGTGGTGCCGGCCGCGTACACGCCGGTGTCGGAGGACGAGACGTACGACGCCGGGGTGTACGACATCGCCGTCGACAGGGTCAGCACGGCCACGTCGTCGCCGTTGGTGGCGTCCGTGTAGCTGGGGTTGACCCAGATCTTGCTGACCTTGCTGACGGTGCCGTTCGTGCCGTTGAGGTAGGTGCGGCCACCGACCACGCGGACGCTGCTCGTGGTCTCGCCGACCATACAGTGCGCGGCGGTGACGACCTTCTTGGCCGCGACCAGGGTGCCGCCGCAGAACTGGCTGCCGGACGCGTCCGTGATCTGCATCATGAACGGGTATGCGGTCGTCGTGGTCGTCGTGCCGCCGACGATCGGCTGCGACGCGGCGACGGCGGCGGGCGCGCCGAGCAGCGCGGTCGCCGCGGCGGCGGTCGCCGCGCAGGCGGCAGCGGTCTTCTTGGCGCGGTTGAGCCCGAACATGGGTCTCCTCGAAAGTTGCCGGTGGGGGGACGCGCGGGTGTGGGGGGTCAGGCACGGCGCGAGTGGGTGTGCGCCGTGTGCCCGAGCGAGCGGCACGACGTTCACGCTAGAAGGGGTTGCCTTCCGCCTCCAATGAGGGAACCCCCTAGGGGAGTTGGGGGAGGGAAAACCCTTGGTCGCGAGGGATCGTGTTTAGTGCGCGGTGCCGCCCGGTTGGTCCCGTTCAGGGGCCTCGGGGCGGGCTGGCATCTCCCCTGCGTTACCCGGTCCTGCGCTCCGCCGCCAAGCGCACGATGTCGACCCGCGACCGAATCCCCAACTTCCGGTACACCCGCGTCAGTGTCGCCTCCACCGTCTTCACACTGATGAAGAGACGCGCGGCGATCTCGCGGTTCGTGGCGCCCTCCATCACGAGTGCCGCGACCTGGCGTTCGGTCGCCGCGAGGGTGTCGAGGGCGGCGGAGGCGAGGGGGGCCGGGGCGGGACGGGCGGTGGACGCCGTTTCGACCTGGCGGAGCCAGGGGTGGGCACGGCAGCGGCGGAAGAGGCGGGCCGCCTCGTCGTAGGAGGTGGGGCCGGGCATGGGGGTCCCCCCTGCTCGAGCGAAGCCGAGAGCTTGGGGGAGGGTGCGCAGACCGGCGAGGGCGTACGCGGCCCGCGCCTCCTCGAGGCCGTAGCCCAGCTTGGCGAGGCGGTCCTGGGCGGAGGTCAACTGCCGTTCGGCGGGTCCCTGCTCGCCGCGTGCGGCGCGTATCAGGGCCTCGGCGCGGTCGAGGACGGCGAGCACGCTCTCGCGGCCGAGGCGCAGCGCCCGTTCCCGGGTGGCGTCGACGACGTCCTGCGCCTCGACGGGTTCACCGATCCGCACCAGCGCCTCGGCGAGGTCGCCGTGCCAGCGGCCCCGGGCGGGGTCGGTGACCCCGAGCCGCTCCTCCAGTTCCCGTACCCGGCGCAGCGCCCGGACCGTGGCCGGCGCGTCCCCGGCGACCAGATGGGCGTGCCCGAGGGCGCCCAGAGCCCGCGACAGATAGATCAGGTCGCCGTCCTCCTCGGCGCGGTCGACGGCCTCCTGGGCCAGCGCGAGCGCCCGGTCCACATCGCCGCCCGCGGCCTCGGCGAGCGAGGCGAACATGGCGGTGGCCGCCTCACCGATCCCGGTGTCCCGCGCCAGGCGCAGGCTCTCGCGGGCGAGGTCGAGGGCCCGGCCGCAGTGCCCGGAGCGCAGCTCGGTCTCGGCGAGCCCGCGCAGGAAGTGCACCTCGCTCTCGACCATGCCGCGCCGCCGCACCTCGCGCAGCAGCGCCGTGATCGTCGTACGGGCCTCGGCGAGCTGGTCGCTCATGATCAGCCAGCGGAAGCGGACCGCGCCCGCGCCGTTGTGGTCGCACGCGACCCGGGCGTCCTGCGGTTCGCGCATCGCCCGCTGGATGGTTCCCGGGGCGCCCGGGTGCCCCATCAGGGTCTCCATCTGCGCCTGGAAGGCCAGCGCGAGGAGTTCGGTGGGCCGGTCCGCGGCCCGGGCCGCGAGCCGCGCGGCGCTGGCGGCCTCCTCGCGGGCCTTGGCCATCTCGCCCTCCACGAGGAGCGCCCGCCACGCCAGTTGGTAGCGGACGAGGGCGAGCAGTCGCGGGTCGTCGCCCGCGTCCGCGAGTGCCTGCGGGAAGACGGCGTCGATCTCGGCCATGGAATGGCCCGCGGCGTCGATCACGACGATCCAGGCCCGTACCCGGTCCGCGGGCGCGGTGGCGCGGGCCAGCACCTGACGCGCGATGTCCCGCGCGATGTCCGTGTCGCCGGCCGTCAGCGCGTCCTCGGCCGCCTGCAACCGCCGCTCGTCCCGGCCCGGAACGGTGTCCGGCGGGGTGTGCCGGGCGGCCAGCAGCCCGAGCCCCGCGGCGACCGACGGCGCGCCGCGGTCCCGGGCCACGTCCGCTGCCTCGCCGAGCCGCGCGGCGACCCGCGGGTCCGTACCGGTCGTGGCCAGGGCGAGATGGCGGGCCCGCTCGATGGGGTCGGAGGCCGCCGTGGACAGCGCGGCGTGGGCCGCGCGCCGCTCCTGGGGACTCGCCTCCGCGTACAGGGCGGCCGAGATGAGGGGATGCGCGAACCGGATGCCCGGTGTCTCGCGCTCCGTGGCCAGGAGCCCGAGCGAAGCGGCGAGCGCCGTCTCCGCCTCGGCGTTCACGCGCCCCGCGGAGTGCAGCAGCGCCAGCGTGGGGCGGGCGCCCGCGCTCGCCACGAGCAGGGTGCGGCGGGCCTCGGCGGACAGCATGTCCAGGCGGCTGAGGACCAGCGCGCGCAGCGAGGTCGGCACCGGGAGCGGTTCGCCCGGACTCGGCGGGGTCGGGGACTCGGCGAGAGCGCGCCCCAGCTCCAGCGCGAAGAGCGGGTTGCCGCCGCTGGTGCGGTGGATGTCCCGCACGGTGGAGCGGGGCAGGCCGGTGTAGCCGCGGTGGCCGAGGAGTTCGGCCACATGGGCGCGGGAGAGCGGGGCGACCCGCACGGCCAGGGTCTCCGGCGGGGACGCGCGTAGATGGCGATCGTGCTGTTGTCCCTGGGGTTCGGTGTCCGTGCGTACGGCGCACAGCATCCGTACGGGCATGCCGCCGAGGCGGCGGGCGGCGAAGCCGAGCAGCTCGGTACTGGCCGGGTCGAGCCACTGCAGGTCGTCGGCGACGATCAGCACCGGGCCCTGGGCAGCCAGCGCGCGCAGCACGGACAGCACCGCGAGCCGCAGGGCGAGCCCGTCGCGTTGCAGGGTCGATTCGCCGCGGCCGGTGAGCGCCGATTCCAGGGCGGTGCGCTGCGGGGCGGGCAGCCGGTCGGAGACCTCGTCGACGACCAGGCCGATGAGGTCGGCCAGCGCGAGGAAGGGGAGATGGGATTCGGACTCGGTGGCCGAGCAGCGCAACACGGTCCGTGCCGATTCGGCGCATTCCGCGGCCAACGCCCGCAGGATGGTCGACTTTCCTATTCCCGCGGGGCCGTGCACCAGCACACTGCCTCCGCCGGAGAGCTGCTCACGCGCCCCCGCGAAGAGCTCCTCCCGGCCGATGACCAGGTCGGGGCGGGGTCTCGCAGGCTCCTTGAAGTCCCCTCGCACGGTCACCGCTCCCCTCGTGTGTCGTGTCCGGGCCAATATTAGGCAATGTCTCTTTGAATTTCGGACTGTCGGGGTGGTGAGGGAAATAACAGGGGTTACGCATAAGGCATTTCAGTGGGGCGCCAAATGAATGGCCAACAACTTCACGGGGCCCGCGGAGCGGCCGGGGCAGGGGCGCGGAGCGTCAAAAGCCGCCGGACCTACGGCAACAGCCCGGCCCGCCGCGCGGCGACCACCGCTTCCAGCCGCGTATGAGCACCGAGCTTGCGCATGGCCGACCGCAGGTAACCCTTCACGGTCTCCGCGCGCAGCCCGAGCCGCTCCGCGGCGACCGCGTTGGTCGCCCCCGCCGCGACACACGCGAGAACGTCCACCTCACGCGGCGCGAGATGGACGTGCCGCGCGCCGATCCCGGGCGAGGCACCGGCCAGGCGCCCGCACACGGAGAGGAGTTCGGCCCGCAACGCCGGGTCGGGAATCCGCGGCGCCAGCGCACGCAAGGCACCGTGCGCCTCGCGCACCTCCTCCCACGCGGCGCCGCCCACCGCCGGGTCGGGCTCGCGCGCGAGGGCCAGCAGCTCCCGCGCCTCGTCGCGGACGACCAGCGTCTGCTCCACGTCCCGGGCCGCCGCCACCGCCGCGCTGAGCGTGCGGTCACCCAGAGGCTGGGCGGTTCGCAGGGCGCCGTACAACACGCCGCGCACCCGGCGCCGTACGACGACAGGGACCGCGAGCACGGAGCACAGCCCCTCCGTGGCGACCGCCACGTCGTACTCGTGGCTGATCTGCCGTGAGGACGAGTAGTCCGTCACGGCGCACGGCCGGGCGAGGGCCACCGCCTTGCCGCCCAGGCCGTTGCCCGACGACACCGCGAGCGCGCTGAGCGCGGCCGTCGCCGTACCGCTGAGTTCGCTGATGCGTACCTGCTGGCGCCCGGGCTCGACCAGGCCGCCGAAGGCGACCGGCAGTCCCGTCGCGCGCCGCAGCCGTACCAGCGCACCACGCATCTCCACCGCCTCGGCTGCGTCTGCTGCCACCTGCTCGCCCCTTCATCGCGGCGCACCCCCCGTTCGGGGGTGGTGAGACCTGCATCACGGAATACACGATGTTATGCGGCTGTCCGGCAACCAGGAGGACAACATGACGGCGACGAAGAGTGCCACGGACGAGTTCCGTGCCGCGCGGGACTTCCTGCTGGAGCACCGCGAGGACTATGCCACGGCCTACGAGGGCTTCGGCTGGCCCCGCCCGGAGTACTTCAACTGGGCGCTCGACTGGTTCGACGTCATCGCGCGGGACAACGACCGCACGGCCCTGCACATCGTCGAGGAGGACGGCGAGCGCGTCGAGGTCTCCTTCGCCGAGATGTCCGAGCGCTCCGACCGGGTGGCCAACTGGCTGCGCGCGCAGGGTGTCGGAGCCGAGGACCGCGTCCTCGTCATGCTCGGCAACCAGGCAGAACTGTGGGAGACGGCCCTCGCCGCGATGAAGCTGCGCGCCGTCGTCATCCCGGCCACCCCGTTGCTCGGCGTCGCCGACCTGCGTGACCGCGTCGAGCGCGGCCGGGTCCGGCATGTCGTCGTGCGGGCCGACGACGTGGAGAAGTTCGCCGAGGTGCCGGGCGGCTACACCCGGTGGACGGCGTGACCCGGCCCCGGGGCAACCCCGGTGAGCTGTGCACCCGCGGCTACAGCGTGATGCTCGGCTACTGGAACGAGCCCGGGAGGACCGCGGAGGCCATCGACCCGGGGCGCTGGATGCACACCGGCGACCTGGCCGTGATGCGCGAGGACGGGTACGTCGAGATCGTCGGGCGCATCAAGGACATGATCATCCGGGGCGGCGAGAACATCTACCCGCGCGAGATCGAGGAGTTCCTGTACGCCCATCCGAAGATCGCCGACGTCCAGGTGGTGGGCGTGCCCCATGAGCGCTACGGCGAGGAGGTGCTCGCCTGCGTCATCCCCCGCGACCCGGCCGACCCGCTGACGCTCGCGGAGCTGCGGGCCTTCTGCGAGGGGCAGTTGGCGCACTACAAGATCCCCAGCCGGCTGCGGATCCTGGAGTCCTTCCCGATGACGGTCAGCGGGAAGGTGCGGAAGGTCGAACTGCGGGAGACGTACGCCGAACAGTCGGACCCACTGGTCGGTCCCGCTGGTCGGTCCCAGTAGGCCGGACCTACTGGCCGGACCCACTGATCAGTCCCAGGTGCCGATGTCGGGGGCCGGAATTTCGATCGGTGTGTCCGGGCAGAGGTAGTCGCCGGGGAACGCGCAGGTGGCCGCGGGAGGGTCGTCCGGCGTGGTCACGTCGGGATACACCGGGTCCACCGGGTCCACCGGATCTGTCGGGTACTCCGGGTCCACCGGGTCGGTGGGATCAACCGGTACGTCGCTCGGGTCGAGTCCGCAGTCCCAGCTCAGGCTGCAGTCGCCGGTGTCGCCCTCGTCGGACTCATGGCCGGACGAGCCGCAGGCGACGGCGCCCAGCAGGAGTACTCCGGAAAAGCCGCAGGCCGCGGCGTGTCGCAGGGTGGTGCGCATGGTTCCCCCGTGTGCTGTGTCGATCGGTTCCCGACACCCTGGCGCGCCCCGCGGGCCCCTCGCATGAGGCGGTTGTCCCTGCGAGGGCGGGCGCAGTGCCCGGAAAGGCCGGGACAGCGAGGGGTGGTTGACGGGACGTCGACCGCGGGAAGCTGGACGGGCGGTGGCGAGCGCCGCAGGTCCCACCGCGGCACGGCCTCGGGAGGAAGCGTGACCGGACGACCCGCTGTCCGGGTGGTCGTCGCCGACGACCACCCCATGTTCCGCTACGGCCTGGTGGCCGCGCTGGCCGCCGACGACGAGGTCGAGGTCGTGGCCGAGGCGGCGAACGGTGACGAACTGCTCGCCGCCGTCGACCGGACGGACCCCGACGTCGTGCTCACCGACCTGGCCATGCCGGGGCTCGACGGCGCCGCCGCCACCCGCTCCCTGCTCGCGCGCCATCCGGAGGTGGGGGTCCTGGTGCTCACCATGCACGAGGACGACCAGGCCCTGTTCGGCGCGCTGCGCGCCGGGGCCCGCGGCTACCTCCTCAAGGGCGCCGACCGTACCGAGATCATCCGTGCCGTGCTGGCCGTCGCCTCCGGGGACGCGGTCTACGGCGAAGCCGTCGCGCGCAGGATCGTCGCCTTCTTCACCGGCGCGCACCGCGAGTACGTCGCCCGTGTCTTCCCCGAACTCACCGAGCGGGAGCGGGAAGTCCTCGACCTCGTCGCCGCCGGCTGCGGCAACCACGAGATCGCCCGACGGCTGACCCTGTCCGACAAGACCGTCCGCAACCACGTGTCCGCGATCCTGTTCAAGCTCCAGGTCCGGGACCGCGCCGCGGCGGTCGCCAAGGCCCGGGACGCCGGACTCGGCACATGAAGGGTGGAGGAGCCATGTCCTCCGGGTCAACGTGCCCGCCAGACTGGCGACATGGCCGCACGCGCGGCCGTCGGGGCGGTGGTGTGCACGGCCGTTGCCGCGGTGGCCTTCGCCGGCTGGGTGACGACGCTGCCGCACGCCGCGAGCGTGGGGGTCGTCGGCCGCCTCGCCTACGTGGTGCCGGTCGGCGGGGCCAGCGTGATCTGCGCCCTGACCGGCGCGGTGCTCGCTGTGCTGCGCCCGGCCAACATCGTGGGCTGGCTCTTTCTCGGGGAAGGCGTGACCTCGGCCTGGCAGGTGGGACTGGCCGCCTACGGGGGGCACGGCATTCTGGTGGCTTCGTGGCCGGGTGCCGAAGTGGCGCTGTTCCTTGCCGGGGGGCTGTTCGTCCCGGGCTGGATGATCTCCATCACCGTGTTGATGGCCCTCTATCCGGACGGTCATCTGCCCGAGCCCTGGTGGCGCTGGCCCGTCGCCGGTGCGACCGCCGGGATCGTGCTGCTCACCCTGACGTCACCGTTCGATCCGGAGGTCTACGCACACCTCTTCGACGGCCTGACCCCGCCGGTTCCCCTTCCCGACGCCGTGGTGGACGTGCTGCTGAAAGGGGTCTGCCTGCCGCTCCTGGTGCTGTCCGGCGTCGCCATCTGGATCGGCACCGGCCTCCGGCTCGCACGCGCCCGGCCCCCGGTGCGCCAGCAACTGGCCCTGCTCGTCTGTGTGGAGGGGCCCCAGGTGGTGGCCGACTTGATCGGCGTGCTGCTGCTGCAGGCCACGATCGCGGCGACGATACCGGTGGCCGTGGCCGTCGGAGTGCTGCGCTACCGGCTGATGGGCATCGAGAGAGTGCTGCGCCGGGGTCTCGTCTACGGCACGCTGACCGCCGGGGTGCTCGTGGTCTTCCTGGCCGTCACCACACTGGCCGGCTCCGCGCTGGACCGTCGCCCCCTGCCCGGCGTCCTGGCCGCCGCCGTGGTGGCCGTCCTGCTCTCTCCCATGCGCGAGCGGCTCCAGCGGGCGGCCGACCGGCTGGTCTACGGCGCGCGGCAGGACCCGCTCGGCGCGATCACGAGACTCGGTGACGAGATCGCCGGCTCGGAGGAGCTCGACCTGCTGTCGGCCGCCCTGCGGGTCGTCGTCGGCGCCGTGCGCGCGCCCGGTGCCACGGTGATGGCGTCCGGCGGACGCACGCTCACCTCGGTGGGGGCGCCGCCGGTGGCCGGCCAGGCGCTGCCGCTCAGCGTCGGCGGCCGTGACGTCGGCACGCTGACCGTGGCGCTTCGCGCGCCGAACGAGCCGTACGACGACACCGAGCTGCGGCTGCTGACCGCGCTGGCGCTGCAGATCGCGGTCCTGGTGCGCGCTCTGGAACTCACCGAGGCCCTGGAGGCCGAACGGGACCGGGTGGTGACCGCCACCCGGGTCGAGCGCGACCGGCTGCGCCACGATCTGCACGACGGCCTGGGACCTTCGCTCTCCGGTGTGGGTCTGGGGCTCCAGGCCCTGTCCGACGCGCTGGCCCGCGGCGACACCGCGACCTGTGACAGGTTGCTGACCCGGATCCGGGCCGAGGTCGGCACGTCGGTCGGGGAGATCCGCCGCATCATCGACGGACTGCGTCCCACCGCCCTGGACGCGCTGGGGCTGATCGGCGCCGTACGGGAGCACGCGCGCAGCGTGTCGCCGACGGTGCCCGTGGAGGTCATGGCCGCCGCGCTGCCGAGACTCGTGCCGGAGGTGGAGACCGCCGCGTACCGCATCGTGATGGAGGCGCTGACCAACACCGCCCGGCACGCGGGCGCCCGTCGTGCGCGGGTCGCCATCGGCGTGGACGGCTCGGCGCTGCGCGTGGTGATCACCGACGACGGCCGGGGGTTCTGCGGGGCCACCCCGGGTGTGGGGCTGGGCTCCATGCGCCGTCGGGCCGAGGCGCTCCACGGGACGCTGACCGTGACCTCCTCCGGGGCGGGGACCACGGTCGATGCGACCCTGCCGCTGGACAGCGGCTGACTGGTCCGCCCGCTGGGCGAATGCGGCGCCGGGCCACTGCGCGCCCGGCGCGGCCGTCAGGCCCCTGTGGCGATGAGCGCGTCGGCCGGGCTGTTCACCGGCTGCGGGGTGCCCGTGAGGTCGAGGACGAAGAGGGGGACGCCGAGGGTGTCGGCGCGGACCCGGGCGTCGTCCGCGTAGCCCGCGAGGGAGAAGTACACGCATCCCGCCGACTCCGTCATGGCCGTCAGCCACAGACACTCCACGTCGCGCAGTGAGGCCGGGCGGACGGTCGGGTCCACCTGGGCCAGGATTCCGCGCGCGGCCAGCCCGATCCCGGACGGCGGCCGCTGGTCCGCCCGCCGGACGTCCCGGTAGCCGAGCCACCGGAGGTACAGCGCGGCCGCCGTGACGGCGTCCCGGGCGGTACGGATGGTGACCGGCTGGAACGGCGGGCGGGGGGTCGGGGCGGGCACCGGGGCACCGGTGTCACGGGGCGCGCCGCCGGTGCCCCGCGGCGATCCGCCGCCGTCGCGCGCAGATCCCCCGGCCAGGTGCGGGTGGGCGTCCGAGGCTGTCCCCGGGTGCGGGTCCCGGTCCGGGGCTGAGCCCGCGTCGGCGGCCGTGCCCGGGGCCAGCTCCGCGCGCTGGGGTCGCCGTATCCCTCGCACCGGAATCCGCATGGCGGTTCCGCACGAGCACCCCAGCTCGGGGTGGGGCCACTGGTCCTCGCGGCCGCACGCCTCGCAGCGGACCGTGACCCAGTCCTCGTCCCAGACGCGGTCGGTGACGGGTGCCGGATCGGCGAGCCGGTCGAGCGGAGGCGTGACAGGGGCGCTGCACACGCACGGGTAGGACGGGGCCGCGAAGAGATGCTCGCGGCGGCAGACCGGACACCGCACCGGCACGCTCTCGGCCATGGCCCACTCCAGGACGTCACGTCGGGACAGCGCATTCATCGTCCTCCAGTCGGAGGACCTCCGGCAGGGAAACGGTTCGACAAGCCCCGTCGGATGCCTCGAGATGCGCGCTCTTGACGCTCCTCGGCGCGCCGCCTACATTGCTTCCAGATAGTAGAAGTTAGTTTCCGCATTACGGAATCTCGGAACCTTCGGGGTCAGAGAAGCCGATGCGGAACCGCAACGGAATCACCAGCTCTCCGACGGGCGCGACGGGAGCGAGAATCCGACAGCCGAAGCAGGAGTACTCCATGGCTCGTATGACCGCTGCCCGCGCGGCAGTCGAGATCCTCAAGCGCGAGGGCGTCAGCAACGCGTTCGGCGTCCCGGGCGCGGCGATCAACCCCTTCTACGCGGCTCTCAAGGCGTCCGGCGGGATCAGTCACACCCTCGCCCGGCACGTCGAGGGCGCCTCGCACATGGCGGAGGGCTACACCCGGACCCACCCGGGCAACATCGGCGTCTGCATCGGTACGTCGGGCCCGGCCGGCACCGACATGATCACCGGGCTCTACTCCGCCATCGGTGACTCGATCCCGATCCTGTGCATCACGGGCCAGGCCCCGACCGCCGTGATCCACAAAGAGGACTTCCAGGCCGTCGACATCGCCTCGATCGCCAAGCCGGTGACGAAGATGGCCGTCACCGTCCTGGAGGCCGCGCAGGTCCCCGGCGTCTTCCAGCAGGCCTTCCATCTCATGCGCTCGGGGCGTCCGGGCCCGGTCCTCATCGACCTGCCCATCGACGTCCAGCTCACCGAGATCGAGTTCGACCCGGAGACGTACGAGCCGCTCCAGGCGTACAAGCCCGCCGCGACGCGCGCCCAGGTCGAGAAGGCGATCGCGCTCCTGAACGAGTCCGAGCGCCCGCTGATCGTCGCCGGCGGCGGTGTCATCAACGCCAACGCCTCCGAACTCCTCGTGGAATTCGCCGAGTTGACGGGCACTCCGGTCGTCCCGACCCTGATGGGCTGGGGCATCCTGCCCGACGACCACGAGCTGAACGCCGGCATGGTCGGCCTCCAGACCTCGCACCGCTACGGCAACGCGACCTTCCTGGAGTCCGACTTCGTCCTCGGCATCGGCAATCGCTGGGCCAACCGCCACACCGGCAAGCTGGACGTCTACACGGCCGGCCGGAAGTTCGTCCACGTCGACATCGAGCCCACCCAGATCGGCAAGATCTTCGCGCCGGACTACGGCATCGCGTCCGACGCGAAGGCCGCGCTGGAGCTGTTCGTCGAGGTGGCCAGGGAGCTCAAGGCCGCGGGCAGGCTGCCGGACCGGTCCGTGTGGGCCGCGTCCGCGCAGGAGAAGAAGGCCACGCTCCAGCGCCGTACGCACTTCGACGACATCCCGATGAAGCCGCAGCGCGTCTACGAGGAGATGAACAAGGCCTTCGGCCCGGAGACCCGGTACGTCACCACCATCGGCCTCTCGCAGATCGCCGGCGCCCAGATGCTGCACGTCTACCGGCCGCGCCACTGGATCAACTGCGGTCAGGCGGGCCCGCTCGGCTGGACGATCCCGGCCGCGCTCGGCGTCGCCAAGGCCGACCCGGAGGCTTCCGTGGTGGCCCTCTCCGGCGACTACGACTTCCAGTTCATGATCGAGGAACTGGCCGTCGGCGCCCAGCACAAGATCCCGTACGTCCATGTCCTGGTGAACAACGCCTACTTGGGTCTGATCCGTCAGGCGCAGATCGGTCTGGACATCAACTTCCAGGTCAACCTGGAGTTCGAGAACATCAACTCTCCCGAGCTCGGGGTGTACGGCGTCGACCACGTCAAGGTCGTCGAAGGCCTCGGCTGCAAGGCGATCCGCGTCACCGACCCGGCCGAACTGGGCGCCGCCTTCGAGCAGGCCAAGAAGCTCGCCGCCGAGCACCAGGTTCCGGTCGTCGTCGAGGCGATCCTGGAGCGCGTCACCAACATCGCCATGAGCAAGACGAACGACATCAGCAACGTCGTCGAGTTCGAGGAGATCGCGACCGAGCCGGGCCACGCGCCGACCTCGATCAAGACGTTGAAGGTCTAGACGTTGAAGGTCTGACAGAGGCCACGGACAGGGGCGGCTCACTCCGGGGGGAGAGCCGCCCCTTTGGCGTGCGCGGCGCGCTCAAGGGGGGTTCCCCCGGACGAGGCCCGCCGCCCCCGTGTCGGCGGGCCCCGTGTGCCGAGAATGTGCCCGCACCCGGGGGGATTTGAAGCCTCCGGACCCGTGTTCAGAGCTTGATTTGAGGTTTCGGCAGACCGCGTACGTCCGGTTGCGTACGCCAGGGGTGTCCTCACTCGGCCGGGTGCTCGCTCAGCCCCGGCCAGTCGTCCGGACCGCCGCCCTGCCAGTCGATGATGTCGCTCTCCTCGACCTCGATCTCGTCGAGATCCGCCCGGCGCAGAATCTCCACGACGTCATCGAGGTGATAGGCGATGCCTAGCGTCTCGTCCCCCGCGGTGACCCGCCGTGACCCGTCCAGACCCGGGACGTGCACAACGATGCTGGGATAGTCCATGCCCTCAGACTCCAGCGCGTCGGCCGAAATCGCACCTCGGAGGGCATTGTCAGACCATCCCCGCACCATTGCCTCATGACGGGGCGAAGTGACATGACACTCGAATGGCAGCTGCGCGAGGTGGACGGGGCGGCGGCCGACGCGGCGGTGAAGGACGCGCTGTCCGCGGTCTTCAAGCACATGCACGGAGGCCGAAGCCGCAAGCGCCGGGGCGGCCGGGAGCTCGTACGGCTGCTGGAGGAGGCGCGGGCGACGGCGGCGCGTGTGGCGGAGTGGCAGGTCGTGCGCCTGGTCCAGGACTCCCTGGACTACGCGCAGGGCCGCATCCTGCAGCACGACCTTCAGGAGCGGTACCGCCTTTTCCAGGACGGTGCGCGCAATGAGGGCAGGCGCGACTTCGTCGCGGGCACGGTGCGGGCGGCCCATCAGTGGATCGTCGCCGATGGCGGGGACTTCCTGAAGGACCATCCCGAGGCGAGCGCGGCGGAGATGCTGGCGCACTTCCGGGACCAGGGTGAGGACGCCCGGTTCATGGAGGCTCCGGAGGGCCGTCCGGGGCGTTACGTGATTCCGCGCGGGATGGCCGAGACATCGCTGTGGCTGGAGCGCGTCCTGCGTGACCACCGCATCGACGTGGAGGATCCTGCCCGGGCGGCCCGGAAGATCGTCACCTCGCCGGAGGCCATGGCCCTGCTCGCCGCCGACGAGGAGGGCCAACTGCTCCTTCAGGCAGCCGAGTTGCAGCGACGGGCCGCCGGGCTGGAGGCACTGCGCACGGTCGTCGAGGACCGCAGCGCTCTGGAGCGGGACCTTCAGCAGGCTCTGGAAGGGCAGCACTGGATCTTCGGCGGCCGGTTCGTCGGCGAGGCGGCCCACCGCCGGCTCGTCCCGGGCGACGAGGTGGACATCCCGCTGATACGGGGCGACGGCGCCCTGCACATCGTCGAGCTGAAGCGGTCCATGAGCCTCAAGGGTCCCTTGGTCAAACGGCACCGCAACGCCTGGGTGCCCGCGGCTTTGGTGCACGAAGCCGTCGGACAGGCCGTCAACTACCTCACCGGCCTGGACGAGAACCGCCACCGCATCCGCGAGGAGACCGGCATCGAGACCCGCAGAGCCGGCGCCCTCGTGCTGATCGGCCACCCGGCGCTCCAGCCGGAGGTTCCCGAGGAGGAGCTGGGCGAGGCCCTGCGCACGTTCAACGCGCACATCAGCAGGGTCGAGGTGCTCACGTACAAGGAGCTCGTCGACAACGCCCTGCGCTCCCTCGGAGGTTCCGAGGGGCACGGCAGAGCGCCGGGTACGGGACCGTCCGTACCCGGCGCTCTGGACCGGTGACCTGTGATGTTGTTGCCGTCCGACGGCGCGAGGCTGGGCGCGACAGGACGTTCGCGCCGCCGGACGGAGTCGGGTCCGCACCGGGAGAGGTGTGGCTGGGACCGCGGCGGATGCGATGGAACCAAGACGTCCTTCCCTCAGGTCAAGAAGGGGGTCCCGGGACCTTTACCACCGCACTGGCTCGCACGCCGCCGCGGTCCTCGGCCTGCCCGCTTCGGGTCCGTGTGACCACCCCTCATCCGGGTTCACGGCCGCCGCGGGCGCGCGCCTGGGATCCGACCTCCCGTCGGATCCTGGACGCAGCCCATGAGCGGAGGCTCAGTCCTCGCGCAGGGCGCGGACCGCCTCCTCCACGCGCTTGCCGTACTCCGGGTCGGCGGCGTGGAAGTGGGCGAGGTTCTTCTCGATCACGTCGTCGCGGGAGACCTGCGAGAGGCCGCCTGCGATGTTCGCGATCAGACGGGACTTCTCCTCGGCGGACATCAGGCGGTACAGCTCGCCCGCCTGGAAGAAGTGGTCGTCCTTGGTGTGGAGCGGGGCCTCGTGCGTGCCCGTGTGGCCGTTCACCGCGAGCGGGGCCGACAGCGGGCGGCCGGTCTCGGCCGGGCCGTCGTACGAGTTGGGCTCGTAGTTCTTCGCGGCGCGGCCCTGCGCGTTGGACGCCATGAGGCCGTCCCGGCCGTAGTTGTCCGCCGTGGTGGCCTTCGGGGCGTTCACGGCCAGTTGGGTGTGGTTGACGCCCAGGCGGTAGCGGTGCGCGTCCGCGTAGGCGAACAGGCGGCCCTGGAGCATCTTGTCGGGGGAGGGGCCGATGCCCGGAACGAAGTTGTTCGGGGAGAACGCGGCCTGCTCGACCTCGGCGAAGACGTTGTCGGGGTTGCGGTCGAGGACCAGGCGGCCCACCCGCTGGAGCGGGTAGTCCTTGTGCGGCCACACCTTGGTGAGGTCGAAGGGGTTGAAGCGGTAGTCGGCGGCCTCCGCCGCCGGCATGATCTGGACGTGGAGGGTCCAGGACGGGTTCACGCCCCGCTCGATGGCCTGGAGCAGGTCCGTCTGGTGCGAGTTCGCGTCCTTGCCCGCGATCTCCTGCCCCTGCTCGGTGGAGAGGCTGCGGATGCCCTGGTTCGTCTTGAAGTGGTACTTGACGAAGAAGGCCTCGCCCTCGGCGTTCGTCCACTGGTAGGTGTGCGAGCCGTAGCCGTTCATGTGGCGGTACGAGGCCGGGATGCCGCGGTCGCCCATCAGCCAGGTGATCTGGTGCGTCGCCTCGGGGGCGTGCGCCCAGAAGTCCCAGACGTTGTCCGGCTCCTGCTTACCCGTGAACGGGTCGCGCTTCTGGGAGTGGATGAAGTCGGGGAACTTGATCGGGTCCTTGATGAAGAAGACCGGAGTGTTGTTCCCTACGAGGTCGTAGTTCCCTTCCTCCGTGTAGAACTTCAGCGCGAAGCCGCGCGGGTCGCGGACCGCGTCCGCACCGCCGAGGTTGTCGGCCACGGTGGAGAAGCGCAGGAAGACCTCGGTGCGCTTGCCGACGGTGTCGAGGAAGTCGGCGTGCGTGAAGCCCGTGACGTCGTCGGTCACCTCGAAGTAGCCGTACGCGCCGGAGCCGCGGGCGTGCACCACGCGCTCCGGGATGCGCTCGCGGTTGAACCGGGCGAGCTTCTCCAGGAGGTGCTGGTCCTGGAGGAGGAGCGGGCCACCGACGCCTGCGGTGGCGGAGTTCTGGTTGTCGGCGACCGGGGCGCCGGACTCGGTCGTGAGCACGCGCTTCGACATCGTGGACCTTCCGTACGAGGGGCAGCGGAAAGCTTCTTCCGCTTTGTGGAGCCTAGGTTCGGGGCGATCTGAACGTCAACAGTTTGTTGAAGGTGAATCCGGGCCGCGGCGGCGCCTGGGCGCGACAGGACAGGTGTCAGCGCCGCCGCGGCCCGGAAGTTTTCAGGGACTCAGATCTGTGCGCCGGACAGCCGCTCGACCGCGCGCAGCAGTGCCGAGTGGTCCAGGCCGCCGTCACCCTGGGCGCGCAGCGAGGCCACCAGCTGGGCGACCACGGCACCGACCGGGAGGGCCGCGCCGACATTGCGGGCCGCGTCCGTGACGATGCCCATGTCCTTGTGGTGCAGGTCGATGCGGAAGCCCGGCTTGAAGTCGCGGTTCAGGAAGTTGTCCTTCTTCCGCGTCAGGACGGTGGAGCCCGCGAGGCCGCCGTTGAGGACGTCGAGGGCCGCCTTGAGGTCCACGCCGGACTTCTCCAGGAAGACCACGGCCTCGGCGCACGCCTGGATGTTCACGGCGACGATCAGCTGGTTGGCGGCCTTCACGGTCTGGCCCGAGCCGTGCGGACCGCACAGCACGATGGTCTTGCCGAGCGCCTCGAAGATCGGCTCGGCCTCGTCGAAGTCGGCCTGCTCGCCGCCGACCATGATCGACAGCACGGCCTCGACGGCACCGGCCTCGCCGCCGGACACCGGGGCGTCCAGGACGCGGATGCCCTTGGCGGCAGCGGCCTTCGCGAGGTCCACGGAGGTCTGCGGGGTGATCGAGGACATGTCGATCAGCAGCGCGCCGGACCGCGCGTTCTCCAGGATGCCGTCAGGGCCGTACGAGATGGCCTCGACCTGCGGGGACGCCGGCACCATCGTGACGACGACATCCGCGTCCCGCACGGCCTCGGCGATCGAGCCCGCCGCCGTGCCGCCGGCCGCGGTCAGCCGCTCCAGCTTGTCCTGCTCCAGCGTGAAGCCGGTGACGTCGTACCCGGCCTTGATCAGGTTCTCCGACATGGGGGAACCCATGATGCCGAGCCCGATCCAGGCGACCTTGGGGAGATTGCTGCTCATGAGGGTGCCTCTCTAACTACTGCGATACGTCTGGGAGTTGCCGCTCAGCGGGCGGCTCGGGCCTCGGTGGGCAGCCACTCGAAGGCCTCGGCGCTGGGCCTGTCGCCCGGCTTGTACTCCAGGCCGACCCAGCCCTCGTAGCCGGCCTTCTGCAGCTGGTCGAGGAGGTCCGCCAGGGGGAGGGAGCCGGTGCCGGGGGCGCCGCGGCCCGGGTTGTCGGCGATCTGCACGTGGCCGGTCTTGGCGGCGTACCGCTCGATCACCGACGGCAGGTCCTCGCCGTTCATGGACAGGTGGTACAGGTCCATGAGGAACTTGGCGTTGTCGAGGCCGGTCGCCTCGTTGACCTTGTCGACGACGCCGACGCCGGCCGGGGCGGTCACCAGCGGGTAGCGCGGCGACTCCGGCTGGTTGAGGGTCTCGATCAGCAGGATCGCGCCGATCCGGTCGGCGGCGCGGGCCGCGAGCACCAGGTTCTCCAGTGCGAGCGTGTCCTGCTCGGCCGGGTCCACGCCCTCGACGCGGTTGCCGTACAGGGCGTTGAGCGCTGTGCAGCCGAGCGACTGGGCGAAGTCCGCGGCCACGTCGATGTTGGCGCGGAACTTCTCCGACTCCGCGCCCGGGATCGACAGCGCGCCCCGGTCCGGGCCGGGCAGCTGACCCGCGTAGAAGTTCAGCCCCGTGAGCTGGACGCCCGCGTCCTCGATCGCCTTCTTCAGGGCGTCGAGCTCGGACTGCTCGGGGGTGGGGGAGTCGACCCACGGCCACCACAGCTCGACCGCGGTGAAGCCCGCCGCGGCGGCGGCCGCGGGGCGCTCCAGGAGCGGGAGTTCCGTGAAGAGGATCGACAGGTTGACGTTGAAGCGCTGGTCTGCGAATCCCATGTGGGTCGGCGCTCCCTTCCGTGCTGGCGGCTGTACCGGCGATTGCGAAGCGATTCCGTATTGTGGAAGTTCGTTTCTGCTTAATGGAAGATTGCCTGTGGTCGGGGAGCACTGTCAAGAGCGCGCGCAAAAAAGTGCCCCCGCGCGGCATGCGCGGGGGCACTTTCCGGCAGGGGCTGATCAGAGCGCGTCGACGGCGCTCACCTTCCAGCCGGCGGACGTACGGCTGAGCGTCATCCGCACCCGGTTCAGATCCACCCGGGACCCCGAGACCTGGGTGCTCTTGGTCACCTGGTTGACGAAGAGCAGGACCACGGCCCTGTCCGGCGAGGCCGACACCACGGAGGCCGCCGGGGCGCCGCCGGACGGCTCCACGACCGTGGCCTTCACGACCCCCTCGTACTTCTTGGCCGTGGGCCCGACCACCGTCGTCGTGGTCTTCGCGTACTCGTCACGGAAGCGCCCGGTGAGATGGGCGCGGGCCGCGGCGAAGTCGCGCTCCAGATGCCGGTAGTCGTACGACAGCACGACGGGCGCCGCCTGCCGCGCCGCCGTGAGTGCCTGGCCCCGCGCCTGGTCGGCCCGGCGGGCCTCCCGGTACTGCCACCCCAGCACGGCGACCGCGGTCAGGCCTGCGACGAGCAGGACGGCGAGCACCGCGGTGAGCAGCCTCCGCCCGCGCCGACGCGTCGGCGCACCGGCGCCGGGCTCCCCGGCCTCCTCCGCCGGATTCTCCTCGAAGGCCTCCGGCGCCGGCTCGGGTGGGTCGTCCCAGCCGTCCGGGCCGTCCGGGGCCTCGATGAGAAGGGTGCGCCCGGAAGGCTGCTTCTCCGGCAGCGGCTCATCGGCGGTGGCCGCCGCCACTCGGTCCCGGACCGCCGGAATCACCGGGACCGCCGGGTCCGCCGGAATCACCGGGGCCGCCGGGATCGCCGGATCGTGGGTGACACGCGCCGCGCGCTTGGCCGCCGCGCGGGCGGCAGCGGTCAGGGTACGGCGGGCGGGCGAGCCGGAGGTGTGGCCTCGGGAGGTCGGGTTCGCCACGGTCTTTCTCCTCACTGGTGGTGCGGGTAGGGGGTCATCCGACGAACTCGACGTCGGAGGTCAGCCAGCGCCCGTTCCGGTACACGAGGTCGAGCTGCAGCCGGTAGGTGCGCGCCTCCCCCTGGGGCACGGCGGTGTTGGTCACCTTGCTGTCGGCGACCACCAGGACGCGGGCCGAGTGGCCGTCGGAGCGCACGATGCCCGCCTCTAGGACCTGCCCCTCGGACACCGACTTGTTCTGGGCGACCAGCTGGGTCAGCTCCTCGGTCTGCGCGGCGAACTGCTTCTTGAAGTCGCCGGTGGCGCTCTTCAGCACGTTGCCGCTGTCCTGGTCGTAGTGCCGGTAGTCGAGCGAGGTGAAGTTCAGCGCCGACTGACGGGCCGCCGCCAGGATGTCCTGGCGCCGCTGCTCCGCCTCGTGCCGGTCGTACAGCTGGACGCTCAGCCAGATCGTCAGCGCCGTCGTCAGGACCGTCGCCACGGCGAGCCCCGCCGACAGGACCCTGGCCCGTACTCCCGGCGCGAGGAAACCCCAGTTCATCGCCGACACCTGCCCTCGCATCACGGTCACACGCCCCCTCATCGCGAACACCATTCCGCTCATGCCATCGGTCCGACGAGCAGCCATTGCCACGACTCCTTTCCGAACACGGTCTGCTGGCCGCCCGTCGAGCCGATCTCGACGGGCGTTCCGTCCGGCCCCATGGCGGTGCCGGTCTCCGGGTCGTACGGCGTGACGTACGCCGCCTGGTTCGCGCCGTCGGAACCGGACGACGTACCGGGGGCGTTCTGCGCGCCGCGTACCGAGGTGGCACCGCCGCGCGGTGCCGTGCAGCGCGCGGCGGTGTTCGCCGGGCGGGTGCTCGTGTCCGCCGGGTCGCGCCGACCCGTTCCGTATCCCTGGGTGCAGGGCGGCGGGTCGTCGGCGTTGACGACCAGACCGAAGTGGGTGGTGCCGTCGCCCGGGACGACGGTGTAGCTGCCCGCGACCACCACCGGGAAGGTGACCAGGGCCTGTTCCACGCCGGGCAGCCGCGCCAGCGTGACCTGGCCGCCGCTGATCAGATTGGCCAGCAGCACCGAAAGGCGCGGCCCGGTGGACTTCAGCAGCGAGTTCACCTGCTGCGCGGCGGGCGTCGCGTTGCCGATCAGCTTGCGCAGGTCCCCGTCGCTCGACTTCAACTCCGCGGTGAGCGCCGCCAGATCGCGCGCGAACGACTTGATGGACGAGCCCTGGTCGGCCTGTGTCTTGAGCACCTTCCGCGCGTCCTCGATCAGCGAGATCGTCTGCGGGAGCGAGTCGGACGCCGACTCGACGAGCGCGTTGCCCGAGTCCACCAGCCTGCTCAGCCGCGGCCCGGTGCCGGAGAAGGCCTTGCCCAACTCGTCGACGGTGACCCGCAGATCGTCCTTGCCGACCGAGTTGACCAGCCGGTCCAGGCCGAGGACGAGATCCGTGGTGGGCAGCGGCACCCGCGTGCTGCCCCGGGGGATGGTGCTGCCGTCCAGCAGGTACGGGCCACCGGACCGGCGCGGCTGGAGATCGACGTACTGCTCGCCCACCGCCGAACGGTTCGCCACCACCGCCAGCGTGTCGGCCGGGATGCGCGGCCCGTCGTCCTTCAGGTCGAGGGACACCGAGACACCGTCGGAGCCGGACAGCCCCAGCGCGCCGACGCGGCCCACCGGCACCCCGCGGTAGGTGACCTCGGCGCCCGGGAAGATGCCCCCGGAGTCGGCGAAGTCGGCCCGCACGGTGTAACCGCGGCCGAGGAGGTCGTCCACCAGGCCCGTGTACTCGGCGCCGACGTACGACACACCGACGGCGGTGACGGTGGCGAAGGCGAGCAGCTGGGCCTTGACCGTACGGGTGATCACGGCTGTATCCCCTTCAGCATGAGCTCGGCGAGCGCGAGGTCGATTCCCGCAGGCACGTCCCGGTCGGTGGTGTAGCTGCTGGTGCACACCGGCGGGCAGAGTGGACCGCCGCCCGACGGAGCCGAGGGGACGGGCTTGTCCGGCAGGGCCGGGGTGCTCGGGAGCGCGGTGGGCGTCGGAACGGCCGGCAGATCCGGGAGACCGGGAAGCGCCGGGGTACCGGGCGTGTCGTTGGTGCCCGAGCCCCCCTTGCCCTCCTTGCTCCCCTTGCCCGGCTTGTCGGTGAGGTTGCCGTAGAGGCTCGCCAGATCGAGGTCGGCGGTCACCTTGAGGTTGACGTAGTCGCCCTTGATGGCGTCCGCCGCGTTGCGGGGGAACGGGTAAGTGGTCAGCAGCTCAAGAGAGTTGGGCAGATCATCGCCCGCCTTGTTCAGCTGTTGCAGGATCGGCCGGAGCTGCTTGAGATTGGCGACCGTGTCGTCCCGCGAGGCGTTGACCACCTTGGTGCCCGTCTTGCCGAGCTTCGACAGGGCGGTGAGCATCCGCGTCAGGTCGCGCCGCTGGTCGGCGAGGACCTTCAGCGCGGGCGGCATCGTGTCGACGGCCCTGGCGATCGTCTTCTTCTCCTTCCCGAGCCGTTTGGCCAGCCGGTCGATGCCCTTGAGGGCGCGCACGATGTCCTTGCGCTGCTCGTCCAGGCCGCCGATGAACGTGTTCAGCTCCTCGAGCAGGGACTTGACCCGGTTCTCCCGCCCCTCCAGGGCCTTGTTCAACTCCACGGTGATCGTCTTGAGCTGGGCCACTCCGCCGCCGTTGAGCAGCGCGGACAGTGCGGAGAGCACCTCCTCGATCTCCGGGTTGCGGCCGCTGCGGGACAGCGGGATCCGGTCGCCGTCGCCGAGCCGTCCCACGGGGTCGGTGCCCGGCGGGGCGGACAGGGCCACGTACTTCTCGCCGAGCATGCTGGTCTGCCGCAGCTCGGCGACCGCGTTGCCGGGCAGCTTCACCGAGTCGGCGACCCGCAGTCGTACCCGCGCGTGCCAGCCGTCCAGCTCCACCTTCTCGACCGCGCCCACGGTGACGTTGTTGACCTTCACGGCCGACTGAGGCACGAGATCGAGCACGTCGCGGAACTCGACGGTCACCCGGAACGCGTGGCCGTCCGCCGCGGCACCCCCGGGCAGCTGGACGTCGTACCAGCCGCTGAACTGGCAGCCGGACAGCAGCAGCGAACCGACCGCCGCCCACGCGACCGCCCCGCCCACGCTCGGTGCGCCCTTGCGCGGCCCGCTCATGCGCTCGCCCCCAGGATTCCGCCGAGCGTCCTGTCGACGGTGCCGGTGCTCGGCACCGCCGGGGTCTTCGGCAACTCGGGCAGGGAGTCGAAGAGTTTCCGCAGCTCCTGGCAGTCGGGACTCTTCCCGCCCGCGTCCCCGGTGGTCTTCAGTACGGAGCACAGCAGCGAGGCAGGATCCTGCGGCTGGTTCGGGTTGTCGCGGGTGTCGAGGGTTCCGGCGGACGCGTTGTAGGCGTTCTGCAGATTCGACAGACCCGTGGGGGCGACCTCCAACAGCTCGGCCAGCGCGGCCCGTTGGGTGACGAGCACCTTGGTGACCTTGCTGAGGCCCTGCACGTTCGACGTCAGCGACTTCTTGTTCTTCTTCACGAAGTCGGCCACGTCACCGAGCGCCGTCCCCAGGTTCTTGAGTGCCGCAGCGAGATCCCCGCGTTCCCCGGCGAGCTGCTTCGCGACCTCGGCGAGGCTGCTGTTGAACGACCGCACGCTCTTGTCGTCGGCCGCCAGCGCGGCCGTGAACACCTGGAGATTCCGTACGGTCCCGAACAGGTCACCCCGGCCGTCGGACATCGTGGTGACCGCCTGCGAGAGGTCCTCGACCGTCTGGTTGAGGTTCGTGCCCTGCCCTGCGAGGTTGTCCGCGCTCACCCCGAGCAGCCGCGACAGCGAGCCGTCCTGGTTGGCGCCCTTCGGGCCGAGCGCCTCGGACGTCGTGTGCAGGCTGTCGAAGATCCGGTCCAGTTCGACCGGTACGGCCGTCCGCGACTCGGGGATCACGTCGCCGTCCCGCATCAGCGGGCCCTTCCGGTACACCGGCAGCAGCTGGACGTAACGGTCGCTGACCACCGAGGAGTTGATGATCGCGGCCTGGGCACCGGCCGGGACCCTGCGCCCCTCGTCGTACTCCAGCTCCACCCGCACCCGGTCGCCCTCCGGCGTGATCTTCTTGACCTCGCCGATCCGGACGCCGAGGACACGGACGTCCGAACCGGGGTAGATGCCGACGGTGCGCGGGAAGTACGCCGTGACGCGGACGCTCTCGGAGCGCGGCCAGAGCACGACCGTGAGCGCGCCGACGAGGGCCACGACGGTGAGCAGGACCAGAGGGGAACTCCGGTGCAACAGACGTGACTTCATCACGAACCTCCCGTGCGCGGCACCACCGGAGCGGCGACCAGGTTCTGGATGTAGCTGTCGAACCAGCGGCCGTTGCCGAGGGTGTTGGTGAAGACCCGCACATAGGGCGCGAGCAGTTTGACGCTCCGGTCGAGGCTCGACTGATTGCGTTCGAGCATCCCGACCACGCGGTTCAGGCCCTTGAGCGCGGGGCCGATCTCCTTGTCGTTGTCCTCGACCAGGCCCGAGAGCTGGATGCCGAGCGCGGCCGAGCTCTTGAGCAGCTTGTGGATCGCCTTGCGCCGCTTGCCGATCTCCTTGAACAGCTGGTCGCCGTCCTTGACGAGGGCCGTGAAGTCCGCGGAATGCTCGGCCAGCACCCCGGTGACCCCGTTGGCGTGGTCGAGCAGCCCGCGCAGCGCCTCATCGCGCGAGGCCACCGTCCTGGAGATCCTGGACAGGCCCTTGATGGACGCCCTCACCTCGGCGGGCGAATCCTGGAAGGTGGTGGAGATGGTGTCCAGGGCGGTCGCCAGCTGCTCGGTGTCGACCTCCTCGGTCGTGGTGGTCAGATCGCTGAACGCCTGGACGACGTCGTACGCCGGCACCGTCCGCCTCAGCGGGATCTCACTCCCGGGCTTCAGCTGCCCGGGGCCCTTCGGGTGCAGGGCGAGGTACTTGGCGCCGAGGATCGTCCTGACCCGGATCGACGCGCCGGTCGACGTGCCGAACCCGGGATCGCCCTTGATCTTGAACGTCACCTTGACGTGGTCGCCGTCCAGGTCGACCTCCTCGACCTTGCCGACCTTGACCCCGGCGATCCGTACCTCGTCGCCCGGCTTGAGGCCGCCCGCCTCCGAGAAGGCGGCGCTGTACGTCTCGCCGCCACCGATCAGCGGAAGGCTGTCGGCGTTGAACGCGGCGACGGTCAGCAGGGCGAGGAAGGTGAGGCCTACGGCGCCGATCACCACCGGGTTGCGCTCGCGGAACGGGGTGAGGCGCGGGCGCCGGGGCAGCCGCATCCGCGGCAGCTTCGGCGGGAGGATATGGACCTTCACCAGCGGTTCCGGGCGTCGGCGACGCGGGGCCCGGCGCGGAAGGAGCCGTATCTTCGGCAGCTGGGGCGGCAGGATCCGTACCTTCACCAGCGGTTCGGGGCGGCGATTGCGGGAGGCCCCGCGCCGCAGGATGCGCTTCGTCATCCGCCGCACCTCGCCCTCGCCACGTGCAGCTCGGGAGTGAGCACCTGCTTCGTCTTCGGCAGGACGACCCGGCCGTCGAAGTCGCAGAGGTAGAAGTTGAACCACGAGCCGTAGGACGCCGTCCCCGTCAGCTCGTTGAGCTTGTTCGGCAGCCGCTTCAGCACGCCCTCCACGGTCTTCTCGTTCTTGTTCAGCGTTCCGGTGAGATCGGTCAGCTCGGCGATGTCGTCCTTCAACGGCGGGCGGGCGTCCGCCAGGAGCCCCGAAGTGGCGCCCGTCAGATCGCCGATGCTCACCAGCGAGTCCCCGATGGGCTTGCGGTCGGCGGACAGACCGGAGATCACCCGCCGCAACTGCTTGAGCAGCCCGGAGAACCGGGCGCCGCGCTTGTCCAGCGTCTCCAGCACGGTGTTGAGGTTGTCGATCACGGAGCCGATCAGCTGGTCGCGCCCCGCGAGCGTCGTGGTGAGCGAAGCGGTGTGCGCGAGCAGGCTGTTGACCGTGCCGCCCTCGCCCTGAAGCGTCTTGACGATCTCGGTGGCGAGCTGGTTGACGTCCTTGGGGCTGAGCGCGGCGAACAGCGGCTTGAAGCCGTTCAGCAGCGCGTTGAGGTCCAGCGCGGGCTGGGTCCTCGACAGCGGGATACGGCCGCCGGGCCGCATGCGGGTGCCGTCGCCCGCGCCCTCGGTCAGCGCGATGTACCGCTGCCCGACCAGGTTCCGGTACCGGATGACCGCGCCCGTGCTGTTCAGCAGCGGGCGGTCCGCGCCGACGGTGAAGGTCACCTCCGCCAGCGTCCGGTCCTTGATCCGGATGCCCTCGACCTCGCCGACCCGCACCCCGGCCACCCGGATGTCGTCGCCCCGCTCCAGGCCCGTGACGTCGGTGAACACCGCGCGGTACGTGTGCTTCGGGGTCAGGGAGATGTTGACGATGGTGGCGGCGAGCAGCGCCGTCGCCAGGATCGTCACCACGGCGAAGAGGCCGAACTTGACCAGCGGTGCGGCGGTCTGCCGGGTTCCTGAAGTCCTCATGCGACGCTCACCGCCGTCCCGCGGGCCATCGGCCCGAACAGTAGCGTCGCGACCGGCGGCACCTCGTCGGCGGGCACGCCCATGACGGGTGCCACGAGCGAGCCGACCGCGCGCTGCTCGGACCGGGTGGCGGACACGCCGACGCTCCCACTTGAACTCCCCTTCGCCGTACCGTCGTTGAGGTGGATGTCGGGTGCGGGCACCCGCGGATTCGGGAGGCCGCGGCAGTCGGGTCCGGACCGCTCGCCGTAACGGGGCTCCTCACCGGGCTCGTACGCGGATCTCTGACGTACGACTTCGAGAGTGATGCGCATTTTGCCGCCCTTGTACGCCTCCTCCGAGGCCTGCTCCTGCCTGACCAGCCCGTCGAGGAGGCAGGGGTACTCGGGCGAGTAGCGGGCGAAGAGCTGCAGTGTGGGGCGGGAGACCCGGCCGAGGGTGATCAGCCGGTCGCCGTTCTCGGCGAGGAAGGCGTCCGCTGTGCCCGCGACCGTGGCGGTCGAGGTGAGCGCGGCGGCCAGTTGGTCCCGCTTCTCGACGAGGGTGCGGCTGGTGGTGACGGTGTTGCGCAGGATCTTCATCAGGTCGGGCGCCGCGTCGCCGTACACCTCGGCGACGTCCGCGAACCGCGCGATGTCCTCCCGGAGGGACGGCAGGTGCGGGTTGATGCGGCGCAGATAGCCCTCGACCCGCGTCAGGTTGTCGCCGATCCGGTCCCCGCGCCCTTCGAGGGCGGTGGAGAACGCGGAGAGCGTGGCGTTGAGCTTTCCGGGTTGGACGGTCCGCAGCAGCGGCAGCAGATCGTCCAGCAGCCGCTGCAACTCGATGCCGGCCTTCGTGCGGTCCTGGGTGATGACGTCCCCGGCGCGGATGGGCCGGGCGGCGGAGCCTGCGGGTGCGACCAGGTCGACGTACTTCTCGCCGAACAGCGTCTTGGGCAGCAGCCGGGCGTGCACGTCCGAGGGGATGTACGCGACGTACTCCGGCTTGAGCGCGATGTCCAGCGTCGCCTTCGTGCCGTCCGCGCGCACCTCACGCACCTCGCCGACCAGCAGACCGCGCAGTTTGACGTCGGCGCGCGGATCGAGCTGGTTGCCGAGGGTGTCGGCCTCCAGCGTGATCCGTACGACGGGGGTGAACACCTGCTGGTAGACGGCGACGGAGAGGGACAGCAGGAGCGCCAGCACGGCGATGAACAGGACTCCGTACAACCGCAGTCTCAGTACTCTCGTAGCTCTCGTACGGCTCACCCCGCTCACCCCGCTCACCCCGCTATCCGTACGGTCGTGTTGGCGCCCCAGATCGCCAGCGACAGGAAGAAGTCCAGGACGTTGATGGCGACGATCGAGGTCCGCACCGCGCGGCCCACCGCGACGCCGACGCCCGCCGGGCCGCCGCTCGCGTAGTAGCCGTAGAAGCAGTGCACGAGAATGATCAGGACCGCGAAGACGAGCACCTTGCCGAACGACCAGAACACGTCGACCGGCGGCAGATACTGCTGGAAGTAGTGGTCGTAGGTGCCCGCCGACTGCCCGTAGTAGCCGGTGGTGATGGTCCGGGCGGCGAAGTACGAGGACAGCAGCCCGATCACGTACAGCGGGATCACCGCCACGAAACCCGCGATCATCCGGGTGGTCACCAGAAAGGGCAGCGACGGTACGCCCATCACCTCCAGGGCGTCGGTCTCCTCGCTGATCCGCATCGCGCCGAGCTGCGCGGTGAACCCGGCGCCGACCGTCGCGGACAGCGCGAGTCCGGCCACCAGCGGGGCGATCTCACGGGTGTTGAAGTACGCCGACAGGAACGCCACGAAGTTGGAGGTGCCGAGCTGGTTCAGCGCCGCGTAGCCCTGGAGGCCCACCTCCGTGCCGGTGAAGAACGACAGGAAGGCGATGACGCCGACCGTGCCGCCGACCACGGCGAGCGCGCCGCGGCCGAAGCTCACCTCGGCCAGCAGTCGCAGGATCTCCTTCTTGTAGCGGCGCACGGTGCGGCCGGTCCATGCCAACGAGCGCCCGTAGAACGCGAGTTGGGTTCCCAGCTCTTCGAGTGATCGGAGCGGGCGGTCGAGAGCGCGGTGGAGGAGTCGCATCGGCTAACCCCTCTGCGGAACAATTTGGAAGTACACGGCGGTCATCACGAAGTTCGTCACGAACAGCAACATGAAGGTGATCACCACGGACTGGTTCACGGCGTCGCCCACGCCCTTGGGGCCGCCCTTCGCGGTAAGTCCCTTGTAGGAGGCGACGATTGCGGCGATCGCGCCGAAGACGAGTGCTTTGAGCTCGGCCGCCCAGAGGTCCGACAGCTGGGCGAGCGTGGTGAAGGACGCCAGGTACGCGCCGGGGGTGCCGTTCTGCAGGATCACGTTGAAGAAGTAGCCGCCCGCGACGCCGACGACCGACACCAGGCCGTTGAGCAGCACCGCCACCACCATCGAGGCCAGGACGCGCGGTACGACGAGCCGGTGGATCGGGTCGATGCCCAGCACCTGCATCGCGTCGATCTCCTCACGGATCTTTCGCGCCCCGAGGTCCGCGCAGATGGCTGTGCCGCCCGCCCCGGCGATCAGCAGCGCGGTGACGATCGGCGAGGCCTCCCGCAGCACCGCGAGCACCGAGGCGGCGCCCGAGAAGGACTGGGCGCCCAACTGCCGGGTCAGGCTGCCGATCTGCAGCGCGATGACCGCCCCGAAAGGGATCGACACGAGAGCGGTGGGGAGGATCGTGACGCTCGCGACGAACCAGGCCTGCTGGATGAACTCCCTTGCCTGGAAGGGGCGTCGGGGCAGGGTGCGGACGACGTCCAGGGCCATCGCGAAGAGGTTGCCCGAATGTCGGAGCGCTCCGGTCGGTGAGAGGCTCATGCGCCCGCAGCCTCCTTCCGGTGCAGCTCGGCTTCGCGCCTTGCGATCGCCTCCCAGCGGGGCGGGCGGGTGATGCCGGGGCCCGGCAGTAGGCGTGGCGTCATGTCGTTGCCGACGTGGCGGGCCCGCCGGTCCGTGTCGCCGAGACGCGCCAGCTCCTCCTCGACCTGCGCGGCGTCCTTCTCCTCAGCCATACCGATCGGCCCCTGCATCCGGCCGTTCAGGAACTGTCGTACGACCGGCTCGTCACTGGTCAGCAGCCTCTCGCGGGGGCCGAACACGACCAGCTCGCGACGGAACAACAGCCCGATGTTGTCGGGCACTTGGCGGGCCGAGGCGATGTCGTGCGTGACGATGAGGAAGGTCGCGTCGATCTGGGCGTTGAGGTCGACGATCAACTGGTTGAGGTAGGCGACGCGCACCGGATCGAGTCCCGAGTCCGGCTCGTCGAAGAGGATGATCTCCGGGTCGAGGACCAGCGCACGGGCGAGACCGGCCCGTTTGCGCATGCCACCGGATATCTCGCCGGGCAGCTTCTCCTGCGAACCGATCAGCCCGACCATGTCCATCTTCTCGAGCACGATCCGCCGGATCTCGCTCTCGGACTTGCGGGTGTGCTCGCGCAGCGGGAAGGCGATGTTGTCGTACAGGCTCATCGACCCGAACAGCGCGCCGTCCTGGAACAGCACGCCGAACAGCTTCCGCACCTCGTACAGGTCGTGTTCGCGCAGTCTGGTGATGTCCCGGCCGGCGATCCGGACCGAGCCCCGGTCCGGCTTCAGCAGCCCGACGAGCGTCTTGAGGAACACCGACTTGCCCGTGCCCGAAGGGCCGAGCAGCACCGAGACCTCTCCGGCGGGCAGCGTCAGCGACACGTCCTGCCAGATGACCTGGTCACCGAAGGACTTGCTCAGCCCTTCCACACAGATCTCGACACCCATCCGGTCCACCCTTCAGCCGTGGAGCAGCTCCGACATCTGCTCTACGGGGAGGGGCGGGGCGTCCGTCGCGGCGGACGTGATTTTTTTTTGCGGGCGGTCCAGCGGGCGGTCCAGCGGGCGATCCGGAGGGCGGTCTACGGAAGTGCGCCCGAGGTCGGTACGTCGACCGGGGCGGACGGTAGGACGGAAGCGCCCGCGCCGTTCGGGATCTCCGGCGTCTTCGGGAGCTCGGGCAGGGGCGGGACATCCGGCACGCCCGGCACCCGTGGCACCTCCGGGGCCGAAAGCTCCGGCACCGGAGAGAGCGACACCTCCGGCAGGGACGGCACCGACAGCGGCAGCAGCGGCCGGTCGCCGGACGACTCCGTCGTCTGGGCGGCGGGGACTGCCGACGCCGCCGGCCGTTCGGGCGCGTCCGGTGACGGCACCCGGCCCGCGCTGTCCGTCTCCCACGCGTCCGTGGCCCGGGAGACGGCGGGCCGCGGCGCCGCGCCCTGCCCGTCGGAGTCCTGCACGTGCGGCAGGGCGAAGAACCCCGCCACCGCCAAGGTCGCCGCCGTCGACGTCACCGCCACGGCCTGCGCGTGCCCGCCCGCGCGCGGCCTGCCGCGCCCGCACAGGAACAGGGCGAACCCCAGCGTGCCCGCGAGCGAGTCACGCAGGGTCCGGCGGGCCCGGGCCAGCAGTGACTCGACCGTGCGATAGCTCAGGCCCATCTTCAGGGCGACCTGGCCGACGTCCAGATCCTCGGACTTCAGCCAGATCGCCTCCGCCTGGCGGGCGGGCAGCTCCCCGCTGCGTACGGCCAGCCACTTGGCCTCGGCCCGGTCGCACACCGCCTCCTCGACCGGCACCGGTCCGGGGGCGACCAGCCTGGGACGGCTGCTCACCTCCGCCTCGCGGTTGACCTGCCGGTACCGGTCGACGCACAGCCGCACGGTCACCGTCGTCAGCCAGGCGGCGAGACGCTCGTCGTCGAGGTCCGGGCGCTCGGCGGCGCGCAGCATCGCCTCGTGCACGGCGTCCTCGGCGTCCTCCTGGCTCATCGAACGGCGACGGGCCACCTTGAGCAGCTGCTCGCGATGGCTCCACATGTGCCGCCAACGGTCGTGGGCCGCTTGTATCTCCGTAGGCATGTCCGTCGCCATGAGGGCCCCTTCGCGCTCACCCGCCGGTCTCGTGCCGCCCGGCGGGTGGCGACATTACCGCCGGGTATCCGCAGTTGTGGAGGGGGGCGGCCCTCATCGAGTTCTCATCGTTGTCAGCGGTCGGTTTCCCGTCGTTGCCGCCGGTCAGCGGACCGGCGCCGGGCAGCACCCCGTCATCCGGGAGGTCGATGCCCGGGTCGGGCAGCGGGATCACCGGCTCCACGGTCTCCTCGGCGGCGCCCGCCGGACGGGACTCGGTGGGGCTGGGGGAGGGGGAGGGCGTCGCGGGTGTGGGCGATGCGGTGTGGACCGGGCTGCGGGGCGGTGTGCGGGTGGAGACCCACGGGGCGACAGCGATGCCCGCGGGTGGAGACCCACGGGCACCGCCGCCGCGCTGGGGAAGGCGTCAGGACAGCGTGGCCCAGAAGGGGCGATGCTCCGTAATGCGGCTCGGTACAGGGCTACCAGGCCTCCTGGGTCATGAAGAAGCGCTTCCAGAAGTTGACTTTGTCCGGCTCCGCCACTGGAATCGGCCCGAAATGGTCGCCGGCCTCCATCACGGTCGGTGAATGCACGTCGTAGGCACGCCACTTGGGCAGGCCCGGCCCGTTGGGGTTGCCCGTGGCGGCGTAATTCGCCCAATAGGACGACATGATGTCCGCGATCTTCCGGTCCGCGTCGGTCCACGGGAGGGTCGCCGGGTACAGATTGCCGAAGACGTAGGCGATTTCCGAGGCGTGGTAGGCGCCTCTGATGTCGTGATCCGGGCCGGGCGGCCGGTGTGTCCAGAAGTAGGTGTACACCGGTTTCGTGGTGTGCCGGGTCCACTCCGTTCCCCAGAGGTACGTGGACACGCGCGAGTTGTCGCGGATCGCGTCGTTGCTGATCAGTGCCGCCTCGTCGTCCGTGCTCGCGGGATACAGCCTCAGGAATTCATCGGCCATGGAGCCGAATTTCTGCCGGGCGGCACTCACGTAGTCGGCCAGCGTGACATGGACGGGTGGCGCGCCCGGCCTGCCGGGATACCCGTGCTCGCGCCAGTAGTCGAAGGCGGTCTCCGGCACGGCGCCGCTTTCGTCCAGGTTGTTGCCCGCCAGGAACGCGACGTTGTTCTGCGTACCCTGGCGGTACGTCTTGCTGTATCCGGACGGGATCACCCAGCCGTCGACAACGGGGCGGAAGAGCGGCGGTTTTGCGATGCTCCCGGTATCGACGGTTTCGTCCGGAAGTGAGGCGGCGTCGGTGAAGTCAGTCCAGGGCAGCGCCCGCAGTTCTGCCAGGGACTTCGCACCGTGCTTCGCCGCATAGGCGACGCCCTGCTCTTCGGCCGTCCCCGGTTTTCTGTACGACACGCCCAGGTAGCGCAGTTCCGGGTCGCCCGGTTCACGGACCTGGCTCTCGGCGATGGACCTTTCGAACAGTCCCCTGGCGAGCGGGGAAATCGACAGGAAGCCCACGGAACCCGCGCCCGCGGACTGCCCGGCGATGGTGACGTTGCCGGGGTCGCCACCGAACGCGGCGATGTTCTTCCGCACCCATGTCAGAGCCGCGACCTGATCGAGCAGCCCGTAGTTACCCGAGACGTCGCGTCCGGATTCCCGGCTCAGCTCGGGTGTGGAGAGAAATCCCAAGGCGCCGAGCCGGTAGTTGAACGTCACGACGACCACGCCCTTGCGGGCCAGGTTCTCACCGTCGAACAGCGGGTCCGAACTCGTGCCCCCGGAAAAGCCGCCGCCGTAGATCCAGACGAACACCGGACGCCGCTCGCGGCTGGTGGACGCGCCGGTCCACACGTTGAGGAACAGGCAGTCCTCGTCCATCTGGAAGGTGGTGCCGGCCTGCGGAGGCGAGGCGCCGAAGGCGACGGCATCGCGCACGCCCTTCCAGGAGGCGGGCGCCGCCGGGGGCCGCCAGCGGAGCTTTCCCACCGGCGCGGCGGCGTAGGGGATGCCCTTGAAGGCGGTGATGGTGGGGTCGCTTCCCGGCGCGCCCCGCACCAGGCCGGACGCGGTCCGTACGGGTTTCCTCGTGTCGGCCGATGCCGGACCCGCGGCGCCCAGCACGGGTGCGGCCGCGGCGAGGAACAGGGAGACGATCAGGCTCCGTCTGGTCGGTGTCGTGTCGCTGGACATCACGCGGGTACCTCCTCTTGTTCTGGCCGGGGTGTCTGTTCCGGCCGAGGTGTCTGTTCTGGCCGGGCGTGCCGGATCATCCGGTCACCGACGGGAAGAAGGCCGTACGGGTGAGGAAGTCCCTGATGAGCTGGCGCCAGACGTACCACTCGTGGCCACCGTTGACGAAGTCCGCGGCCAGCCCCACACCTGCCTCGGCGAGGGTGGACATCACTCGGGCGTGGTAGTAGTGACCGGCGCCGACCACTCCGCTCGGTGTGACGCCGGGCTCCTGCCAACCGCCGCCGGTGAAGATGCCCACCTTCTTGAACGCCGCCACCTGCGCGGCACTGAGGGATGACCCCTCCGGGATGGTGAACTTGGCAACCGCGCCAGGGCTCAGGACCCCGTAATAGCCGAACTCGGCGGTGTTGTTGAACAGCAACGAGAGTGCGATCGAGCCGCCGAAGCCCTGCCCGCCGACTGCCCGCTCCGACGGAGAGGTGGACACCTGGTAGTGCGACTCGACATAGGGAACGACGTTGTCGAGGAAGTTGGCGTCGAACGCCGGATAACCGTTGGCATCCGAGGTTTCCCCCAGACTGTTCGGCATGACGACCACCATCGGTTGAATCTGCCCGGTGTCGATCAGGTCGTCCAGGATGTTGCCCACATCGCCCTGAGTGCTCCAGTCCGTTTCGTTGTCACCGCCACTGAACAGGTAGACCGTCGGATACGGCTTCGACCGGTGCGCGTCGTAACCCGGCGGGGTGTAGACGGCGAGGCGGTTCGTGCCCTCGGGGATGATCGGGCTGGATGTCGGGTAGCTGACGTCGGTCAGCGTGCCGCGTTCACGGCTCGGGGCCTGCCACCCGAGGTCGACCGTCCCGAACTTGGGGTCCGAGGGCACGTAGACCTGGCTGAGTGCCTGGACCGAGCCGACGGCGTGGCCGCTCTTCTGGTTCCACGGCGGATTGCTCGGGTCGGACACCTCGGTGCACCCCGACTGCGTCGAGCTGGAGCAGTCGACGTAGAAGCCGTAGTTGAAGATCCCGGACGGCAGGGGGGTCGTGTAGGACCACACTCCCGTGCGGGCGTTCTTGGTCATGTCGGTCACGGGCCAGTTGGCCTGGGAGGAGTTGGGTGAGCCGATCGGGATGTCACCGGGCTGCCACTGTGTGGGCAACAGCCCGGGCGTGGCGATGACGGTGGTCTTGGTGCCGGCCAGGGCGGAGAGCTTGTACGGGTTGGCGAAGTACCACTCACCCTTGATCTGGACGCTGGTGGCGGTGGGGTCCTTGTAGCGGAACGTGACCTGGTAGCCGGTCGGCCCGGTGCCGGTGTGGACCACCTTCGGGGCGAGTGCGCCGACTTCGGCGTGCGAGGAGGCGGGGGAGCCGGAGGAGACGCCGGAGACTCCGGAGGCGGGCGATGACGGTGCGGTCAGGAGCAGGGCTGCGGCGAGTGCAAGGACGCCGCGGAGCAGCCCTGCCTTCCAGCCCGGTCGGCGCCGGATTCCGGCGCGGCTGTGTACAGCTGTCTCGTGCATGGTGATCTCCGACAGGAGGTTGGGGGTGCCCGGCCGGCGCCCCGCCCGCGGGGAGCGGGAGCGCCGGCGTGCGCGGACCGTCAGGACGAGAGGCTCTTCCAGAAGTCGAGGTTGTGCTCCTGGCCGAACTGGGTGGAGACCTTGGAGCAGGCGGCCGGGGCCTTGCCGCTCGCCGGGGAGGTGTCACAGGCAAAGAGCGACATCAGGGCCTCGGTGCTGGTGCTGTACTTCGGCCAGGCCGGAGTACGGGCCCCGTTCGGGTCGCCGACGGCGGCGAAGCGGCCCCAGAAGGTGATCATCTGCCGGGAGAGCTCCAGCTGGTCGTCGTCGTAGGGCAGGGTCTGGCCGAGGTAGTCCCAGATGTAGCCGAGGTCGTCGACGTGCACGGCGCCGCCGAACGGGAAGTTCCGCGCCACCTCGCTCTTCTGCTGGAGCAGGTAGATGGAGGTGAAGTGCGGCGTGTCGCTCTCGGCGAACTCGTAGGCATACGTCGGCACCCAGTGCGACAGCGTTCCCATCAGCTGCTGGCGGGCGTAGGAGGTGGAGCCGTTCTGGACGGCGGTCCACGCCTGGCCCGGGGTGGCGTAGGCGCTGAGCGGGTACTCGGCGAGCACCTTCTCGGCGTTTGCTCCGTAGGCGGCGCGGACCTCCGTCTCGTACTGGGCGGAGGTGAGCGGTTTGCCGAGGTAGTCGTAGTTCTGGAACGTGAACAGCCCGCGTTCGCTGTTGGTCTGCCCGAGCATCACCGGGACGCGGTTGAACTTCCCGGTCTGGACGGCGACCGCCGGGTCGGTCGGGAAGGCGGCGCCGCCGAGGGAGGGCCGTACACCCGCTTTCTGCTGGGCGGTGACGATCGCGGAGGCGGGCTTGGCGCGCAGACACGCCGGCACGTCCGAGGCGGTGGAGCAGCCGACCTCCTTGACGAAGGCCAGGCTCTGCGTCTCACCCGCCGCGGCGGACTGCACGCTGCAACCGCCGCTCATGATGCCCGCCCGCGCGAAGAGGCCCTTGGCGGTGGGCGAGGACATCTGGGCGCAGACCGAACTGGCGCCGGCGGACTGCCCCGCGATGGTGACGTTCTTCGGGTTGCCGCCGAAGCGGACGACGTTGGACTGCACCCAGCGCAGAGCGGCCTGCTGGTCCAACAGCCCATAGTTTCCGGGGCCGTCGGCGCTCTCCTTGCGCAGCTCGGGCAGATTGAGGAAGCCGAGCGGGCCGAGCCGGTAGTTGACCGTGACCACGACCGCGCCCGTCTGCTCGACGAACGTGCGTGGGTTGGTGTCCTGTCCCGCGCCGCCGGAGAAGCCGCCGCCGTGGATCCAGACGAGCACCGGGAGGCGGCCCTGGGTGCCCTTCGGTACATAGACGTTGAGGGAGAGACAGTCCTCGGTGGTGATCGCCTTCTCGTAACCGGGGTCCCAGCCGGCGGCCTGGGCGCAGCGGTCGCTGAACGCGGTGGCGTCGCGCACGCCGTTCCACTCGGCCGCGGGCTGCGGAGCCTTCCAGCGCAGCTTGCCGACCGGGTCGGCGGCGTAGGGGATGCCGAGCCACTCGTCGTACCCCGTCCGGCTGCCGCCCCGCACCTTGCCGTTGGTGGTCTCCACCACGGTCGAGGTGGGGCGTTCGATGCTCTGCGCCGACGCACCGGTGGACACCAGCGGGGTCATGAAGCCCAGACCGAGCAGGCCCGCGGCGGCCAGGGCGGATCTGATCCTGCCGTTCAGTCTCCTGCGTCTCATCGTTCCCTGCTTCCTGTTGAGGGTAAGGAGGTGGGGGGTGAGGAAAGCGGAGGTCTTCCGGCCGGTGTCGGTCGCTCCTGGAGTCGGTCGGCCGGCGTCAGCCGAGCCAGAAGTCGCCGGTCGGCGTCAGCCGAGCTCGCGCAGGGGCGGCGCCGCGTAGGGAAGGCCGAGGAACTGGTCGGCCTTGGCCGTCGCGACGCCCTGTACGAGGCCGCTGTCGGTCCGGACGACCGGGGCCGTGTTGCCCCGCTCGGCCTCACTCGCGGATCGTGCCGCGACGGTCGAGGCCCCGAGGACCAGGGCGGGTACGACGAGGGCCGCCGTCCATGCGGCCAGGCGCTGCTTCCGTGGATGTCTGATCACGCGCGCCTCCGGGGGGAGGGCCGCGCGGGCGACCGGCGGGGTCGTGCGGTGACGAAGAACCAGTGAATGCGGTACGCACCGGTCGGCGCGGCGGAACGGTATGCGGGATACGTGCGTATGCAGCTGTGCCGGCTGTTGGCGCTGTGGCGGAACGTGTGCCACGAGCGCTGTGAGCCGTGTTCGCGTGTCCGAGAACGTAACCGCGCGGCAATATTGTTAGCAATATGTGCGCGCAAATTTCCAACAATACTTGAAACGATCCGGGCCGACGGCGGGCCTCAGGCCTTCACAACTCGTGGAAACTCGTGGACGGGCGACGGCGCCGGCCCAGGTGCGGGAGGCTGAAGCCTCGGTAGGGCCCCGAATGTGGCGTCGGCTAGCGTCGTCGCGGAGCAGAATATGCCCCGGATGTGCCCTCCCGGTCTGGAAGGGCGAGAGAGCATGCAGCTCAGAGACGTTTTGGGGACACTGTGCGACTGAGAGTGGAGTTCACCACCGAGCCCTTCGATCTCGACGAGGCGCCCCCGCACGCGCTGGCCGCCCGCGAGGTCATCGAGGCGGCCGAGCTGGACGCCGTGGACGTCGGGCCGTTCGGCAACACCGCGGAGGGCGGCGCGGACGCGGTGCTCACCGCGGTCGACGCGCTGCTGCGCAAGGCCCTGGAGGCGGGCGCCACCCGGGTCTCGATGCAGGTAAACGTCGTCGGCGCTGTCGGCGCCGTCGGGGAGGGCGACAAGTGACCGGCATTGGGGAGGACCCCTTCGTCACGGCCGTCAAGCCGCTGGTCGACGCCATGGGGGGCGAGATGCTGCCGCCCGACCAGGCCGGCACCGACGACGTCGTACTGTCCTGGGAGGGCGCGGACGTCGTCGCCGTACGCCTGCCCCAGCTCGCCGACTCGCTGGACCACATCCTGGCCGCCCTGGAGCGCAAGCAGGGCAAGCCGCTGGCCGACCTCGACCGCAAGTCCAAGCAGGAGGTCGTGCGCATACTGGAAGCACGCGGAGCCTTCTCCGTGCGGCACGGTGTGGAAACCGTGGCGAGCGCGCTCGGGGTGAGCCGGTTCACCGTCTACAACTATCTGAACCGCGAAAAAGAGGCCTGAGCGAGGAATCCGTGGCGCAGGGCGGCTGAGGCCGTCTCGCGCGCGACCCGCCGCCGTCCGGACTGTCCGGACGGCGGTTTTCGTTACCCGGAGTTTTCAACAAAGTGTTGACGTGGTGTTTCCGAGGGCGTTAGCTATCCGCAGCCCGTCCAGCACAAGGCCACGGAGGCTTCCCGTGACTTCGAGTACCACACCTGGCGGCCTCGCCCGGTTCAACGCCCTGGAGGAGAACGCGGCCTTTGCCGCCCTCCACGAGGCCTGTGCCTCCTCGGCGTGGGTGCGCAGGCTGCTCGCGCAGCGCCCCTACGCCACCACCGAGGACCTCTTCCTGGCCAGTGACGCCGCCATGGCGGAGCTGACCACCGCGGACCTGGAGGAGGCGATGGCGGGGCACCCGCCGATCGGGCGGCCGAAGCCCGGGGACCCGACCTCCTCCCGGGAGCAGCGCGGCATGGCCGGCGCCTCCGAGGAGCTCAGGGAGGAGATGCTCGAACTGAACCTGGCCTACCAGGAGAAGTTCGGCCACGTCTTCCTCATCTGCGCCACCGGCAGGACCGGCGAGCAGATGCGCGACGCGGTCAAGGAGCGGATCGGCAACGCGCCGGAGCAGGAGCGCGAGATCGTCCGCGCCGAGCTGGGCAAGATCAACCGCATCCGGCTGACCCGCCTCGTCGAGGAAGAGAACGCATGAGCACCGACACCACCGCCTCCGTGTCCACGCACATCCTGGACACCAGCGTCGGGCGCCCCGCCGAGGGCGTCGCCGTCCAGCTCGCGGCCCGTACGGGGCGCTCCGCCCATTACGGGCAGGGCGGAGACTGGCAGGCGCTCGGCGGCTCCGCGACCGACGCGGACGGCCGGTGCAAGGACCTTCCGGCGCTGCCGGAGGGGACGACCCACGTACGGCTCGACTTCGCAGTCGAGCGGTATTTCGAGTCGGATTCAGAAACAAAGCAAGCCGATGCGCAGCAGGACGCCCCCGCGAATCGGGACAGCGATGCGACCGGAGTGTTCTTCCCCGAGGTGGCGATCACGTTCGCCGTCAAACCGGGCGAGCATTACCACGTACCGCTGCTGCTCAACCCGTTCGGCTACTCCGTTTACCGAGGGAGCTAGCAGACATGCCCACGATTCTGGGACAGAACCAGTACGGCAAGGCCGAGAACCGCGTCGTCAAGATCACCCGCGACGGCGACACGCACCACATCAAGGACCTGAACGTGTCGGTCGCACTGAGCGGCGACATGCAGGAGGTCCACCTCTCGGGCTCCAACGCGAACGTCCTGCCGACGGACACCACCAAGAACACGGTGTACGCCTTCGCCAAGGAGTACGGCATCGAGTCCGCCGAGCAGTTCGGCATCCACCTCGCCCGGCACTTCGTGACGAGCCAGGAGCCGATCAAGACGGCGCGCATCCGCATCGAGGAGTACGCCTGGGAGCGCATCGAGACCTCGGACGCCAACTCCAAGTTCATCGGCGCCGACGAGGTCAAGCACTCCTTCGTACGCAAGGGTCAGGAGACCCGGGTCACCCAGATCACCTTCGACGGTGAGAAGTGGGAGGTCATCTCCGGCCTGAAGGACCTCGTCGTGATGAACTCGACGAACTCCGAGTTCTGGGGCTACGTCAAGGACAAGTACACGACGCTCCAGGAGGCGTACGACCGCATCCTGGCCACCCAGGTCTCCGCCCGCTGGCGCTTCAACTGGAGCGGCGACGAGCAGAAGATGCCCAACTGGGAGAAGTCCTACGACCAGGTCAGGAAGCACATGCTCCAGGCCTTCGCGGAGACGTACTCGCTGTCGCTGCAGCAGACCCTCTACCAAATGGGTTCGCGGATCATCAACAACCGCAGCGAGATCGACGAGGTCCGCTTCTCGCTTCCGAACAAGCACCACTTCCTGGTGGACCTGAAGCCGTTCGGGCTCGAGAACGACAACGAGGTCTACTTCGCGGCCGACCGTCCGTACGGGCTGATCGAAGCCACCATTCTGCGCGACGGCTGCGAGCCGCACATCCCGGAGGACCTCACCAACCTGTAGTACTGCGGCCAGCAGTACTGCTGCTCCACCCCCGACGCGTGCGCCGGCGTCAAGTCCCAGGGGAGAGCGGGGGCATCTGCGCAACAACAGCACCACGGACCCGGTCGTCACCCCGCTCGACCCCCGGGTCCGTCCGCCAATGGGAAGAACGAGGAACCGCCGTGGCAGCTTCGCGCATCGTGATCGAGAACTGTTCCATCGCGACTGTGGACGCAGGTGACACCGAGTACGCCTCGGGCCACATCGTCGTCGCCGACAACAAGATCGAGTCGGTGGGCGCCGGAAAGGCCCCCGAGAACCTGGAGAACGTGGTCCGCCGCATCGACGGCACCGGGCACCTGGCCACCCCCGGCCTGGTCAACACCCACCACCACTTCTACCAGTGGATCACCCGCGGCCTGGCCACGGACCACAACCTCTTCAACTGGCTCGTCGCGCTCTACCCGACCTGGGCGCGCATCGACGAGAAGATGGCGTACTCGGCGGCCCAGGGCTCCCTCGCCATGATGGCCCGCGGCGGCGTCACCACTGCCATGGACCACCACTACGTCTTCCCGAAGGGCTCCGGCGACCTGTCCGGCGCCATCATCCGGGCCGCGCGTGAGACGGGCGTCCGCTTCACCCTCGCCCGCGGCTCCATGGACCGCAGCGAGAAGGACGGCGGGCTGCCGCCGGACTTCGCCGTCGAGACCCTCGAAGGGGCGCTGGCCGCCACCGAGGCGACCGTCGACGAGTACCACGACGCCTCCTTCGACGCCATGACGCAGGTCGCCGTCGCGCCCTGCTCGCCCTTCTCCGTCTCCACCGAACTCATGAAGCAGGGCGCCGAGCTGGCCCGCCGCAAGGGCGTACGGCTGCACACGCACGGCTCGGAGACCGTGGAGGAGGAGCAGTTCTGCAAGGAACTGTTCGGGATGGGCCCGACCGACTACTTCGAGTCCACCGGCTGGCTCGGCGAGGACGTGTGGATGGCGCACTGCGTCCACATGAACGACTCCGACATCGCCGCCTTCGCCCGTACGAAGACGGGTGTGGCCCACTGCCCGTCCTCCAACGCCCGTCTGGCGGCCGGTATCGCGCGCGTTCCCGACATGCTGGCGGCCGGCGTCCCGGTCGGCCTCGGGGTCGACGGCACCGCCTCCAACGAGTCCGGCGAGCTGCACACCGAGCTGCGCAACGCCCTCCTCATCAACCGCCTCGGCGCGCACCGCGAGGCCGCCCTGAACGCCCGTCAGGCGCTGCGCCTCGGCACATACGGCGGCGCCCAGGTCCTGGGCCGCGCCTCGCAGATCGGCTCCCTGGAGCCGGGCAAGCTCGCCGACATCGTGCTGTGGAAGCTGGACACCCTGGCGCACGCCTCGATCGCCGACCCGGTGACCGCGCTGGTCTTCGGCGCGGCGGCCCCGGTCACGCTCTCGCTCGTCAACGGCAAGCCGGTCGTCGAGGACAGCCGACTGCTGCACGTCGACGAGGACGCCATTGCCCGCTCCACGCGGGAAGAGGCGCAGCGCCTGGCGCGGATCACCGCGGAGGCCTGACGGTCCGGCCTGGCACGGACAACCGTACGGGCCTGACAGTGCGGCCCGCGCGGATCGCCGTGCAGGTCTGAACAACTGGAGATCTCCGGCTGAGGGGGACGGCCTTCAGCCGGTAGCCGTGGACCCGAGCGGGGTCCATGGCGGCCGTTTCCGGGGGGTGTGCGTGGACGCGTGCGCTCCCCGGAACGGTCTCCGTGACCAGGAATCCCTCTGCGTCACGGTCACTGTCCCGGTCCCGCACGACCGCGCATCACCTCCTTGAACCCCGCGTCAACGCTGACGTGCAAACCGACCGGAGGAGCCGCCGTGGCCGCCCAGCCTGAGCCAAGCACCGATGCAGTACCAGCCCCGACCGCCGACTCCAAGCACCCAGTCGACGAGAAACTCCCGCCCCTGAAGATGGCGACCACCGGCCTGCAGCATGTGGCCGCCATGTACGCCGGAGTGGTCGCCCCACCCCTGATCGTCGGCGCGGCCATCGGCCTGTCGGCCACCGAACTGACCTTCCTGACCGGCGCCTGTCTGTTCACCGCGGGCCTCGCCACCTTCCTGCAGACCCTCGGCTTCTGGAAGATCGGCGCCAGGCTGCCGTTCGTCAACGGCGTCACCTTCGCGGGTGTCGCGCCCATGACCGCGGTCGTCGCCTCCACCAAGGACAAGAGCGACGCGCTGCCGATCATCTTCGGCGCGGTCATCGTCGCGGGAGTGCTCGGCTTCATAGCCGCCCCCTTCTTCAGCAAGGCGGTCCGCTTCTTCCCGCCCGTCGTCACCGGCTCCGTGATCACCCTCATCGGCGTCTCGCTGCTGCCGGTCGCCTTCGGCTGGGCGCAGGGCCCCAACCCTGCGGCGGACGACTACGGTTCGATGACCTACCTGGGCCTGGCGGCCGCGACGCTCGTCATCGTCCTGCTGCTGCGCCGCTTCACCCGCGGCTTCGTCAAGCAGATCGCCGTGCTGCTCGGCCTGGTCATCGGCACGCTCGTCGCGATCCCCTTCGGTGTCACGGACTTCAGCCCGGTGGCCGACGCGGACGTCGTCGGCTTCCCGACGCCGTTCCACTTCGGCGCCCCGCAGTTCCAGGTCGCCGCGATCGTCTCGATGATCGTGGTCATGGTGGTCTCGATGACCGAATCGACCGCGGACATGCTGGCGTTGGGCGAGATCGTCGAGCGCCCGGCCGATGAGAAGACCATCGCGGCCGGTCTGCGCGCCGACACCCTCGGCTCGGCGCTCAGCCCGCTCTTCAACGGCTTCATGTGCAGCGCCTTCGCGCAGAACATCGGCCTGGTCGCGATGACGCGGATCCGCAGCCGGTACGTGGTCGCCACCGGCGGCGGATTCCTGGTGCTGATGGGCCTGTGCCCGATGGCCGCTTCGCTGATCGCCGTCGTACCGCGTCCCGTCCTCGGCGGAGCGGGCGTCGTCCTCTTCGGGTCGGTCGCGGCCAGCGGCATCCAGACCCTCGTACGGGCCGGCCTGGAGAAGGACAACAACGTCCTGATCGTCGCCGTGTCCCTCGCGGTCGGCATCATCCCGATCACCGCGCCGGAGTTCTACCACGCGTTCCCGGAGACCGCGAAGATCGTCCTGGACTCGGGCATCTCGACGGGCTGCATCGCGGCCGTGGCCCTCAACCTCGTCTTCAACCACCTCGGCAAGGGGCGGGACGCGGACGAAGTGACCCATCCCATGGAGGCGGGCGAGGACCTCAAGGCGGTCCCGGCGCACTGACGACCCGGGCATGACCTGGGCATGACCCGGGGCATACGGAGGGGGGGGGGGGCCCCGGGGGCGCGGCCCCCCCCCCCCCCCCCCGGTGGTTTCTCCCGGGTGGTGAATTGTCCCCCTCCCCCCCCCCTTTCCCGGGGGTGTGGGGGTTCCACTCTCCTTCCCC